>CAZEJS010000022.1:0-52154 GCA_964512645.1 uncultured Acidimicrobiales bacterium
CAATGGCGGACCGCACGGCATTGGTCTCCCCGTCGATCACCCAGACCATGCCCTCATCACGTTCGGCAGCCGTGCCCGCGGCGTAAACCAGGTTCGTCTCGGGGTTCACACACACATTGGACGCCCCCGGCAACGCTACGGTCTCGACAACCGAGTCGGATTTACCGTCGATAACCGAGATACTCTTCCCGTCGTAGTTCGCGGCGTACACCCTGTTCGTCCTCGGGTTCACGGCGACTCCCCAGGGATTGTCCCCGACCGCTATCGTCTTTGAGACCGTGTCCGTCATGCCGTTGATGACCGAGAGGGTGTCGTCCGTCGAGTTGGCCACGTAGACCTTGTGTGAACTGGGGTTCGCCGCGACTCCCTCCGGTCTTTCTCCGACCCCCACGGTTTTCACGACCCCGTCCGCGTTGCCGTCTATGACCGACACAGTGCCGTCCACCCTGTTGGTCACGTAAATCCTGTTCAGCTTCTCGTTTAAGGCAACGCCATTTGGGCAACAGCCGACCGCAAACGTTTTGATCACGGTGTCGTCTGCATCGAGTACCGATACGCTGTCGTCCACACCATTGACAACGTATTTCTTCCCTGTCTTGAAGTTGACACCGATGGCAAGGGGGAAGTCTCCCACTCTGACGGTCTTGACCACCGTCTGGGCGGAAGCGGGCACAGCACCGAAGGACAGCGCCATCGCTGCCGACAGGAGGAAGGCCACGCAGACCCTGAGAGTTCTGACGGTGGACCCTACCTGTCTCTGCTTCAATTCGCTACCTTTCATCTCGATCAACCCTTCCTCCAGAATTCGGCCTGCGGATCAGGGGCATCTCCTCTGTACGATAGATCGTTCTCATTTTAGGCCGTCGGTGATCTTCAGCCATTCCAGGTAGTAGTTCCAGAGCCTGCTGTCGACCGCCATGGGCGGCCCCTTGTGAACGACCCCGGCCCTGTGGACCCAGTTGTATTTCTTGTTCTTGAAATCGTTGAGGGGCGCTTTGTCGCTAAAGGTTACGCCGAGTCCGTAGTAGTCGACCGGGTTTCTATCGCGATACGCCATGGACACGTCGTTGAAGTACCAGAGCCCCCGGCAGTCCGTGTTCGTGAACAGCCCTGCCATCCCGCATGCACTCTCCTTGGAGTTGAGCATGAGGGCGTGAAGAGCGGGGTCCATGTCGATCGTGGGAGGATATGGCATCTTCTCTTCTCGATCCTTCGTCTCCCCCCACTTCCACCCCGCGCTCGATGCGAACAGCGGCTTGTTGGGGTCCTTCGCGTCAAGGAGCCCCTTGAGGTGCCGGTAACCGCTCACCCAGGTGTTGGGATCGCTCGGGCTTATGTAGCGGGGATCCCTTGGATCGGGTGGGTAACCGGTTGGAGGCTCAAGCATCGTGGGATCGTACGGCGCCTGGAAGAAGTGAATGCTCATCGCGTCGCAGTTGTTGAGAATGCTCAGCGGGTCCTTGCCCGGCTTGTTCAGCAACTCCTCGTAGTAGTTGTAGCAGTTCTGTATTCCATGAGGCGGCTGGGTCGTGGTGTACCTGGGAGCGGAGACCGCGACCCCGCTCAGCAGGGAGCCTGACATCACGACGGGGTGCGTCTTGTCGCCTTCTTTCCTTCCATTGTTGTAGGCGTTGTAGGCGTTCTTGATCTCCTGGTTCGCCTCCAGAAGCAACTCGGGGTAGTCTCGCTTGCAATAGCCCCAGAGCCGGTACTCCCTATCCTTCGCAAGCTTGCCGAGTTGGGACTCGTAGTCGAACCCGGGCTCGTTCATGACCTCGTAGTACTTGATGCACCTGCCGTAGCCCCGCTTCACAACGAACTCGTCCAGGAAGGCCTTTATCCCCGCCCGCCACTCCCCCGTCCCGCCCTTTGATTCATCGACGTCCATGCCGGTCGCGTACCGTGACCTGTCATCTTTCCACTTGCCATATTCGTTCTTGTCGAATTTCAGATCCACATACTCCGGCCGCAGTTCGGGCATCGTCCAGCCGCCCCAGTCTTGAAGCGGCTCAAACGCCCTTTCGCAGAAGGTTACGCAGATGCTGTCGGGTTCCCAAGTGAGCAGTTGCTTGAACAGCCTTGTGTATCCCACGATCGCCTTTTCCTTGTTCGTCCCTTCCAGGAAACGGTCGTAAGAGACGTAGATCTGGGGGTTCTTGAAGTTCTTCTTATCTGTCAGGCCCTCGTCGGCGCCGGTTTTGGGATTGTCGTTGAAATAGGAGAGGTCGACAGCAGGGCTGTTCGAGCGCCAGTAATGGTTTCCCATTATTCCGATCCCCATCAGCTTGTGCAATTTGCGCAGCACGCCCCCGGAGTCGGACCCTGCGCCCAGGGAGGCGTGGGCGGCTTTTCCTCCCCCGTGGAACCCGTATGTAGCCTGCTCGACTATGACGGGGGTCTTTTCTTTTGCGTCCGTCTGTACTATGGCGGCGATGCCCTGACCGTCAAACCCGGGGATGTCGCTCCGCATGTCGAGAGTCAAGCGCGCGCGGGGCGGAACTGTACAAGGTTTTCTGATTTCGCTCCCCGCCTCACTAAGAAACGAGACGAAGCACCGGGCGACCTTGTCGTTCGGGTTCTGTACGAAGATGTAGGTGTTCAGCTTGTTGGGATACTTGTCGGCCACGTAAAGGCAGCCCTCGGGCACGCACCACGTATTCCCGGGGCTGAGGGCTCCGGTAGAGTTGGTGCCCTCGGCGACCACTATGCCGCTGCCGAAGTCGTGATCGAAATACGTCGCGCGCTCGACCACCAGGTCTCCCCCCGATCCGGATACCCTCACCGAGAAGTCGTGCTCGGTGTCGTCGCCCCACCCCAGGTCTTCCCCGCAGTTGACCGTGAGCCTCGAGGTCGGACCGATCGCCCGCTTCTTCGACACCGGGCCTCCTTTCACCCTCATGTAAGTGAGCTCGACTTCGACGTTTTTGTTCTCCGGGTTCTGGATGCAGAGGTAGGTGTTGAAATCCATCCGGCAGGTCCCCTCAGGCACGTACCATGTGCTCTGAGCTTTGTTGACGCCCATCGAGGTGTGGCCGCCCGTTATCTGCTTCATTCCGTAGCTGAAGTACATGGCGCGCTCGGCGACTATATTCTGCTTGCCGCTCGTGACCAACAACGAGAAGTCGTAGTGATGCGCCTCCTGCCCGTCGCCACGCATCTGCCGGCCGAAGCAATTGCCGCAGTCGACGGTGAAGCGGGAGGCGGCCGGCACGGCTACGGTCGCATCCGAGGTCTTTCCGTCTTCGCGCATGCATTCGATCTTCACTTTCGCGTCCGTATCGCCGGGGTTCTGCAGGCAAAGGTAGGTGTCGAAGCCGAGCCTGGTCGAGCCCTCGGCGAACTGCCACTTCGTGGCGGGCTCGCCCGCTGCTACGGATTCGCTGGAGCCCGTCCTGCCCGAGTGAGTGAAGTACATGGCGCGGGCGACCGCGACGTCCACCCCGTTCGCGCTCTCCACCATCGTGGAGACTTCCTCGCTTTCCAGCCCCGGAACGTCATCGACCCGGATCGTCAGGCGCGACGAAGAAGGAACGACGATGCGCTCCTTCTCGACCTTCGGCTTGCCGTTCACCATGTACGTGCACTTCACTTCGGCGCCCTTGTCGGAGGGGTTCACGATGAGGACGTAGGTGACGAACGCGTTGCGGTCCGCGTCCCTGGTGCAGCCTTCGGCCAGGTAGTACCTCTTTACCTCGGCGGGCGCGGTGAACGAGAACGTCACGCCGTTCACCACCGGGACCTTGTCCGGCGACCTCGTGACGAGCGCCAGCCGGTATTGAACGTAGCGGTCGCAGTCGTATTTGGGGAAACCGGACGTTACCTTCGACCAGTTGGTCCATCCATTCCTCTGTGGGTTGTCCGCGTAGGGGTTGTTGGTGTTCCCGGTCCGGACCCATAGCTCTACCTCGTTGTCGGCTCCCCCCGGCAGACTCGCGCTCAAGAGCGCGTCCCCCTTCCTTACGTACAAGTCGGACCTGCCAAGGTCCAGCACGCTCGATTCGATCGCCCCGTCCCCGTGGCACACGGGAGTCGAGAGCCACTCGTTTATGTCGCTTTTCACGTCCCCGTACCGCAGGTCCGCCCCTCCGAAGGTAAAGATGTTCCCGGCCTCGTCCATGTAGGACATGCCCCCGACGCGGCAGAAGCCGTCGCTGATCTTCCTCTCTTTCCAGGTGTGGGTGCGCATGCTGTAGGTGTAGAGCCTGCGGTCCGCCAGATTGGTGTACTCACTCAGTATGTAGATGTTGTCCCGATCTTGGGGGTTTTCGACCATGTGGCCGTACACGGCCCGCCGCCCGAAGCCCGCGGGCGCTCCCGGCAGGTCGCCGCCGTGGCCGCTCTCGCGGCGCCACGTCCTGCTCTCGGGGTCGTACGCCGCCACGTGAGGGTTCTCATCGTACGGATCGGCGATTACCGCGTAGATCCGGCCGTCGGATCCGGTCTTGGTGAAGACGGTGGCCCCGGTGTTCGACTCGGGGTACGGAACCGGCGGCAGGTCGTACTCGTAGGCATCGGACGCCGCGTCGTAGGCGTAGTGATACGCGCGCTGGCCCCGGTTCTGAGTCCAGAACGAGCCGTTCCACGTGGATGAGCTCTCGCGGGAGCCCACGGCTATCATCCCCTCGTCGGAGAGGGCCGCGAACGCCTTCTCGCCCGAGTTGTTTTCGCCCGCGGAGAACCCCGGAAAGACGTCCGTCCACGCGCCCGTCGAATACCTGTAGACGGCGCCGTTCGCGCTGTCACGGAAGTAGCAGGAGCCGGCACCCGGGCAGTACAGGTCGTCGGTCCGCCTGCCGCCGGTGTCCAGCCGGCTCCAGGCGTCACCGTCAAACCCGTAGGCACCACCGTTTGACACCGCGTAGCCCTCGACCGGAGAGCTGAAACGGATCTGCCGGATGTCTTGCGGGCCGTCCTCCAGCGGCTCCCAGCCGGACCCGTTGTAGTGGTAGAGGCCGTTTCCCACCGAGAGCCACAGATCATCAAACCCCGGGGCGGCGAGCGAGCGCATTCCCGGATTCGCGACCCCACGGATGGTCTGGCCGACCTTCTGCGTCAAGCCTCCACCAACGCGGAACACGCGAAGGTCCCGGTTGCTGTCGGTTATCTGGACGAACGCGCACTCGGGGCTCAGGGCGCAAAGGGACGCCGACACCGGAACTCCCCCCTCGAGATAGGGGGTCAGATCCTGCCGAAGTCTCCAGGAAACCCCGTCGTACCGGTAGAGTTGCGCGTTCCACAGGGCCCAGGCGCAGTCTGGAGCGACGGAGTGTATTCCGCCCGGCACGTAGCGGCCGTCCGTCTGAGCGCACCGGAACACCGGGGACCATTTCGCGCCGTCCCAGTGCCATATATAGCCGGAGTTGCCCAGCGCCCAGGCGTTACTCATGTCGAGGGCCGTGACGTCCAGGTAGGTCTCAAGTCCCCTCCAGTTGCCCGGGGAGAGGGCGTCTTCGTAACCGGTCAGCGTCCCGGAGATCGCGTGGACCCTGCCGGACGCGACCGAAAGGCGCCTGCCCGCTATCCCAACGTTGGTGGCGCCGCGCCACGTCCACACCGAGCAGGAAGCGCTGGACTTCATGGACCAGGTATCGCCGGCCTCGTCGTAGCGGTACGCCCGGCCGGGTTGACCGCCCGGGCCGGGCCACAGACCTGGGGCGGGCGCGTTCGCCGGCCCCACGGCGTATATGTGCTCGCCGGTGCCGTCGTCCACCTTGACGTATTCGTTTCCCATGCTAGGCGCGGGAGTCCTGGCCAGGGGAGTGAGGTCCCCGCTCGCCGGATCCCAGGCTTGGTTCTGATCGCACCCCGCGTCGAACATGGCATCGAACCGCGACGGCGTCGAGCGGTAGACCGAGCCGCCCAACTGCTGGAGATCGTCCGATGCCAGGATCATGTTCGCGTCCCCTATCCAGAGGGAGCCCGTGTTGTCGCGGTAAGCCGAAACCGGAAGCGCCGTTCTCACGCCGGAGACGCGGGACGTTCCTACCGATCCGTCGTAATTGGTGATGATCGTCTGGAAGTCGGCCGGACCTCCCCGGACCTGGCCGCACGCCGCCACGCTGCCGTCGGGGGTCCGCTCGAGCGAGGTGTAGCCGACCGTGCCCTCGGGCCACTCCCCCGTGAACCAGGGTAGCCAGGTCCCTTCCCGGAAGCGGTAGATGACGGGATCGAGGTGCTTCACGCCGCAGACGACGCCGGGCGAGGCCGCGAGCACGTCGGTGAACTCCGGACCGCCATCGCCCAGCTCTCTCCACCTGGCGCCGTCGAACCGGTAGAGCCTGCCCGAGGCGTATCCGTACGCCTCCCAGGAGCTCAGCACGGTCAGCAGTTCGAAGCCGCGAACGCCGCCGAGGTCCCCCGAGTAACGGACCCAGTCCTCGCCGTCGAAGTGAAACAGCAGGTTGTCCCCGTAGTCAGCAGGACCCGATGCCCAGATGTTGTTACTCGAGGTTCCCTCGATCGCGCGGAACCCGCTCCCGCTGTAGGCCCTTTCTTTCTCCCACTCCCTGCCGTCGAACTTCAGGAGGGTGGCGCCGTCCTTGCTGCTGCCGGCCAGCCACACGTTGCCGCCGCCCGGGCAGTAGAGGCCGCCTATCGCGCAGTTGCCCGTGTCCCACCACTCATGGCCGTCGTTGAGCACGAGAGACAGCGGGTACTCCTTCCACGACGAGCCGTTCCAGTGGATGGCCAGGGGGTTCGCCTTGTCGGTCACCCGGTTCGAGACTGCCCAGACGTCGCCCGCGCCTGTTCCGTGGATGTCCCTGACGTTGGAATAGATGAACGAACCCATCAGACAGGTCTTCCCGCCGAGGGACACCACGTCGCGGGAGCCGGGCACGCCCAGGTCCCCCGGGGTCCTCCAGGTGTTGGACTGTATTCCCTTCTTAAGCGTCAGGTGGCCCGAGGCGCAGGTGAGATTCTGGGCGTTCTTCGCCTTCCAGTTACCGTTGCGGTTCGCGCTCCAACTGCTGTGTCCCGCTCCCGCGCTCCAGTTGTTCTGCGTCCACTTGAACCCGGCACCCGTCGCGGCGGGTTGCGAGACCAATGGCGGCATCGGGGCCAGCAACGCGACCAGGACAAGGAGACGGATCGGCCGGGAAAGCGCACGGGAAGCCCGGCCTCCGGTCGATCGTGGACAAGTACATGGAGTACGATTACGCCCGCACAGCCTGGTCGTGTTCATGCCGCCGCTACCTCTTCCCGCCGTGCCGCACCGGCAAGAGCGAAGCCGCATTCAAAGCAAAAAGGAGCCTCGGTCCCAAGTTTCAACTTTACCGCAATTCCAACAGGGAAGCTATCGGGGGGCGGGGGGCCGTTTCAAGCAGAACGGGGGGACATCTCGCGGGGTGGATCGCCAGCAGTATAACCACCGCTATAATCACCTTCAATATAAAACAGAGCGAGACAGAGAGGGGGTCATGCCTGTTCAATTTACACGAGGGTTATATAATAGAGCGGCTGTTTCCAGGAGCACGGGGGCAATAATTGGCACGAACCGCACTTTCTGTGGCTAACCTCGTCGATCGCGCCGCCGACAGGTTCGGCGACAAAGCGCTCGCGGTGCGCGAGGAGCACGTAACCTACAGGCACCTTGGCTACGACCACACCAGCAGGGTGCTCACCTTCAACCAGGCGTTGCGCTCGTGCAAGACGGTCGCCGCCGCCCTCGCCGACCGCCTGGGGGTGAAGCCCGGCGACCGGATCGCCCTGGTGCTCACCAACGTCCCGGAGATCGGGCTGTTTTTTACCGCGGCCGCCAGGATCGGCGCAATCATCGTCCCCTTCAACTACATGCTCAAGGCCACCGAACTGCGGGGCGCGATCGCCGACTGCGGGGCGAAGGTGCTGGTGACCGAGCCGGACCTTTTCGAGACGAACATACGCGACAAGTCCAACGTCCCCGGGATAGAACACTGGGTGATGACGGGCGACGCGGGCGACGTCCCCCCGGAATTCATGTCCATCGACGACCTGACCGAGGGGTTCAGCGAAGCCGAGGTAGAGCCCGTCTCCCTGGACAGGAACGCCCCCATCGCCATTTTCTACACCTCCGGCACCACGGGGTTCCCCAAGGGCGCCGTACTCAGCAGCAGGAACCTGATGTCCACGGCCACCCTCTCGGTGAGGATGCTGCGCATCGGCAAGCGCGACACAGGCGTGACCGGCCTGCCTCTCGCCCATATCTTCGGCTTCACCACCAGCATCATCGGTGCCTTCTATTCCGGGTGCGGGGGCGTACTGATGCGCTTCTTCGACCCGGTCAAGACCCTCGAGTACATCCAGGAGCACAAAGCCACGGTGGTCACCGGGGTTCCCGCTATGTGGAACCTCATCCTCCAGTGCCATCCCGAGAAGTACGACCTCTCCAGCGTCAGGTACTGGATATCCGGCGCCGACGCCATGCCCCGGGAGCAAATCGAGCGGCTCGAGGCGTTCGGCGGGCGTTTCATCGAAGGCTACGGGCTTGTGGAGACCTCCCCGATCATCTCCGTCAACTCGTTCATCAGGCGCAGGGGAACCGTGGGCATACCGGTACCCGGCGTGCGGGTGAAGGTGATGGATGAAAACGGCAGGAAGCTCGGCCGCACCAGGGTCGGCGAGTTCGTGGTCAGGGGTCCCAACGTCATGAAGGGGTACTGGAACGACGAGGAAAGGACCGCCGAGGCGTTCAGGTACGGGTGGTTCCACACCGGCGACGTGGGCTTCCGGGACAGGCTCGGCTTCCTGCACTTCGTCGACAGAGAGAAAGACGTGGTGAAGGTCGGGGGTTACTCGGTCTTCTCGCGCGAGGTCGAAGAGGAGATACTGCGCAACCCGAAAGTCTTCGAGGTCGCCCTCGTCGGCGCGCCGCATCCCACAAAGGGAGAGATACCGGTCGCCTTCGTCCAGCTCAAGGAAGGAGAAGAGGCGACCGAACAGGAGATACTCGACTGGTGCGGCGAGCACGTCGCGCGCTACAAGGCGCCGCGCATGGTGCGCATCATCGACGACATGCCGCTCACCATGACGCTGAAGGTCATGAAGAGGAAGCTGAGAAGCCGGCTCATGCGGGAGGCGGCGTTCAGGGGGCCGAGCGATCGACCCCTGCGAAAGGAGGAGTAGCCTATGCTGTCGTTCGAACCCAGCGAAGAACAGGCGATGGTCAAGGAGACCATCGCGGGCTTCGCTACCGACCAGATCGAGCCCCTCACCAGGGAGATGGATGAGACGTGTGAAGTCTCGCCCGACCTGGTGAAGACGGGCTGGGAGCTCGAGATAATCTCCTCGAGCGTGCCCGAAGAGTACGGGGGCTTCGGCGAGGGCCCGTCCGCGCTCACCGGCGTTATCGCCTACGAGGAGCTCGCGCACGGCGACCTCTCGACCGCCATGCACATCTGCTCCCCCACGGTCGCGGCATATACCGTCCTGCTGGAGGGCACGGAAGACCAGAAGCAGCAGGTGCTGCCGGCGGCCTGCGGGGAGGAGTTCCTTGCGTTCGGCGCCGCGCTCATCGAGCCGAGGTTCAACTTCGACGCGTCAGCCCTGGAAACGACGGCAACGAGAGACGGCGACGAATACGTCATCAAGGGCAAGAAGTGCTTCGTACCTCTCGCGGCGGACTCCGGCACCCTGCTCGTCTTCGCGACGACCGAACCCGGCGCCGGTTTCTCCGGGGTTCAGGCGTTCCTCGTGCCCAGGACCGCGGACAACCTCGTTATCGGCGGGGAGCCCGAAAAAAACATGGGCCTCAAAGCGCTCAAGACCTACGAGGTCGAGCTCAAGGACGTGCGGGTCCCGCTGAAGTCGAAGGTCGGCGGCGGCGAAGGCATCGACTACCTGAAGCTGCTCTCGCGAGCCCGCCTCGGGCTGGCGGCGATGGCGACGGGGCTCGCCAAGCGCGCGGCCGAGCACTCCAGGGACTACGCCAGGGACCGAATCGCGTTCGGCGAGCCCATCGGGTCGCGCCAGGCGATCGCGTTCATGGTCGCCGAGATGTTCATGGAAGTGGACGCGATGAGAATGCTGATATGGGAAGCCGCCTGGAAGTGCGACCGTGGCGAGGAGTTCTCGAAGGAAGCCGCGCTCGCCAGGAACTACGCGGCCGACAAGTGCATGAAGGTCTGCGACGGGGCGGTACAGGTGATGGGCGGACACGGGTACGTGCGCGACAACATGCCGGAGCTTTGGTTCCGGAACGCGCGCGCCTTCTCCACCCTCGAAGGCATGGTAATGATCTAGGAGGTGATCTGAGTGGCTATAGATTTCGAGCTTTCCCCCAAGATTAAAGGTACGCAGAAGATGCTGCGGATGTTCGCCGAGCAGGCTGTCCGCCCGCAGGCCAGGAAATACGACGAGGAGGAGCACGAGAAGCCTGCGGACCTCCTCAATATGGTGCACGGCTTCATGAAGGGCGGAGTCGGCGGCGCGATGAGCGGCAGCGGGAAGAAAGAAGAGGGCGACGAGAAAAAGCGCAGCGAGCGCCAGCTCACGACCGCCGTTACGGTCGAGGAGATCTTCTGGGGCGACGCGGGCATCGCACTCGCTTTCCCGGGCCAGGGCCTCGGCGGCGCCGCCGTCCAGGCGACCGGCACCCCGGAACAGAAAGAGCAGTTCCTTGACCGTTTCTCCGGCGACAAGCCGGTATGGGGCGCGATGGCCATCACCGAGCCCGAGGCGGGCAGCGACACCGCCAACCTCAAGACCACCGCGGTCAAAGACGGCAACGAGTGGGTCCTGAACGGGGAGAAGATCTTCGTCACCAGCGGCAAGAGCGCACTCGAGGACTCCGAGGGCTTCGTCGTGGTCTGGGCCACGGTAGACCCCAAGGCCGGCCGCGCCGGCATCAAGCCGTTCATCGTCGAGCACGGCACACCCGGCATGACCATCGCCAAGGTCGAGGACAAACTGGGTATCCGCTGCTCGGACACGGTCACCCTGGCCTTCATGGACTGCCGGATTCCCGAGGCCAACATCCTAGGCAGCGCGGAGGTCGTCGATCCCAAAAAGGCCGGCGAGAAGGGCTTCAAGGGAGTCATGGCGACGTTCGACGCCACCAGGCCGATGGTGGCCGCGATGGCGATCGGCGTGGGACGCGCCGCGCTGGACTACGTCAAGCAGGCCCTCGCGGACGAGGGGGTCCAGATACGCTACGGCATCTCCCCCGTCAACATGACCGCGATCGAGCGCGACATCACCGAGATGGAAGCGAACCTCAAAGCGGCCCGCCTGCTCACCTGGCGCGCCGTCTGGATGCTGGACGGCGGGGTGCGCAACAGCCTCGAGGCCTCCATGGCCAAGGCGAAGGCCGGGCTCGCGGTCACGCAGATCACACAGAAATGCGTAGAGCTGATGGGCCCGCTCGGCTATTCGCGCCAGCTTCTCCTCGAGAAGTGGATGCGCGACGCGAAGATCAACGATATCTTTGAGGGAACAGGCCAGATACAGATGCTCATCACGGCCCGGAACGTACTCGGCTTCGGCAGGGACAAGTTGAAGTAGAGGAACAGTCAGAGCAAGAAAGGCCGCGCCCCGCGCGGCCTTTCCTTCTTTCGGACGGTGGTCATCGGTCGAATATCTCCGGGGGGGCCGCCGGGAGGTCTTCAGCGGTCAGGTCGTTCCCGGTCTGCACCACTTCCCACCTCCCACCGCCGCGCTCCTTGAGGTAGACATCGAAGCCCACGCCTTCATCCGCGGGAACGTCTATCTCCAGCACGGAAACCCTGGCCCAGCCTTCCTGGCACCTGACGCTGGCCGCCTTGAAGGTGGAACCGCAGTTCATGTCTTCAGCGCACCTGAGAGCCTCCAGCGCGGCGCCGGTTTCTTCCGCCGACAACCTGGAGTAGTCGGCGATAATGGTAGACATGCTCTTGCCCGTAGGGGTCGTGGCGGGTTTTTCCAGTACGGACGAAGCGTTGGTGCCGGCCCCTCCCCCGCACCCCGCGACAGCGACCAGCACGACCGACGCCGCCAGCAGAACCGCGAGAATAAAGGTCCTCTTCATTTATCAATCCTCCAACGCGAAACCACGAATCACCATTATACACCCGCCTGGAAGAGTCGTTCGCTTTCCACACGCCTGGAGGAACGTCCGGCAAGAGCTTGCCGGCCTCCTCAAGCAATCGGTCTACGCCCGCCTCGCCGGATACGAGGACGTGAACGACCAGGAGGTGCTCGCCCGCGACCCGGCCCATGGGGGCTTGTTCTCGGACCTCCCGGAGCGTATCCGGTGTCTCGCCGCCGTCCCGAGGTGACCTGACAGGGAGACGACCCATATGGAAGGGAAAACCCTGGTCAACCGTCTCGCCGGACCGTCAGCGGCGACGGTTTACAAAGAGCGCGGTTCTGAAGCGGGCAACTTCACGGAAAGCCGGGCAGAAATGGAAGGAAGGGCGCCGATTTCATGCTACAGTTGCTGCCTGGAGAGGCGGCTACGGGGCAGTGTTAAACAACAGGATACGCAAACGGATAGATTACGGCACGGGAGCGTGAGCGGTTCACCGTGAATGGCCGTGGCCAGTACGATCGACCGCGTGGCCGGGATGGTCAGGCATGAGGGAGGACCGATAGGTGTCATATATAGACTGCTGTGACTGGAGCGAGTGCAACCGGTGCGGGACCTGCCTGGTCAAGTGTCCTGTGATGAAGATGACTAAAGAGGAGGCCCGCTCCGAGATAACGATGCTCCTGGACGACAAACCGGCCCCGCGCGTTTTCAGCGAGTGCACTCTCTGCTACGGCTGCAACGCCCACTGCCCGCACGGGCTGCGGCCGTACGAACTGATACTGGAGAGGTTGTCGGAGAGGAGCGCGCACAGGCAGTCGATATCCGCCATGGTCCCCTACTTCCTGAACGGGATGCCCGGCCATAACTTCTGGGGCGACGTGTACAGCGGGCTCAGCGCGGAGGAGAGGCAGATACTCGAGAAGTGGTCGGAGCCGCCGCCACCCAGCCGGGAGGTCCTGTTCCTGGGGTGCGGCGCTCGACTGTTCTGCGGCGACATTGAGGGCTCCACGGTGTTCCGCGACATCCCGAAGTTCGGCCCGCCTGACACGTGCTGCGGCGAGATGCACTACCGCTCGGCATTGTGGGACGCTTACTCCGGCGTCACCGAGAGGATACTGGAGAGGTTCGCGGGGTTAGAGGCTGAGAGGATAGTCTACTTCTGCGACTCGTGCTACATCTACATGTCGAAGACGCTGCCGGAGGTCTACGGAAAAGAGCTCCCGTTCGAGCACGTCAACCTGTACCAGTGGCTCCTCGAACGCCTGGACAGGGGTGAGATCTCCGTCCGAAATCCGCAGAGTTATAAGGCCGTTATCAGTGAACCGTGCTACGTCAGCGAACTGGGAAAAGAGTTCTACGAACTGATGCGAAGGGCCTACCGGGTGACCGGCGCCGAGTTCGTGGAGCTGGAAAACAACCGCGATCGGTCATTGAGCTGCGGGATGGCGAGCTTCGTGAGGGACAACCGGATACGCGACATGCTGAAGTGCCAGAGGATGAAGTACCAACAGGCCAGGGACACGGGCGCGAGGGAACTGGCTCTCAACTGCTACGGCTGCGTTCTGACCATGGCCGCCACCAGCCGGTTCTACGGCCTCAAGCTGCGTTTCATGCCGCAGGAGATCCTTAAGGCCTTCGGGGACCAGGTGAACACTCCGCTCAACTCGAGGGTTCCGCTCATCATGAAGGTCCTCCTGAAGCGCGCTCCGTTGCTGTTCAAGAAGATCGATCCCGAACTGCCGGGGATACCCGCCTGAGACATACGAGCCCTCTGACGGCGAATTACCGCCCCTGCCGACTGCGTTCCTGGTTCGGTCTCGACACCTTTTCTCGTGCCCGGTACATCAACATCAATTTCGGTTTCAGTTCACCGCGGGTCAACAGGGAGACTCTTCTTCTCCCGCACGCGTTCCAGCCAGGCAGCCCCGTTCATGCGGCCAGACAGTCCCGCGTTCCAGGTCCGTCTTCAGGACCGGCCGGCCCGGACCACCGGCGGCCCGGGCGAAACGTTCGCTCCGGGACCGGAAAGTGATGAAAAAATAAATACCCCAAACGGTTGATATTCGTGCATCTATGGTATACATTTAGCCCTCTACGGTGATATGGCGGCACTGATACGCGGGGTTGTTTGCGGTGGTCGAGAGGGAGCCCCTGCGAAGGGGCTTTCTCGTTTCCTGCGGCGGAACCAGACCCGGCCAGGCGCCGTCATCTGGATGTTTCACCGCCGTCGCGCTACCATGCCCCTGTTCAACCGTACAGGGAAGACGGCTTTGAAGACACTGTTCGTATCCGACTCCGCGGCGCTCGGCCTTATGGAGGCGCGACCGGAACCAGCGTGGCGCGTGAGGACGTCGGTCCTTCGCAACAAGGAACTCCTCGCGCCGGACTACGGCGCGATGCACGTTGCCGCGTACCTCAAGGAGCACGGCTTTTCTCCACGGGTGGTCAACCTCGTCGCCGACATCCAGCCCGACGCACGCGCGTTCGCGGAGCCCGAGACCGATCCGTCGGCGATCTCCCGCGCCGGGGTGGCCTCTCTCGACGCCGCCGAACGCACCCGTGAATACCTGGCGACGGCACTCGCGGACGAGGCCCCCGACGTGGTGTTCCTGGGAGTGTCGGTGTACAACCTCGCACTGCACGGAAGGCGCCTCCTGGGCGACGTCCGCCGGGCCTGTCCGGGGGCCAGGCTGGTGACCGGCGGCATCTACTCGTCGTTCCACGCGCGGGAGATCCTCGAAGACGGGCACGTGGACGCGGTCGTGCGCGGCGAGGGCGAGATAACCGCCGCGGCCCTGCTCCAAAGGCTTGCCGAGGGACGGGACCTGTACGGCCTCGAGGGCGTGAGCTTCCGCGATGGCGCCCGGATCGTACACAACGACCGCCGCCCGCACGCGCAAGACCTGGACGCTCTGCCCCACCCCTATACCGTGAGCGGGGAGTTCCGCGTGGCCAGGAGGTTCGAGATACTCAACAGCATACTCCCGGAGCCGGACTGGATCGCGGGCGCAGGCTTTCTCACCTCTCGCGGATGCCCCGAGGGCTGCACGTTCTGCCTGGACCCGGCCATCAACAGAAGGAGGACCAGGATGCACTCTCCGGGGTACGTCCGAGACGTCCTCGACTTCTGCGCGCGAGAGTTCCCCGGTGGTTCCGGCGCGTTCTTCTTCGGCGACGCCGCCTTCACCATGAACAGGAAGCGCGCGCGGCGCATCATGGAGTTCATGCCCGGGACGCCTTTCACCTACCACATCCAGACCCGCGCGGACTACCTCGACGACGGGTTGATAAGCGACCTTGCCGCGGCCGGAGTCACCGACATCGCCATCGGGGCCGAGACGTTCAACGAGCGAATACTGCGCGAAGTCGTCCGCAAGCGCCTGGACGTCTCGAGAGTGCTGGAAGCCGCCAGGGCGGTCCGCGCCGCCGGCATGAGGCCCATGCTCACCTTCATCGTCGGCCTCCCGGGGGAGACCCGCGAAAGCGTCATGTCCACAGTCGAAATCCTCCGGGATAACGGCCTTTTCGACGCGACCTTCTTCCCCCTGGTGGTGTTCCGGGGGACCGCCCTGTTCGAGTACATGCTGGCCCGGGTGGGGCCGGAGGGCCTCGACCCCTTCAGGATCAACCCGATGAGCGAGGAGTTCCTCTGCGCGAGCGACGAGTTTCCCGCGGCGGACGACCTCACCGGGTTCACCGACCTCGTCAACGCCGAACTGGCCGCGGCGCGCCCTGGCGGGATGTGACGAGAGAGGAAGCGCGGGCGCTGAGCGCGGGCCGGAAACGGCGGCGCGGGGCACCCGGCGGTGGAGGGCGCGCCCCGGAGACGTCCAGCGGTTAGAATACTGATTGGGCCGCGGCGCGGGACCCGGGGTGATCCGGCGGGCCGCGGCGCGGGGGGCGGGGCATGACCACGGCCTCGTCTGCGGGGGGCGGGGCATGACCACGGCCTCGTCTGATAGCGTTGGCGATGAGAACGGAGCGGCTCTTGGCCGGGGAACCCGTCGAATTTCGTGGGTGTTACATCCACCAATCAAGGCCCGCCATCAGGGACTGTATCAACTGCGAGCGCCCTATCTGCTCGCTCTGCGAGGAAGAGAGCGGCGACCCCCTGCTCTGCGCGCCTTGCAAGGAGGAGCTCGACAGGCTGGAACCCGGGGTCGCGGTACCATTTGGCAGGGAAGACCTCGGGAAGACCGACGCTCGAAAGGCCCCCGTCGATGTCAGCGAGGTCACCGTCCTCGCCGACGGCGAAGTGATCGAGCCGGAAAGGCACGAACCTACCGCGGCCGCCTCCACAAGACCGGAACCGGAGAAGCCCCCGGAGCGGCCGGCTCGCTCGACGCCGGGTTCAGGGGGACGGCCCCCGTCCGGACCGGCCCGAAAAGTCAAGAAGCCGCTGCCTCCCGAACTGAGGACGATTCGCAAACCGTCACCGACACCGGTTTCCACGCACGGGGAACACCCGTCCGCTCCGGACCGCGGGGAACGCGCCCCCGGGGGCGAGGCCCCGGCCGCCGCGCCGGCCGCCTCCGACGGGGAAGAGAAAACGGGCCCGGTCAAGCGCGAGCCGACCCGTGTCAAGAGACCTCCGCGTGAGAAGCGGGCCGAACGGCCGCCTCGCGTAAAGGAACCCCGGCCCAGTAGGAAGCCCCGGTACTACGACGGGCCGGTCATGCAGGTGCTCAGCGGCCTGCCGGTGGCCCTGGGAGCCGCGGTCGCCGTGAGCGCGCTGTGGCTCCTGTTCGCGTTCCTCGCCAGGCAGTGGAGCCAGGTGGCGGTCTTCACGCTGGGCATCGCGGTACCCTGGTCCTACTACAAGGGAACCACCCTGAGGAAGAAAGCGGGATTGCCCATCTGGACCGAGCCCGCCCCTCCGCTGCGGGTCGCCTTCCCTTCGCTGGTTATCGTTGCCGCCGTGACGGTACCCCTGCAGTTGCTCGCCTTCAAGGTGATCTACGGCTCGAACCGGGCCAGGCTCCCGTTCGGCGATTTCATGGACCGGTTCTTCACCGGTTTCGACTGGCTGCTGCTGGCGTTCGGCCTGGTGCTGGCGTTCGTGGTGCCGTTCCTGCTCGCCGCGGGAGGCAGCCTCGCCAGGCCGGCGCGCGTCAGAAGGCGCGGGAAGGACAGTGGCGCCGACGAGGATAGTGGCCCCGGCGAGGACAGTGGTTCCGGGGAGGACAGTGGCGCCGGCGTGGACGACAGTCCTGTCGAGGAAGAAAAGGAACCCGGCGGCGCTTCCGGCGGGCCGGGTCAGGAAGAGACCTGAGCGCGCTCCAGGGCTTTTTTCTCTCTGCGGATCCTCACCCTGACCAGCGCCGAGGCGAGCGGGCTGTACAACTTGCCGTGCACCGTACCCCGCGGCAGCTTCTCGAGGAGGTCCTCGGGCCCCTCGAATTCCTCCATCTCTACGTAGGCGGCGCCCAGGTGCGTCGGCTCGTGCGAGTCGCTGCCGGCGCCGGCGGGAAAGCCGGCGTTCCTGTCGAGAAAACGCCTGGCGAGGACGTTCGCCAGTGGCAGCCGGGGCTTTCCGTTGAACGCTTCGATGATGTCTATGCGGTCGGCAAGCGCCTTCAGTTCACTCGCTTTCAGCCTCTTGAGCTTGAGCAGATCGAACGGGTGGGGTACGTAGACCAGGCCTCCCTGCGACCTGATGATGTCCATGGTCTCCACCGGGGAGAGGTGGTCGGGCACCCACTCCCGGAGAAACAGGCCGCATATCTCGCCGCCGGTCGTCCGCACCTCCTCGCCGACAAGGATGCGCGGAGCCCACTCGCCGCGAGCGACCGCCTCCCCGGAGAGGCGGGCGAACTCGAACGCGCCCTCGATCACGTCGTGGTCCATCACCGCGACCGCATCGATGCCTTTCTCCCGGCACGCCTCGACCAGCATCGGAAACGTTATGACCGAATCCGGGGAATATTCAGTGTGAACGTGAAAATCGACTTTCAACTTCCCGCGGGCAACCTTTCTTCATTCGCGGCCCGCGCCCGGCCTGCCGGCGGCGATCCCGGCGGACGCCACACCATGCGGAGCCGTCTGCCTAGACGCCGCAGTGGGCCATGAGGGAGCGCCAGATAACCAGGCCGTCCTCCGAGCCGACGGCCGCCTCGGAGGCGCGCTCCGGGTGCGGCATCATCCCCAGGACGTTGCCCTCCGCGTTGCACACCCCGGCAATGTTCTCCACCGCGCCGTTGGGGTTGTACTCCGGGAGGACTCTCCCTTCCTGCGAGCAGTACCTGAACACGATCTGCCCCTTGCGCTTCATCTCCTCCAGGACCTCGGGCGCCACCAGGTAGTTCCCTTCGCCGTGCGCTATCGGGATGCGCAGGACCTCTCCCTGCACCGCGGCGGAGGTCCAGGGGGTCGAGGTGGTCTCCACCCTGATGTCCACGAACCTGCAGATGAACTTCAAACCGACGTTCCTCATGACCGCCCCGGGCAGGAGCCCCGCCTCGAGGAGTATCTGGAACCCGTTGCATACACCGATGACCAGCCGCCCGCCCGCCGCGAACTCCTCGACGGCTTTCATCACCGGAGAGAAACGGGCCACCGCGCCCGTCCTCAGGTAGTCCCCGTAGGAGAACCCGCCGGGCAGCACCAGGCAGTCGTACCGGGAGACGTCGGTGGTGCCGTGCCACACGTAATCGACCTCCTGGCCGAGCACGCTCCCCAGGACGTAATGGCAGTCGTAGTCGCAGTTCGAGCCGGGAAAGACGACGACGCCGAACTTCATCAGACCTCGACCTCCGTCCTGTAGTCCTCGATGATCGGGTTGGCCAGGAGGCGCTCGCTCATCTCCGCCAGCCTCTCCTCCAGCCGGTCACTGTCGTCTCCGGCCAGTTCGACCTCCATGTACTTGCCTATGCGGAGGTCCTGCACCTCGTCGTAACCCAGCGACTTCAGCGCGCGCAGGACCGTCTTGCCCTGCGGGTCGAGGATCCCGTCCTTGAGAGTGATATAGACCCTGGCGTGTGCCACCTTCAGTCCCCCTTCAATCCGTTCGTTCCCGCGGCCTGACTTCGATGAACTCGAGCCTGGTGAACACCTCGCCGACCTTCGTAAGCGCGGCGTTTATGTCGAAGCACCGGTCGACTTCCTCCGGGGTGAGAAACCCCGCGACCTCCTTGTCGTGGAGGAGCCCCTCCCTGAACGGCTCCTCTCCTCGCACCGCGCGCATGGCGTTCCTCTGAACCATCCTGTAGGCGTCCTGGCGCGTTGCCCCCTTGTTGATAAGCGACAGCAGCACCTTCTCGGAGAAGACCAGCCCGTGGCTCAGTTCGATGTTCTCCAGCATCTTCCACGGGTACACCACAAGGCCCTCCATCACGGTGGAGAACTTGTTCAGGATGTAGTCCAGGAGGGTGGTGCTGTCGGGGAGTATCACCCGCTCGGCCGAGGAATGGCTGATGTCCCTCTCGTGCCACAGCGGTATGTTCTGCAGGGCCGCCTGGGCGTTGCCGCGTATCACGCGCGCGCATCCGCAGACTCTCTCGCAGATGATCGGGTTGCGCTTGTGAGGCATGGCGGACGAACCGGTCTGGCCCTCGCGGAACGGCTCCTCGGCCTCCATGACCTCGGTCCTCTGCAGCCCCCGTATCTCGGTTGCGAACTTCTCCAGGGACGACGCCGAGATGGCAAGGGCCATCATGTACTCCGCGTGACGGTCGCGCTGTATCACCTGGCTGGACGCCTCCGCCGGCTCCAGCCCGAGCTGTTTGCACACGTAGCGCTCCACGAACGGGTCGATGCTCGCGTAGGTGCCCACCGCGCCGGAGAGCTTGCCCACCGCAATTACATCCTTCGCCGCGAGGAGCCTCTCCAGGTTGCGCTCGATCTCGAAAGCCCAGACCGCCAGCTTCAGACCGAAGGTGGTCGGCTCCGCGTGGACCCCGTGTGTCCGGCCCATCATCGGCGTGTTCTTGAACTCTATGGCGCGGTTCTTCACCACCCCCAGCAGGTTGCTGGTGTCCTCGATAAGGATGTCCGCCGCGTCTCTCAACTGCAGCGCCAGCCCGGTGTCGAGGACGTCGGAAGAGGTCATGCCGTAATGGAGCCAGCGCGCCGGCGGCCCGATGTTCTCCGCCAGGTTCTGCAGGAACGCCACCACGTCGTGCCTGGTGGTCTTCTCTATTTCCTTCACCCGCTCGACGTCGAAGCGCGCCTTCTTCTTGATCGCGGTGAGGTCCTCCTGGGGGATCTGGCCGAGCTGGGCCATCGCCTCGGCGGCGAGCACCTCGATCTGCATCCAGTTGTGCATGCGGGAGTTGTCGCTCCATATCTCCCTCATCAGCGGAAGGCTGTAACGTTCGATCATCCCGCACCGCCCCCGGCAAGCAGCGACCTGTACTCCTCCAGCTTCTTCCTGACCTCGGGGTACTTGAGCGCCAGGATGCGCGCGGCCAGCACCGCCGCGTTCTTCGCGCCGCCGACCGCCACCGCGGCGACAGGTATGCCCGTGGGCATCTGCACGATCGAGAACAGCGCGTCTATCCCCCCGGGCATGCCGGAGTCGAGCGGGACCCCTATCACCGGGAGGTCGCTGTAGGAAGCCACGACCCCGGGCAGCGCGGCGCTCATCCCCGCTCCGGCAATGATCACTTCAGCCCCCGCCAGCTCCGCCTCCGCGAGGACTTCCCTTACCCGCTCAGGCGCGCGGTGGGCCGAGGCGACGACGGTCGCGCACTCGATGCCAAGCGCCCCCAGCATCTCCGCGCTCTGCTCCATCTTCGGCAGGTCGTTCTCGCTCCCGGTAATGACCAGCACTTTAATTGGTTCCATCGCCCCGTCCCTTGTACGCCGGCCCCCGGGGGGCCTCTCCCGTGGTTATGATATCCCGTGCTCCCGCTGCCACTCCAGCGCCCGGTACCCGATGTCGGTCCTGTATTGCATCCCCTCGAAGTCGATCATCTGGACGGCCTGGTAAGCCAGCCCGCGCGCCTCGGTGAAGTCGGAGCCCCGGGCCACCACGTTGAGCACCCTGCCCCCCGACGTCACGACCCTGCCGTCCTCGATCGCCGTGCCGGCGTGGAACACCTCCACCTTGGAGTCGGCCGCCGCCGCCTTGAGGCCCGTCACCGGTATCCCTTTCCGGTAGGCGCCGGGATAACCTCCCGAGGCCACCACCACGCACACGCAGTAATCGGGAAGCCACTTCATCTCCAGGTCGGCAACGGTTCCGTCGATCGTCGCCAGCAGCGCCGGGGCCAAGTCGCTGGACAGGCGCGGAAGAACCGCCTGGGTCTCGGGGTCGCCGAACCTGACGTTGAACTCCAGGACTTTCATCCCGTCCTCCGTCAGCATCAGGCCGCCGTACAGGACGCCCCGGTAAGGCTCACCCTCCTCGCGCATTGCCAGCACGGTCGCGTCCATTACCGCCCGGTGTATCTCCGCCTCCGTAACGGCGTCGAGCAGCGGGACGGGAGAGTAAGCCCCCATGCCGCCGGTGTTCGGCCCCTCGTCACCGTCGCAGGCGCGCTTGTGGTCCTGGGACGCCACCATGTGGGCGACGGACTCCCCGTCGGCAAGGCTGAGTATCGAGACCTCCGGCCCTTCGAGAAACTCCTCAACCAGCACCCTGGAGCCCGATTCCCCGAAGACGCCGTCGACCAGGCAGTCGCGCAGGGCCTCGAGCGCCTCGTCCCCGGTCGTGGCGATAATGACCCCTTTGCCGGCGGCCAGGCCGTCGGCCTTGACCACGATCGGCGGCTCCTGGGCCTCGACGTACTCCTTCGCCTGTTCGTAGGAGTCGAAATACCGGGCGCTCCCGGTGGGTATCCCGTGCCTCTCCATCAGGCTCTTCGCGAACTGCTTGCTGCCCTCCAGCCGGGCGGCCCCCCGTGTCGGGCCGAACGCCTTGATGCCGCGCGCGGCGAAGGCGTCCACGACGCCTCCCACGAGAGGGGCCTCCGGTCCCACAACCGCGAGATCGACCGCCCTCTCCACGGCCAGGGACACTACCGTCTCGACGTTTTCGGCGTCGGCTCTGACGCACTCGCCGATCCGGCTCATGCCCCCGTTGCCGGGGACGAAGAACATGTCCGATACCATCGGGCTGGAGGAAAGCTTCCACGCCAGCGCGTGCTCCCGCCCGCCGCCGCCAACGATCATCACCTTCATCGCGGTCTCCTAATCCCGAACGCCACCGGCGGGTGGCTCGAAATCCTCGCGGTAGAGGTACGGGCCCTCCTCCAGCGGGCGCCTGTACTCCTCCCGTTTGATTATCGTCTGGGTTCTCTTCGGCCCCACGGATATCATCTCCACCGGGACACCGGCGCCTTGCTCGACGAACTCCACGTAGCGGCGCGCCGCCTCCGGCAGGTCGTCCCTCTCCGTCACTTCCGAGATGTCATCGTTCCACCCGGCGAGCTCCAGGTACTGCGGCTCGCACTTGTGGAAGATAGTCTGGTGGGGCGGTAATTCGTGGAATATCTTGCCCTGGAACGAGTAGCCGACGCACACCTTGATCCTGTCGAAGGCGGACAGCACGTCCAGCTTGGTGAGGGCTATGCCGGTCAGGCTGTTGACGCGGACGGCGTAGCGCAGCAGGACCATGTCCAGCCAGCCGCAGCGGCGCTTGCGCCCGGTGGTGGTGCCGAACTCCACACCCCTGGCGCCCATCGTCTCTCCGATCTCGTTTTCCTGCTCGGTGGGGAACGGCCCGTAGCCGACCCTGGTGACGTACGCCTTGGCGACGCCGATTATCTTCTCGATGTCACGGGGACCCACCCCGGTCCCGGTGAATACCCCGCCGATGGTCGGGGACGAGGAAGTCACGAACGGGTACGTCCCGTGGTCGAGGTCGAGGAGCGTGCCCTGGGCCCCTTCGAAGAGCACTTTCCTGCCGTCGCGCAGCGCGTCGTGGATGAGCAGCGAGGTGTCTTCGATGTGGGGCGCGAGCCTCTCGGCGTAGGCCATGTACTCCGTAAGTATCTCTTCGACGCTGAAGGGATCCTGCCCGAACGCTTTCGTAAGGACCGCGTTCTTGCGCTCAAGCGAGACCTCGAGCTTCGCCTTGAATATCTTCTCGTCCAGGAGGTCCTGGACGCGCATTCCCATCCTGTCCGCCTTGTCGGCGTACGCCGGGCCGATGCCCCGGTGGGTAGTGCCCAGCTTGGCGCTGCCCAGGCTCTGCTCTCCTATCTGGTCGAACGCGAGGTGGTAGGGCATCACCAGGTGGGCGTTGCAGCTTATCTTCAGCTTCGCGCAGGAAATGCCGCGGCTCTGGAGCCCGTCCATCTCTTCGAGCAGCACCCTGGGGTTGATAACCACTCCGTTGCCGATGACAGTGGTGATGTGGGGATAGAGTATGCCGCACGGCATCAGGTGCAGCTTGAATTCGTCATCACCGCAGACCACCGTGTGTCCGGCGTTGTTGCCTCCGGCGAACCTGGCGACGAGGTCCATCCGGTCGGCCATCAGGTCTGTGATCTTGCCTTTTCCCTCGTCGCCCCACTGGGCCCCGAGGATCACCGTTCCGGACACCTTCAACACCCCGTCCCGTCGTTGTGCCGTTCGCGACGATGGTACTATAACACGCCGCGCGACGGGTCCAACGCACAATAAGGGGGGCGCCCGCGCGGGAAGGCCGACCGGTCGAGAGGTAGCCGCGTCCCGGGACATCGGCGCGCCCGGGAGGGCCCCGGTTCAGGGGTTCTTCTTCTCCCTCCCCAGGATAGTGTCCGCCACCAGCAGGCCCGAGGCGGACGCCTGGACCAGGCCGCGGGTGATACCGGCCCCGTCGCCGGCGCCGAAGAGGTTCCTGACCTGGCTCTCGAGCACCCCGGAGACCTTCAGGCGGGAGCTGTAGAACTTCACTTCGACCCCGTAGAGCAGGGTGTTTCGGGAAAAGACCCCCGGGGTCAGGTTATCGAGGGCGGAGAGCATCTCCAGTATGTCGGACAGGTAGCGAAACGGCAGCACCAGGCTCAAGTCGCCGGGCGTAGCCTCCTCCAGCGACGGCTTCACGGTGCTGCGGGCGATGCGCTTGGGGTTCGAGCGCCTGCCGACCAGCAGGTCCCCCAGGCGCTGCACCAGTATCCCGTCACCCAGGAGGTTCGCCAGCCTGGCGATGTACTTGCCGTATGCTATGGGCTCGCGGAACGGCTCGGTGAAGCGCTTGTCCACCAGCAGGGCGAAATTGGTGTTGTCGGTCTTCTTCTCCCGGTAGGAGTGACCGTTGACGGAGAGCACCTCGTCGTAGTACTCCTTGATGACCTCGCCGCTGGGGTTCATGCAGAATGTACGGACGCGGTCCTCGGAGGCCTTGGAGTAGTAGACGAGCTTCGGTTCGTAGAGCACGTCGGTCAGCGGGGCCATCACCACGGACGGGACCTCGACCCTGACCCCGATGTCGACCATGTTGTTGTTCCGGGCGAGCGACAGTCTGTCCGCGACGCCGTCGAACCACTCCGCGCCGCTGCGGCCGGGCGCCATCACCAGGTACTTGCAGTTGATGCGGGCTTCCGCGCGGGTAGTGACGCCCTGAACCGCACCGTCCTTCACTCTAACGTCCTCGACCATCGTCTTGAACTGGATGTCGGCCCGGCCCTCGAGTTCCTCGTACATGTTGCCGAGCACCTTCGGACACACGTCCGTGCCCATGTGCCTCACGCGCGCAGGCACCAGGACCAGGTCCGAGGTGATCGCCCTCCGGGCGATATCCCCGATCTGTTCCTCGTCGTCGCCGAAGGTTTCCGCGGGCGCGCCGAACTCCAGGTACGTCCTGTCGACCTTGTCTATGAGCGCGGCGACCTTCTTCTTCGCGACAAGTTCGCTCAGCCAGCCACCGATGTCGCTGGAGAGGGTGAGCTTGCCGTCACTGAAAGCTCCGGCGCCTCCCCACCCGCTGAGGATCGCGCAGGGCTGGCACCGGCGGCACTGCCCGTTTGGCGAGGCGCACTTCCTCCTGTCGAGCCCCTCCCCCTTGTCCAGAAGCAGGACCTTGAGGTCGGAGTTGCGCGTCAGCTCCAGCGCGCAGAAGATCCCCGCCGGCCCGGCGCCCACTATTATCACGTCGTACGTCTTGGCCATTTCTCACCAGCCCGTTATGTCCGCGTCCCGCTCCGTTCTCGAGGCCGACAGATGGATTGTACGCGAACCGGCGCGGAAAAGCGCACCGGCGAGGAACACGCGCCGGCGACAAACACCGACCGGCGAGGAATACATAACGGCAATAAACACCGACCGGCGAGGAACACGCGCCGGCGGCGGGGCCAGGGCTCTACCTCACGCGGCGCATGATGCCGGTGGGGGGCCTCACGCTGAGGGCGACCTGACGCTTCAACTCCTCCATCTGACGCTTGAGGACGCGGTTGGTCTCCTCCATCTCCTCGCGCATGCTGGCCATCCTGGCTTTGAGGCTTTCGACCTCCTTCTCCATGTCCAGCACCAGGGCGACCCCCGACAGGCTCAAGCCCGCCTGGGTAAGCTCCTGGATGTGTCGAAGCCTGCTGATATCCTCGTCCGAGTAGCGCCTGCGGTTCTTGGGGGTACGCTCCGGCAGGAGCAGGCCCTTGCGCTCGTACAGCCTCAGGGTCTGGGGGTGCACGTCCGCCAGACGCGCCGCCACGCTTATCACGTACAGCCCTTGTGGTTCCTTTTCATCCATCGTCGATCACCGTTATTTCAGGTGCTCCCGGAGCCCGGCTGCGGGCTCGAGCTCCCCGAGCTTCTCTATGATCTCACGCTGTTCCTTCTTCACCTTCTCCGGCACGACCACCCTGACGGTCACCAGCATGTCGCCCTGGCCTTTGCCCTTGAGCCTGGGCGCGCCTTTGCCCTTGAGCCTGAACGTCCGCCCGCTCTGGGTGCCGGCCGGTATCTTGAGTTTCACCCGCCCGTCGGTCGTCGGCACCTCAACCTGGGTCCCCAGGGCCGCCTCCGCGTACGATACCGGCAGCTCCAGGGTGATGTTGGAATCCCTCCTGCCGAGGTACGGGTGCTTCTCCACCCTGGTCACCACGTAGAGGTCGCCCGGAGGTCCGCCTCCCGCCCCCGGCTCCCCCTTGCCTTTGAACTTGATGCGGGAGCCGTCTTTGACGCCAGCCGGAATGCGCACCCTGGACTTCCTGGGCGTCCTCACGAACCCGGCGCCGCCGCACTTCGAACACGGGTTGGGTATGACCTGGCCCCGCCCCATGCACTCAGGGCAGGTCCGGCTCAGCCCGAAGAGGCCCTGGCTCTCGGCCACCGTTCCCCGCCCGCCGCAGGTTGGACACGTCTGGGGCAGAGTGCCCGGCGCCGAGCCCAGCCCCTTGCACACGTCGCAGGTGACGTCGCGTGTCATAGTGACCGGTATGTAGGCCCCCTTGAGAGCGTCGTCGAACGACATGTTGACCGTCAGCTCGACGTCGCTGCCCTTCTGCCCCTGCCTGCCCGCGCGCCCGCCCTGCGGGCCGCCGCCGAACAGGTTGAAGATGTCGCCCAGGTCCCCGATGTCGCCGGAGAAGTTGAAGCCCTGGGCGCCGCCGGGAAAGCCCCCGAAATCGTACGCCTGGTAGCGCCCGCCGCCGGGAGGCGGCCCGTAGCCGCCCTGTCCGCCGAAGAACGGGCCGCCGGTGTCGTACTCCTGCCTCTTCTTGTCGTCGGAGAGTACCTCGTACGCCTCGGCTATCTCCTTGAACCTGTCTTCGGCTTCCTTGTTGTTGGGGTTCTTGTCGGGGTGGTACTGGTGCGCGAGCTTCCTGTACGCCTTCTTTATCTCATCCTTCGACGCGCCCTTCGACACCCCGAGGGTCTTGTAGTAGTCCTTGCCGTTCAAATGGCCTCACGCAGCTTTCCTGTATGGGCGGTACCGTTCCGGGGCCTCCCCGGGCCGGTGCCGCCGGGGCGGCGGGCCCCCGCTATCCGCCCGCGGGGCAGGAGACCCTCACCATCGCGGGCCTCAGGAGCACCCCGTTGAAGCGGTACCCCTTCTGCACGACGTCCACCACCGTGCCCTCGGGGCAATCGTCCGTCTCTACCACCATCATGGCCTCGTGATGCTCGGGGTCGAACGGTTCCCCCCCGGGGTCGATGGCCTCCAGGCCCTCCCTGCCGAGCGTGTCCATCATCAACTCGAGGACCTTGGCCACGCCCTGCTTCAACCCGTCGCTCTCTTCTCCGCCTGAACTTTCGAGCGCGCGCTCGAGGTTGTCCATGACCGGCAGGAGCTTCTTGATCATGTCGGCCTCGGCCGTCTCGAGGATCCTGGCCTGCTCGCGGAGCATCCTCTTGCGGTAGTTGTCGAAGTCGGCTTTGAGGCGCTGCAGACTGTCCAGCAGGATCGCCTTGTCGTCGGCGAGCTCCTCGACCTCCTCGTCCAGCGCGTGGATCCTCTCTTCCGGCTCGACCTCCAGCCCCTCGGTCTCGTCCGCTTCCTCGGCGCCCTCTATTATCTCGACCTCGTCATCGTCGGCGGCGTGGTCGGCTTTCTTCTTACTGTCGTCCGGGGACTGCTTCCGCGGCCCTCTGGCGTCGCTCATTCCACTCTAACCTTTCATCAGCTTGTCCGTCGGCTTCCCGTCCCTCAAGGTCAGCGGCGGGAGCAAGCCCCCGCCGCTTCTCTTGCAGGTAGCCCGCTCGAGGCTACTTCTTCTCTTTCCTGGTCTCGATCGTCACGGGCACGGACTTGGGCTTCTTCGGCTCCATCTTCGGCACCGTGACCTTGAGGACCCCGGCGTCGTAGGCCGCCTTGACTCCCTCGGCCTCGGCTTCGGCCGGCAGTTTCACCGACCTCTGGAAGAGGCCGTACGCGCGCTCCACGCGGTAGTAGCTCTCTTCGTGCACGTCCTTCTCGTGCTTGCGCTCGCCCTTGATCGTCAGCACGCCGTCGTCGACCGTCACCTCGATGTCTTTCGGGTCAATGCCCGGGAGTTCAGCCTCCACGACCAGCGAATCGCCCGCCTCGAAGATGTCCAGGGCCGGCGCCCACTTGCCACTGTCGGCCAGCCCCTCCTCCGCGCCGGGGGGGCGCAACCAGCCCCGCCTGAACATGCGGTTCAGGTCTTCCTGCGCTCCGAGAAACGCGTCGAACGGGTCCCACCTAACAATCGCCATCGAAAGCTACCTCCCTTCGATATACTGCGCTTTCGCGCAAACCGGGTACGTTCTTACTTGTCTTCGTCCACCACTTCGTAGTCGGCCTCTATCACTTCCTCCTCGCCCTGCCCGTCGCCGGACCCGTCGGGCCCCGGCCCGCCGGCCGCGGCCGCGGTCTGTGCGTACACCTGCTCGGCCAGCCTGTGGGATGCCTGCATCAGGCTCTCCATGGTCGACTTGATACGATCGGTGTCGCTGCCCTTGAGCGCTTCCTTCACCTCGTTGAGCGCGGATTCTATCGTCGCCTTCTCGGCGGGATCGACCTTGTCGCCCAGCTCGCGCAGGGACTTCTCGGTGGTGTAGACCACCTCGTCGGCGCGGTTGCGGGTCTCGGCCTCCTCCCGGCGCCGGCGGTCTTCCTCCGCGTGCTCCTCGGCGTCGTGCTGCATCTTCTTTATCTCGTCCTCCGTCAGACCCGAGGTAGCGGTGATAGTGATCTTCTGCTCGTTGCCGGTCGCCCGGTCCTTCGCGCTGACGTTGACGATGCCGTTGGCATCGATGTCGAAAGTTACCTCCACCTGGGGAATGCCCCTGGGCGCGGGCGGTATGCCCACCAGGTGGAACTTACCGAGGGTCTTGTTGTACTCGGCCATCTCGCGCTCGCCCTGCAGGACGTGGACCTCGACCGAAGTCTGTCCGTCCGCCGCGGTGGTGAAGACCTCGCTCTTGCGGGTCGGTATCGTGGTGTTCCGCTCTATCAGCTTGGTGAAGACCCCGCCGAGCGTCTCTATCCCCAGGGACAGTGGAGTTACGTCGAGGAGCAGGATGTCCTTGACCTCGCCCTTGAGCACGCCCGCCTGGATCGCGGCGCCGACCGCCACCACCTCGTCGGGGTTGACGCCCTTGTGCGGCTCCTTGCCGCCGGTCAGCTCGCGGACCTTGTCCTGGATCGCGGGCATGCGGGTCGCGCCGCCTACGAGGATGACGTGGTCGATGTCTTTGGTGTCCAGGCCCGAGTCCTTCACGGCCTGCTTGAACGGCCCCACGCACTTGTCCACCAGGTCGGCGGTCATCTTGTTGAAGTCCGAGCGGGACAGGTTCATGTCCAGGTGCTGCGGGCCTTCCTGGGTCGCGGTGATGAACGGCAGGTTGATGTTCGTGGAGGTCGTGGTGGAGAGCTCCATCTTGGCTTTCTCCGCCGCCTCCTTGAGCCTCTGCAGCGCCATCTTGTCGGACCTCAGGTCTATGCCCGTCTTCGACTTGAAGTCGTCGGCCATCCATTCGATGACCCGCTGGTCCCAGTCGTCGCCCCCCAGGTGCGTGTTGCCGCTGGTGGCCTTGACCTCGAAGACCCCGGCCCCTATCTCGAGGATGCTTACGTCGAAAGTGCCCCCGCCGAGGTCGAACACCAGGATTGTCTGCTCGTTCTCCTTGTCGAGGCCGTAAGCAAGCGCGGCGGCCGTCGGCTCGTTGATGATCCGCAGGACCTCCAGCCCGGCGATGCGGCCCGCGTCCTTGGTCGCCTGACGCTGGCTGTCGTCGAAGTACGCCGGCACCGTTACGACCGCCTGGGAGATCTTCTCGCCCAGGTACTCCTCAGCGTCCGCCTTCATCTTCTGCAGCACCATCGCCGATATCTCCGGCGGGGTATAGTCGCGGTCGTCGATCTTGATCTTCTCGCTCGTGCCCATCTTCCGCTTGATCGATGCGATCGTGCGGTCGGGGTTGGTTATGGCCTGCCGCTTCGCGACCTGGCCCACCAGCCTCTCACCCGCCTTCGTGAACGCGACGACGGACGGGGTGGTGCGGCCACCCTCGGTGTTGGGAATCACCGTGGGCTCGCCGCCCTCCAGTACGGCCATGCACGAGTTGGTCGTACCGAGGTCTATACCGATAACTTTTGCCATGTGCACCCTCTCCTCGCTATTTCCAAAACTATTGCTTACATATTGAGCCGCTATCCATGATAAATCATGAGTGTCTCATTGTCAAGTATCTTTATAACGCCAGCATCAGACGCTTCAGAACGGCCCTTTCCGCATCGTGGAGGGACGGCATCGGCAACACCCCACGCTGTTCGCGCCATCGAATGACTTGCCCCACGGCGTTTTGCAGGGGGCCTACCTGCGAGAGGTTCTTCGCGTCCGTCTTCGCGTCGGCGCCCCCCATTGGTTGCCATCTTTCCGCCGGCCTCCCTGCCGGCGTCCCCCGCCTCGACGGCGTCTTCGACCCCGACGCACGATCGATTTCGATGCCCGGGCGCCTTCTCCTCCGGTAAGACGGGAACCGCCCGCCATCGACGACCCGGCGGGCGCATCAGGCCTCGAGCCGTGGAGCCGCTCTCCGGGAACCGCCCGTTTCCGTGGCGGTTTACGGGCGTCGTTCAGAGACAGTCGCGGGCTGTTGCGCTTCATCCGCATTTATGTATCAATTATGGCGGCGTTCCGGCCGGAAACGATAATGCGCGGTCCGCGTGACGGTCTTGCGGCCGGTTACAGTAACGTTAGGATTGATCTTGCGTCAGGAGGTGAAATCGTGGGAGAAGCCAGCGACAAAAGGCCGAAGATCGATGCCGACGAGTGCACCGGATGCGGCCTTTGCGTGGACGTGTGCGAGCAGGAGTCACTCGACCTGGTGGACGACATATGCAGCGTCGTGAACCTCGAGTCATGCATCGGCTGCGGTGATTGCGCCGAGGAGTGCCCTACAGAAGCGATAGTGATGGAATAGACCTCTTGAGAGGTATCAAGAGTATTGCTGGGAGGCGGGCGCAGCCCGCCTTTCCCTTTGCCGCATGCGGCGGGCCATCCCGGCGACGCGACGCGGGGGCGAGGACACGGTGCGGCCTTGATGCCGCGACGGGACCGCTATGGCCGGCGTTCCGGCAGGACCACTTGCCGGCGGGCATTTTCCGTCACATGGAACGTCCCGGAATGTCCGGCGGCAGGCCGCTCGAACGTATAACTGCAGGCACGGAAACGGAACGGCGATCGGAAATGGAGGAACCCTGGAGGAGCCGGGGTCGATGAACGACCGGGAGAGCTTCATGCTAAGCCTTGACCTCCAGGTGAGTCTTCATTGTTCTCTTCAGTCCTGTTCTTTACAAAATTCACAAGCGGAACACAACCCAACAGAACGTAACCCTAAGCAACTTATTTGACAAGAAGTTCAAAATGTGTGCTATACTCGTCGACAGCGGTACCAGATATGCCGTGGCCAAGGAGATGGATTGGCAAGACGTAAAACAGTGAACCCTTCCGTTAAGAAGTACCGGGAGTTCTCAGACAAAGAACTGGTAAGGGGCGCCAGGTCGGGAGACAAGCTCGCCGAGAGCGTTCTCATAAGCCGCTACCAGTACCTTGCGCACGTGAAGGCGCGCTCTTACTTCCTTACCGGCGCCGACCACGAGGATACGGTCCAGGAAGGCATGATCGGCCTGTTCAAGGCCATCCGCGATTATAAGGAGGACGAGCTCTGCTCGTTCAGGTCGTTCGCGATACTGTGCATCACCCGCCAGATCATAACCGCCGTGAAGACGCACGCGCGCAAGAAGCACAACCCCCTGAGCTCGTACCAGTCGCTGGACACTCAGATCCCCGACGAGAACCTGCTGGACAGCCTGGCCTCGCAGGGGATGGGTCCGGAGAAATCCGAGGACCCGCTGGACATGTTCATCCACGACGAAGAGCTGGATACGGTGATCACCATCCTCCGGGACAAGCTATCCGAACTGGAATGGAGCGTGTTCGTCGAGTACCTGGACGGCAAGAGCTACCAGGAGATCGCCGAGGACATCGACTGCGAGACCAAGGTCGTTGACAACGCACTGTGCCGCATCAAGCAGAAGATCAAGAAGGAGTGCGCCGTAGCCGAAGCCGCCGGCTAGCGCCTTCCCCTCCCCGACAGCTTCACCAGTCCGTTATCGCGCTGCAGGCTCCGCACCTCACACATCCCGCCAGGCAGTCGCCCGCGGACATGCCCGAGGCGTCAACAAGCCCCGCGACCGTTTCGTACAGCTCAACCATCATCTCCTCGGCAGGCGGGGCGGCCGCTGCCATGGGAGTTCCGGCCGTGGGCCTGAAGGGAAGCAGGAACGGGTAGACGCCCATCTCGCAGAGCCTCTCCGCTCCGCGCGCCACGCTCCCGGGGTCCTCGCCGAGGCCCGCCAGGATGAAGCAGCAGACCTGGCCCGCGCCGAACGCCGACACCGCCCGTCTCCACGCGCTCTCGTACCGCGCGACGCCGGCCGCCGCCTTCCCCGGGGCGACCCTGGAAAGCGCGGCGGGATCGAAGCATTCGATGTTGATGGCGGCGCTGTCGCTCACCCGGGCGACCCGGTCTATCCGGCTCATGTCGGCGGGGGGCTCGAACTGCACGTGGACCGACATCGCGCCCCCGGTGGCTTCCTTGAGCGCCGCGGCGCACTTCTCGAGGTGAGGGATGCCGCAGTCGCCGGGGTCGGTGGTGCCGGTGGTGAGCACGGCATGTCGGTAGCCTTCCTCCAGGGCCGCCCTCCCCACTTCTGCCAGGTCGCCGGGCTCCTTGAGGGTTACGGTCGACCCCGACTGCCTGGACACGGCGATGCCGCAGAACCTGCACGCGTCGCCGGCGCGCATGCAGTACTGTGCCACGGTTGACCCTATGGCGTCCCTGCCGTGTCTGAGCGCGATCTTCCGGAACGGAACTCCTCCGCCGGTCTCGAGCGAATAGAACGCCGGCGGGCCGGCAACCTCGACCTCACGGCACGGCTCGCCGTCGCGAAGCAGCATCTCCCCTCCGGTCCCGGTGTCCACCAGCTCGAAAGGGGAAGAAGACACGAACGGGGCGACCGTGGGCACCGTGGCGACCAGGCCCCCGAAGAACAGTGTCACCCCGTCGGTGGGCCCGGCTCCGCCGGCCCTCTGCTCTCGGGCGGCCTCCAGGCGGACGCCCCGGGCCTGCAACCGCACCTTGAGCAGGACGTCGTCGCGCGAGGGCACTTCTCAGCCTTCCGCGCCGGGGGTCGTCACCGCGCCGTCCGGGTCGCCTGCCGTTCCGAGCGCGGCCAGGGCTCCTATGCATCCCCTCTCGCCGGTGACCGGCTCCAGCCCGGCGCCACCCTCCCCGGCGACGCGGCGCGCTTCTTCGACAGTCACCATCCCCCGCCTGGCGCGCTCGGCGAAGCGGCTCAGCGGGGCGGGCACCAGTACCTCCTCGGACCAGGCCATCCCGCACTCGTCGCTGAACGTCGAGGACTCGAGCTCCTCCCTGACGGCGCGGCGCACCACGGCGAGGGATTCCCCCGGCACCCCGAGGGTCACCGCGGTCGCGCAGCAGTTGGTGGTCTTGTAAGGGTTGTCCGGGTAGAGCTGGGCAATGGTGTGGAGAAGGTAGGACGCCTCGCCCTCCGCCTCCAGCGCGAACGCTATCTCGTTGACCAGAGACCAGGTGGCGCCGCGCTCGGCGTCGTCGGTGTCGTCCACTCCGATCGCCAGCCTGCGCGTAGCCGGCAACCGAAGGGTCGCACGCCCGAGCTCCGCCCCGCCGCCGCGCTCGTGCACTTCCGTGGAGATGACGTTGCCGGCCATGCCCCGGCATAGCGTCGCGGCTATCCCGCCGCCCGCCAACCCGGCGTACGTCAGGAGGACTTCCCCCGCTTCGACCCTGACCTCCTCGAGCCCCGCACCGGCAATCCCCGGCACCAGGTCCAGTTCCGCACGCCCGGTCCTGCAAACAAAGACGTTGCGCGCGCCCTCGCGCCTGGCCGAGAGCACCAGAGGGCTGGTCCGCGCGTAGTGATACACCTCCCAGGCCGCGCCCCCGGTGCACCTGTCCCGGGCGTGAAACTCGTGCAGCTCGACGGCCCGGCCTCCCCGGTCGACCAGCGCGATTATCCTGCTGTAGGGCGTCACGTACGGCAGCGCCCCGAAGCGCTCTTCTATCTCTGATGGCGAATAAGTCTCGGACAATACGCTTCCCTCCGTTGGCTCCAGGGCCGGACACCGATACAGTAGCACAAGAGCTTTCTGTTGCGAGGCTCGAGCGGCGGTGCTAGATTCAGGCGGATTCAACGGCTTGTGAGGCGAGATGGAAGACCCGACCGGCGGAAAGCCCGCGACCTTCGACGAGGACGACGACGCCGACTACTTCGAGAAGATATTCGCATTGAAGAAGGCGGAGGAAGAGAAGAAGCAGGCCGCCGTGGAAGCCGCGCTGGCGAAGTTCAACGTCTTTCTGCACCTGACCGCCTACGTCGCCGGCGTCGCCTACCTCATGCTCCTGGGGGCCCTCTTCAGGCCGGCGCTGCCGTGGGTGTCGATCCCTCTCGTCTTATGGACGGCGGGAATCGCCTACCACTTCTACCGCGCGTTCCGGCGGGCCCCCCGGCGCAAGGCGCCTCCCCCGGAAGCCCCGGCTTGACGGAGGCCTCACGGCGAACGAACCCGCCGCCCTGCGCCGCCGGCCTCCCGGATCCCTCAGCGCCGTCACGGCCGCAACCGTCACGGCCGCAAGGCACAGCTCTCGCCGAGAAGGCGCAGAGCCTTGAGCATCTGAACGGCCTCGTCGATGGAGTGGACCACGGGTATGCCGTTGAGCTCGAAGCCCTCCAGCACCATGCCGTACTTGGCGAGGTTGGGGACGTACGCGACGACCGGCTTGTCGTGTTTCTTCACCACCTGTCCCAGGCGCGTCCCGACGAAAGAGGTCATCATCGGCGTGTACGGCAGGGTCAGGATCATCGCCGCCTCGATGTCGTCCTGCGCCAGCAGGTAGTCGAGGGTGCGCTCGAAGTCCTGGTCGGCGGCGCTCCCGGTGAGGTCCACCGGGTTGCCGACCGCGGCTATGTCGCGGATGTCCGGCTCGAGCAGGTCCCGCAGTTCCTTCCGCCTCTCGGCCGAGAAGGCGGGCACGTTCAAACCCGCTTCGGTGGCGCTGTCGGAAGCGAGCACCCCGTGCCCGCCGCTCGAAGAGACGACAGCGACGCTGCAGAGGCGCATCGGACGGTGCGGGTAATACGTCAGTATCTTCGCGAAGGAAGTGACCTCCTGTTCGGTCACGGCCTCGATTATCCCGCTCTGCTTCAGTACTCCCGCCACCAGGGCGTGGTCGGCCGCCAGGGCCGCGGTGTGAGAGAGTGCCGCGTGCTTGCCCCGCTCGCTCTTGCCGCCCAGGAAGACGATTATCGGCTTCTCGGGGGTTATGCGCTTCGCCTTCTCGATGAAATTCCTTACCCCCTGGTCCATGCCTTCTATGTAGAAGCACATCACCCGTGTGCCCCGGTGCCCCGCGAAGTGATCGACAAGCGTTTCCTCGTCCACCTGGGCCTTGTTGCCCACGCTGACCGCCAGGCTGAGCCCGATCCCCGCCTCGTGGAAGTTGGTCATCACCTGGTCCACCATGAAGGCGCCGCTCTGGCTGGCGACGGCGACGTCTCCGCTCCTGGGGAGGACCGTCCGCTCCGGTGGCAGGAAGAAGGTGTCGACCGCCGGCGGCGCGAAGACGCCGAAACAGTTGGGGCCGATGAGGGTGATGGACGCCTCCTCGCACACTTCCACCAGCTCGTCCTGCAGGGCCCTGCCCTCGGGGCCGGTCTCCGCGAACCCGCCGGAGATCACCACCATGGTTCGGACACCCGCCCGGGCGCAGTCTCGGGCTACCCCGGGCACCAGGTGGGCCTTGACCGCCACCACGGCCATGTCGGGGCGCGACGGGAGCTCGGCGAGGGAGCGGTAGACCGGCCGCCGTTCCATCTCTCCCCCCCTGGGATTGACCGCGTAGGCCTCGCAGTCGTAGCCGTAATAGTTCTTGTTGTAGATGATGTTGGCCGGATGAAAGGGGTTCGTCGTCGACACCCCGATGACCGCGACCGTCCGCGGATTGAACACCAGTTCGAGATCAGGCTCCAAGGCCGCATCCTCCCTTCGCGCCGGTTCGGCTCGAGTCTGCTCACTATTGTATGTCCCGGGAGGGAATCGCGCCCGTGGAACCGCGGGCGCGCCCCGGGTGGGACGGTGCCGCCGGGTTCGTGTACAATATGATGTGCTTCCGGCTGTGGAACGATCGAGGAGGGTTGGAGCCCAATGAACTTCGCGGCGATATTCGGACTCGGGCCGCTCGAGCTGATCATCATAATCGCGGTCATCGTTATTCTGTTCCTGCCCGCCCTCCTGCCCAAGATCGCCAGGCGCTTCGGCGAAACGTTCAAGTACGTCAAGGACATGACCGCCGGCGCGTTCGGCGAGGACGAAGAGGACGAGAAAGAGGAGTAGCGCGCGGCGCGGAACTCCGGCCGTCGGGCGCGGCTCGCCGTTTCCCCAATACCCGCTCCGGCTGATATATAATCCACCCTGTGTTTTCCGGAGTCACCGCCGGCCCGCCAGGGACGGCGCACCGAAGGAGGTACCCATGAGCAGCGACCTTTTCCAGCCCGAGCACGATGTCTTCCGCAAATCCATCCAGGATTTCATAGACAACGAGCTCGCGCCGCACGCCGAAGAATGGGAAGCGGCGGGAGAAGTGCCACGCGAAGTGTTCTCGAGGATGGGGAAGCTGGGGTACCTGGGCATGCGTTACCCGGAGGAGTACGGCGGTGGTGACGACGTCCTCGCCGAGGCGGTGCTTCACGAGGAAATGGCGCGCTGCCGCGCCGGCGGGGTCGGGGCCGACATCGGGGCCCACATCGCAATCGCCATGCCCCATATCCTCCATTACGGCACGGACGCCCAGAAAGAGAAGTACCTGGTCCCGGGCATCAAGGGGGAATGGATCGGGTGCCTGGCGATAACCGAGCCGGACGCCGGCAGCGACGTCGCCGCCATCAAGACCAGGGCGGCCAGGGACGGGGACAACTGGGTCATCAACGGCTCAAAAACGTTCATCACCAACGGCGCACGCTGCGACTTCATGGTGCTCGCCGCCAAGACCGACCCGGAGAAAGGCTACGGCGGCATCTCGATGTTCGTGGTGGATACCGATACGCCGGGTTTCGAAGTCACACGGAAGCTGGACAAGCTCGGCTGGCGCGCCTCGAGCACCGGGGAGCTCGCCTTCACCGACATGGTCGTGCCGGGCGACGCGATACTCGGAGAGGTCGGCAAAGGTTTCTACCAGATCATGGGCATGTTCGTCTGGGAGAGGATGTCCCTGTCGCTGGGCTCGGTAGGCGGCGCCCAACTGGCTATGGAGAGGGCCCTGGAGTACGCGAAGCAGCGGCAGGCGTTCGGCCAGCCCATCGCCAACTTCCAGGTCATCGCCCATTACTTCGCCGACATGCAGACGAAGATCGCCGCCGGCAAGGCCCTTACCTACCACGCCCTGAAGCTGTTTGTCGAGGGAAAGAACCCTATCAAGGAAGCGTCCATGGCCAAGCTCTACTCCGCCCGCATGGCCTGCGAGGTCGTGGACACGTGCCTGCAGATCTACGGCGGTTACGGCTTCATGGAGGAGTACGACATCGCCCGCTCCTACCGGGACATCCGCCTGATGCCTATCGGCGGGGGCACCGACGAGGTGATGAAGGAGATCATCTCACGGATGATGGGGCTCGGTTAGCGGGGAACACCCGGGGGGGTTCCGGCTATTAAGCGCGCGAGGCGTGGCTGCCGATACCGTGCTTGAGGAGGTGCAGTGACAGAGAGCCGGGTGTTCAAGTTTTTCGCCGTAACGGGCAGGCTGACTGCCGTTCTCCTGGTAGCCATGGCGATGGCGCTCGCCTTCCTGGTGATCGCCCAGCGGGTGTTCAACCCGTTCCACGTTGTCGTCAGCGACTCGATGTCCCCCCAGATCAAGACCGGCGACGCGGTGGTTATGAAGGACCTCGAGGCGTCGGAAGTCAAACCGGGCGACGTCATTATCTTCCGCGACCCGGAGGATAAAACGGACCTGGTCATCCACAGGGTGGTGGCCGTCGAGGAGCAGGGCGGGGTGAAGTTCTTCCAGACCAAGGGCGACAACAACAAGGAGAACGACAACTGGAGAGTGTCGGCCGGCGAACTACTGGGCGGGGTCGCGATGAACGTGCCGGGCTTCGGTTCGTTCCTGGATTTCATGACCACGTCGCGGGGCTACACGTCGCTTATCGTCATTCCCGCGGCCGCCTCGCTGCTTCTGGTGATGCTGCTGGGCTTCGGAGAGAAACTGTCCGGCATCGGCCGCAGGGAAAGCACCGCCCATCCCCCCGCCTGAGCCCTTACCCCCGAGCGCTCCGCATTCCCCAACCGGTCCTCAATCGGGGAACAGCCTGTCCATGCCACCCCGGGTAACCGCATCCGCCGTCAGCACGCCGGACATCAGGGCGGGGTATATCCCACCGCCGAAAGCGGACTTCGCACCGGTCATCAGCAGGCCCTTCACCGGGGTCTTCGGCCCGGGCCTCTTCCCCAGCCCGTAGGCGCCCACCGGCGCGCTGTCGTACCAGCACCCGTCGATCGCCATGGTGTAACGCTCGTAGGTGATCGGGGTCGCGACGTCGAACGCCTCCACGCCCTGGATGAGGTCCGGGAACCGCCTGGAGACCGCGTTCACCACCGTTTCGGCGTATTTCTCCTTGATGCCCCTGTACTCCCGTCCGCGCACACCGCCCGTCTCGACGCCCCAGCGCTTCATGAAGCCGTAGGGGACGGAGGGCACGATGATGTCCAGGCAGGTCTTCCCCTTGGGCGCCAGCGTCGGGTCGGTCAGCGACGGGACCATCACCGACCAGCGGAGCTTGTCCGCCTCGGGAAAGCGCGTCTTGACGGCTACTTCGTCGAGCATCTCCGCCTCGTCGTAAGACGGGGACACGATGATCGGCCCGCCGGCGAACTCCTGTCCCGCCTGCTTCGCGAGCCCCAGGTGGATGACGAAGCCCGTCATCGACACCGGCGCCTCGTCAACCCTGTCAATGAACGTCGCCGGGAGGTCCTCCCTGTCCAGCAGGCGCAGGAACGTGCGCTTGGTGTCCGAATCGCTGACCACGAAATCCGTGGAAACGCGCATGCGGGGGACCATCTCCACCTCTGAGACGCGTCCGTTCTCGGTGTTTATCGAGATCACCTCGTGTTCCAGCAGGAGCGTCCCCCCGCTGGCGGTGAAGGCATTCGCGAAGGAGTCCGCCATGAGCTGGAACCCTCCCTCGGGCACGTACGCTCCCCTGGCGAAGCTCTTCATCATCGAGAACATCGAGAGAGCGGAGAGATCCCACGGCGGGGCGCCCAGGAACCCCCAGGGGGTCGAGAGGACCGTCTTGAGCTGCTCGTCGGTGAAATACTTGTCGAGCACCCTCTTCCAGCTTGTGCCGGACATCATGTAGGACAGCGCCTTCGGCGATGTGAAGGGGGCCGCCGCCATGCGCATCGCGCCGGCAAACCCCAGGGGCCGCCGGGTGAGCCGCATGCTCATCCTGTCGGTGACCGACCGCACCGCCTTGAAGAACCTGTTGATGTTCGCCGTCTGCGGCTGGAAGGCGTCCTTGAGCACCTCGGCGTACTCGTCGAGGTCCGCCGGTACGGTGATGTCGTGCTCGGGGTAGATGAAGCGCATCATCGGTTGGAGTTCGCGGAAGTCGACCCTGATGCCGAGGTGGTCGAGGATCCTGCTGATGTCCCCGCCCGGCCCGCACCCGCCCATCATGTGCGGGACCTGGAACCGGTAGCCCTTGCGCTCGTAATCGGCCACGAAGCCGCCCACCCTGGCGTGCCGCTCCGCTATCAGCACCTTCATGCCTTCCCTGGCGAGGAGCGCCCCGCAGGCCAGGCCGCCTATACCGGCCCCGATGATGACAACGTCGTAGCGCTCTCCAATATCGGGCGCCGCTGCTGCGGGATTGCCACCCTCCGGCATCTCCATCTCCTCCCTCTTCCGCTTGCGCGGGCCGGCCTGTAGCGCGCCCCGCCCCGCTTCACGACCGGCGCGTCCGGCCGGCTCCGCGCGTCCCCGTCTTACGTCACGAAACGGTGCGCGTAGACAAGCTCCGCGCCGTCACGCCGTTCCAGCGACGTCGCTCCCCCTGCGCAGGAGACCACGCAGACCCCACAACCGAAGCACGCCTCCTCGTCCACCGCCGCCAGGCCGCCGGGGCCGGCCGATCGGGCGTCGAACGGGCAGCGGGCGATGCACACGCCGCACTCCTCCACTCCCCTGCATTTCTCCGGGGAGACCCTGGCGGTCGAGCGCCCCTTGCGAAACGCCTGGAAACCCCTGGTCTTCTGCGCCAGCAGGGGGATGCACACCGACGGATCGCAGTTGCACATCACGTAAGCGGCACCTTCCCGGCGGCTGTAACCGTAGACCTGGTGAATGAAACCGCGGTCGTCGAAAAGCTTCAGAAGCTCGAGCGCCTCGGCCTCGTCCAGCCTGCGGTAAAGCCCGGGGTAGTTCCTGAGGTAGCTCTCCGCCCAGTCGCCGAAGACCATGTCGGTGTTGCATGGGACGTCGTCGTCGAGCTGGTTGCGCGCCCTCCGGCACGGGCAGGTGCCGGTTGCCACGGTGTAGCCGGCCTCGATCACCGAAGAGACCATCTCCCGCGCTTCCGCCAGGGTGAGGACCTCGCCGTTGGCGACGCCCATTATCTTTTCGCCCAGCCACTCGACCCACGACTTGAGCCTGGGGTTCCGGTAGATCCACTCCCTCATGGCCAGGAAGTTGATTGCGCGCATGCCCAGGTGCTCGTACCGGGACATGACTTTCATCATGCTCCGGGGTATCGTCTGCTCGAGGGTGGCCCCGTGTCCGACGTGCGCCGCGACGGCGACGAACAGCCCCGCCAGCCCCGAGCCGGCGGCCAGAAGGACGCGGAGACGTCCGGCTTCGATCTCCAGCGCGGTCGCCGGACTGCACCGGGACTTCCTCTCAGGAGCATCCATTCGGTACCTCCCCCCCTCTGCCTTCATCCCCCATCGAGAAGGCGGTTACGGAGTGCCGCCGGGCTCACCCCTGGCGGGACCGGTCGAGCTTTCCGGCGCGGCGCCCGTGCCGTGCCCTCGTAGCGCCCGTATCGTGCGTTCCCGCGGCACCCGTGCCTTGAGTTCCCATGCCGCCCGGCCCGGGGCACCCGTGCGTGAATAATGATATCATTTCGCAATCTGGAAAAAATTGGTTGCGCGCCGGCCCGCGTTGTATTAGCCTCATCTATCGGCAGACATCACACTCAGAAACGGGAGCCCTGGTTTGCCTCTGATCGATGGAGACCTCGCATTCGAGGTGACGAAGCTGGCGCTGACCACGGGGGGAGTCTTCTCCGACATCGTGTGCCAGCACCGTGCCACCATCTCCGTAAGGTTCGAGGACGGACGCGTTGACGACGTGTCGATCGGTATCGACAGCGGCGCCGGCGTGCGCGTCATCAAGGGCGACCTCGCCGCTTACGCGCATACGGACATCGTCGACGCGGAAAGCCTCAGGCGCGCCGCCCGCACCGCTGCCGAGGCGCTCGAGCACGCCGCCGAAGGCAGAATCCTCCACGTGGAAGTCGCCGCCCGCGTGGCTCCCGCCCCGGTCTGCGGCCCCGCGGAGAACGGTTACTCAATAGCGACGATCGTCGAGAAGCTCCGCGAGTGCGACGAGGCGGGGCGCTCGCAGGGGCAGGACGTCACCCAGATCACCGCCGTGCACAACTCCTCCGTCGAGAGCACCCTCATCGCCAACTCACTGGGCGAGCTGCGGGAGGATTCCTGCAGCCGCACCCGGCTCGTCGTCCAGGCCGTCGCCAGCCGCAACGGCGTCATTCAGGTCGGGCAGGAGGCGCCGGGCTCTCTGTCGGGACCCGCCTTCTACGGCTCGCACGACCCGTCGAGGATCGCGGCGGCGGCGGCGAAGCGCGCCCTGCGAATGCTGGACGCGAGGCCCGCTCCGGCGGGCAAGATGGCGGTGGTGATGAACTCCGGCACCGGGGGGGTCCTGCTGCACGAGGCGGTCGGGCACGGGCTCGAGATAGACCACGTCCACAAGGGCGCTTCCGTCTACGCCGGCAAGCTCGGGGAGAAAGTCGCCTCACCCGTGGTCAGCGCCTCGGACGACCCGACGTGGAAAGGGCTGTGGGGCTCCTACGGGCACGACGACGAGGGAACGCCCTCGGGGCACACCGTCCTCATCGAGAACGGGGTGCTGCGCGGCTACCTGTACGCCAGGCACGAAGCAATGAAGGACGGCGTCGCGGGCACCGGCAACGGCAGGCGGCAGTCCTTCAGGAGCCTTCCCGTGCCCCGCATGAGCAACACCTACATCGAGCCGGGGACCTCCAGCCCGGCGGAAATACTGTCATCGACGGGCAGCGGGCTCTACGCCGCGAAGATGGGGGGCGGCCAGGTGGACCCCACCACCGGCGATTTCGTGTTCGCGGTATCGGAGGGCTATCTGATCAAGGACGGGGAGATCGGGCCGGCGGTGAGGGGGGCCACCCTCATCGGCAACGGCCCGAGGACGCTGGAGGTGATCGACGCCGTCGGCGACGATCTGGCTTTCGAGGAGGGCACCTGCGGCAAGGAAGGGCAGGGCGTCCCGGTGACGACGGGGGGACCGACGTTCAGGATCGCCGAGCTGACCGTCGGCGGGACCGAGGTCTGAGAGGAGCGGACAGTTGATAAAGAAGATCGACAACCTCGGCAGGGTCGTGGTGCCCAAGGGGTACCGGTTGATGCTCGGGCTCGAACCCGGGGACCCGCTCGACGTCGAGGTGGACGGGGGACGGCTGATGCTGTCGCCCCACAAGGAGGGCTGCACCTTCTGCGGCGAAGGCGAGGCCACCGTTCGCTACATGGACAAGGGCATCTGCCTTTACTGCATGGAACAGCTCAAGGGCCTGGAGCGCCCATCCCCGCGCGAGGAAGCCTGAGCGGGACGGGGCGCGGCGACGCGCCGCGAGCGGCGCCGTCCTCCCCGTGAAAACGGGGGGAGAAGAAGTGGAAAGTGAACGACGCCTCTTCGCCTACTTCCCGGCGGCGGCGTTGTAGAGGGCGTTGCGGGATATGGGGGGGCGCGCCTCGGCGGCTACCGCGGCGGCGGCGTCCTTGAGCGACATGCCCTCCTCCTTGAGCCGCAGCACCTCTTCGACCGCACGCTCTATCTCCTCCGGGCCCGCAGCAGCGGGCCGGGCCCCCTCGACCACGATGACGATCTCGCCCTTCACCTCGCGCGACGCGAAGGCCCCGGCAAGCTCGTCCAGCCGGCCGCGCGAGACCTCCTCGAACTTCTTGGTCAGCTCCCGGGCTACCGCGGCGCGCCTGTCGCCGAACACCGCCAGCATGTCCCCCAGGGCGTCCGCGAGCCTGGCCGGGCTCTCGTAGAAGACCAGGGTCCTCCCGTCGGACGAGAGCGACTCCAGCGCCCTGCGCCTGGGGCCAGGCTTCCGGGGCAGGAACCCCTCGAACGCGAAACGCGCGGTGGGCAACCCCGACACCACCAGCGCGCAGAACGCCGCGCTGGGACCGGGCAGCGCTTCCACGGGAATTCCCAGCTCGATGCATTTCACCACCAGGTGGTGGCCCGGATCGGATATCCCGGGCATGCCGGCGTCCGAGACCAGCGCCACCGTCTCCCCCCGCTCCAGCCGCCCCAGAAGCCTGCGACCCGCCGCTTCACGGTTGTCCTCGCGGTAGCTGACCATGGGGGTGTGGATGTCGTACCTGGAAAGAAGCCGCCGGGTGCGCCGGGTATCTTCCGCGGCCACCACGTCCGCCTCGCGCAGGGCTTCCAGCGCCCGCAGGGTAATGTCCTCGAGATTGCCTATCGGCGTAGCGCAGAGGCGCAGCCTGCCCCGGTCCGTACCCCCGCGCTCCACGCCCGCCTACCGCTGGATGCTGAAGTACATCGCGCGCTCGCAGACGATCGGCAGGTCGCCGGTGAGCGCCGTCGAGAACTCCGTGTTGGTAAGGCCCTCGATAGCGTCAACGTGCACCGTGTAGCGGCTGTGAGGAGCCACGTCGTACGAGATCGCCTTTATGCCGCCACCGGGCAGCAGGTAGTTGGTATCGACCCGCACCGCGGCGTCGTTCGGGTTCATGATGAGCAGGTAGGTGTCGTAGTTGCCGCCGGTGTAGCCCTCCGCCAGGTACCAGAACCGCTCGGCCTCGGGCACGCCCGACGCGTCCGAGCCGCCGGACCTGCCGTAGCTCACGAAGTACTGCGAGCGCTCGACGACTATCGGGGTGTCGGCCTCGACGAACGTCGAAACCTCGGCGCTCTCGAGCTCGGGTATCTCGTCCACGTGGATGGTGAAGCGGGAGCGGGGCAGCAGGTTGTAGGACTTCTCTATGTTCACCCCGTCGCTCCTCATGAAGGTGACCCTCGCCCTGGTCGCCGTGGACCGCGGGTTCAGCAGAAGCACGTACTCGTCGAACTCGCCGCCGGTGTAGCCCTCGGCCAGGTACCAGGTATCGGAGGGCCGGGAAACCGCCGCGTTCGCGGTGCCGTCGTCGCGCCCGAAGTAGTTGAAATACTGGGCCCGCTCCACAACCACTGCCTGGTCGCAGGTCACCGTCGTGGAGACCTCGGCGTCCGCGAGCTCGGGGATGTCATCGACGTGCAGCGACATCCTGGAGGTCGGTTTGATCGGATAGTCGTACTCGTAGGTCGTACCGTCGGGCTTCATGTACCGCACGTGAACGGTCCCACCCTGGGCGGTGGGGTTCTGCACCAGCACGTAGAGGTCGAAGTCCCCCCCGGTGTAGCCCTCGGCGAGGTGCCACTCCTTCTCGCAGCCGGTCACCCCGGCGGAAGCGGTCCCGCCGTTCTTGCCCATGTAATCGTGGAAGTACATCGAGCGCTCGGCGGAAATGGGCACGTCCGAGTGGAGCTGGGCCGCAACCTCGACGTCCTCCAGCCCGGGGACGTCGGCGACGTTCAGCGTCGAGCGCGAGAACGGCTTGATGGACAGGGAAGCGGGCGCCACCGACCCGTCCGGCCTCATGAAAGCGGCGCTGACGTTGGCGGTCCGGTCGGTCGGGTTCATCATGCAGATGTACTCGCTGAAGTTCCACGTCGTGCATCCCTCGGCGAAGAACCAGTCCTGCGAGAGCCTGCTGATACCCGCGCTCCCGTGCCCGCCGGTGTCGGGGGGCGGCGGGGGCGGTGGCGGAGTGTACTCGAAGTGCTGGGGGATCACGTCCACGCGGGTCCCGTTGGGGGCCCAGTTGTAGGCCCACTGGGCGTCGGCGAGGGCCTGCCGGACGCATCCGTGCGACGCCCGGTGCCCCAGGCAGGCGGCCGAGGTCCAGGTCCCGCTCTTGGGGTCGTAGGGGAGCGCGTGCATCCCGATGTCCGGGGCAAATCCCATCCAGTAGTACATATAAACCCCGCCGTACTTCACGGAAATCGCCCGGTACTGGTGGTCGTAGATCGAGAAGACACCGTACGGGGTGGGGTGCGAGGCGGTCCCGGTGGAGACCAGGTGGGTCTTGACCATGACGTTGCCCTCGAAGCAGTAGAGCCTCTGGTCGTAGACCGAGATGATGATGCGCTTCTCGCCGGCCCCACCCGTGGCCGAAGCGGCGCGGGCGGAAAGCGTTCTCCGGGCGGTGTTGCCGGCGGGGCTCTCGGCGCCCCCGTCTCCCAGCAGGGACACGCGGTAGTAATAGGTGGTTCCGGGTTCCAGGTTCAGGTCGACGTATTCCATCACGTTCAACCTGGTGTCGGCCTCCCCGGTGTGCACGATCTTGAAGCCGCCCGCGGGGCGTTCGGACCTGTAAACCCTGAAGCCCCGCACCGCCGAGGGCCGGGAGACCTTCCACGAGAGCAGCAGGCACGTCCCGTCGCTGGACGTCGGCAGCCCCACTTTCAGGTCCGTCGGCGCCGGGGGCGCTTCCCCGGCAAACGCCGCCGGCACCAGCAGCGCGATCACCAGGACCGCGACGGCCGCGGCCAGTATTCCCCTGAAGCTCTTGCCCTTAATCAAAAAAGTCCACCTCCGTGGGCTCTCCATCCCGTATAACGGCACGAAAAGCCGGCCGACTGCAATCCAGTCTCCCGGCTTTCCAGAATTATAACGACCGGAATGTGGAAACGCTACCATCCTGACCGCCGAATCCTCGAATCGGGCCTTGCGGGGAACCGGTCGGCCGCCGCGTGGTCCGACCGTCCCGCGCCCCGGCCGCTCCTCAGGCCGGGCCGATGGAGAACTCCACGGTGGCGGGACCCAGCTCCTTCCACTCCACGGAGCTCTTGCTCTTTTCCAGCGCCTCACGGAGCCCCTGGAGCGTTCCCGCGATGATGTGGACCTCGTACGGGTTCTCCACCTTAACAGTGACGTTGTCGCCGTCGAGCTTGAAGGCGACCGGGTTGCCGATCCCGTAGAGCGCCATGTTCTGGAGGTATTCCCTGTAGGCCTTCTCCAGCTCCTCTGGGGTCGCGACCCCGTTGGTCTCGTTGAGCCCGAGCTGGCCGACGTGGTCGACGGTCCACTCCCGCTGGGCGTCAACCAGCAGTTCGTTCACCTCTTCGCCGAGCTCGTTGACCATCTCGCGGAAGACCGCCGCGACCATGTAGCCGTCCAGCATCACCACCCTCGACCCCGTACGGGTGTCGAGGATGATGCCGTCGTTCTCCATCCATTTGAGGTGCGAGGACAGGGCGCGGGGCACCTTGCAGCGGGGGCAGCGGTCGTGCACCAGGTTGCCGGGGAGCATCGGGGCGAACTCGAGCTTCATTCTCTCGGCCATCTCGGTGCGCTCCCCCGTCGGCTCGACCCTGATCATGTAGGTGTCGGGGCCCTCTTCCTCCCAGGTGTGCCGGAAGGGCACGCCCTCCATCGTCTCGAAGGCGCCAACGACGTTCGCCGCCATCAGGCTGAAGTTGAACGGGTTGCGGATGCGGGCTACGCCGTACTCACCGGGCTTGTACTCCAGCGTGGTGGAGTGGCACTGCCCGGTGATGACGCCCACCTTGTTGAACTGCTCCACGCCAAAGCGCTTCGCGAAACCGGGCATGGTCAGGGACCCCGCGCCGGGGATGCGGTCGAAGACCGCCGCGAACGTCGCCTTGCTGGCGTTCCTCTGGGCCTCGAAGGCGATGTGTTCGATGGAGATGCCGAGCTTGGCCTCGATGTTCGAGAAGAGGTTGTCGAGGAAGCCGAAATGCAGGATGGCCACCCGGAAATCCTTGCGCATGTGCTGGGTCAGCGTGCCGTTGTCGTTCCACCTGACGAAAAAGCTCACCATCCTCGGGAACCCGCACTCGCGGCAGCGCATGAGTGAGTATTTCTTGGCCATCCGTGAAACCTCCCGAAAGACGCCCGGGCGGGACCGTCCCCTCCCGCTAACACGCACAGTATATTACTTACATCATACGACGCGCCAAACAGGCGCCGCAAACCCGCGGCGGGCGGCGCAAGCCCGCGTTGAAGCGCCTCGGAGCGGCACCGGCCCACCGCGGACCTTCGCGCCTCGGAGCGGCCCGGCCCACCGCGGACCTTCGAGCCGCGAACCGGCCCGGGGAAAAGCGGCGCGCAGCAGTGCCTGCCCCCGGCCGCCGGCGCACAGGAAGAGACCCCCGCCGCGAGGGCGGCGGGGGTCTGCCAGGAAGCCCGGGTAATCAGTACTCGCCGACACCCAGCGAGCAGTGTCCGCCGATGATGCCGTTGTATTCGAAGTACATCGCCCGTTCGGCGATAATGCCGAACTCGCAGTCGGCGCGTCGCCCGCCGGCGGCCCAGGCCTCGGCCCAGAGTTTCGTCGAGACCTCGGTGCTCTCCAGGCCCTCGATGTCATCGACTTTTATGGTCATCCGGCTCTTCCCGAGGACTTCGTACTCCCTGGTCACCGGGTCACCCTCAGGCTTCATGTACTGCGCCTTCACCCTGACCGGCTCGTCGTTGGGGTTCATCAGCAGGACCCAGGTGTCAAAGCCTCCCGCGGTGTACCCTTCCGCCAGCAGCCAGTAGTCCTGCTTCTGGCAGGCGCCGATGGTGTTGTGACCGTCCCCGTTGTTGCCCCTCACGAAGTACATCGCCCGCTCGACGACCACGGGGTTGGACTCGTTGGAGGCGCTGCCCGCCCCGGACCCCTCTGCCCAGGACTCGACGATCGTCGCGACGTCGGTGGCCTCCAGGCCCTCGATCCCGTCCACCCGGATGGTGAAGCGTTCCAGGGGTTCGAGGACGAACTCCCGGGTGATGACCTTGTTGGGCTCGGGCTTCGGAGGCGGGGTCGGGTCGTGGGGACGCATCTCCCGGCCGCCTCCAGCCCCGTTCCGGGGAACCAGGAACGACGCCTTGACGTGAGTGCGGCTGTGGTTGGGGTTCATCACCAGCACGTAGGTGTCGAACTCGCCGGCGGTGCGCCCCTCCGGCAGGTACCAGGTGTTCGAGGGCGCCGGCGCCCCTATCGAGCAGTGCCCGCCGTTGATGCCGAAGTAGTTGAAGTACATCGCGCGCTCGGCTACCACCCCCGGCGCGTGCTCCCCCCCGGAACCGCCCGGCTCGCAGAAGATCTCGGTGCTCACCTCGGCATCCTCGAGCCCGGGTATCTCGTCAACGTGGATGGTGAAGCGCCTCATCGGCTCTATCTTGTACTTGCGCTCGACGTAGTTGGGCTCGGTCGCGTGCGTCCCGCCCGCCTCTTTCCGGGGCGGCGTGATGAACCGGGCCTTGATGTACGCGGGCTCTTCGTTGGGGTTCATCACCAGGATGTAGGTGTCGAAGTCGTCCCCGGTGTAGCCCTCGGCCAGGTACCACTGCGTCGAGAGCTGGTTGGCGCCGATGGAGTTGCTCCCCCCGGCCTTGCCGCCGGAGTAGTTGAAGTACATCGCGCGCTCGACGACGATCCCGCACCCCTCGAGCTGCTCCACGATCGTGGAGACGTTGGCGTCTTCGAGCCCCTTGATCTCGTCCACCGCGATGGTGAAGCGCGACAGCGGCGGGACGCGGTACTCGCGGGGGTCGGTGGCGCCCGCGTCGGTGAGGAAGGTTACGCCCACCTTCGCCTCGCAGTCATTGGGGTTCTGGATGAGGATGTACGTGTCGAAGTTGCCCCCGGTGTAGCCCTCGGGGAGGTACCACTTGCTGTAACCGCACGCCCCGGCCGCCGCCGGTAAGACGAGCACGACCAGCGTTGCGAGCATCGCCGCGCTCAGGCAGGCGGCCGTGAGCCCCTTCACCTTGTTTATCTTCATCGACGCCCCCTTTCCGGGAACCCCGGCGGGGCTCCTCCACAACCGGCGCGTCCCGGCAGCCCCGGAACACCTTCGACATGATTATCGTCACCTGTTCAAGCCCGGGATAACACCCAACTGTTTTTTGTACGCCCGGTCGGTTTCCGCTTAATACCCGCTCACCGGGCGGGGCCCCTGCCGGCCGGCTGCGCGAGGGACCACCCCCGGGGCACGCGGTAACCAATGCTCCTGTCCGGGGCCCCGTGCGGACCCCGCCCCGGAGGGTCGCCAGCGGTTCCATCTGGTAGAATACGCGCCAGAAACGGTAGAAGGCGGTCGGGGACCGAAGGGGTGGTGAACGTGGCCGTAGACGCCATCAAGCTCAGACGGAGCGTCCGCAAGTACGAGGAGAAAGAGGTCACCGACGGGGACCTCGAGCAGGTGCTCGACGCCGCGAGATACGCCGCGTCCTGGGCCAACAAGCAGGGCTGGCACATCGTCGTGGCCAAGAACGCCGGTACCCGCGCGAAGGTCTCCGAGGCGATCGAGGGCAACCCCGGGGCGAGAGCGGTCGGACAGGCCCCGGTGCTGCTGGCGGTCTGCATGGACCCCGAGGCGTCCGGCGACATGAACGGCAAACCCTACTACATGACCGACGCCGGAATCCTGATGGACCACCTGATGCTGGCCGCGGCCGACCTCGGGCTGGGCACCGTATTCATCGGAGCGTTCGACGAGGAGAAGGTGCGCCCGATCCTCGGGGTCCCCGGGAAGTTCCGCATAGTCGGGCTCACCCCCCTGGGCCATCCCGCGAAGATGCCGGGCGAGCGCCCGCGCAACGAGCTCGGGGACATCGTCCACCGGGAGACGTGGTAGAAAAACCCCCGCGGGCCGGGACCTCCCCGTGAAGAGACGCGCCTTACCCGGGGCACGGCGGGCCGCCCGGGGAGCGGTGGGGACAGGCCCCGGGGAAGAGCCGGCGAACCGGTGCGCACCGGGAAGGGTCCGGTGGCGCGGGGATTGAAATATCGGACCGAACGCACAGGCCGAACACACGGAGGTGCGCAGGCTTGAACGTCACCTGCATCGAAGCGCGGGACATCCCCGACGCCTGGTTCCAGTGCATCTACCAGGTCATGGAAACCGGGCGCGAGTACGTCATCGACCGCGGCTCCTACGAGGGACAGAAGCGCCGGGAGTTCGAGTTCGTGGTGGTCAAGATCAACTTCCCCGAGGCGCGCCCCCTGGTCCCGCAGATGCCCGAGGGCTCGACCCTCCCCCCGCCGACCGACATGGAGTTCGTGCACAAGTACCTCGACAAGCTGGTGAACGCCCACTCCAAGGCCGAGCGCGAAGACTACACATACGCCGAGTTCATCGAGCCCCAGATCCCCGAGGTCATCAAGATGTACCGGGAGGACGGCTTCGGCACCAACCAGGCCTGCATGGCGGTGTGCAATCCCGGGAGCATACTGCTCGACGACCCCCCTTGCCTCCGCCAGATCGACACCCGCATCTACCCCGACGAGAAGAAACTCCACTTCATAGTGTACTTCCGCTCCTGGGACCTCTGGGGCGGCTTCCCCTCCAATCTCGCCGGAATCCAGCTCCTCAAGGAGTACATGGCCGACGAGATCGGCAAAGGCGTCAAGCCCGGCGAGACCATCGCCGTCAGCAAAGGGCTGCACCTCTACGACATGTATTTTGAAGTGGCCAACCTTCGATTGGGGCGGAGTGGCGAGAAACCGCTTGATTAAAGCAATATTGGCATCTACAGAGGCTTTCAATTATCTTGATTACCAAAGCGTATTTCTTTTTTTTGAAGTTTTTTTGAAGTAACTTCATAACATTGAACCAACGACGGCTTAGCTTCTTTTGGGGGTAGCAGTGGATCTAGTAACAATCAAAGAAACTGCTGAGATTATGAAGTGCCAGCAACGAATGGAGCAACGCCTTAAGACTGGCTCCACCGATATGGGCATTTGCAGTATCTCCTTCAGGCCCGAAACAGTTGAGGAACAGGTTTATTGGCTTAAAGGGAAGGAAGTATGGGCAGCTTTCGGGGATGGTGGCAATCGCTTCTGGAATGCTTTTGGGTTGGGCAATCCTGCCACTGACAAAGAACTGACCATAACAGTTGAATTGAACCCTCCGAAGTCTGGAATCAATCGGCGGATGGCAGGAGCTTTTGCGAAGGATCCATTGTCTGGACCTTCATACCTCGTGCATCGCGGGAATATGGGTGGCGGAAAGCCAGGCATTGGCAAATACGGTTTCCTCGCCGAATGCCCTCAACTGCCGGTCAATCTGTATGACGAAGGTCAAGGAGAAAGCCCAGCGATTGTTGTTGGAATGCTGGATGATCCGAGCTTTGCGATTAGCGTCACCGACTTCGTGAAGAGTGTAGACACAATCAAGAAAAAGCTAAGCGGAGAGTCCGAGGCTCCCCCGGGTATGCCGGTGCTCCCGAAGCACAGCCCCGAATTCGAAGGACCGCAGAAACCATACAAGATCGACGCCGTGATCCAGGCACGACGAACTCACGGTGAAGTCGTGAATGCTCTAGTGAATCGGATCAACCCGTACGGAACCTGCAGTAATGTCAAGACTCCAGACGGCAACCGACCCGATATTCTATTTGCCTTTCAGGACAAGCGGCGTGGCTCTGCATTGTTCGAGGTAAAGACGGACACAAGCCCCGCTAGCATCTATACTGCAATCGGTCAGCTAAAGTATTATTCTCAGCTATACAAGCCACACCCTCGACACCTTGTTGCGGTCTTCCCTCATAGTCTCACTGCAGACAGGAGGCATCGGCTTGAGGCAATAGGACTTGAGGTCGTAACGTTTGAGAAGGCAGGCAAGGCTCTCAAATTCAAGGGGCTTCAAGTGCTTCTATGATTGAGCCAGATTCAGATCCTGCTTGTCAGCGTCGGATAGTTGCTACGGAGATTTCTCTAAGCTGAACTGGTTCTGACCGCTCTTTCGAATCATATAATCTACCAACACGTTCAAGATTCTCACCAAGGTTTTCGCGGATTTCGTGAGCGTAAACTCTGTAAGTAATATCAGGGCTACTATGGCCCAAGTAACGAGCAAGGGTGACGACAGA
>CAZEJS010000023.1:0-33213 GCA_964512645.1 uncultured Acidimicrobiales bacterium
CGCCGGCCCCGATCTCCGGGCGGCGTTGCGCCCCGCCGCCGGGCACGCGCCGGAGTCCCCTGAATGCGGGCGGGCGGTCGTTTTGCGCTACAATGGTCGTGGGGACAGTCACACGGGTGGTCGCGGGGCGTAACGCTCCGAGGAAAGTCCGGACTCCACAGGGCAGGGTGCTGGATAACGTCCAGGCGGGGCAACCCGACGGAAAGCGCCACAGAAAAGAAAAGACCCGCCGCGCAAGCGAAAGGTTAAGCTGAAACGGTAGTGTAAGAGACTACCAGCGGCCAGGCGACTGGCCGGCTTGGCAAGCCCCACCCGGAGCGATGCCGAATAGGAGAGGAGCGGTGGCCCGCCGCGTTCGACTCTCGGGTTGGCAGCTCGAGGCCCGCGGTAACGCGGGCCCCAGATAGATGGCCACCACCGCCGCGAGGCGGCACAGAATCCGGCTTACAGGGTGGCTGTCCCCTTTCATTCGATGTCGGTGCGCGCCCCGATCCGCCGCATCAGCGCGGCCTCCGTGTCCACGTCCGGGTCCAGCCTGATCCTGATGTTGCGCCGGGGACAGGCGTCCGCGCACCGGCCGCAGCCCTTGCAGGAATCGGAGAACACCGGGCCTCCCGCCTCGACCCTGACGGCGCCGAGAAAGCAGGCGCGGGAGCACTTCTCGCACAGGGCGCAGTCGCCCACCGAGCTCATCACCAGGCCCGGCAGGCGGATTATCCTGTCGGAGTACGCCCGGGGTCCGCCGCGCATGTCGGTCCTGAAAGTGCAGCAGCAGTTGCAGCAGAAGCAGATCGCGAGCATTTTCCGGTAGTCGATGCCCAGCAGTGACGCGTCGAAGGAGGAATGGATGACGCATGGCAGCAGGCCCAGCCGCCTGGCCTTAGCGACGTGCGCGAGGGCGGTATCGACGTCGGCGGCGGCCCCTCTCTCTACGCTGATCCGCGCCGCCGCGTCACCGAGGAAGACGCATCCGATCTCCCGGGGGTAGGTCTCGCAGCGGGCGGCCGTGCGGCAGAGGCACCCGCTCATGACGAACCTGTGGGAAGCGCGCCGGATAAGGTCCTCGATTATCCGGTAGGGCAGGGGGCTTCCCGGCGGGACGTCGACGTTCTCCCCGACAGGGACGTACGTCGCGTCCAGGTTCCTCTCGTTCCAGAGGACCGGTCCGACCGCCCTCCCGACGACCGGCGCGCGGGCCGCGATCTTGCCCAGCCGGCCCAGCGGCCAGAGCCTCATGGCCGCGCGGAACCTGACGCCGCCTCTTCCCACTTCAGCTTTCCTCCCCGGGAGAAGGCGGCGCGATGGGGCAGGCCGCCGGGTCCGTCTCCAACTGGATCGTCGGGTGTGAGATGTTGAACTCCTCCTCGAGCATCCGGACCATCTCCCGCATCAGCGGGGAGCAGTCACTGACCATTCTGTCCCGCACCCGGACGTGCCCGGAGAGCGCGTACACGCCGGAGCCCAGTTCCCACACGTGCAGGTGGTGGACCGCCACGACACCCTCTACGGCTTCCATCTTCGCCTGCACTGAAGCGATGTCGAGGTGGCGGGGAACGGACTCGAGCAGTATGTCGGTCGCCTCGACGATGATCTGCCACGCGGCGTGGAAGATGAAGAGGCTGATGAGGAGCGCTATCACCGGGTCGGCGTAATACCAGTGGGTGGTGACGATGATTATGCCCGCGAACAGCACCCCCAGGGACACCGCGGCGTCGAGGACCTGGTGCAGAAACGCGCTTCTGATGTTGAGGTCGCGCCTGTGTTCCATCAGGACGAGGGCCACCGCGGAGTTGATCACCAGGGCGATCCCCGCCACCAGCATCACCGAGTAACCGCTCACCTGCTCGACATGCTGAATCCTCCTGACGGACTCGTACACCAGTATCGCGCCCACCAGGACGAGCCCCAGTGCGTTGGCAAGGGCGGTGAGGATCCCCACCCTCCCGAAACCGAACGTGCGGCGCTCGGTGGGGGGGCGCTGCATGACGTACAGGGCGACGAGGGAAAGCGCGACGGCGAGGATGTCCGCCAGGTTATGGCCGGCGTCGGAGACCAGGGCCAGGCTGTGCGTGAGGAGTCCGATTGTCGCCTCGGCCGCGACGAGAGCCGCCCCGAGCGCGATGCCCAGGATCAGCCTTCGCTTCTTCGACCTGAACTCGGCATTCCGATTGTTGTCTTCGCCCAATGCGGTCACCCGGTCCTGCATGTGCATTTTCGCTCATTCTATTGATATGTTGTATGAGTTGGAAGGAGATGCCGGCCCCCGGAGCGCCGGCCGGATCACATCGCGCGCTTCGGTTGGCCGCGCGACGACACGGAGGTGGCAGAATGGACCCGAGGTTCAAGCACGTCCCCTACTCCGATGTGGAAGCCGTCGAGTTCGGCGACGAAGCCCCCGGGGTCAGCATCAGGAGGCTGATCGACGAGGAGAACGACGGGGCGCCCTTCTATAACCTCAGGATGATAGAGATCGAGCCGGGTGGGCACACCCCCGAGCACGCCCACCCCAACGAGCACGAGAACTTCGTGCTGGAGGGGAGGGGCGAGGTTATGCACGACGGCAGGTGGCACCCGCTGGCCCCCGGCGACGTGGTCTTCATCCCCCCGGGCGACACCCACCAGTACAGGAACGTCTCCGGTTCCACGTTCCGGTTCCTCTGCGGCGTTCCCGCCGTGCGGATGCTGGGCGGGGGCTCGAACGCTTAATCAGCCGAACCGGCCAGCCGGCGGCCGAACGCCTCGCACTTCTCGACGTCCTCCCTGCCGGCTATCGGACCGGTCCAGAGACTGAGCGGCGCCCCGGCCTTCACCGCGGGGCCGCCGGAAACGACCTCGGCGCCGAGTTCGCCCAGCTTCGCCTCCAGCGCCGCGACGATCCTGTCGCCGCCGTAGAGCGCCATGACGCTGTAGGCCCCGGCGCGCTTGCCTTTCAGGCCCGAGGGCGCCAGCGACTTCAGCAGCCTGGCCACGGCCTTCGCGGGCGCCTGGTAGAGAGTGTTTCCGTACGTCGGGCTGCCCGCGACGAAGATGTCGAATTCCGCCACGTCGGCCGGGGCGATTTTGTCCGCCTGCTTGATAGTCACTTCCACGCCCGCGCCCTCCAGGCCCCTGGCGATGTCGTTGGCGGATTCCAGGGTGTGCCCGGTCCTGCTGTAATATGCTATTAGCGCCTTCATCTTCATCCCCCTCTCCCGAGAGACGCCTGTTGCGCGTCCTCGATCCATCTCGCGAACCGGCGGCCGTAAGCGGGCCCCGCCACCACGGCGACGTCGTTGTGCCCCGCGCCCTCAACGGCGTACATTTCCCTGGGCCCGCGAACCGCCCGGTACAGCTCCAGGCCCTCGGAGAACGGTATCAGCGCGTCCTGATCGCCGTGAATGACCAGCACCCCGCAGCTTACCTCGGGGAGCTTCCTGATCGACTCGTAGGCGTCGTCCGGGCCCATGATGCCACGCGCGAACGGAAAAAGGTTGCGCGCGACGCTGGACAGCGACGTGAACGTGGACTCCAGCACGAGACCCGCGAGCTCTCTTCCCCGGGCTATCTCGCAGGCGACGCCGCCGCCCAGGGACTTGCCGAAGACGAACGTCATACGGCCCGGCACGCCTTCGCCCTCCAGCCAGGAGAGCGCCGCCCGGCCGTCCATGTAAAGGCCCTCCTCGGACGGCTCACCCCCGCTTTTCCCGTACCCCCGGTAATCGATGAGGAGCAGCCGCGCGCCGGTGGCGGCCAGGTCCTCGCGCACCAGGGACCAGGAGTAGACCTCCTGGGCGTTGCCGTGGAGGAACAGCACGGCGGGCGACTCCGCCGGCCCGTCCCACCACAGGCCGTGGATCGGAGTTCCGTCCCCGGATTCCATCCACACCTCGCTCGCACCCGCGGGAGTCCAGGGTGGAGGGGGCATGTCCGGCGGTATCCTGTCCGGGTAGTACAGGAATCTCTCGAACGGCTCGCTCACAACGCCTCCCCGGCCGTCGTTCCGGTCCGGCAATATATAATCATAAGGTGGCAAGAGTTCGGAAGCGCGCAGACCCCCCGGGGGATTTGATGGCCCGCGAGCGTATACAACCGAGGAAGGGAGCGGCGAAGCTCCGCGTGATCGACGGCCAGGCGGGGGTTTCCGGCGCCCTGGTGAGGGACGCCGTCGGGGACCCGAGGGCCCTGGAGCAGATCTGCGACCGGTACATGCCGAAGATTTACAACTTCATCCTGAAGCGGGTCTGCAACGTGCAGGATGCCGAGGACCTGACGTCGGCGGTGTTCGAGAAGGTCGTTGCCAACCTGGAGACGTTCGACGAGGCCAGGGCGTCGTTCACGACCTGGATATACAGGATCGCGACCAACACGGTGACGGACTTCTACCGCAGCAGGGCCAGGCGCAAGGAGGTCCCGCTGGAGGACGCCGCCGGTGGCGAGCCGGCGGAGGAGCGCGACGACCTCGACCGGGCGGGCCTGTACATGGTCCTGAAGGAGATGCTCGGCAGGCTGGCGCCCAAGTACCAGGAGGCCCTCATGCTCAGGTATCTTGCGGGGATGCGGGTGCAGGAAGTGGCCCTCACGCTCGGGATCACCGAGAGCGCCGCCTCGAAGAGGATACTCAGAGGGCTGGACGAGCTGAGAAAGATGGCGGCGGGCGGCCCGCTGGACGAATTCGCCGGATGGAGCGACCGGGACGGGACATGAACTCGGGAAAGAAGCTCAACAGGAGAATAAGGATCGACGAAAGGTTCGACGAGAACGAACCGATGGCGGCGGCCATGAAGCGCCTGCTGCCCCCTGACTCCGCGATGGATCCCGCCGCGCGCGAACGGTTGATGGGACACCTGTTGTCCATGCAGCGTTCCGGGAGTTCGAGGAAGGGCGACCGGGCGCGGCCGTCGCCGGCGGTCCGGCGCGCGCTCGTTCCCGCGCTAGCGCTCGTGCTGGCGGCGGCCGTCCTGGCCGCGGTGCTGGTCCCGGTGTTCACCGGCGGGAGTTCGAAGCCCGAGCCGGTATCTTCGGCACGGGCCAGGTTCCTCGACCTGTCCGGTGACGTTCAGGTGAAGACGCCTGGGAGAGCGTGGGCCGCGGCGAAGGCTGCCGACCGGATAGCCGGCGGGTGGATCGTGCGGACCGGCGTCGACTCCACGGCGTCGGTGCGTTTTCCCGACGGGAGCATCGCGCGCATCACCGACGAATCGCAGGCGGAGATGTCGAGAATCGGCGCCCGCGAGGTGGCGATCCGGCACGCGAGCGGCGGCACTTACCACAGGGTACACAAGGGAACCCGCTACACCGTGGTAAACAGCGGCGTTACGTCTTCCGCGCTGGGCACGGCGTTCAACGTCGAGAACAGGGTGCCCGGGCGGCTGGAGATCCTCACGGTAGAGAGCGCTGTGGAGGTGGCGATCGGAGAGCACCGGCCTATCAAGGTGTCGCAGGGCGAGGTCATGACCGTCACCCTCTCGGCCGATAAGAAGGCGGACAAGCAGCCGGTCTCCCGCGAGCGCCTCCAGGACTCGCGGCTGGTGGCCAGCGTTGAACAGGACGCCAGGGCGGGCTACTCCACGGGCATCTACCAGAACGCCGGGGTTCCGGTAGTACCGTCGCAGGAGTCCGCTCAGAGCGCGCCTGCCGTGGTGCCTTCCATACAGATGAACGCCAGCCTGGCCGACCTCGTGGTCAACCTGGACTGGTCCGTGAACGTGCGGGGCGCTTACGAAAGCCTCGTCCTGTTGAGGTCGGAGGGGGAGGAGCCGGTTTACCCGGACTGCGAGGTCGCGCGTTACGCCGACGCCTCGATATCCTCGGCCACGGATAACAGCGTGCGGCGGGGACACGTTTACCAGTACAGGATCGCCGCGGTGCCGAGGGAATCCGGCGAGGTGTTGTACAGCAACACCGTCGTAGTGGAAGTCCCGCTCCCGGACCGACCGCCCGCGCCGGCGTCGGTTTCGTTGTCGGTGGAGACCGTGGGTGGAGCGGTGGACCTGGAGTGGAGCGTGACGGGCGTGGAGAGGCCCGGGGGGTTCGTGCTCGAGCGGGTGGTGGAGAAGGCCCCTCCCGGTTCGGCCACTCCGGCGGGCAGCGCCAGCATGAGGCGGTTTCAATCGAACGACGTCTTCTACTCCTGCGTCGATGACGCGGTGGCCTCGGGGCATGTGTACCGTTACAGGGTGGGCCTGGTGGTGGACGGGGCGGTCATGGTCTACTCCGGTTGGAAGACGGCGGCGCTGCCGTCGAAATAGCCTCTCACCGGGATCCGGCCGGGGGTACCGGCCCGGTCATGTTTTTACCAGCCACTGCCCGTTCTGCTTGATGATCTCAATCGTAGGGTGGACCCGGTTCAGCTCGAACGGCTTGGTCATGTTGAGCACCGAGAGGTTCTCCTTGTTCCCCTTCTCGTCCTGAAGCTCGATGTCCATCCTGGTGATCTGGACGGTCGCGCTGGTATCGGTGATCTTGACCGTCTTGGTGTCGAAGCCCTTGAGGGTGATGACGCCGTATTTCTCGTAACCCTTGAGCAGAGTGGCGAGGTCCTGCGCGAGCTGGCTCCCCGGGGCCGCGACCGTGTTGAGCCTTGCAGTGTCGCCGGACACGACCTGGGTTACGTAGCTCCGCAGTGCCTCGACGGGGGCCCGGCCCGGCCCGCTTTTCCTGATGACGCCGAAGTACAGCGCCAGCCCGACGCCCGCAACGAGGATCACGATGCCCACGATCATCATGGTGATGTTCCACCAGCTGCTGTAGCGCCACGACCTGGCCCATACGACGCGTTCGTCCGAGGCGGCGGGAGGCGCGGTCTCGGTGATGTTCAGCCCGAACGGGTCGTCCGCGGTCTGCACGCCCGCGCCGGCTACTGATGTGCCCTCGGGTCCCTTGTAGCCGCCGGTAAGGTCGTTCTCCGGCACGTACTGGTCCGGGACGATATGCGCGCCCGGAGGCACGGACTGGTCGGCAAGGGCGGCGACGCCGCCCGCGGGCGAGGGGGCACGGGAGGGCCCGGTATCGGCCGGTGTGTCATCTTCGAGAACGACCGACTCCTCGGCGAGGGCGATGAAATCCTCTTCGAGCTTCGCCAGCGGGGGGTCGGGCAGCGACTGGTGCTGTTCGGGCTGCCCGGGGGACGGCTGTCCGGCCCCCTGTGGCGCATTCGGCGCCACGGCGTCCGCGGCCGGCTTCGAAACAGGCCCTCCGCACCTTGGGCAGGCGAGCGCGCCCGGCGATATCTCCTCTCCGCAGAACTCACATCTCATTCTCAAGCGCCTCCGTCGCGGTTATCGCAGTAGATTATAACAACACGGTGCGCCGGGCCGTGCAATCCCCCGGTCCGGCCGGGTTGCAGAGGCGGTGGGAACCTCTCCGCCGCTCGCGCGAACGCCCACTCGGCGGCAGGGGCCGCCTGCCGGCGTTGCCCGTGCCGCATTCAGCGCGGTACGCAGAAGTACTGCGCCTGCTCGGCCACCACCGGCCTGTCGGCGTGGATCTCAACCGAGCTGCCCGTCCAGTCCAGCCCCGGGAAATCGTCGACGTGCAGTGTGACCCGGCTCTTCGGTCCTACCACCTGGTTGCAGCCCACGTCCGTTCCGTTGTCCAGGTGGAATACGTAATTCACGGTCGCCGGCTCGTTCCCCGGGTTCATCACCAGGATGTATTCGTCGAACGTGCCGGCGGTGTTCCCTTCCGCGAAGAACCAGTTGGGAGACTCGCTGGTGGTGCCCACGCAGACGTCGCCCCCGCGTCTCGAGTCCCTCGCCAGGTACATGGCGCGCTCCACCACGATATCGGTGTCCGATTCCACGATCGCCCCGGTTTCCGCGCTCTCGAGACCGGGTATCGAGTTGACGGTTATCGTTCCCCGCGAGAAAGGGGCGACCTGGCAGGCATAGCCCCGCGGGCCCGCCGCCGTGGCGAACTCGACGTTGACGTTCGCCACCCTGTCGGTGGGGTTCATCACCAGTATGTACTCGGTGAAGAAATAACCGGTGCAGCCCTCGGCCAGGTACCATTTCCTGGCGGGCTTCTCGATGCCCATGGCCGAGTCCCCCCCGTTGATGCCGAAGGTGAACCCGCTCCAGTCGAAGTAGATGTTCCGCTGGGCGACCACCGGCCTGCTCGACTCCACTTTTACCGAAAAAGCCCGCCCGTTGAGGCCCGGAAGCGCGTTCACCAGCGTGGTGCTCCGGGTCTTCGGGGGAACGGTGAACCGGTGTACGAACGGCTGGCCGCCCTCGACGAAATAGGAGACGAGGAGCTCCGACGGTTCCTCCTGGGGATTGAAGAGCAGCAGGAAGCTGGTGAACAGGCCCCCGTTGTACCCTTCCGCGAAGTACCAGGTCCGCGAAGGTTTCATCGCCCCCACGGTGGAGGCGCCGCCGCGGCGTCCGGCCCAGTTGAAATACTCCGACTGCTGGGCCACCACCGGCTCCGTGGCGGAGATCTCTATACCGTGCCCCACGGAAAAAGGCATTCCCGACACGTTGTTCACCGCGATGACCTGCCGCGACCCGCCGGGCACGTGATAGACCTCCGTTATCGGCGCGCGCCCCTCCGGGTAATAAGTCGTGGCCACGTCTGAGGGCTTCGAGCCGGGGTTGAAGAAGTTGAGGAACTCCAGGAACTCCGCGTCGCAGTATCCTTCCGCGAAGTACCACGTCTTCGAGCAGATGGTGACGCCCCTGGAGCTGCTCATGCCCTGGAGCGGGAGCCTGCCGGCCGAACCGGCAATCACCGTGAATGGGGTGCCGTCGGGGGCCCAGTGGTAAGGCCAGTAGGCTTCCAGGGGATGCAGCCTGATGCACCCGTGGGAGCGCGGGTTGACGCCCAGGTTCTCCTCGAATGAGCCCAGGTAGCTGGGCCAGGCGTGCATGCCGTAATTCGGGCGCCAGTCCATCCAGTAGTTGCAGCCGCTGACGGTGCCGCGGTGGGCGGTGATGCGGTAGTTGCCGGTGGGGGTGCCCGATGCGCCGCTGCTGATCCGCAGCACGTTCACCACCACTCCTCCTTCGAGGAAGTAGGCGCGCTGGTCCGCCAGCGACACCACGATCGACTTCGGCCCCGCGGAGGCCCTGCGGCCTGTGCCCATGTTCGCGGTCACCGGCCCGCACGGCTGCCCGTCGGCGCAGTCCGCGCCAACGGACGCGACCGTGTAGTAGTACTTAACCCCGGGCTCGGCGGTATCGTCGAGGAAGAACGGGAAGTCACCCCAGCTCTCCCGGGACACTCCGCCGATCTCGCTGTACGGGCCGTCGGCCCTGGAGGAACGGAATACCTTGTAACCGGCGACCCCGTCCCTCTGGTTCCAGGAAAGGGTCACGCGAATCCCGCGGTCCTCCTGCCTCTTGAACACGTCCAGTCCCTCCGGAGGCGGCGGCCCGGCGGGGGCGGCAACAGCGGCCGCGGGCCCCAGCAGGAGGGCCGCCAGGAACGTGGTGAGGAGGATAGCGGGGAACAGCAGTCTCTTCGAGCGCGTGGCCCGGACGTCCGTGGAAACAGAATATGGTGTCATGTCCAACTCCAGTAGAAGCGATACGTCCGCCGGTTCGAGTAATTATAATAGCAGAACGGCCGCGGGCGTCGTCGGTGCGAGAGGAGGGCGAGTGATGGACTTCCAGGTGGTTCCGATCGTGACCGCCGGTTGCAACGCTTACCTGGTCAAGGGCAGGCGGGTGGCGCTGGTGGACACGCTGGTCCCCAGGGCTTTCGGCAGGATAGTCAAGGTCCTGAACGAGAACGGGCTCTCGGTCGGTGACGTGGAGTACGTCCTCATCACCCACGGCCACTTCGACCACGTGGGCAACGCCGCGCGAATCAAGGAGCTGTCCGGAGCGGTCGTCGTGGCGGGGGCCGCCGACGTGCCGGTAATCGAGGGTAGTGAGCCGGTCCCGCCCATGAGCGACCTGAGCGCGGTGGGGAGGCTCCTGGGGAAGCTGCCCGATTCCTGGACGCGGTGGTACCAGAAGTCCGATCCCGTGCCGGTGGACAGGAAGGTGCGGGGCGGGGACTCCATCGACGAGCTGGGCCTCGAAGTGGTGGGCCTTCCCGGCCACACCCCCGGCGGCGTCGCGTTCTACGACCGGGAGGGCCGGCGCGCGTTCATCGGCGACCTGGTGTCGTGTTTTTTCGGGCGCTGCGGGATGCCGACGCTGAGCGCCAGCAGGAGCCTCGAAGAGATACGCGCTTCCCAGGAGCTGCTGGCGGGGCTCGGCCTCGACACCGCTTACCCCGGTCACGGGAGGACGATCGGGCCTGACGCATCCAGGGTGATAGGTGAGTTCGTCCGCGGCAGAAAGAGCCGGGCCTGATCCTGGCCCGGCCCGGGCTTCGGCCGCCCGCGCCGCTCTTCAGCGCCCCGCCGGCGCCGTGTCGTCGGTCGCGGTGACTGCCGGCGGGTTCTCAGGCGCAGTACTGCCTGGAGAGTTCGACGGTCTTCTCGTACGCTTCGACCTGGCGTTTCGTCTCCCCGGCGTCCCAGCCCAGGGCTTCGCCCATGATCCGCGCCACTTCCCCGGCCACTCCCAGGCCCTGGTCCGGGGCATGGTAGTAGATCTCGGTGCGGCGCACCAGGAAGTCGTCCACGGTGTGGGCCATCTCGCCCTCGACCGCGAACTTAACCTGCGCCTTGATGTGGGGAATCTCCGGTGCCAGCCTCTCGGCGAGAGCGGCGTCCCCGTCAACGAGCGCGAGCACCTTCAGGGCGTCCGTGCCCTGCTTCAGCAGGCCCGCAAGGACGTCGTCGTCGAAACGGAGCTTCCCCGCCAGGGCCCGGACCCGCGCTTCGGTGTCCGGCGCGGGGGTCCCCAGAATCGGGTTGTCCTTTGTCCGGCATCCCGACTCCGCCTTGGCGCCGTACTCCCTGGAGAGCTTGCGCGCCGCCATGTTCACCATCTCCTCGGCCATGGACCTGGCGGTGGTCAGCTTGCCTCCGGCGATGGTGAGGAGCCCCGAGCGGCCCTCGTAGATCCGGTGCTCGCGGGACACCGCGCTCGCGGCGACGTCTTCCCCGCCTTCCTGCATCGCAAGTGGCCTCAGGCCGGAGTAAGTGCTGATGATGTCGCCGGTATCGACGCGCGACCTGGGCAGGCTGTGGTTGACCGCCTCCAGGATATACTCGACGTCCTCCTTCGTTGCGTAAGGATGGTCGAGGTCCTCGTGGTAGTAGGTGTCCGTCGTGCCGATCAGCGAGAAATGCCCCCGCGGTATCACGAACATCAGCCGCTCGTCGGTGGGGCTGACGATCGGCAGGGCGTTCCTAGTACGGGCCCGGCCCCTGGGCACCATTATGTGGGAACCCTTTGTAAGCTGCAGCTTCTTCGGGGCCCCGGGCTCGTCCAGGTCGCACACCTCGTCGCCCCATGCCCCCGCGGCGTTGCAGACCACCCTGGCTTCCACGTCGAACTCCTCGCCGCCGAGCACGTCGCGGACCCGCGCGCCGCACAGGCGGCCGCGCTCGCGCAGGAGGCCGACCACTTCGACGTAGCTGGCGCACTTCGCCCCGGCGTCGATAGCCGACAGCGCGAAGGCCAGGGTAAGCCGGGCGTCGTCGGTCGAGCAGTCGTAGAAGACACCGGCGGCCTTCAGGCGGTCGCTGTCGAGGCCGTCCTCCAGCTCCATGGCGCGGTCGTGGAGGTACATCTTGTGGTTCCTCACGTTGCGGAACAGCGCGAGCATGTCGTAGAGGATGAGCCCGGATTCGATCATGAATATGCCGTTTTTGTCGCCCTTGTAGATAGGGAAGGTGAACGGCTGCGGGTACACCAGGTGGGGGGCGTTGAGCAGCAGTTGCCGCCTCTCCCTGCAGGCCTCGAAGACCAGCTTGAAGTCGAACATCTCCAGGTAGCGGATGCCGCCGTGGATAAGCTTCGACGAGCGGCTGCTGGTGCCGAAAGCCCAGTCGTTCTTCTCGACACACGCGCATTCGAAACCGCGCAGCGCCGCGTCGCGGGCGACGCAGGCGCCGGTTATGCCGCCGCCGATAACCAGGATGTCGAACCCCCTGGATTTCAGTTCCCTTATCGTTTCCCCTCTTGTGCGCAGCATCTGCGAACCTCCGTGGTATTGCGGGCCCACACAATAATATCAGACGTCCCGCGGGGGCTGAATCCACGGCCCCGCCGCGGACGTATGAAAGAATAAGGCGGACGGGACCGGTCGGTCGGCGGGTGAAGGACAGGCATGCCAAGCAGCAGGCTTTCCCGGGACGGGAGAGAAGACGCCCGCCTGGTCAGGGAATGTCGCGAGGGGGACGATCGCGCCTTCGAGGCGCTTGTCCGGAGGTACCAGGACCAGGTATTCGGCGTTGCTTACAGGATGGTGTCGGACAGGGAAGAGGCGATGGACATCGCCCAGGAGACGTTCATCAAGGCGTACCAGGGCCTGCATTCCTTCGACGCCCGGCTGCCGTTCAGGGCGTGGCTGCTGAAGATAGGCACGAACTCGTCCATAGACCACCTGAGGCGCAGGAAGAGGAGCAGGGAAGTGAGGTCCGACGGGTACCTCTCGTCGGGGGAATGGGTGGCGGGCCCCTCTAACGCCGGGGCCCCTTTCGACCCGCCCGGCCCGGCGTCGGAGATACCGGAGAACGTGAGCGTGGCCAACGAGACGGCGGAAGTGGTTCGCGGCGCGCTCGACGGGCTGCCGGAGAAGTACAAGGCTGTGATGGTGCTCTATCACATGGAAGGCCTGAGTTATTCGGAGATAGGCAGGGTCATGGGGATACCGAGGAACACCGCGAAGACGTGGGGGCTTAGGGCCAGGAGCCTTCTCTGTGAGGCGCTCGAAGGAGTGATGTAGAGTGCGCAACCTCGATGAGAGTGGTGATTGCGCCCGCGCGGCGAGCGCGATAGAGGATTTCGGGGATGGACGCGTCGGCAGGCTCAGGTGGGTGCTGCTGCGCAGGCACGTCCAGGAATGCGACGAGTGCGGGGGATACCTGAAGCGCATGAGCGCCGTCGTCGAGGCCCTCGCGGGGCTCGAGGGCGTCGTGGCGCCCGAAGAGTTCGCCGGTGCGGTCATGAGCAGGCTGTCGGCGCTCGCTTCCGGCGCCGGGGAGCCCGCCGGGGAGAGGCGCATGAGGCACGGCCTCGTCTGGCTGGCGGCGGCGGGACTCGGCCTGGCCATGGCGGTGGCCCTGGCCGCGGTCAGGCGGGGGCCGGGCAGGGAGGCCCACGACAAGCTGGCCGGCGCGGGCACGGCCTGAAGCGGCCGGCCGGGAAAGGTTCGCGGACAGGGGCGTGTCCCGGCCGGGCGGTCTCCGGTGGCGAATGGATGGAGCGCATGATCGGAAAGAGTGAATACAAAGCCATGTCCATGACAGCGGCGGTGCTGGGAGGGGGAGCCTGGGGAACCGCGCTCGCCTGCGTCGAGGCGAGTGGTTTCGCCAGGGTCAACCTGTTCACGCTGGAGACCGCGGCCGCCGAGGAGATTACGCGGTTCCGCCGGAACTCGCGCTACCTCGACGACGCCCCGGTGCCCTGGCGCGTCTTCGCCACTACCTCGCTGGAGCGTGCGCTCGCCGGGGTGGACTGCGTGATAGTCGCGGTGCCGTCCCATGCGTCCCGGGAGGTGGCGCGGCGCACCCTGGAGCTTATCGGGCACCAGGTACCCGTCATCCTGGCCACGAAAGGGATGGAGCACGGCACCGGGCTGTTGAGCCTGGAGGTGTGGCGCCGGGAGATCGCGGCCCTGGGTGGAAATCACCGCTCGAGACACCGGGACCCCCTGGTTCTCTCCGGGCCGAACCTGGCGCGTGAGATCGCCCGGGGAATGCCGGCCGTCTCCTGCCTGGCGGGAACGGACGCCGCCCGGGTGCGATCCGCGATAGAGCTGCTCGAGCGGGAAGGCTTCACCCTGGTGGCGTGCGGAGACCCGCTGGGCGTACAGGCGGCCGGCGCGCTGAAGAACGTGTATGCGATAGGGTGCGGCCTGGGGAAGGCCCTGGGCTGGGGAGACAACGTGATGGCGGCGATGGTCTGGAGGGGTCTCGAGGAAACCGGACGCTTCGCCGGGGCGCTGGGCGGAGAGCCTTCTACCGTTACCACCCCCGCCGGGGTCGGGGACTTCCTGGCCACGTGCACTTCTCCTCTGAGCAGGAACCACGACCTCGGGCGCGCGCTGGGCGGCCTCCGGGGGCAGGACGAGGGAGTGCGGGGAGTCAGGGAGGGAGCGCGGACCGCCGGCGAGGCGTTGAGGCGGGCCAGGGGCCTGCGCGTCGACATGCCCCTGCTCGAGGCCGTGTCCTCGGTGCTCGACGGGGTCCGGAAACCGGAGGCGGTGCTGGCCGCGGCGTGCGGCGCCCCCGGCTCCCGGCGGATGCCGACGTCGCGAGGCGGCCGCCTGGTCGCCCAGGCGGCCACGGCGTCTTTGTTGAGCATGGGAACAGCGCTCGGGGAGATAGGGGTTGCCGGCGAGTAGAGGCCGGGTGCGCGCCAGCGCCGGGAAGCGCTGCCGGGGGCGGCGAAGCGCTACAAGGGCGCCGGCGCCGTTGGGACAAGTGCCGTCAGGACAGAAAGGGGTTGGCGGGTTGAAAACGCCTGTCATCGAAACAGAGGAGGCGGAGGGCACCGTCCTGCGCAAGCTCGACTTCCAGGGAGCGAGCGGCGCAGTCGGGGAATCGTTCGGCTGGAAGCCGGACCCGTTCGCCAGGGTTGCCATAGCCGCGCTGTCCCGGTTCATGCGGCCCCTCGAGCAGGGTTCGTACGAGGGGAGAACCCTGAGCGGCGAGCCACACAGGGCGAGCTGGGTCATCGCGTCGCCCCTCAACGTTTTCGTCGTCCACGGCGGGAGCTACTGGCGCAAGATCGTCCTCGCCTCGCGGCTGAGACACACCGGGTTCATCAACGTGGTCTCCACCGGGCGTGACCCCGGCAGGGCCGGCGATGTGCTCCGCAAAGTTATCGGGCTGCAGAGGGAATGCGATGTGGCGCTCCGGCTCGTACCGGTCGCGCGCACGTCCCACCAGGTCGCGCCCCCTCCCGCCGACGTGTCGATCGCCGCGAAGGCGTACCGCCTGGCGCCGCAGAACCTTCTGAGGCGCGCGACCTCCCGGCTTCGCACCCTGAGGACGGGCAGGGTGAAGAACTGCAGGCCGATCGCGCTCCCGGAGTGGCTGCGGTCCCGCAACGGGGACGGCGACGAGGAGCTTGCCGCGGCCCTGAGGCTCGAGCTGATGGGCAACATCGAGTCACAGCACCGCGCCTGCCAGGGTCCGGGCGAGGTTCCCGTTTGGGAGGTAAAACGCCGCGTGCTGTCGGACCCGCTCCTCGCTTCGTACATGCAGGAGTACGGTCTCGGGCAGGGCATCTCCGCCGATGCGGTGGCCGCCGAGGCCCGGAGGTACATCGACGAGATAGCTTCGGATTACCGGGTGGGGGTGGTCCGCTGGTTCGCCAGGGCCGTCGACTTCATGTTCGACCGCTTCCTGAGCGGCGTCGAGGTGGACCGCGCGGGGATCAGTTACCTCCAGGAGTGCGAGAGCAGCTCCAGGCTGGTGCTGGTCTGCTCCCACAAGAGCTACATCGACCCCCTGCTCATCGGCTACTCGCTGTTCCGTTCGGGGATGGTCCCGCCGTGCCAGGCGGCCGGCCTCAACCTGAACTTCTGGCCCGTGGGCTGGCTGCTGAGGCACTCGGGGGCGTTCTACCTCCGGCGCACTTTCACCGGCGAGACGCTCTACCGCGAGGTGTTCGGCGCGTACGTCCGCTACCTCCTCGCCAGGAACCACATCATGGTCGTGTACATCGAGGGCACCCGGTCCAGGGACGGCAAGCTGGCGCGCCCGAGGACCGGTTTCATGGGCATCCTCGAGCAGTCCCTGGACATGGGCATCTGCCGGGATGTCAAGCTGGTTCCCGTCTACCTGGGGTACGACAGGACCCCGGAGGAGGGCGCGCACGTCCGGGAGATGGCGGGGGGCCGGAAGGTCGCCGAGAGCGTGAGCGGCCTTTCGAGGATGCTCAGGTCTGTAAACACCAGGCTGGGCCGGGCCTTCGTCAAGTTCGGAGAGCCGCTGAGCATGAGGACGCTGCTGGAGGAGCGCGGGCTCGAAGGCGCCTGCGAGGCGGCGTGCGATGGCATCAACCGCGTCACCCCGCTCACGGCTCGGGGCATCGCCGCGAGCGCCATCCTGGCTTCGGGGATCGATTCGGTGACGGACGAGCGCCTGGAGCTCTCGGTGCGCTCGCTCCTCGACTATGCGCTGGAACGCGGTAAGCCGCTGGCGCCCGGCGCGGACCCCGAGGGCGCCGCGGCGGCGGTCGAGGCGTTCTGCCGGGAGGGTCGCATCAGCCGGACCGGGGACGACACCGGGGAATGGAGGATCGACCCCGTGGGGCGGAGGTACCTCGAGTACAACAAGAACCTCGTCATCAACCATTTCCTTGACGCCTCCATCGAGGCGGCAGGCCGTCAGGGCTGTACGGGCGACGCCGTCGGCGACGGGCACGACCACGGGGAGGGCGCGGCCTTCCTGAGGGACCTCTTCAGCGAGGAGTTCGTGTTCGGCCCGGCGGCATGCCCTGGCGGTGAGACGGCCGGCATGAACGCGCCGGGGTTGTTCGGCGGGCTGCTCGGATCGTTCGTCGAGGGTTACGCCGTGACGGCGCGGGCGCTCCGCGAGTCCACGGGCGCCCCCGTCCATCGGGACGACGCCATGGAGCTGTGCCTGTCCGGAGGGGAGCGGATGCTCGAGGACGGTGAAATCGCCAGGCCGGAGGCGGTGTCGAAGACGATCTGCGCCAACGCCATCAGGAAGTACGTGGCCATAGGCGCGATCGAGGAACGCAGGGAGAAAACGCGGGGCGCCCGGGACGTGGTTGCCTACGCCGGCGGCCCCCGGTTCGACATGCTTGCGGAGATAGAAGCCAGGCTTCTCGGCCTGGCCGGCGGAGGCGCGCCTGCTCGCGGGCTGGAATTTCCTGTACCATAACCCACATGAGAACGAGAAGCCGACCCGTAGCGACGCTGGCGGCCTGCGTTCAGCTCTGCGGGCTGTGGCTGGCGTGCTCCCCGGGGTGGTTCGGCCATATCCGGTATGCGACCCCACTCGTGCACGCCGACGACCACCGCGACCTTGCCGCGCAGGCGCTCCGCCACCTGGTACGTGAACGTCTCGTCGCCGGCAGGTCGAGGCTGGCGCGCCGCTCGGCGGAGATAGCGAGCGCCTGCGGGATGCTCGACCGCGACGAATCGGAGATGAGCAGGACCCCGGGACGGCTGCGCTGGGAGTACTCCCACATGTACGACCCGGTCGCCCGCCGCGGCATCGACGACCGCCGTGACCCCAACGCGCTTGTCGAGTTCGAGGATTTCTGGCAGCGCGCGCTCCTCCATCAGCGCATAGGCAACGAGGCCAGGGCGGCGAAGTTCCTGGGGTACTGCTGCCACCTGCTGCAGGACATGGCCGTGCCGGCCCACACCCACTGCATCGACCACGGGCTGCGCCCGAGGATCGCCGACAACCTCGAGCTGGTAGCCTCGTCGAGGCGTTTCCGCCTTCGCGAGCCCGCCGGCGCGCCTTACCGCGGCGAGGACGGGATGCACCTCTCCCTCTTCATCGCCATGGGCATCGAGTCGCGTGGCTTCGACTCCGAGGGTGACGGGCCCAACGAGCTGGCGGAGACGCTTGCCGGGTACTACGGCGAGCCCCTGTGGACTTCGGGGGGATGGAGGGGCGCCTACCGGGGCGAATCGTACTACCCCTGCCACAGGTTGCTGCCGTCATCCCCGCGCATCAAGCTTGTCGACCTGGTGACGCTGCGCAACTTCCTCATGGCGAGGGCGGCCGAACGCACCGCCCAGCTCCTGCTGCACTTCTCGGACCTCACCGGCGCGGGGGAGGCGGCGTGAAGGTCGATCTCCACGTGCACACGAACCACTCGTCGCCGTGCAGCCTCATCGACCCCGAGAGGGCCGTAAGGGCGGCTATGGCGGCGGGCCTCGACGGCATCTGCGTAACGGAGCACGACGAGATCGACGGCGCCCGGGTGGCCGGCGAGATCGGCAGGCGGCTTGGCTTCCCGGTGTTCCAGGGCATCGAGATATACACGGACATGGGTGACATGCTGGTCTACGGCCTCTATCGCAGCGCTCCGTCCTGGAAGATGGCCTTCGAGGAACTGCTCGAGCAGTGCAGGAGCTGCGGGGCGGTCATCGTGCCGGCGCACCCGTGCCGGGTGACCGGTGAGCTCGAGCGGCTCCACGGGCCGGAGCGCGTGGGCCGGCTGATGGAGAGCGTGGACGCCGTGGAGACCCACAACGGGGGCTGCACCCCTCAGGGCAACGCCGCCGCCCTGGCGATGGCCTCGGCCTACGGCCTGCCCGGCACCGGGGGCAGCGACGCCCACCACGAGTTCCAGATCGGCCGTTGCTATACCGTGTTCAAGGATAGCTTCGTTTCTGACGAACATCTCGTTGAGGCGCTGAAGGGAGGGCGCTTCCGCGGCGCCTTCGACGCGGGCGGCGGCGGATTGAAGGAGAACGACGGTTGCATCGCTTTCTGGTGATCCTCGAACGGACGGCCGAGGGGTTTTCGGCCTACGCGCCGGACCTGCCCGGCTGTGTCGCCTCCGGCGGCAGCAGGGAAGAGGCCGAGAAGAGCATGAGCAGGGCCGTAGAGCTGCACATACGCGACATTATCGAAAAGGGCCTGCCGATCCCCGAGCCGCGTTCGATAGCGGAGTATGTAGCCGTCCAGGAGGAAAGCGGCTCGTAGCGGCTCCTGAACCTCCGCGCCTCCCGGCGCGGGTGACACTGGCGCGCTCGACCCACAGCATATACACTTCAGCATTGGTACTTCCACGACGAACAGAGGGGGCCTGGCATGAAGCACGCGCTGAAGAAGATCAAGTTCGCGGCGGACCGGGGGGTGACCTTCGGCAACTTCATGGACAAGCTCGCCGAGACCTACGGCGACCAGACGTGCTTCATCCTCGACAGGCCCATCGATTACTCCTTCATGTCCGGCACCAGGCAGAGCTTCGAGCAGTGGCGCGAGTTCACCGACCGCATGGCCCACGTGGTGACCGAGGAACTCGGCATCCGCAAGGGAGAGCGCGTCATCGTCGACATGTCCAACCGCATGGAGATACCTTTCACCTGCTTCGCCATCATGAAGGCCGGCGGGGTCGCGGTGCCGCTCAACTTCATGCTCACCGCGAAGGAGATATCCTACATCGCCGGTGACGCCGGCGCCCGGGTGATGATCACCGACAAGCCCGTCTTCGAATTCCAGATCCGCGACAAGTCCGCCATACCCTCCATAGAGCGGTGGGCGGTCATGGACCGCGCTGGCGAGCTCGAAGGCGATTTCATCGAGTTGAAGCCCCTCCTCGAAGCCGCGCCCTCGACTTTCCCGGCGCCGCGGAAGGACCCTGACGAGCTGGTCGGGATCTTCTACACCTCAGGCACCACCGGCTTCCCCAAGGGCGCCATGATGACTTCGAGGAGCCTTCTGACTGCCCAGCGCCTGACCGCCGCCGTCGTCCCCGCGGGTGCGAATGACATCGGGGTCATGGCCCTGCCGCTCGCCCACCTTTTCGGGTTCGGCCTGACGCTCATCTCCCTGTCCGGCGGCATGACCGGGATGTTCGTAAGGTCTTTCGATCCCCACCGCATCCTCAAGGGTATTCAAGACAGCAACGCGACCATCTTCGTGGGAGTGCCCGCCATGTACCAGATGATGCTGGAGGCGGGGCTCGACGACTACGACCTCTCCGGGGTGCGGATATGGGGCTCCTCGGCGGACGCGATGCCCGACGAGATAGCCAAGGAGTTCGTCAAGCGGGGCCGGGTGAAGGTCGGGCCCTTCAAGTTCAAGTCGATATTCCTGGACGCCTACGGGATGGTGGAGCTCTCCTCTCTGACCTGCCTGAAGATGCCGCTGCCCGGCATCAAGTTCCCGCCCAAGTGCGTGGGCTTCCCGATGCCGCCGATACGGGTGCGGATACTCGACGAGGCCGGTAGAAAGGTACAGACCGGAGAGGTCGGAGAGCTCTGCGTGAAAGGCCCCTGCGTGATGAAGGGCTACTGGAACAAGCCCGAGGAGACCGCCGCCCAGATGGCCGACGGCTGGTTCAGGACCGGGGACATGGCAAAAAAGGACAGGATCGGGCGGGTGTTCTTCGCCGACCGCAAGAAGGACGTGGTGAAGAGCGGCGGTTACTCGGTCTTTTCCGTGGAAGTGGAGCAGGAGGTTCTGGAGCACCCGGCGGTCGCCGACGTCGCCGTGGTGGGGATCCCGCATCCGACCAAGAAGGAGGTCCCCATCGCCGTGTGCATACTCGAGGAGGGCGCCTCGGCCAGCGGCGAGGAGCTCCACGCCTGGTGCCGCGACAACATCGCGCGGTACAAGAGCCCCAGGGCAGTGGTTGTCGTCACCGCGGAGGAGATGCCCCGCACGCCGACGATGAAGATCCTCAAGCGCGAGCTGCGCACCCGCTACAGTGATATGTTCGCGGGCGAGGAGTGAGGGCGGCCCCGGCTTCCCTCCCGCTCTTCGGGCCGCGTAGCGTGACGCTCCTGCCGCGACGAATGGAGTGAAGATGGGAGATACCGTGCGACCGGCGGCGGTGGACGACTGCAGGGTTCTCGCGTACCACGCCTACCTGGCCGGGAAGAGCCACCTGGAGACCTCGGTGTACGACTGCATGTTTCCGGGGTTGCCGGGGCCAACCGACGCCCGGCTCACCCTGTTCGAGAACCTCATGAAAACCACGGCGGTCTCCTGGCTCCATTACTCCTTCTGCAGCGTCGCCGAGGTCGACGGGCAGGTCGCCGCTTCCCTCAGCCACTACCACGACCGGGACGGGGCCTACAGGGGGCTGGCGCGGGCCCTGCGGGAACTCGGCTGGGAGCGCGAGGACCTGGTGTCGATGGCCAGGCGCATGCGGCCGTTCGTCGAGGCGGACCTCGGGCTCGAGGATGACTGCATGCGGATCGAGAACGTGGCGACATCCCCGGCGTACCGGCGACGCGGGCTGGCGTGCGCGTTGATAGAGGATGCCGCCTCCCTGGGGCGCAGGGAAGGTTTCAGGACGCTTCAGATAGGCATGCTCGCGGGGAACGACCCCGCCATGGCCGTCTACCGGAAGATGGGGTTCACGGTCATCGAGGAGAAGAACGTGCCCGCCCTGGAGGCGCTGGTGGGCAGCGCCGGCATGGTTCACCTCAGGCTCGAACTGTAAACCCCGTTCCCCCGCGCCCGCCGCGGCGCCGCCGGCTCAGAGGCGCTGCCAGTCGTTGACCAGCATGCTCGACGCCGCGATACCCGACAGCATGACCAGTGGGACGCCGCCGCCCGGGTTGGTGCACTGTCCCGTCAGGTAAAGGCCCTCGATGCTGCGCGACCGGTAGTTAGGCCTGAACGGGCCCATGTTGGAACCGCTCATCTCCAGCCCGAAGAAAGACCCCTCGGGAAGGAGCAGCCTGCGCTCCAGCTCTACGGGGGTGACGGAGTCCACCCACTCGACGTTGGATTTCAGGCCGGGGAACGCCCTCCTGTCCAGCGAGTCTATGCAGTCCCACGCCCATTCCTCGGCGATGTCGTCCCACTCGTGGTACTTGAGCTTGTAGGGGGCGATGTAGATGGCCGAGAGGACCTGCTTCCCCTCCGGGGCGAGGTCCGGGTCGTCGTGCGAAGCGCAGCTCACCAGGAACGCGCCGTCGTCGGGGCGGTAGAGGAGCCCCTTGTCGTAGAACTCGTGGAAGAGGTTGTCGAACTTCTGCCTCCCGGTGAGGAGCACCGTGAAGTGGGAGCGCACCGAGTCCATCTTCTCCTTGAGCCCGACGTAGAATGTGGGGGCGGGGATGGAGCAGGGCTGGTTCCTGACCGCGCGCTTCACCGCCCACGGCAGGTGCTCTGGCCCGACGAGGTCGAGGTAGGTGGTGCGCGAATGGGCGTTGGAGATGACCGCCCTGGCGGATATCTCGTCTCCACCCACCAGGCGCACTCCCTGCGCCTTCCCGTCCTTGACCACTATCTTTTCGACCCTGGTCTCGAACCTGATCTCGCCCCCGAAGCCCTCCATTATCCTTCGCAGCGCCTCCGGGATGGCGATCATCCCGCCCTTGGGGTAGTAGTAACCCATCCTGCCCATGTAGGTGATCATCGAGAGCAGCCCGGTGCACCGGAACGCCGGCAGCGCCGCGTACAGGTTCTCCCACCCGAAGAGCAGGCGTATCCGGTCGTCCTCGAAGTAGCTGTTCACGACCTTGTCGAGCGTTCGCGAGGCCAGCCGGGCGTTGACCGAGAGCGAAGGAAACAGCTCCTTGCGGGCCGCGAACCTGGCCAGCGAGGTGAGCTTGGTGATATCGCGCAACTCGGGCATGGGGACTTCGAGCGCTCCCAGGTACAGGTCGAAAATCTTTTTCATGTCATTGCAGTAACGGTAATACCCGTTGACGTCGACGGGGGAGATCGAGGCGACCACGTCGGCCATCTCGTCGATGTCCCTGGGGAGCAGCGTGCGGGTGCCGTCGTCGAGGACGATGTCGTACACGGGGTCGATGAGCCTGTAGTCGAGGTAATCCTCGAGGCGCAGGTCGAGCAGCTCGAAGAGCTTGTAGTACATCTCGTGCCCGATCACGAACACCGCGCCCACGTCGGGCTTGAACCCGTCGTGGTCGTAGTTGGAGCAGCAGCCCCCTATGCGGTGGCTCTGCTCGAGGACCAGCACCTTCAGGCCCTCTTTCGACAGGAGCGAGGCGCAGGTGAGGCCGCCGACCCCGGATCCTATGACCACAACGTCGTAATCGTACCGCGTCATTTGCAGTGACCTCCTACTGGTTACGGTCCGGGTTTCAGACGAATACGCGGAGCCACATCTCGCGGCCTTCGTACATGAGCTTGGCCAGCCGGCTCCGCTTCTCGTCGGGCAGGCTGAAGCCCACCAGCCAGCCGATCGCCGCCCCTGCCGCCAGCAGGAGGAACAGCTTCCTCAGGCGGTGATTCTTCGGGACCGGCACGGGCCTTTCTTTCTTCTTGCCCAAAGCTCCCTCCTAACGCTTCGATCGCCCCGCCTATTCTAACCGATTATCACGGAACGGGGTCAAGAACTGCACTTGCTGGTCAATTCCGGTTTCGCCTGGCGTGCCCCCCTTCCGGGGGTCGTGAAGGACGGTTCTTCGCCGCGGAAGAAGTAGGAAACAAAAGGAGCGAAAGGAAGCGCGAATGCGATTCAACAGGTGGTGGAAATTCGTGTCGCCGCTCGCGCTGGTGGCGCTGGTTCTGACACTGGGGACGTGCGCGCCGGCGGCGGCGTCGGGGGGCAGCGTCGCCATGGGCGCCTCCGGGACTTCCAGGGAGTGGTACTTCGCCGAGGGCACGACCAGGCCCGGATTCATCACGTACATGACCGTCATGAACCCGAACGCGCGACGGGCGGACCTCGTTTTCACCTACATGCTCGAGGGGGGTCGGTCGGTGACGGCCGCGCGCGCGGTCGCCCCGATGAGCCGGTTCACGCTGGATGTCTCCGAAGACGTTGGGGCGGACAGGGACGTGGCCACGTTTCTGCGCAGTTCCCTCCCGGTGGTCGCCGAGCGCCCGATGTACTTCTTCTACCAGCGCAAGTGGGACGGCGGGCACGTCTCTCCCGGGGCAACTTCCCTGTCAAACGATTGGTGCTTCGCCGAAGGGACCACGCGCGAGGGGTTCACCACCTACTTCGCCGTCGTGAACCCCGGGAGTGAGGCGGCGCGGGCGACCTTCACGTACATGACCGCGGGGGGGAACACCGAGGAGCGTACGCATTCGATCGAGGCCGGGAGCCGCTTCACCGTGGACGTGGCCGACGAGATAGGGCCCGGTCAGGACGTGGCCACGTTCCTGCACAGCTCGCTCCCGGTGGTCGCCGAGCGCCCGATGTACTTCAGGTACGGCGGTGTCTGGGACGGCGGGCACGACTCGCTGGGCTCTCACGGGCTTTCCACCGACTGGTACTTCGCGGAGGGCACGACCCGGCCCGGGTTCAAGACGTACCTCGCGGTCGCCAACCCGGGGACGGTGGAAGCGCGGATCGACCTCACCTACATGCTCGGGGAGGGTTCCCCCGTGACCAGGAGCCACGCGGTGCGTCCGCGCTCCAGGTTCACAGTGGACGTGTCCGACGACGTCGGCCCGGGCCGTGACGTCGCCACCCTCCTGCGCTGCTCCGTGCCCGTAGTCGCCGAGCGACCGATGTACTTCGAGTACGCCGGCGCCTGGGACGGGGGCCACGATACTCTCGGGGCCGTGGGCCTCGACACCGATTGGTACTTCGCCGAAGGCACGACCAGGGACGGCTTCTGTACCTACCTGGCCGTGGTCAACCCGGGGGACGTCGAGGCTCGGGTCGCTTTCACTTACATGACCGGTTCCGGGAAGCCCTTCTCGAGGACGCACACGGTACCCGCCAGGAGCAGGTTCACCATCGACCTTGCCGGCGAGGTCGGCCCGGGGGAGGACGTCTCCACCTTCGTTCACGGCTCGCTGCCGGTGATCGCCGAGCGCCCTATGTACTTCCGCATCCCCTTCAAGGCGGTAGTGTGCGTCGACCCCGGGCACTCCGGCCGGACCGGCGACGAGATCGACCCGGCCACGGGGTTGAACGTCGGCGATAACACCGGCCGCCCGGGGGAGCTCGAGGACATCTGGAAGCTCGCCCTCGTCGAGGCGGAGGTCCTTCGACGGGCGGACTACGAGGTGAGGTTCACCAAGGGTTCCGCCGGCGAATACCGCTCGCTGAGAGAGCGCGCGGACGCCGCGGCGGCGTGCTCGGTATGGGTGCGGCTCCACTACGACGACTCCGGCTACACCGGGGTGATGCGCCCGCCGGTCAACGGCGCGCGATGCCCGGCGTCGGACCCGTCGCGCGTCACCATGGTGGACCCGGGCGTGGCGGGCGCCAGCGATACCCTGGCGCGGGCCCTGTCGGGGCCAATGGGGCTCGCGGTGCGCGACGACACCGGTGGAACCAGCCGCGGGAACTCGACACCGCCCGGGCACCCCACCTGCCTCATCGGGAGCGTGCTGTCGAAAGTCCCGGTGGTGTGCGTCGAGCACCGGGTCGCGGACGTCAGGGGCGCGCCGTGGACGGTAGCCGCCGGCCTGGTCAAGGGCCTGGACGCCTACTTCGGCTTCGAGGAATAGGCCGAGGCCGGCGCCGCCTCCTCCGGCCTGGAACGCCGGCGCGGGTCACTTCTTCTTGAGGGCGGCTTCGCTGTAGGAGCAGTTGGGGTCCCAGAGAAGCCACTGGTTGACGCCGAGCTTCTCGCAGGCGTCTATCTGGCGCCTGACCATGTCGGGGGTGTAGGTGATTTTCAGGCTGAAGTCCTGCAGCCAGGGCCTCAGTTTCGAGGGCGTGCCCGCCATCGCTTTCTGGAAATCCTCGAGCGACCTGGTGACGGTGTCGCCGGGGTTCGCTTCCGGGACCTTGATGTTGTACTCGCCCGGGTTGTAGTGGGAGGGGTACACCATCGGCGAGATGTAGTCCACGCGCCGGGCGACGTTCTTCACGCTCTGGCCTATGCCCATCTCGCCCTGCTTGCTCGCTGTGAGCCCGAACAGGTCCGCGGAGATGAAGACGTTGTAGGGGGCCAGCCGCTCGCGGGCGTACGCCAGGAAGTCGTCGATGACCTGGACCGGCTTGCGGCCGTCCTGGTGGGGGAAGACGCAGGTGCTGGTGTTGCCGTCGGAGGGGAACCTGACGTAATCGAACTGCACCTCGTTGAACCCCGCCCTGGCCGCCGCCTCCGCCACGGAGAGGTTGTAGTCCCACACTTCCCTGGAGTAAGGGTCCAGCCAGAACCCCTTGCCCCACGGGCCTCCGGCATTGTCCTGGACCGCGAGGTCCGGCCTGGCCTTGGTGAGCTTGGGGTCCTTGAAGCAGACTACGCGGCATATCGAGTAGACGTCCTTGTACCTCATCTGGTCCACGCAGGAGTCCAGTTTGATCCAGTTGTTCGCCGCATTCGCCTGCTGGACCAGCGGGTAGTCGCTGGCGTAGGCTACCTGTCCCGCTTCGTCTTTCAGGTCCACCTGCAGGGCGTTCAGCTCAGTCCTCTCGACAAGCGAAATCATCTTCTGGAAATCGGAGTCGCTTGCCGCGATGAAGACCGACACGTGGGCGCCCTTCGCCGCGGTCGCCTTCTGGGTGACGACGTACGCCGCCGATTCGTTGCCCGCGCGGTCCACGGCGGTCACCGCGAAGCTCCTGGAGCGGCTGCCCGGGGCGCTCCCCTTGAAGTGTCCCTTCCTGTCCACCGTCAACGGCTTGCCGTCGGCTTTCAGGGTGGCGCCGCGCTCCACCGTCCCCTCGATCTTTACTTCCACCGCTTCAGGGTCCTTGGTGGCCACTATCCTGGACCTGGTGAGGTTGATCCTGGGCGGGGTCGAGTCGACTTCGAACGACCAGCTCGCGGAACGGTTGCTGACCAGGCCCCCGGTCTTCACCGAGAGGAACGCTTTGTGTTTCCCGTCCGCGAGGGCCACCGTCGTCCGCACGCGGCTCCCCTTGACCTGGAGGTTCCCGGAGGCGTCCTTCCCGTCCACGGTGAGTTTGACGTCCGAGGGCTTGAAAGAGCTTCTGACTGTCGCTTCCACCTGTACATCCGGTGTTTTCACGTAAGACCCGCTCGCGGGCGCAAGTCCACCGATGGGTGACGGCAGGACGAACCCGAACAGCCATATCGGGATCACGACCGCCAGCAGCACCGCGGCGGCGATGGCTACGTGCAGGCCGGTGATGCCTCTGCGGCCCCCGTTCGCAGGGACCCGACGGCTCTTTGTCCTCCCTCCCGCTTTCCCGGGCATCTTCAACGGGCCTCTCGGCGCGGGGCCGCCGTTAGCGCGGCGCGCCGGAGGGCCCGGCGAAACGGTCTCGCGCTCCACCGCACGCCTCCGCTGCTCGAGCTCGCCGTACGTGAGCCGTCCGGTGGACGTCCCGGCGCCTCTCGGGCGCTTATTTGAGTATGTGCGTTTTCTTGCCATCGGTTGCTCCGGGTCGCGCGGTTCGGGTGTCAGTACCCGACGAAAGTGGTCTCCTTAGGCAGCGCGTCCGGCAGGAGCCGCGGCTGCATGTATGAGGGGGCGCAGATGGTGGCCGGGTCGCCGTCGCTGACGAACAGCGTCTCGGGGTGGCGCTCGAAGTAGCGGAGCCAGTAGCCGGAGCCTTCGGCCCCCGCCCCGCTGTTGGGGTTGTAGTCCATGACCTGGATGCGCGGCACCACGTTGCCGGGGTTCCGGTAATGATAAACGGGATAGAACGGGTTCGAGCCGACCAGCAGCGCCCACTTGTTCCTGTAGGTAGTGCCGTCCGAAGAGCCTTTGAACATCAGCTCCTTGTTCTTCGGTTCGGAGCCGTACGGCAGGCACAGTATGTCGAGTTTGGCCTTTGGCGCCATGTCCGCCACTATTTTCTGAAGGCCAGCGACCTCCTTCTGGACCTCCTCGTCGCTGAGCTTCGCCATGAGAGGGTGGGTCACGGTATGGTTGCCTATCTCGTAGCCGTTCTCGAGCAGGTAATCGAGCTTCTGCTTCTTGTACTTAGGCTGGTCGAACAGCTCCGGCATCACGTTGAAGAGCGCCGTCGAACCGAAATCGGGGTGCTTCTTCGAGAACGCTTCCATCATGCCGAGGGCGCACTCGGGGTCGAGCACGGCCTTGTTTCCCTTCTGGATGTATCTCATCTGGCTTTCCGTGGAGTCGTCGAAGCTGATGACCACCGGTGTCTTGCCGGCGGGTACGTCGAAGTGGCCCCGCATCATGTCGTGGAAGGTGATTACCCTGTACCCTTTCTGGTACAGCGTCTCCATGTCGTTCTTGAAGTTTTCGATGCTCCGGACGTAGCTGCTCTCGTTTTCGGCGATGCGGTGGTATTCGAGGACCATGATCATGCCCATCTCGTTCGGCCGGATTCCCTGTTCGAGGACCTTGCGGACATTCGCCCGCGTGGTCTCGTCGGATTTCGCGCTGCTCGAGCCGCCGCACCCGGCGGCGAGAGGGGTGCACAGGACGGCAACCACTGCGGCGACGAGGGCGGCCGTCGCGCGCCTCTTTGCGAAGAACGTCATTCTACCCACGTTGGTGGTTTGAAATGTGGCTTACAAGGCTCTTTTTTACTGACATATCCCAATATTATGGCCATTTCTCAATAAATTGGCAAACTCAGGTAACCCCCGGGTTCGCGGGCCGCCCCGCACGCTCGCGCTCCTTGCGCCCGCCGGCGCCCGATTCCCGGCTGTTCGACGCCGCCGGTTTGAAAAACGTTCTCCTTTGCATTAAAACAACAGGCGAGACGGTTCGGGAATCGGCCTGAGAGGGCTTCATGGTCTGCATTCGGGATGACGAGAAGCGCGAGAGGATACTGGAGACGTCCCGGCGGCTTTTCGGCAGCGAGGGCTACTACGGGACCAGGGTGGCCGACGTCGCCAGAGAGGCCAGGATCTCTCCGAAGACTCTCTACGCGTACTTTCCGAGCAAGAAGGAACTGTTCATCGCGACCAGGGACGCCGCGCTGGGCAATCTGATCGAAGACGTCCTGGAGGCGTTCGCCGGGCAGCATGACGATCTGGATTCCTTCGCCGTCATGAGGAACGTTTTCGAAACGTACGGCGATTACATCCGCAACAACCGCGGTACGGCGCGCATCCTGGCCGAGGGCATCGCCATTGTCGACGAACGGATACAGTCCGAGCAGCAGGCCGGCTTCGAGGTCGCGGTCGAGGCGGCGTCCGCTCTCATGGAAAGCGATGTCGGGGGGACGGGACCGGACCTGGTCGCCGGGCCGTACGCCACCGCACTGTTGCTGATGTCGTTCGCGGCCATACTCGCTTACGCGGTGATGCTCGATCTCGACAGGATGGAGGAGGGCGGGTTCGACCCCGGTTACGCCCTTGCCCTCTTTTTCGAGGTCATGCGTGAGGGCTGAGTCTCACCGGTCACCGCCTGCGGGTTCGATCTCGTCGACCAGGCGGTCCAGGAACAGGAGCGCGGACGCTTCGTCGAGGGGAGGCAGCATCGACATCATCGCGGCGTAACCGGCGCTGTGCAGCGCCAGGGCGTAGGTCCACGAGAACTGATCGATGTCGAGGTCTTCCTTCACCAGCCCGCTTTTTCGTCCCTCGAGCAGTATGTTCTTCACCAGCCCGCGGGTCTGCCTGAAGAACTCCCTGGTGCTCTCCTTGATCTCGGGGTCGTCTATCGCGGTGATCGCCTGTATGGCGACCCTGGCCCTGTCTCCCTCGCCGGAAACGCCGCGCAGGAATTCGCGCCCCAGAGCCCGCAGCACCGCCGGCGCGCCTCCGCCGATAGGCAGGCTCTGGAGCACCTCCGCCAATGCGGATTGCCTGATGTGGTCGCGCACTTCCAGGAAGAGGGCCTTTTTGTTGTTGAACAGGTCGAAGATGGTCTTCTCGCTGACACCCGCTTCCCCGGCTATCTCGACGGTGGTGGCTCCCAGAAAACTCTTCTCGCCGAATTTCCTGGTTGCCGCGTCCAGCACCTGCCGGCGTATCGATTCGCTGTGCCCTTTTACCCTTCCGCCCAAGTCGCCGCTCCTCGTTAGACGGCCAGGCATATTCTTCCAGAGCCGCGGGGCCTGCGCCAGTGCCATGGCTCGCGCATCCCCGGGCGGCCGCCGGCAGGACCTTCCGCGGCTTGAAATCCCGCGCTCCAGATGTGGTATCCTTTGGGGCGGTCGAGCAGGCCTGAGAGCGGGAGGACAGAAGGTGGAGATATTCAGGGCTACACTTTCCGACGAAGAAGCGGTCGCCATCCTGATCCGTGAGCTCGGAGAGGCCGTCGGCGTCTCCGGGGACATGAACCCCGTATCGTGGTACAGCACGCTGCGCAAGATGATCGCCTCCCCGGAATGGTCGTTCCTGATCGCCCGGGAAGGGCCCAGGGCGGAAGGCCTGCTCATACTGCTGATAATGCCCTCCCTCTATCTGGGCGGCAACCGCGCGACTATCACCGAGCTGATCGTGACGGCCGACGCCCAGAACAAGGGCGTGGGGGCGCTGCTCGTGGAGGAGGCGAAGAGGATCGCCCGGACGATGGGCTGCGAGGAGCTCGACGTCAGCGTGGAGGTTCAGAACGAGAAGGCGAAAGGCTTCTACGAGAAGCTCGGCTTCCAGAAGAAGCACGCCGACTACGGCATGAAGCTCTAGGCCCTTCGTTCATTTTTCGCCTTATCCCCTTTTTGAGTCCTTCCGATGTGACCAGGGGCGCCGGACTTCTGGCCGCGGGCGATAGCATCCCCCGTCAACCGGATTCGGCCAGCGCGGTTATCCAGTAGCTCTCGTCGAATTCGGCGAGCTGGATGAGAACGCCGAACGCGTCCCGGGGGGAGATGAAGGCCTCTTTCCAGTAAGGGTTGCTGGCGTCGACGTCGAGCGCCGTGATGCCGGCCGCGGCCAGGGACTCCACGGCTTCCTCCAGCGACTCGACCTGGATGGTAACGTGATGCATTCCCTCGCCGTACCTGTCGATATACTTGTTGATGAAGTTCTCGGGGTCCGGCGAGCTGATCAGCTCGATCCTTCCCTGGTCGCCCAGGTCGAAGTAGGCCCAGTTGAAATGCTGTCCCCTGAAGACCCAGGGTTCGTCGAGCACCTTCCGCGCGCCCAGGACTTCCGTGAGGAACGCAGCGGCCCGTTCCTTGTCCCGAACCGCGACCCCGACGTGGTCGATCTTTTTCACTTTCATCCGACTCCTCCTCCCACTCGGAACTCAATCGGACCCGAAGGCGTCCCCGGCGCTTCGACAGCTTTTCCGTCCGCGCGCGGCTCCCGGGACCCGGTCCGGGAATTACGCCGTGCGACGCTACTACCATACAGCACGCCAGGAAAGGGTGCAGCGCGCCTTCGCGCCGTGCCGGGAGCGACGGGCCGGCGGGCGCTCCATGGCCCTCCGTCCCCGGCGGGAAGGACCGGGCAGGTCCGCGCGCAGTCGCCCGGGGGCCATTTGCGACCGTTTGGCTGGGCCGGGGTTGTGTCCCGGCCCGGCGGGTGTAACCTTTGAAGGTGTTTTTCACGTGCGGTTGAAACCTTTAGAAAAGCACTGGAGGTTGAATCCGGAGTGGTGAGACTCATCTGGTACTGGATGCGGTACCACAGGCTCGTTGCCTAACTTACAACACCGGAAGATGGCGGCTTGCCCGGGATCGGTACTCCTGACCCGGCTTGAAGCTACTACCCCGTTCAACAGGTGAGGACCCCCTACCAGGGGGTTCTGTCGCGTTCGGGCACCAGACACGGGAAGGCATCGGCTTCCACCCGGTGAAATGTACAGGGGCTGGCCCGGGAGGCGAACATGGCAAGGTACTTCGAGAGCATCACCGAGACCGTCGGGCACACGCCGCTGGTCCTTCTCAAGGGGATTTCACGGGCCACCGGGGCTCGTGTCTACGGCAAGGTCGAATCGTTCAACCCGCTTTCGAGCCTCAAGGACAGGATAGGGCTGGCGATGATCGAGGACGCCGAGCGGCAGGGTCGTGTCACCCGGGACACGACCATCGTAGAGCCGACCAGCGGCAACACCGGCATAGGGCTTGCCTGCGTCTGCGCCGCGAGGGGTTACCGCCTCGTCCTGACCATGCCGGAGGCCATGAGCGTGGAACGGCGCAACATGCTCGCGGTGATGGGCGCGCGGGTCGTCCTGACCCCGGGAAGCGAAGGCATGCTGGGCGCCATAACACGTGCGGAGGAGATAGCTTCGTCGCTGCCGGACAGTTACATGCCGATGCAGTTCAGCAACCCGGCGAACCCGAGGGCCCACCGGGAGACGACCGCTCGCGAGATCTGGGAGGACACCGACGGAGAGGTGGACGCGCTCGTCTGCGGCGTCGGAACGGGAGGCACCATCACCGGCTGCGCCGAGGTGCTCAAGGACCGCAAGCCTTCCACGAGGATCGTCGCAGTGGAGCCCCAGGGCTCGCCCGTGCTCTCGGGAGGACGGCCGGGGTCACACGGGCTACAGGGGATAGGAGCCGGCTTCATCCCCGACGTACTCAGGCTCGACCTTGTCGACGAGGTCATCGCGGTGGGCGACGACGACGCCGGCCGGATGACCAGGGAGCTTGCGGCGCGAGAGGGATTGCTGGCGGGCATCTCCTCCGGGGCCGCCGCGTGGGCGGCACGGGAGGTTGCACGGCGCGAGGAGAGCCGGGACGGGGTGATCGTGGTGATACTGCCCGACACCGGGGAGCGCTACCTCTCGACCTGGGTCTTCACCGGGGCCTACGACAGTCTGAAACTCTGAAGGCCCGGCTTCTCAGGGGCCGCAGCCGCCGGCCGCAAGGGCCCTGCGGACGAGCTCCCTTGCCTCTTCCGCCCTTGCTTCGATGGGAACGTCGAGGTCGGCAAGCCCGCTTATCTCGCTGACCCGCTCCACGAGCCCCATGACGGCGTAGGCGGCTATGTCGGGGTTGACCTTGCGGATCTTGCCCTCTTTGACGCCCCGCTCGACGGCGAGGCGCGCCCCGGCGTGGACCACGGCGTACATGCGCCGGAACTTCTCCTTGATGGAGCTGTCAGTCGAGCCGATCTCGAGAAAATACATCATATATATCGGTCCGTGGGTCTGCAGCAGTTCAAGGGCCGGGCGGACGCACCGGAGCAGCGCCTCCAGGCCGTCCGGCGCGTCGCGCAGTATCGTGCCGAAGGTGCCGGTGATCTCCTCGGACATCTCGTCGAGTATCGCGGTCATGATCGTCCTCTTGTTGTTGAAGTACCAGTAAATGGTGCCTTTGGCGATCCCGGCCGCTTCCGCGAGGTCGGCGATGGTGGTGGCGTAGTAACCTTTCTCGGCGAAGACCCTGGCCGCCACGCTCATGATGTGCTTGCGCCTGTCCAGCGCCCGCCTGCTTCCCCCGGCGATGCCCGACGTCCCCGAGAACTCCTCCGGGGGGAAGCCTTCCGGCCAGGAGAACTGCCCCTGCTCGAGCAGGTCCTTGATCTCGTTGAGAGAAAGTCCCTTTTCGCGCTGCAGGACCTTGATGGAGTTGATTATCTCGACGTAGCCGGGGTCGTAGTAAGCCATGTTCGGGGCGGTCTTCAGCGGGGGCGGAAGAAGGCCCTCACGAACGTAGTAGTTAATCGCGGAGGTGGAGATGCCGGTCCTCCTGGAAAGCTCGCCGATGCGCAGCAGCTTTCGAGTGCCTGTATTAACCATCATTCACCTCCATGTTCGAAGTATAAAGTAACCTTGCGCCGGGCGTCAACGCCGCAGCCGCCGGGCGTCAACGCCGCAGCCGCCGGGCG
>CAZEJS010000023.1:33313-49838 GCA_964512645.1 uncultured Acidimicrobiales bacterium
CGCCGGGCGTCAACGCCGCAGCCGCCGGGCGTCAACGCCGCAGCCGCCGGGCGCCTGTACCGGCGGAGCGCCGATGTGTAAGAATAACCGGGGCTCGCGGGGTGCGGGCGCGGGGTTTGGTCCGGTCGGGAGAGGGCGCTTGAGGTTTGTCAGGAGCTTGAAAGGCAGGCTGGCGATAATCGCGGCCGTGGCGATCGTTGTCACCGGAACGGTCGTTCTGGTGTTCACTTTCTTCATGGCGCGTTCGGTCATCCGGAGACAGGTCTTCACAACCCTGGAAGGGGTTGTCTCCGGAGCTAAGAGCCAGGTCGAAACCGCGCTGGCCGTCCCCGCCTCCGTGGCGGAGTCGGTTTCGCGTTCACCTCGTTTCGCCGAACGGCTGTCCGTCCACCTGTCGGGCCGAAGTGAGGGCGCCGGGTTCCCGGCGTGGGCGACCGCGTTGCTCGAGGGCGCGGTCGGGACGACCCACGATGGGTGGGGAGCACTGGTCGTTGGTGGTGACGGCGCCGTGATCGCGGAATCCGGCGACGTTGCGGGAGAGGCGGGCCGTCGAGGGGTCGCCGAGCTCGTGGCCGGAGCCGGGGCGGGCAGGCTGCTGCAGGCGTTCACGCTCGACGGCGACGGCCTGGTCGTCCTCACCGCCGTCCCGGTTGTCCCGGTCGCCGGGGGGGAGAGCGTAGGCTTCGTGGTCGTCCGTTCTCCGTCAGATGCCATAAGCGACGTCTTGCGCGACACCACCGCGCTCGGTCCCAGCGGGCGACTGCAACTGTCGGACTTCATCGCCGGGAAAGTCTCGGTGGTCTCCGGTTCGACGGCGCCGGGGGAGGGCGGCCCGGGCGATTCCGGCTCGGGGAGGGTCAGGCTCGCCAGGTGGCCGATAGGAGTGGACCTGCCGCCGGTCAGAGCCGCGCGGGGCGAAACGGGCGAGGGGGAGTTCGAGGGCGGCGAAGGCCGGAGTATCGTGGCGTCGTACGACTTCATCCCCGCCCCGCGGTGGGGCGTAACCGCTTCGGCGGACAGCGAGGAGGCTTTCGCCCCCGTTTACACGCTCCGGAACGTGAGCATCGTGGTGATCGTCGTCCTCTTCCTGGGGGGCGCCGCGCTCGCTTACATGATCGCACGGAGTATCGCGCGGCCGCTGAAAGACCTCCAGGAAGGTGTGAAAGCATTCGCGTCCGGCGACCTTGCCACCCGCGTCGCCATCAGTGACGGGCTCGAAGTGACCGCGCTGGCGGAGGAGTTCAACGGCATGGCCGGGCGCCTGAACGATCTGTACGACACCCTCGAGAGGAAGGTCGAAGAGCGCACACTGGAGCTCAGGCAGGCGAACGAGCGGCTCGAGGAGCTGGACCGGCTGAAGAGCGATTTCGTCTCCGTAGCGTCCCATGAGCTGCGCTCGCCGATGGCCTCGATGAAGATGGGGGTCTCGACCGTGCTCCGGGAGATGGTGGGACCGTTGAACGACGACCAGAAGCTGATGCTCGACATCGCCGAGAGGAACATCGACCGCCTGACGAAGCTGACGTCGGAGCTGCTCGACCTGACGAAGATGGAGGCGGGACAGCTCGACGTCGACCCGACCGAGTGTGACGTGCTGGAGATTGCCGCCGAGGTTGTACGGGCCGACGCGCCCGTGGCGGCGGAGAAGGGCATCGGCCTGGAGGCCAGGTGCGCCGGTGGTTCGGCGGTGGCCTACTGCGACCGGGACCGGATTTACCGGGTCATCCAGAACCTGGTCAGCAACGCGCTGCGCTTCACCGAGGAGGGCGGGGTGGTCGTCCTCGTCGAGCCTGGAGAGGAACTGGTAAAGGTGGCGGTGACGGACACCGGTGCCGGCATCCCCGCCGAAGCGCTCCAGACGATTTTCGAGAAATGGTCGCAGGCGCACTCCGAGACCGTGTCCGAGAAGCGGGGGACGGGGTTGGGGCTTGCGATCGCGAAAGGTATCATAGAGGCCCACGGAGGGGAGATCACCGTCGAGAGCGAAGTCGGCAGGGGTTCGGGTTTCACGTTTACCCTGCCGGTAAGAGGACCGGATGGCGCAGAAGAAGACGATCCTGATAGTCGATGACAACGACGACATAATAACCACCTACAGGGTGGTGCTCGACAGGATGGGCTTCGAGGTGGCCGTAGCGCGGAACGGCATCGAATGCCTGGAGATGATCGGCGAGGTCGAGCCCGACCTGGTGCTGCTCGACGTGCTCCTCCCGGGGCTTTCCGGCAGCGAGGTCTGCAGGTCCATCAAGGACACCGCCAGGACCACGGACATACCGGTAATCGCGATAACCGCCAGCGTTTCGGGGGAGACCCGCAAGAGGATGTCGGAGGTCGGGGCCGATGATTTTCTGCTCAAGCCCATAGACGTCTCCGACATCAACCGCGTGATCAAGAGGTTTCTCTGATGTTGCGAGGCGCCACCGGTGGCGTTTGACCTCCTGCGCCTTCCGCGCCGTTTCACCGGCGGGACGGGCATGCCCGTTGATGGTGCGACTGCGACCCCGCCTGGAGGCGGAAAAACGAAATGACAACTGGTGAGATACACTTCATCGCCGGGGAGCACGGCGGGCGTTTTCCCGACGGCAACTGCCTTTTCGTCGACGACGAACTGCCCATCGTCGTTGACCCCGCCACCCGGCGCTCGGACCTCGAGAACATTCACGCCCGGAAGAAGGTGCGGCTCGTGGTCAACACCCACTACCACGTGGACCATATAAGGTACAACGTGGTCTTCGACGGCGCCGACCTCGCGGCCCACGCGGCGGACGCCCCGGCCATAGAGTCCATCGACGGGATGGTGCGGATGGTAGGCGTCGAGGACAAGCCGTGGCTCGGCCTGTGGAAGAGCGTGATGCAGAACGACTGGGGATACCACGGCTGCGAGGTTACCAGGCCGGTCGAGGACGGAGAGGAAATCATTCTCGGCGCGAACACGCTGCGGTTCGTGCACGCGCCCGGGCATACCCCAGGCAACATGTGCCTCCATTTCCTGGAGAAGGAGGCGGTTTACCTGGCCGACATCGACCTCACCGCCTTCGGTCCCTGGTACGGCAACAGGTACTCCGACATAGACGCGTTCCTCCGTTCCATCGAGCGGGTGAAATCGATAAGCGCCCGGACGTGGTACACGGCGCACGGAGACGGGGTCATCGAGGGCGACATTACCGACAGGCTCGACGCCTTCGCCGCGGTCATCGGCGTTCGCGACGCCAGGATACTGGAGTTCATCTCACGGCCCCGCCGGTTCGCCGACATCGTCGCTGCGGCGCTGGTGTACGGGAAGCGGTGGGACCCCGCCGAGATGTTCGAGTACTTCGAGGGCACGATGCTCGAGAAGCATCTCTCCCGCATGGAGTCTGACGGTCGTGCCCGCCGCGAGGGAGACCTCTGGACGGCGGTCTGAGGGATCCCCCGTCCTCTCAGGCTCACCCGTCGAGCAGAACGGAAACGTCGAACTCCCTGTTTATCTCGGGCCGGTGGCATTTGGTCCCCGGCGAGAGCCGGGCCACCATCGCTTCGAAGGGCATGAGCTCGACCCACTGGCTAACCGGCGGGAAGAAGTCGTCGAAATGCTGGGGCACCACCGCGCGGGGGCCCACGGCGGCGGTCACGCGCGCCGCCATCGAGCAGATATGAGTATGTCCCTGGAGGGCCGGCAGCAGGACGTCCGCCCCCTTGAGCCCGTACCGGCCTGCCTCCTCGGGCACAATGCCCAGGCTTCCCATGTGCACGATGCTGGCCCCCCCGGTGTCGAACCTGAACACCAGCACCGGCCCTGCGGGCTTGCCGCTGACTTCCCCCAGGAGCCCGACGTTCCTCAGCCGCAGGACCCTCGGCGCGGTCCTCAGTATGAGGGCGCGGTCGAACCTGATGTGGCTGGTCGGGAAGACGCTCACCCGCAGGGGCCCCAGGTCCAGCTCCTTTCCGCCGTCCACCACGGTCACCAGGGACGCGGGAACGCCCAGGCGCAGGAGCGTGTCGCGCGCCACGCCGCTGCAGAAGACCCTGGCCCCCGAGACGGCCACTATCGAGGGGACGTCCGCGATGTGGTCGAAGTGCCCGTGGCTGACGAAGATGCGGTCGGCGTCGGCCATGTCGGCGGCCTCCAGGGGCTGCGCCGGACGGGCCTTCGCTGACCTGCCCGAGAGGAACGGGTCGACCAGGGAAACCCCGCTCTCGTCGCGTATCCGGAAGCCGGCCGTTCCCAGCCAGGTCAGTTTAGCAGCGGACAATGTGGACACCTCCCTTGTCGGCGGTACGACCATACCCCAGGTCATGACATTTGTCATTTCCCCGCTGGTGCGCTACGGTTACGATGCTCGAGACGATATTCACCGCAGGGGGGTTGATATGACGAAAGAACAGGTCGAGGACGTCCTGGCGAAAGTGAGGCCGATGCTTCAGAGGGACGGCGGAGACGTGGAACTGGTCGAGGTCGAGGACGGCGTCGTCAAAGTGAGGCTGATGGGCGCCTGCGGGGGCTGTCCTATGGCCACCATGACCCTCAAGAGGGGCATCGAAGCCAAGCTGAAGGAAGAGCTCCCTGAGGTCAAGGAAGTCGTATCGGTTTGAGCTGCCGGCAAGTCCAGAAGGGTGGCACCACGTGCCACCCTTTTTTTATGATAGAGACCGTTACCTCCGCGCGCCGGCCGCCGGGCGCGGATTTCGAGGAGCAGTGATGGCAGTAGCCGGCGTCGACATAGGTTCGCTGACCGCGAAAGCGGTGGTACTTTCCAACGGCGAGATAACCGGGCACTCGCTGGTGCTCACGCGGCACAACAGCAGGCTGGCCGGCCAGAGCGCGTTCGACGAGGCGCTCGCCGCCGCGGGCATTGCCGCCTCCGAGCTCTCGCTGGTCGTCGCCACCGGCTACGGGCGGCTCGCCGCGGATTTCGCGCGGGAGAAAGTCACCGAGATAACCTGCCACGCGCGCGGGGCGTCTTCCGTCTGTCCCGAGGCGCGCACCGTCATCGACCTCGGTGGCCAGGACTCCAAGGCGATCGCGATCGACGGCTCGGGCAAAGTGGCCGATTTCGTGATGAACGACAAGTGCTCGGCGGGCACCGGCCGCTTCCTGGAGGTGATGGCCCACGCGCTCGACATCGAGCTCGACGAGCTGGGCCCGATCTCGCTGGAGTCCACCTCCCCGGCGTCGATAAGCAGCGTCTGCACCGTTTTCGCCGAGAGCGAAGTGGTGTCGCGCGTCGCGGAGGGAGTGAGCAAAGTCGATATCGTGGCCGGAATCCACCAGGCCATCGCCTCGAGGATATACGCGATGGTCGTACGGATCCCGGTGAAAGAGAGAATAGCCATGACCGGCGGCGTGGCGCGCAACGAGGGAGTCGTCCGCGCGCTGGAGCGGCGGTTCGACACCACGATCGTCGTTCCCGACATGCCCCAGCACATGGGCGCGCTCGGCGCGGCCCTGATAGCCCGGGAGCGGGCCGCCCGCCGGTGACGGAGAGACAATGGAGAAACCCTGGCTGTCCGCATACGACCCCGGGGTTCCGGCTTCGATAGCCTACCCGGAAGTCCCCGTGCACGAGCCGATGCTCGCCTCGGCCGCGCGCGACCCGTCCTCCGTGGCCCTCGCGGGCGGCGGCGGCCCCGTGACCTACGGGGAGCTGGCTTCGCGGGCCGTGGCGCTCTCCCGCTCGCTGAACGGTCTTGGCGTCACCCGCGGCGCCAGGGTGGGCATCGTCCTTCCCAACATCCCCGAGATGGCCGTCAGCTATTACGCGATATCGATGACCGGCGCGACGGCGGTCATGTTGAGCCCGCGCCTTGTCGCCCGGGAGTTCGACCAGATGGCCGCCGACGCCGGCCTGGAATTTCTCATCTGTTTCGGCGAGTTCTACCGGCTCATGGCGGAAACGGAGGCGTTGCGCCGGCTCGATCGGGTGGTCGTGGTCGGCACGGGGGGCGCCGCGGGGCCGGGCGGAGGAGCCGCGCTGGAGTTCGACTCGCTCGTCGGAGAGGGAGGTCCCCCGTTCGAGGCCCCGGCGATAGACCCCCGGGATGACGTGGCGGTCCTCATCTACACCGGCGGGACCACCGGTATCCCCAAGGCGGTTATGCTCACACACTACGCGCTGGTTGCGAACGCGATGCAGCTCGGCGCGTGGGTGGACCTGCACCCGGGTTGCCCGGCGATCTGCGCGCTCCCGCTGTTCCACTCCTACGGCATGAGCACCGGGATGAACGCCCCCCTGTTCCACGGGGCCACGTCCGTGCTGGTCAGCGGCGAGGAGGCGGGCGAGCTCGTGGAGAGCATCGAGCGCCACCGGGTGAAGCTGCTGGTCGGGGTGCCGTCAACGGTGGAAGACCTGGTGGACTATCCGGGAATAGAGGACGCCGACCTTTCTTCGCTGGAATACGTCTTCGTGGGGGCCGCCCCGCTCCCCGGGAAAGTCCGCAAGAGGTTCAACCGCATCAGCCCTGCTCGCCTCCTGGAGGGGTACGGGCTCACCGAGGCGGTGACCGCCCAGGCCGCCAACCCCCGGCTGGGGGCCGGCAAGCCCGGGTCGATCGGTCTTCCGTTCCCGGACGTGGAGTTCCGGGTGGTCGACCTGGAGACGGGGACGCGCGACCTCGGCCCCGAGAAGGCCGGCGAGCTCCTCCTCAGCAGCCCCTGCGTGATGAAGGGCTACCACCGCCGCCCCGTCGAGACCGCAAAGGTTCTTCGAGAGGGGTGGCTGGCCACCGGGGACGTGGCCTGGGTGGACCGCGACGGGTACTTCTACGTGATCGACAGGAAGAAAGACATGGTGACCTCCGGGGTGTTCAAGGCCTACCCGGCCGAGGTGGAGGCGGTCATCAACGCGCACGAGAAAGTGCGGGAGTCGGCGGTGCTCGGCCTCTTCGACGACTTCCGGGGCCACAGTCTGAAGGCCCTGGTGGTACTCGAGGAGCCCGGTTCGATGACGGAGCGGGAGCTGCTGGATTACCTGGAGGCGAACCTCTCGCGGCACAAGGTGCCCCGGGTGGTGGAATTCCTGGACCGGTTGCCGAAGAGCGACCTGGGTAAGATACTACGGACAGAGCTGGAGTGACGCGGGAGCCCGCGGCGGGCGCCCTTGCGGAAATACGGGAGGAAAACAATGGCCGGCGAAGCCTTGCGGGAACTGATGGAACTGCGGGAGGACCCTTACTCGCGGGCCCGGGCGTGGAAGGAGAGGACGGGGGGCATGGCCCTGGGGTTCTTCTGCTGCTCGGCCCCGGAGGAGTTCGTCCACGCCGCGGGGGCCCTGCCGGTGAGGATAACCGGCGAGAACAGGGGCGTCACCAGGAGCCCGGCGCACCTGCAGTCGTACTGCTGTTCCCTTGCCCGGACCGGGCTGGACATGGCCCTGGACGGGAGCCTTTCGTTCCTGGACGGGACCGTTTTCCTGCACACCTGCGACACCATGCAGCGCCTGTCGGACATCTGGAGGCTCAACGCCGGCTTCGTGGTGCACGCCGACGTAGTCCTCCCGGTGCGCTTCGAGTCGGAGTCCGCCTGGACGTACATGACCGCCGAGCTGGAAGCGTTCAAGGAGAAGTTGGAAGGGCTCCTCGGTCCTATCGACGACGAAAGGATTGCCGGCAGCATCAAGACGTACAACCGCAACAGGGAGTTGCTGGGGCGGATATACGCGATGCGCCGGGCGGACCCATCGGTGCTCCGATACGAGGAGGCGCTCTGGCTGGTGACCTCCAGCGCGCTGGTTGAGAAGTCGGAGCACAACAAGCTGCTGGAAGCCGTCGTGGGGGACCTGGAGGAGAGCGGCGCCGCCGCCGCGGAAGGGGACGCCGGCGCGGAAGAGCCGGTGGGCCTTCTGGGAATCGGCTCGGTGATGGACCAGTGGGAGTTCCTGGAGATGGTCCGGGAGGCCGGCGCCACTTTCGTGGACGACGATTTCTGCAACGGCCACCGCTACTTAGAGACGATGACCCCGGAGGACCTGCCGCCGGTGGAGGCGGTTGCCCGCAGGCTCTGGGACCGCTCCGCCTGCCCGTGCAAGCACGTCCCGTCGCGGAGCCGGGCCGGCTGCATCGTGAATCGCGCGAAGGAGTCGGGAGCCCGGGGGGCGGTCTTCTTCCAGTTCAAGTTCTGCGAGCCCCACGCCTTCGATTACCCCCACGTGAAGAAGGCGCTCGACGACGCGGGGATACCGTCGTTGAACCTCGAGTTCGAGCAGGGTTCGGTGTCCATCGGTCAGATGAGGACGCGCGTTGAAGCGCTCGTCGAGACGATAAGAGGATAGAGGGAGGCGCCACGTTGAGTCCCCAGGATAACCGGAAACCCGGGCCGCCCCGGATAGCCGCGACCGAGCAGATGAAGCAGCTCATCACCAACTACTACATCGAGGCGAAGACAACCCAGGAGAAGCCGATCTGCTGGATCACCAGCGGCGGGCCGGTGGAGTTCCTCATCGCGATGGGGGTCATCCCCGTCTACCCGGAAAACCACGGGGCGATGTGCGGCGCGGCGAAGGTGGCGGTGGGCCTCGCCGAGGTGGCCGAGGGGATGGGGTTCTCCCCCGACCTCTGCTCGTACGCGCGGCTGGACATCGGGGGCGTGGCCACCCAGGGAGGCGCCATCCCCGGCGGGCTGCCGAAGCCGGACTTCCTGCTGTGCTGCAACAACATCTGCGGCACGGTGGTGAAGTGGTACGAGGAGCTGTCGCGCACCTGGGGCGTCCCGATGTTCCTCTTCGACACTCCGTTCATCCACGGGAGCAGGCCGGAGCACGCCACCGAGTACGTGAAGGCGCAGTGCCTCGAGCTCGTAGCGTTCCTGGAGGAACACACCGGGAAGAAGTGGTCCGACGAGCGGTTCGAGGAAGTGGCGATGCTGTCTGTGGAAGGGGTGGACCTGTGGAAGGAGGTTTTGAAGACCGCCGAAAGCAGGCCGTCACCGTTCACCTGCTTCGACGCCTTCATCCACATGGCCCCGATAGTGACGCTCCGCGGGACCCGGGAGGTTGTCGATTACTACCGGCTGCTGCGCGACGAGATGCGGGCGCGCGTGGAGAACGGCATCGGCGCCGTGGCCGACGAGAAGTACCGGCTGATATGGGACAACATACCGATATGGTACGCGATGCGGAGCCTCGGCAACCTGTTCGCCGACAACGGCGCCTGCCTGGTCGCCGACACATACACCACCGCGTGGGCGGTGGACATAAGGATAGACGACCCGCTCACCAGCATGGCCGACGCCTACACCAAGGTCTACCTGAACATCTCCATCGACCTCATGCTCGAGCAGCTCGCCGCCCTCATGGAGCGGTTCTCCGCCGACGGCCTGGTGATGCACTCCAACCGTTCCTGCAAGCCCTACTCGCTGGGGCAGTACGACCTGTCCCGCGCCATCACCGAGAAGACCGGAAAGCCCGCGCTGATTATCGAGGCGGACATGACCGATTCCCGCGCCTACTCCGAGGCGCAGACCCGCGAGCGCGTGGAAGCTTTCATCGAGTCTCTGTAGAAGAGGGGGCAGGGGCATAAAGGACGAGCTGGAGCGGCTGGAGCTGCCGGCGGAGACCGACTTCTACGTCCTGGAGCGCGGCGGCGACGCGCCGGTGCTGCGCGAAAAGAGGCGCGACCTCCTGGGAGCGCGGCCGAGGGTCTACGCCTGCGAGATGGACGAGTCGGTCCCGGGATCGGTAGCGGGGGCGATCGCCAGGCTGCAACTCGACGAGCGGCTGGGAGGCGGGCGGCCGGTGGCCGTCAAGGTCAACCTCGGCGGCGGGATAGCCGGGGTGCCCTCGTCATTCTCGGACCCCCTCGTAGTCGAAGGAGTCATCGACGCGGTGCGCGCCGCCGGCGGGCGTCCTTTCGTCTGCGAGGCGAACATGAGGACGCTGACCATGGACCAGGGGCTCCTGGCCAGGCGCGCCCTCTACCCGCTGCTGGTGCGGAAAGGCGTCGACTTCGTCAACCTGTCGGAGCTCCCTTCGGCCGCGTTCGTCCCTCTGGGCTGGCGCGGCGCGTTGAGCCTTCCGCGGGCGCTGCTGCACCCCGGCGTGGGGGTGGTGAGCGTGCCCGCCCTCAAGCACCACTGGGAGTGCGGGGTGACCCTTGCGGCCAAGAACATGTACGGCGCGATAGCGGAGAGGCAGAAGAGCCTTTTCCACCGTGGGGGCGCCATCGACGAGACGGTGGCGGCCGCCGCGCGTGCGATCGCTCCCGACCTCTCGGTGCTGGCACACCGCCAGGTCGGCGGCAGGCTCGGTCCCCACTTCTGCGTGCCGATCGACTTCGGGTACTGCGTCGTTTCCGACAGCTTCCTGGCGGCGGACCGCGCGGGCTGCGATTTCATGGGCGTGGACTGGAGGATGGTGAAGCACCTCCAGATCAATTGCGGGGGAAGGGAGATCACCTTCGAGAAGCTGAACGGGTCGGTGGAGATAGACGACCTTACCCGCGAGAGGATCGCCCGCACGGCCATCGGCCCTCGTGAGGTGCGGTTCTGGCGCGCGCTCCTTTACCCGCAGTACTTCGTGGGGCACCGGGCCCAGTACAGGTACATACCGCGGTTCGAGGCCCTGGGGACATGGGCCAACTGGCTGGCGTTCCACACCCGCGGCGACGCCTGGCCCTCAGTCTGGCGCCCCAGGTGGCGCGGGAACGTCCGGCCCCCCCCTCCCGCCGATTGAGCCGGGGTGCCCCTTCAGCGCGGTGATGATCCTGATCCCGAACTCGTCGGGAGGCACCGACGTTACTTCGATCCCGCCGAAACCGCTGTCGGCGAGGAGCCCGCGCCAGGCATCGACCGTGGTCAGGTACTCGCCCTCGGAGTTGATGTCGGCGGGGAGCGTGGACAGCATCACCTGCATCATGTCGAAGGCCCCGTGGTCCAGGCAGTAGAGCGCCACGCCCACCATCTTGTCGACGATGTCCCTGACCCTGACGGGGTCCCGGATATCGCCGTCGACGTCGCAGAACATGTCCGCGTACACCAGCGTTCCGCCCGGGGCCAGCACGCGGGCGATCTCCCGGGCGCAGTCCCTGCGGCTTTCCGGCGGCACGTGATGCAGGGCCAGGTGGGAGAGGACGAAGTCGAAGCCGCCGTCCTCCGCGGGAATCGCCAGGGAGTCTCCCTCCCGCACCTCGACCGCGCCGAGGGAAGCGAACCTCCCCCCGCACTTCTTTCGCATTCCCGCCGAAGGGTCTACCGCAACCACCGAAATCGGCGTCCCTTCCAGCCTCCTCAGCAGCGAGGCGGTCACGTTTCCGGTGCCGCAGCCGAGATCGAGCACCCTTACGCCGTCCCGCTCGGCGGCGACGGATATCATCCTCTCTATCGTGTCCACGTACAGCGGGTTCTCCAGGAATACCCTGTCGTAGTCCTCGGAGAAGTCGTCCCAGTCGGCCATGGCGTTCCTTTCGTTTGCGGTCTCCTAAATGATGTCAGTCATCCGCTTTTCAGTAAACCGCTCCTGACGCGCGCGGCCTGGCGGGTGTGCCTTCCCTCCGGCGTGATCGGGCCGGAAGGGCGCCGACCGTCGGGGCGTGCCGTCGCGCCGACTGGTATCATCGGCCCGTGAGAGATCTACCGACGACAAGAGTGACCGCGGCCATCATCCGTCGGGACGGCTTCGTTCTCGTTGCCCGGCGTCCCCCGGGCGGGAGGCACCCCGGCCGCTGGGAGTTCCCCGGCGGCAAAGTCGAGCCCGGGGAATCGCTCGAGGAGTGCGTGCTCAGGGAGCTCGAGGAAGAGCTGGGGGTGCGGGCGCGGGTGCTCGGGAGGCTCGCCGAAGCGGGGCATTCGTACCCGGACATGGAGGTGGAGCTCGTCGCGCTGGAGTGCGAGATCATCGGCGGGACGCCGGCCGATATCGAATGCGCGGCCCACGCCTGGGTCCGCCCGGAGGAGCTCCCCGCCTACGACCTCCTGGCGCCGGACAGGGTGCTGGCCCGAAAGATATTCGGGGTGGCCGTCTGAGCGACGCCCGGGCGGCGCCTGGAAGCCGCCGATTGTCCCGAGGCCCCCATTTATCAGCCGGAAGCGGGGTCCGCTCCGCCCGCGGCGCTTAGAGCAGGGACTTGTTGGAAAGCTCGACGGCGCTGTCGATCTGGTCCTTGAGTATCGGCGGAAGGCCCTCGATGTCCACGTGCATGAACCCCCGGACGATCGTCGCCACCGCGTCGTCCTCGGAGAGCCCCCGGGCCATCAGGTACTCCACCTCGGCGCGGGCGATCTTGCCGACGGCCGCTTCGTGGGACATCTCCACGCCCTCGACCCGGCCGTCGAGCTCGGGGATGGCGTAGATGCGCCCCCCGCCTTTGAGGATCATGCCTTTGCACTCCAGGTGCGCCTTGACGCCTTCCACTTCGCCGACCAGCAGGCCGCGGTTGATTATCTCGCCGCCCGTCGTGATCGAGCGGGCTATCATCTCGCAGCGGGTCCCGGGGGCGGACAGCACCGCCCTCGAGCCCACGTCCATGTGCGTGCCCGGCCCCGCCATCAGCACCGAGTTGAACCGGGCGGTGGCGCCCTCCCCCTCGAGGTAAGCGCTGGGGAAGAGCTGCAGCGAGTTCACCGGCTGGAGGCAGATGTAGTTGTTGAGGAACACCCCGTTCTCTCCGATGCGGACGCCGCTGCGGGGGCGGACGGCGATGTTCTCGGCCCAGTTGTGGATCATCGAGAACGTTATTTTCGCGTTCTTCTTGACGTAGAACTCGCTGACCCCGATGTGCAGGCCGGACAGCTCCGGGGAGTCCGTGGCGCATCCGGTGATGATGTGGAGCTCCGAACCCTCTTCGGCTATCACGATGTTGTGGACGTTCTGGCTGATCGACGCCGCCTTCAGATACAGGCACGCCTGCACCGGGAAGACGCTCTTCGCTCCCGGCAGGGCGCGTATGAAGTAGCCGTCCTGGAAGTTGAGTTCGGCGCTGGCGGTGTATTTGTCGGCATCGACCCGGACGAGCTGCCAGAGGTACTCCTCCAGCCACGGGTACATCTCCAGGGCGGCGCGGGTGGACTGGACTTCGATGCCCTCCTGGGTCGGAGCGGCGTGGATCACCGAGCTGTCCACCTGGATGAAGGATCCCGAGCGCTCGGCCCCGGTCACGTCGACGCCGGCGTTCAGCAGCCGCTCCCGGTCGACCTCGGTTATCTCCTCCAGGGGCCTGGCCCCGTACTCCGGAGCGTCGAGCGTGTACTCCTCCAGGCTGATGTCCGGCCCGAACTCCGCCCGCTTTTCCTTCGCCTCTTCGGCTCTGTCCTTTATCTCTGACAAGTGAGACACCCCTCGTATCCGCGTTCTCTTATCCCCTCGAGGATCTCGTGCGGGTTCCCGGTGCACCATATCGTGCGGTTGACCAGCACGCACCCCTTGTCCGCCTCCACGTAGTCCAGGATGTACCCGGAATGGGTGATGATGAGCCCCGATTTGCGCCGGTGCTTGTGCAGGTCTTTCTGGAGCAATCCCCGTATCGACCTGCCGATGAGATCTATGTTGACCAGGTCCACGCCGGACTCGGGCTCGTCCAGCAGCACCAGGTCGGGGTCCTGGACCATCAACTGGAGTATCTCCGCGCGCTTGAGTTCGCCGCCGGAGAACCCCTGGTTGATGTCGCGGTCGAGGAACTTCTCGAAGTTCAGCGACCTCGCGAGCTCCTCCATGTCCCTGTTGTCCCGTTCGATCAGCTCCAGAAGCTCCTTGAGGCGCAGCCCGGTGATGGTGGGCGGCCGCTGGAACATAATCCCGATGCCCCGCCTGGCTCTCTCGTCGGTGGGCAGGTGGGTGATGTCCTCGCCCTTGAACAGGATCCTCCCGCTCTCGACCTTGTAGTCCCCCAGTCCCATTATGGCCATCAGCAGGGACGTCTTCCCCGAGCCGTTCTCCCCGAAGAGCATCCTGGTCTCGCCTTCGGCGATGCTTATGCTGACGTTCTCCAGCAGCGTCCTGTTGTCGATGGACACCGTAAGGTTTTCAACTTCCAGCATCTCCGGCTCCTTTTTCGCACTGCTGCGGCCTCTCGACGCATTATATTAACACCGCGCCCGCGGTGGTGCGCGGCTTGCCGCCCGCCGGGGAAAGGGGACCCGCTCGCGGCAGGCCTTCCCGGCGGCGGTCGGGCTCACGGCGGCGGGAGTCCGCCATCCGGCGGGGTTACACCGAGGCCATGAACGAAGCGATGGCGCCGGTGACATCCTCCGGTTTCTCCACCGGGGAGAGGTGCCCGGCGTCTTCCACCTGTGCCAGGGTGGAACGCCCGATGGCCTCCGCGAGGAACGTTCCGTATTTCGGCGGGGTCAGCCTGTCGTCGGAGGCGGTCAGCACCAGCACGGGCGCCTCGATGCGGTGGAGTTCCCCCATGACGTCGAAGGCGTCGCAGGCTTTGAAGTCCCCCAGCGTCACCTCCGGCGGGCAGGCACGCATCGCCTCGACCGCCGCCCGCACCTTCCTGGGGTCCGTCTTCTCCGAGGCCCCTGCGGAGTACATGCCGGCCAGGAAACCGTCGTAGTCGTTCTCGATCGTCTCCAGTATCAGCGGGTTGACCCGCAGGCGGGCCCCGGAGTTCACCAGGATACCCGCGGCGTAGCGCCCGGGGTGGTCGATCAGCAGCCGGAGAACGATGGCGCCCCCCAGGCTGTGGCCGCAGATGATCGCGTTCTCCGCGCCGACGGCATCGATGAAACCGCCAACCGCCCCGGCGTAGGCGCCTACGTCGCGCATGCCCTCACCGGCGCTGCTGCCGTGTCCCGGGAGGTCCGGCGCCAGCGTGTTGGCGACCCCGGCGAGTCCCCGGACCTGGGCGTGCCACAGGTCGCCCGACCCCCCGGAGCCGTGTACGAACACCACCGTGGGCAGGCCGGGGTCCGCTGGCCACGATCCGGCCCTGAAAGCGAGCCCGCCCGCCTGGAGCTTTTTCACCCGGGAACCTCCCTTCCTGTTCGCCCGCGGGGGATGCCGGTTCGCCCGCCGGCGGAACAGGAGCCCGCTCCTTGAGCGCCCCGGGAAAACCCGCCCCAGTGTAGCACGGCCGCTTTCAGCCGGGGACATCCCCCCGCTCGTGCGGTGTGGGGTATCACCGGATTGTGGTGATAGAATTGTACGCGTGTCTTGAAATGCTCCGGGTGCGGCGGGAGCGCACCGCGCGTAAGTAGGGAGGCGCTGATGATGCGGAAACCTGATGGCTCGAGACGGCGCGGACCCGGGGCGGTGATGTTCATCGCGACGGGGGCTTTCATCGCGACGGTGCTCGTCGCCTGCGCCGTGGCTTCTTCGATTTCGATCGCCGCCGCGGGGTACACCTGGACCAGTACCGGGGGTCCCTTCACGGAAGGGGACTCCGTGACCTGTCTGGCGCTGGACCAGGAGCACGGCACTCTCTACGCGGGAACACAAACCGGTCTGGTTTGCAGGTACAGATCGGGAGCCTGGAGCAGCACCGGCGGACCGTCCGCCGGGTCACCCGTTACCGATATCGTGTACGACCCGGTCAGCCGCACCGTCGCAGCGGCGGTCTGGAATATCGAAAGCTTCCAGGTCTGGACGTTCCAGGAAGGCGGTTCCTGGACGCTGACCAACGGCGGGCCGCAGAACGACTTCGCCGTAGCCTCCGACGGGGCTCGCAAGAGACTCTACGCCGGCACCGCTTACGGCCGGGCATGCGTATATGACTACGCTACCGCCCCGGGTCCGTGGGCGGAGATAGGGAACCCGCTCGGCCGGATCTGGTGCATGAAACACGATTCGCGGAGGAACGCCCTCTACGCCGGCGGTCGGACCCAGGACGATTTCACGGCGGCGGTTTACAGGTACGACGGCTCGACATGGAGCTTGCTCGGGGGCTCGTTGGGGAACGGGATCTTCGTCGACTGCCTCGAGCTGGACGAGACCCGGAACGTGCTGTACGCCGGGACCTACACCGGCGGTTACGGCGATGTGAATGTATTCAGGAGAGACATCGGCGCCGGTGGAGGGTGGGTCGGAATAGGGACTCTCTGCGGCGGCCCCATCATAGAATCGCTCGCGCTGGACGGGGTGAACGACACGCTGTACGCGATTGCTTACGACGGCCACGTCTACAAGAACTGCGCCGCGTCGGTGTCGAACACGTGGATAGACATCGGCCTGGTGAGCCCCAACACCCAGGCCAATTACGGCTTGCAGTACGACCCGGCCGGCCCCGCCGTCTTCTGCGGGTCCTCCGACGGGCAGGTATACCGGCAGGCGGTTCCATCTCTTGTCTCCATCAACCCGCCCACGGCCGCGCGGGGGCAGACCCTCGACGTGACGCTCACCGCGACCGGCGCGGATTTTACCGCTGCCAGCAGGCCGGTCTTCACCGGCGACGGGGTGGTAGTCAACTCGACCACCCGCCTCGGCGCCAACAGGCTGCGCGCCAACATCAGCGTGAAGCCGGAGACGTACCTGGGCCCCAGGAGCGTCTGGGTCAAGACCGGCGGCGACAAGACCAACAAGCTGGTCGACGGCTTTACGGTGACCGAGGCGGAGCGGCCTTCGTCCACCTGGTACCTCGCCGATGGAACCAACGCCTGGGGGTTCTCCACTTACATCTC
>CAZEJS010000024.1:0-48038 GCA_964512645.1 uncultured Acidimicrobiales bacterium
GGCGGTATGATGTGTTTCCATTGGGATAGCCGCCTACTGGGTCTTTACACGAACCCTCCGGGCCGCGCGCGTGAAAAGCGGGTCGGAAACGCATATAATCTCAATCGCATTCGGTCTTGTCTCGACTCGCGTTCAGAAAGTGGTGCCGCAATGGGTGATTCCAAGCGGGGAAGACTCCTCCAGTTGCTGTTCGTAGCGTGGCGCGGCCTGCGCAGCGCGACCCTCTTCGTCACCGACGAGCTTCGCAGGGGAACCCTGGGCCCCAACCTGATCAGCATAGCGAAGGCGCGCGGCATGTCGATATCCCGCGATATGTCCCACGCCGAACTGCTCGAGGAGAAGGCTTCGAGGAACGGCGGAAAGACGTTCCTGGTCTTCAAGGACCAATCGTTCACCTACGATCAAATGGACCGCAACGCCAACCGCGTGGGCAATTTCCTCCGCGACCTCGGGGGAGGCCCGGGCGAGGGGCTGGCCATAATCATGAAGAACTCCCCACGGTGGCTTGACGTGTTCTTCGGCCTGGAAAAGATCGGGATGTACGCGGTGCCGGTCAACATCGCGCTGCGCGGCGACCAGCTCGCGCACGTCCTGAACAACTCGGACGCCCGCTTTGTTGTCATCGACCACGACCTCCTGCCTCACTTCAGAGGGATCGAGGACCGACTGGAGAACGTGGAGACGGTGATAGTTAACGCGCAGGGTTCCCCGGGCGCGGAGTCCGGCCGGGGCACGGTGGAACTCGACGCGGCGTATCGCCCGGGAATCAGCGAAGGCAAACCGCCCGTAAGGTACAACCCCGACGACCTGCTGGCCATAATGTACACCTCCGGTACGACCGGGCTGCCCAAAGGCGTCGTTTACCGCTACCGGAGTTCCGGGGTGAAGATGATATCCGTCATGAGCCGCTTCTTCCTGAACGGCGACGACGCCTACTACACCTGTTACCCGCTGTTCCATGCCAACGCGCTCTTCCTCACGGTGACTCCCGCCCTGCATGCCGGGTGCGGCGTAGTGCTGGGGGAGAAGTTCAGCGCCAGCAGGTTCTGGGACGAGCTGCGCCGCGGGGGGGCCACCATGTTCAACGGGCTGGGCGCGGTCATGCCGATCCTGATGAAGCAGCCAGAGAGGCCCGACGACCGCGACAACCAGGTCCGGTCGGTGCTCTCCGCGGGGTGCCCGGCGGACATGTGGGAGGCTTTCGAGAGGCGCTTCGGCGTCCGCATATTCGAGGCGTACGGCGCGGTGGACGGGGCCGGAGTGGTGCTGATCAATCTTGGAACGGCCCCGGTGGGCTCTATGGGAAAGCCACTGGGCTCCAAATGCCGGGTCGTGGACGGAGAAGGCAACGATGCGGGGGAAGGGGAGCCCGGTGAGCTGATAAGCTACGTCGGCAACCGCCCCAGCACCGTTGAGTACTACAAGAACGCCGAAGCGTCGCGCGAGAAGGTACGCGACGGCTGGTTGTACACCGGCGACCTGGTGTACACGGACAGAAAAGGATACATCTATTTTCTCGGGCGCAACACCGAGTCAATGCGCTGCAAGGGCGAAAACGTGTCCGCCTACGAGGTGGAGCAGGCGATACTCAAGCATCCCGACGTGCTGGAGTGCGCGGTCTACGCGGTTCCCTCGGAGCTTGCCGAGGACGACATCATGGCAACCCTCGTCCCAATCGAGGGCCGCGCTCTCGACCCCGCCGCGATGCCCGGGTTCCTGGCCGACAGGCTGGCGAAGTTCGCGGTTCCCAGGTACTACCGGGTGGTTGGAGCGCTTCCCAAGACCGAGACGCATAGGGTGATTAAAAAGGAACTGGAGGCCCTCGGGGTCACGGAAGACACCTTCGACTCCGCCGGCGGGGCAGGCGGCCGATGATCTCCCGGGACTGGTTCCTCAACGGGGTCTGGAGCCTGCCCGACCTCGCGCTGGTCACGTTCCCGGACCCGACCGTCGGCAGGTGCCGGCTGGGCCGGGAGGATTACCTGCGCCAGCTTGCGTTCTACGACCCGGATGGATGGGACGCCGAGCGGAAACCGTTCCTGTGCCTCCCGGAAGACCCGCCGGACGCCGAGGTTGTGGAGACCAGGCTGTTCGGTTCGGGGCGGCGCGAGCTGTTCCGCTATTCCAGCCGCTACGTTCCCCGGAACCCCGAGGTCGTCACGCGCTTCAACAGCAGGCGTGAGAACCTGTCGGCCTACCTCCACCTCTGGCGTCACGGTGGCCCCGATAAGCGGCCGCTGGTCTTGATAATCCACGGGTTGATGATGGGTGGGCCATCGAAGGCGCAGAGGATGTTCAAGGTGGAGAAGCTGTTCGATATGGGCCTCGACCTGGCTCTGCACACGCTGCCCGGGCACTGGAGGAGAAGCGATATCACGTTGTTCCAGCGGTTGCTCGACCCGGCCGACGTGCCCCTTACGATCGAGCGCATCGCCCAGAACGTGCACGACCTTCACTCCGCGGTGCTGCTGCTCAGGCAGCATGGGTACGAGAGATTCGGGATGGTCGGCGCCAGCATGGGCGGCTTCACCCAGGCGCTTTACGCCACGCAGGTGAGCGGCGGGCCGGAATTCATGTTCCTGGCGGTGCCGGCCGTATCGGTGGAGCACTACCTGAAACCGAGCCCGCGCCGGTTTCTTTTCCCGGTTGACAGCGAGCTCGAGTTGGCTACGGCAAGGGCCCAGGAGCTTTGCTCGCCGCTGTACCTCAGGCCGATGTTCGACGTCGATCGGATGCGGGTTGTGGCCCACGCCGGCGACAGGGTCTGCAAGGCCCCAGACACCCGGCGCTGGGTGGAGAGCTGGGGTGTGGAGGATTATACCGAGCTGGTGGGCGGGCACTGGCTCCACCTGGACAGGCGGGCAAGAGGTTCCGCCTGGTACGGTCTTCTGGAGGAGCGCGGCTACACCAGCGGTTGAAGTGGATTCCCGGACCGGCAGATCCCGCTGAAAGGGGAGGGCACGATGGAAATCAGAGGGAAGAAAGCCCTCGTTACCGGCGCGGCGAGCGGTATCGGCCGGGCCGTGGCGATGAGGATGGGCGAACTGGGCGCGAGTCTCTTCCTGGTAGATGTCAACGCCGACGGGCTCGAAGAGACGAGCGCCATGGTTGGGGAAAGAGGTGGGGAGGTCTGCCTCGCCAGAGTTGTGGACGTCTCCGATTACGCCGCGGTCAAAGCTCTGTCCGAGGAGGTCCATGCCCGCTTCGGGACCCTGGACATACTCGCCAACATCGCCGGGGTGGCCCTCTTCTCCCAGGTCGAGGACATGACCCACGACCAGTGGGAAAGGATAGTCAACGTCAACCTCTGGGGTCCTTTTCACGGGATAGAATGTTTCGTGCCGGAGATGGTTCGCGCCGGCCGGGGCGGGCACGTACTGTCCGTTTCGTCCACCGCTGGAATCATCGGGCTGCCCTGGCATGTGGCTTACGCCGGGACCAAGCACGCGCTGGTCGGAAGCTCGGAGGTTCTGCGGTTTGACCTGCGCAAGCACGGCATCGGGGTAAGCGTCATACTGCCGGGCGCGGTGAATACCGGGATCGTGCAGACGACGGTGATAAATGCCGACGAGGATGCGTGCCGGAAGGGCCGGGCGCTCTTCAGCCGGTACGCGATCTCCCCGGAGAGGGCGGCGGACCTGGTGGTCGACGCCATCGTGCGAAACAGGTTCATGGTGATAACAACCACCGACATCAAGCTCCTGTATCTCCTCAAGCGCACCCTGCCGCCCGCTTACCGCCTGGTGATGCGGTTCATGACCTGGGCAATGGACAGGACCCTGACCAGGCGGAGTTTCGCACGGCCTTGAAAGGCGCGGAGACGTGCCCGACTGTTCCCCGCCATGGAAAGGCACCGGCGGCAAACGGCCACCCGGCTCGCCCGCAGTCAGACTCCGGTCGCCCACGGCGTGACCCGGGCGCGCCCGGGAACGAACGGCCTGCTGCTGGAGGGAGCCGGTGGGATACCTGTAACATGGTGGTCGCAGCCCGTTCAACAAGCCGATGGAGGTCCCAATGAGTGAAAAGGTCTATGAACGACTGGCCGAGCACCTCGACGAAGCGTACGCGGGAGCACCGAAGTCCGACACCCTCATGGAGATTCTGCACATCCTCTTTCCGGGAGAGGAGGCCGAAGTCGCCTGCGGGCTCGGGTTCTACGAGAACCTGACGCTCGCCCAGTGCGAGGAAAGGATGCCGGAGAAAGCGGGCAGGCTTGAAGCGCTGCTCGATTCGATGGCGCACCGCGGGACCGTGTTCACCGAGCAGAAGCCGGGTCGTGAGCGCATATACAGGCTGCTGCCGAGCGTGGTCGGGTACGTCGAGGCGCCGTTCCTGTCCGGTGACAGGCAGGACGCCAGGGCGCTTGCCCCGTTGTGGAAGAGGTACATCGTCGAGGGATTCGGGGAGGAAATGGCCCGGGGGATGCCCCTCATCAGGGTCATACCCATCGGCGAGTCACTCGAGGACGAGAGCCAGGTGCTGCCGTTCGACGCCATCAAGGAGAAGCTGGGCGCGGCGTCTTTCCTGGCGGTCGGACACTGCCCGTGCCGCCAGATCGGGACCATGACCGGCGAGGGATGCGGCCGTCCCACGGAGAGGTGCATGCATTTCGGGAGCCTTGGCCGCTACTTCGTGGAGATGGGGATGGCCCGGCGGATCGACCTCGAGGAAGCCCTGGAGATTCTCAGGAGCGCCACGGAGGAAGGCCTGGTGCACGTGTGCGACAACGTGGAGGGGAGCATAAGGACGATCTGCAACTGCTGTCCCTGCTGCTGCGGTTTCTTCCGGGCGAACAAGGCGATCGGCAAGGCGACATACGTGCGCTCCAACTACGTAGCGGTTGTCGACCACGATGCCTGCACGGCCTGCGCGCTCTGCGAGGAACGATGCCCGGTGGATGCGATCGCCATCGACGGTGTGGCCGTTGTGGATGCCGACAAGTGCATCGGTTGCGGGGTCTGCACACCCACCTGTGGAGGCGACGGAGCGATACGCCTGGTGGTGCGCGAGCACGTCCAGCCTCCACCGGATTTTCAGTCATTCGCGTCCGCCCGCATGGAAAAATAGCGAGACGAACGGTGGCCGCCGGCGGCCGGCCGGAACGGCGGAAGAGCGGGAAGCGGTCCAGCTCCGGGAATGGCCCCACCGGAAAAGCCTGTCGGCGTGGAACTGCCGGATATTCGGGTCATGGCGCCCGGGACGGCGTTCGAAGGTTAGGGGATGAGCCGCCCCGCGAGACGGGCCGTCTTCTCGGCGAGCAGGTCCACCAGGCGTCGGCTCAAGCGCTCCGCCAGGTCCAGGAGTCGGGATCCCGGGCCGACCCGTACAACGGATCTGTTTTTCTCCACAGCGCGCACTATCACTTGCGCAACTCCTGCCGGATCACAGCGCTTGCTCGACAGGAACTTCTCCGACCTTCTGACGGTAGTGCCCGAGACGGCCCTCAAGCCCTCTCCGGTGCGCAACCGGAAAGAGTTCGCCACATCGGTGTTGAGCATGCTTGGGCATATCGCGCTGAACCCGACTCCGTGCTCCGAACCCTCGGCTCGCCAGATTCTTGTCATGGCGAGGACGGCGCTCTTGACGCCGCAGTATGCGGAGAAATACGGCAGGGGAGCCAGGCCTCCGACCGAGGCGATGTTGACAATGTGGCCGCCGCCGCGCCTTGCCATTTCCGGGTAGAAAAAGTGCGTTCCGTGGACCACGCCCAACAGGTTCACGTCCACCACCCAGCGCCAGTCCTCGAGAGTCATGTCTCTCATGCGGCCGGCAAGCATAACCCCGGCGTTGTTGACGAGCACGTCCACCTGGCCGAAAGTCTCGTGTACAAGGTCGCGGAACATCGCGAACTGAGCCGCGTCTCGAACGTCCATCGTGCATGTAAGGACTTCCGCGCCGCGTGACTCCAGGACGCTTGCGATCTCCTCGAGCGCCTCACCGTTGATGTCGCAGATCGCCAGGCTGGCGCCAAGGTCGGCGAAAGCCTCGGCGGTCGCCCGGCCCAGGCCGCGGCCGGCCCCGGTCACAACCACTACCCTGTCAATGAAATCAGCCATGCCTCACCTCGTACGGGCGACATCAGCCTCGGCCGCCCTCCGCCGGAAAGCACGCCCGCAGAAGGCTCGAAGAAGAAGGCGGGTGCCGGACGGCACCCGCCTTCCAAAGGTCTACACAGGCCTACAGCGGAACGGCGTGAAGGACGTCGTTCAGCGTGCCCGTGGGTTCCTCCGGCCACTTCAGCTTGACTCGCATGCCCACGTGGACCGCTTCCGGCTCAACGTCGTGCAGGTTGCAAACCGTCATGGTGTCGGACCCGTCGAACACGATACCCGCGAATATCAGGGGCGTCCCGGAGACCTCGTCATCCGCGATGCCTTCGTAGGCCCAGGCGCCGGTGAACGTGTAGGTGCTCACAGTGCCGGTGTCCTTGACCTCGACGAACTCCTCGGGCATTCCCATGCACCTGCAGAACGGCTTGGGCAGGAAGTAGACCAGCCCGCAGTCCGGGCACTTGTTCCCGAGCATCTTGCCGTCCGCGAGGGCCGCCAGCGTCTTGCGTATCAAGCCCTGGCTCTCTATCTTCCACTCCCAGGCGGAGAGCTTCCAGTTCCCTTCGACCGATGTGGTCACATCTTTGTGCTCCATGCCTCTACCCCCTTGGCCTATCCGAGAGGACGGCTACCACGTTGAGGTTCACCGCTCCGCCCCAGCCGTGCGCCACGGCCTTGTGAACGTCCTTCTTGACCTGTCGCTCCCCGCACTTGCCCATGATCTGCAAGGCGCATTCCGCGACGCGTTCCATGGCAGAAGCCCCGATGGCGTTCGTCGAGATGACGCCTCCGGAGGGACAGACCGGAAGGTCGCCGTCCAGCTCCATCGACCCGGAATCGAGGATTGCCGGCGCCTCGCCCTCGTCGCACAGCAGAAGCCGCTCGTAGAACATGAGGAGCTGGTGTGCGAACGGCGCGTAAGGCTCCGCCAGGTCGATTTCGGCGCGCGGGTCTTTGATTCCCGCCAGCTCGTAGGCCCTGGCTGCTGCTATCTTGCAGCTTTCCTGCTCGCAGGGGTCGATGTTCGTCGTGCCCGAGCCCGCCATCCCGACAAGTGCCGCCTCGTCGGAGCATGAAGCTACCGACAGCACGTATGCGGGTTTTTCCACCAGCTTCTTTGCCTTTTCCGGCGTGGTGAAGATCATCGCGCATGCGCCGTCGGTCGACGGGCAGACGTGACCGAAGCGGACCGGGTACTGGAGCAACGTTGTCTTGGCGACATCCTCCGGCGTGAGGCCCGGTTGCTTCAGGTGCGAGTAGGGGTTGATGGCTGCGTTGTTCCTGCAGAGCGCGGCGGCCTTGTCCAGGTGATGGGTGGTGCACCCGCTGCTCTTCATATAGCTCGACGCCTGGTAGACCGCGACGCCGACCGCGCCCCCGCCGAAAGCGGCGATGAACCCGGGATCGACGCCCAGCGACAACTGCGAAGCGGCATCGGCCAGGGCGACCGTGTTGAGGCCGAAGGTCTGGTTTCCGTCTGATTGCTTCTCGAAGGCTATCGCCATGACAGTGTCGTAAAGGCCGGAGGCGACGAGGTAGTATGCGCCGTGAGCCACCGAGCCGCCGGTAGTGCCGCCGGTGGTGATGCGCAGGAGGGGTTTATTGTACGCCCCCCAGTGTCCCGCCCCCCACTCCTCGGGGAGGTTGACGCCTTCGAATGCCGGCATGTTCCCGGTGGTGAAAGCGTCGATGTCGGCCGCTTTGAGGCCGGCGTCCTCGTAACAGGCATCCACCGCTTCCCAGACGAGTTCGGGGATGTTGACGTCTCTACGCTTGCTTACGTGACTGGAGAGACCTACTCCCACCACGGCTACCTGGTTCTTCGACATGTCATTCACCTCCCAGTACGTAGACGATATTTTCCTGCGCGCAAGGCCCCGTCTGACCGTGGGCGAGAGCGGTCTTCACGCCGTCGACCTGGTGGTCTCCGGCGTCGCCGAGGATCTGCATCGCCGCTTCTATCACCCTGGCCAGACCGGCAACGCACTCGACATTCGCGCCAAGCGCGCCTCCAGAGGCGTTTACGGGGAGCTTGCCGTCCCTGCGCGTGGCGCCCGAATCGTAGAAGGCTCCGGCCTGCAGGGGTTCACAGAAGCCCAGGGCTTCGTATGCCATCAGCTCTTCGTGGGCGAAGCGCTCGTGGACCTCCGCCAGGTCGATTTGAGCGGCCGGGTCCTCGATTCCGGCCTGAGCGTAACAGGAGTCGGCGGCTTTCTTGAGCGCGCCCATCGTGTTCAGTGGGCGTTCCGTCAGGTAGGAGTCGTGGGCGAACCCCACGCCCTGTATCCATACGGGGTTCTTCGCCTTTGCGGCGGCCTTGCCTGAAGCCAGGACCAGGGCGCAGGCGCCGTCCCCGAGGGGACCGGTCATCAGTTCCCTTATAGGAGAATAGAGAGGCCTGGAGGCAAGGACCTTCGCGGCGTCGGCGCCGGCCATCGAACGCAAGGCCAGCGGGTTGTTCGCGGCGTTATCCAGGTTCTTGGCCGCAACCGAAGCGACCTGCTCCTCGCTGGTTCCAGACGCGTCCATGTAGGCCGTAGCCTGGAGCGCGGCGGCCGAGACCTCGTTGAGAAGCCATCGCTGCCTGTCGAACGTCGGATCCAGCATCATGATGCCGGGGAGTATGCCCGCGTACACCGAAGCCTGGCTCTCTCCCATCACCATGGCGACTTCGTGGTCACCGGAGAGTATCCTGGTGAGGGCGTAGAGCAGGGCGAACGTCCCGTCCATCTCGACCTTCGATTCGTTCTTCCTCCAGGCACCCGCCGGCTCGACCAGGCGCATGTTGGAGATGGTACGGCCATCACAGTAGTCGTTGTTAGCGCTGATAATCGTGTCCAGGTCCTCGCGTTTCAGACCCGCAGATTTCAGGGCCGCCCTGGTCGCCTGCAGGACCATGAGTTCGCGGGACATTCCGCAGTCCTCAAGGTAAGGGGTCTGAGCGTATCCAATTATCGCGACTTCTTTCTTCATGCCATCACCCCCTCATCCGAGCGGCCGGTAAGAGGCCAGGACGTCGATAACTTTCTCCGCCGCCGGGTCCAGAACCGCCTCGACCCGCATGCCGATGAAGGGGTCGTCTCCCTGAAGGCGGGCGGCGATGCACGTGTCGGCTCCATCGTGCTGGACCATGGCGATCGTTTCGGGCGCCGCCAGGTCCACCAGCTCACCGGTATCGGACACCGTCACCGACGCCCTGGTGAAAGTCTTCACCGTACCGGAGCCGGGGAGTTCCGTCCATTCCTCGTTCCTGGCGAAGCATCGCTCGCAAATCATGCGCGGCGGCAGGTACACACGGCCGCAGGCGGGACATTTGGAGGCGAGGAATTTACCCTGCTTGAGCCCATCGAAGAAGTTCTCCATCCAGTTGCCCACCGACCAGCCGAAAGGCGGGTCGAGCGGGATGGATGCCCTGGGGACAGGCTCATTTCCTGCATTCACACCCATCGGATCACACCCTTTCCGTCGTCAAACATCTCCTGCGGATGACATTCTATTTCATTTCGCGCAAGGATGGGGCACCGCCGCTCTCGAGAGCCATGCGCCCCCCCGCGTGCTACGATGTCTGAACCCGAAGAAAGGAAGACGGGAATGGTCCGGAATACGGGTCGGAGAACGGTCGCCGCGGATGCGCGCTATCGCATGCTGCGTTACCTGAACTGAAGCCAGGCGTCGTTGAGTGCCGTCGTGGACGGCACAGGGACGGCGGACGGCGGCCTCGTTAAAGCCGCTTTCTCCCTCGCCGGAGGCGCGCTGAATACCGGCTCGACGTGCGGGCTGGTTACCGGTGGCTGCCTCGGGCTCGCGACGGTTCGCCCCGTGAGGCGCGCCGCTGAGGGCCAAGACGAAGTAGACCGCGTCTACGAGCAGCTACGCGACTACACTCGCTGGTTCGAGGAGAGTTTCGGGAGCACCCTCTGCTCGGAGAGACTGGGCGGCGACCTTTCTTCTATGTTGAGCTTGTCCGGGATGAGGCTTGCCGGAAGGATGATGACCCGCTGCCTGGCGCACGCCGGGCTCGCGGCAGACCGCCTGGTGACCCTGCTGGGGACTTCCGGGGGACCATCGGGGGACGGTGAGGCGACGGGGGTCTGCGCCTCGCCGGTCCTGCGGCTCGGGGCGGGCCACCCGCGCTGCGGTCTGGAAGGAGCGGCGGGCGCCGCGGTGGCGCTGGACGGAGGCGTAGGCCTGTCGGGGGGACTGTGCGGGGCTCTCGCCGGGCTGCTGATGGTGCTTGGAGGCCTGCTGGGAACAGAACCCTTGCAGGTGGGAGTCGCCGGTACCCTGCGGGCTTGCGCCCAGGGCGTAATTCCGGTGCGCGGTGGTGGTGGGTCCAACCCATTCATTGTAGGGCGCCCCATCATCAGGCGTTTCGAACGCGAGTTCGGGTCGGTCGAATGCCGCGAGATAAGCGGGCGCGCGTTCGAGTGCGGCGGCGACCTCCGTGATCACCTCGAGGGCTCTTCAGAATGCACGGCCATAGCCGAGTGGTGCATCAGGGAGTGTGGGATTCTGCTGTCCCGGTGAAAGCGAGGCCGGATGGCCCGCGGCCTCACCGCCGCGCGGAAGGCGACCGGCGCGAAGGCGGGCCTCGGCCCATGCGCCTTCGAGAGCAGGTCTTCCGGAAGCGGTCCCGGCAGGGGACGCCAGAAGCCGCGAAACTTCGACCGCGGGGCCTATGCGCCCGCGAAGGAGTTGACCACCCCGGCGTATTTCTCGTGGATCATACGGGCGTCGAACGCCGCGAATTCGTTGAGCATGTCGTCCTGCTCCGGACGGCTGAAGTACTCCTGGGTAGGATAGAAGAAGCGCCTGTCTTCTTTGTCGATATGCAGGGGATAGAAATCGACCAGCGCTTCGAGGTGAGCGGCCATCTCTTCCAGGGCAGCCTCGTCGCCGCCCCTGAATCGTTCGTTGGCCTCCGTGAGCGACCTGACGATCTTTCTCGCGTAGACGTGCTCCCTGGTCAGGTCTTCCATGGTTCGCCGGAGTTCGGGGACCAGCTCCTTTTTTTCGAGCTCCCTGAAGTAGATCTCCTCCTCCTTGCCGTGGTGGGTCCTGTCGGCGTATACCTTCAGGAAGTCCACTACCAGGTCGACGGCGGCAGGGTCGGTCTGGTGTCCACTGGTGATGATCTCGCGCTGTTCGACCATCAGCGCCAGCATCTTCTCGATCAGCCTGTGCTCCTTCATCAGGGGGCCTATCGGTTTCATGTGTACCTCCAGGAAGCGGGTAGCCTCGAAATCCGGCATCCTGTGGAAGGGACACCGTTTTGTAAAAACCGTCTATTTGCTTATCTACTACCCCGCGCGGCTGTCACCTTCCCGGGCCGTTGGCGCGGATGTCGCTCTCCGGTTCGGCCGGCGCAGGGGGCCTGCGGGCGACCGGGGCTTCCACCGGCGGGCAACAGCCGGGACATTTTCTGAAGGTTAAGATGGACAATCCCGTGAGGCGCTGATAGAAATGGGAAGGCGGGTTGCCGGCGGCGGAGTTTCCTGTCGGAGCGTCGCAGCCAGATGAAGATGCTGCAGCCGTAGAGCTACAGGGATTCCGGCGTTTCGACGCTCTGGAGGACAGCACTTTCGAAGCGAACCGGCGTTCACTTCCGGGAGAAGGCGATTCTAGGTCGGGGGAAGGAGCAAGAAATGGGGATATCTCGGAGAGTATTCGCGGTGACTGCCGCGCTCGTCATTCTGGCCTGCGCGGGATGCGGGGCGGCCGGAGGCTCGGGCGGCAGGATCGAGGGCGCGAAATGGGTTCTCAGGCAGTATGATTCGAATGGCACGATGAAGAACGCGCCGGCCGGGGCGAACGTAGACGCGCTCTTCGAGAAGGGGAGTGTCAGTGGTTTCTCCGGGGTCAACACTTATCGAGGCTCCTGCAAGATTTCCGGCGCCAGCCTGGCCGTGAGCAACCTGTCGTCCACGCTGATGGCCGGCCCCCAGGGCCTGATGGACCTGGAGAGGATTTACCTCGCCAACCTGCACGAGGCCTCGAGTTTCACCGGAAGCGGCACTGCGCTGACGATCTTCGACGGGTCGGGGAAAAAGGTGCTTGTGTACGGCAGGGGACCGGTCCGGTCTCTCGTCGGGGTATCCTGGAACGCGATCAATTACTATAACGGTCGCGATGCCCTTCTGGCCATTCAGGACCACACCTCCGTCACCGCGCTGTTCTCACAGGACGGGGAGATTTCCGGTTCCGACGGTGTAAACGATTACCGTGCTGAGTACAAGACCAGCGGGCATGAAATCACCATCAGCAACGTGACACTAACGACGAGTCGGACCGACCCGAACGAGGCAATGAACCGGCAGGCGCAAGACTATCTTGCGGCTCTTCGCCTGGCAACGCGGTACAAGCTCACCTCGACCGGGCTCGAGTTGTTCAGGTCCAACGGCGCTTTCGCAGTGACGTACCTGGCGCCGAGATAATCCAGGCGCATCCACGAGCCCCACTCCGCCTCTCCGCGCAATGAAGTGAGACCGCCCGAGGTTTCCCGGCGGGCACCCCCGAGGCGCTTTGGCCCGTGGAGGCTTCAGCTCTCCAGCTCAGACAGCTTGTCCCTGTCGAGCTGGATGTGGTCGGATTCGATCATCGTCAGCGCGGTGAAGACCTCCTTGACCCGGGGGTCAGTGGCTGCGGCCGCGGATTCCGAGTAGAAAGCTGTCGCCCGTGTTTCTCGCTGGAGCGACTCCCGCACGTTGTCCAGGTAGGCGTCGTGGCATTTCTCGGCCGGTTCGGCGTCGGGCTTCGCCAGGTCGAGCATCTTTCTGATCGTCGAGGCGTGTTCGCCCTCCACCTTCGACAGCGCTTTGAAAGTTGCGAATCCTTCGAAATCGCCCGCCTCGTCGGCTTTCGCGGCCGAGCAACGGTAGAACGCCGTGTTGGAGTTCTCTATCCCCAGAGCCGTCTCCAGGTTTTTCCTGTCGGTTTCGTTGAGTTCTCCAACCCGGGGGTCGTCCCAGTCGGCGGCCAGGATGAGATACTCCGCGTGGGCGCCGCAGAACGGGCAGTTCGAAGGTGGAACCGCCCCGATGTAAGGATCGCCGCATATCCTGCATCGCCACACCCGCACTTTCATCGCTTCACCTCCGTGGTCCGTGCACCGGCGGTACACAAGGGCTTGTCCGATGGCGAGAATATTTTATCACGGGGCAGGACCATTTCATTTCCGCACGGGGTCCGGCCTCGCCCGAAAAGGCGATGCCCACGGAGGCCCGGAACCGAGGGCGCGCGGCACGCGGCGTGGGCGATTCAAGAAGGGAGCACCAGCAGATCCGCAGGAAGCGGGAGGAAAACCGCTCCCGGTTTCGTGTGGTTTGTTAGAATGCTGTGACACGTACGACCCGTTAGACCGGGTCCGAATAGCGGGGAGGTTTGACCTCATGTTCAAGAAGTTCAGACCGGACTGGACGGAGGAAGCGCCGGCTCCTGGCACGTTCCGCTCCATAGCAAAATACGGCGACCCGAATCACTTCAAGCACCCCAGTAACGCCTGGGTGAAGATGATGATGGAGGAGTTCGGCATGAGCGAGGCTGATTTCTCCGTCAAGCAGAACGAAGGGCACGAAAAGGTGACGACCGGCCGGCCGCCGGCGCTGGCTCCCGGCCAGGTGGATGCCCTGAGGGAGATAGCCGGCGAAGGCAACGTGGCGCTCGATGACTACTCGCGGGTCAAATACTCCTCGGCGAAGACCTCAGAGGAGATACTCGAGCTGCGCGAGGGAGTGGTCCGCGAGGTCGCCGACGTTGTCGTCCACCCGCGCAACAAGCAGGACATACAGAAGTTGGTGCAGTACTGCAACGGCGAAGGAATCCCGGTGACCGTCTGGAGCGGCGGCTCGTCGGTTAACTTCGGGTGCAGGCCGTTCAAGGGTGGAATCGCGCTTGTGCTCAGCACTCACATGAACGAACTGCTGGAGATCAACGAACTCGACCAGACCGCCCGGGTGCAACCCGGAATGTGGGGGCCGGCCTACGAAGAAGCCCTCAACAACGCGCCGGAGCGGTTCGGCTGCGACCGCCGCTATACCTGCGGCCACTTCCCGCAGTCTTTCGAGTACTCGACCGTGGGCGGATGGGTGGTTACCCTGGGCTCGGGGCAGGCCTCTACCTACTACGGCGATGCCTACGACATTGTTTTCAGCCAGGAGTACGTTACACCGGCGGGGAACTTCAAGACGCTGGATTTCCCGGCAACCGCCACCGGCCCCAAAGTCAACGACATCATGAAGGGTTCGGAGGGCGCGTTCGGGATACTGGTAGAGCTGACGATGAAGGTCTACAGGTACATGCCCGAGAACCGCCGGCGGTTCGGGTTCATGTTCCCCACCTGGGAAGCGGCGGTGGACGCCAGCAGGGAGATAATGCAGGGCGAGTTCGGCCTGCCCGCCATCTACCGCATATCGGACCCGGAGGAGACTGACAGAGGGCTGAAGCTCTACGGGGTCCCGGGGTTCGCGGACGCTTTTCTGGCGCAGATCGGTTTCAAGCCCGGGAAGAGGTCCCTCTGCATGGGAAACGTGGAAGGCGATGCCGACTACACCGCCCTGGTGAAGAAAAAGATAAAGAAGATCGCCAGGGCGCACGGGGCAGTGACACTGACCGGGTACATCACCAAGATCTGGGAGCACACGCGCTACACGGAGCCTTACATGAGGGAAGACCTCAACGACTACGGCATCCTGCTGGACACTCTCGAGGCCAGCGTGACCTGGGACAACCTCCACCGGCTTCACCAGGGTGTCCGCAAGTACATCAAGGCTCGCCCGGGAACGATCTGCATGACCCACGCCTCGCATTTCTATCCACAGGGGACCAACCTGTATTTCATCTTCTTCGGCCGCATGGACGTGGAGGAGTACGTCGAGTTCCAGAAGGGCATCATCGACAACGTGCTGGAGTACGGCGGCACGTTGAGCCACCACCACGGCGTCGGCCGGCTGCTCGCTCCCTGGATGGAGGAGCACCTGGGGCCCGAGCAGATGGCGGTTCTCAAGGCCCTCAAGCGGCATTTCGACCCGAAGGGGATAATGAACCCCGGCGGGCAGTTAGGGCTGGACGACATACCGGAACGAAGATGAGCGCGAAGTTTCCACGTGCCGCGGCCGGGAGGCCGCCGCGGCTGCGCCCCGGCGCCGCCGGGATACGCGGCGATAAGGGGACGCCCCGCGCGCTGACACGGGTCGATCGCCGGCCTCGAGAGCGGTGAAACGGGTGCAGGGACGCGTCGCCGTGGCGATGTCGGGCGGAATCGACTCGTCGGTCTGCGCGGCGCTGCTGCGCCGGGCCGGTCGCGATGTAGTGGGCGTATCGCTGCGCCTGACGCGGCCGGGCGCAACTCTTGCGGGCGAGGGCGGTAAGAAGGAAGGCCACGGGCGAAACGGAGGAGCCGAGACGGCGAAGCTGGTCGCCGAGCGGCTGGGAATCCAGTTCGAAGTCGTCGGCGCCGAAGAGGCGTTCGAGGAAAATGTGTGCGATTATTTCGTGTCGTCGTACCTCCGGGGTGAAACTCCCAACCCCTGCGTGGTCTGCAACCGGACGGTGAAGTACGGCGTGCTCCTCGAGGCGGCCCGTGAAAGGGGAGCGTCGGTCCTGGCCACCGGCCACTACGCGAGGGTTTCTTTCGATCCGCGCAACGGAAGGTACGTCGTCCGCAAGGGAGTCGACCTCTCCAAGGACCAGTCGTACTTCCTCCACGCCCTGACACAGGGCCAGCTCGCCGCGGCCGTATTTCCGGTTGGTGACATGACCAAGAAGGACGTCAGGGAGATCGCCGCCGGGCTGGGCCTCGACGCGACGGTGGGGCGCGAGAGCCAGGACGCCTGCTTCGTCGGCTCGGGAGGTTACCGGCGGTTCGTGCGCGAGCGTGCCGGGAGGGTAGAGCCCGGGCCGGTGATCGACGCGTCGGGCAAGGTTGTCGGGACGCACGACGGGCTGCCGTTCTACACGATTGGCCAGCGGCGTGGGCTGGGCGTATCCAGTTCGGAACCGATGTACGTGGTGGATCTGGACCCGCACGCCAACGTAATGATGGTGGCCGGCAGGTCGGCCCTGGAGCGGCAGTCCGTGCTCCGTCTCAGGGACGTCAACTACGTGTCAGTCGAGGAACCGCGGGGCGGCGTGGAGGTGCAGGCGCTGACCCGCTACGGGAGCGAAGAGGTTCCCGCGATCTTCACAGCGGGGCCCGGTGCGACCGGCGTGCTGGAGTTCGAATCGCCTCGGGAGATCACCGCGCCGGGGCAGTCCGTCGTGCTCTATGACGGGGACGTTCTGCTGGCGGGTGGAATAGCCCTCAGGAACGCCGGCCGGGGCGGCGAAGCTCCTCGAGGTCGAGCGGTTCGGGGCGCCCGGGAGCCCTGACCATTCTAACGGCCGACGACGGACATACCGCCCGGCATACCCCGCATCCCATGCACGCCTCGAGGTCCACCGCCGGCGCGGACTCCCGCCGGGGCTGCAGGGCTTCGAAAGGGCAGGACTTGGCGCACCTGCCGCAGGCATCGCAGGTGTCAGAGAACTCGGGCATGAGGCCGGAATGGCCGAAGAACGGCACTCCGACGAAACGGTGCGACTTCAGCGCAACGCAGCAGCAGGAGCAGCAGTTGCATATCGCGTAGAACCTGCCCCCGACGACATCCTTGAAGAAAGCGGCATGGATGCACCCCTGGCGGTCGGTGATCTCGAGTATCTGCAGGGCCTCGTCACGGGTGATGCGTCGCGCGGAATCGGGGTTGTGGTCGAGGACAAAGCTGACCACAGGCTCACCGATCAGGAGGCATACCTCATCGGGCTGACAGTGCGCGTCGGAGGTCATTCTGCACACGCACCTGCATGCGATTATCTCCTCCGGGCATCCCAGGACGATGTCCCTGCAGGCCTGGTAGGGAACCACGTTCTCCAGGTTCCGAACCTCGATGTCCTCGTCCACCGAAACGAGCATCCTGGCCTGCTCCAACGGCACCAGCTTGCCGTGATAGGTGTCCGCGTAGCGCCTTTTCATCCAACCGGGGATAGCCGGGCCGAAACCGCCGGCGAAGCGGCCAAACCTTACGTACTCCTTCATCTTCGCCAGGTAGAACATCCCGTGGAGCCAGAGGTCGGGCCTGTGCCATCCCACCTCCCTGATATATGCACGGGTGGAGGGCTTCGAGGTCGAAAGGACATACGCCGCCGCGGCAGCGGCTCCCAGGGTGGTCAACGCTTTTCCGGTTCTCCTCATGGTGAAATCTCCTGTCAATACGCAAGGTGAGCGCGAGATCCTTCCACACGGTGGCAGGAACTCACTTTCCGACCGGTAGCTTATCATCCCCGTGCATCTTATCGATGCGAAATAGCGTGAGTTCCGTCACCCGGAGACGTCCGAGATGGAGGACCGCGGGGAGCCGGCCGCAATAAGGGCACGTCTCCAACCCGGCGAGGAAGCAGTAGAACCCCGGCTGTGCCGTGGTTGGATCGGGTAAGCAACCCGCCTGGGGGATTATTCCACCGGCATTGATATTGGTCATTCAGAGAAGGCCCCTACCGGCCGAATCAGATTGTGAGAAGGCTTTCAGATGGCTATCCGGCAGGTGAGTCAGTCTTGAGTGATGGTCTGTTGAAGCAGGGTTCGAAGGCATATATCGCGCTCACGGTGTCGCTGTGCGTCCTCATGATGATGGCGGGTGCCGTTTTCTCGCCCCGTAACGCGCAGGGAGCCGCACGGTATTCGTGGTACCTCGCCGAGGGCTACACGGCTCCCGGTTTCCAGGAATACATCTGCATCGGGAACCCGGGGACCACGGCCTGCGGAGTCGAGGTGACCTTCCTCTACAACCGCACGGCCTCGAAAAAGACTTCCGTTACCGTGCCGGCCAGGTCCCGTTCCACAATCCACGTGAACTCCGCCGCGGGGACGGGAGTGGAGGTCTCGGCACTCCTTACCAGCGCCAGGAACGACCTGGCTGTCGAGCGGGCCCAGTATTTCATCTACGGTGGCGAGTACATCGGGAGCCACGTCGTGCGGGCGGCGAGGGCTCCGGTAACGACCTGGTACTTCGCGGAGGGGTACACGGGCCCCGGTTTCGACCAGTACGTCTGCGTACTCAATACCAATGCCTCGACCGCCGGGCTCACCTTCAGGTTCCATACCCCCGCCGGGGAGGTAGTGAGGACCGGTACGGTGCCGGCGAACCGGAGAGCGACTTTCAAGGTCAACGACCTCCTCGGCTGCGGGATCGAGTCCTCCCTCAAGCTGGAGGCCGACCGCCCGGTCGTGGCGGAAAGGCCCGTCTACTTCGACTACCTCGGTGTTGGCGAACACCACTGGAAGGGCGGGCACTGCGTTATGGGTTCCCCGGCCCCTTCCACCTCCTTCTACTTCGCGGAGGGCACGACCCGGCCGGGGTTCGAGGAGTGGATTACCATCCAGAACCCTAACCGCTTTCCCATCACCGTCATGGGCAATTATCAGTTCGGGCCCGGACAGGGCTCCTGTCTCACGAAGTCCTACACCGTCAACCCGTGTTGCCGTTTCACTTTCTTCGTCCCGGACGAAGTCGGCCTGGACAAGGACGTGAGCCTGCGGCTGTACTCGAGCGGCAGGTTCCTCGCGGAGCGGCCGCTCTACTACAGTTTCGCCCACGAGCCTTACGCGTTTTCGGGCGGGAATTGCACTATCGGAGCGCAGGCCGCCGCTTCGAATCATTTCCTGGCGGAGGGCCATACCGGCCCATACTTCGAGGAGTGGCTCTGCATCCAGAACCCCTCGAGCAAGACGAGCACCGTTTCGGTGGAATACCTTACCCAGGAACGCGGTCCACTGCCGCCCGTCACGGTGGCGGTCCGCGGCAATTCCAGGATGACAATACTTGTCAACGAGCAGGCCGGCCCTGACCTGAGCCTGGCTACCGCCGTCAGGGTCAAGAGCGGTCCGTCCGTAGTAGTGGAAAGGCCGATATACGTGGACGACGCGGGTAACCCGGCGGGCAGGGGAGACGCTGACCAGCCGCCGGCGCCCGCACCCGACGAGCCTCCGATCAAGCCCCCGGATGCCTCGGGCAAGCCGCTTCACGGTTTCTGCTTCAGCCCGTACCTTACGAGCTGGTCGGTCACGGGTTCGCAGATCGCCTCGCTCATGGACAAGATGACTCCGTACTGCGGTTGGATACGCACCTTCGGCAGTGAGGGAGACTGGGATCTCATGCCGGAGATGGCCCGTGCCAGGGGACTGCGCATGGCGGCGGGCGCCTACATATGGTCCGACCTTACCGCGAACCAGAAAGAGGTGGACCAGCTTGTCGCCCAGGTGCGTCGCGGAGTTGTGGACGTGGCGCTGGTTGGAGACGAGATGCTGGAGAACAAGGCGCTCAGTGAGGACCAGATGGTCTCTTACCTGCGAAAGGTGAGGGCTACAGGCGTGCCGACGAGCACCAGCCAGTCGTACTGGGCCTGGCCCAACACCCCCAGGGTCGTTGCCGAGTGCGATTTCCTGACGGCCAACATCTACCCGTACTGGTCGGAGGTCTCGATCTCGAAGGCCATCGCGAACCTGGACAGCTGTTACCAGCAGGTCAAGAACGTCGCCCAGGGCAAGAAAGTGGTGGTCGAGACCGGATGGCCGACCGCCGGGCCAGCCAGGGGTCAGGCGGTCGCCAGTCCGGAGAACGCCGCCAGGTACTTGAGCGAGTTCGTCTCGTGGGCGCGCGCCAACGGCGTCGAGTACTTCTACTTCGAGGCTTTCGACGAGTCCTGGAAGGACGAAGGAGGATGCGGGGCGCACTGGGGCATATGGGGTACCGACGGAAAGATGAAGCCGGCTTATTCATCTGTGCTGAAGCCGTGAACTCCCGGGCGCCGATCCCTGGTGACCCGCCCCGCAGCGCCGCGGCCCGGCGGTGAACGGGTCCGGGGAAGGGTGGGTGCCCGCCCCCCGGGGACGGAATTGTCGCGAAAAAAAGAGGCGGCCCGGAATGGCCGCCTCTTTCGCCGTCCTGACCCGCTAGGGAGTCCCGCAGTCCCCGTCCCTGGACCGGTCTCTTGTCTGTTTCCTGTCCTGTTCGCGCGACTGGTCCCGGGCGCGCGTGCGTTCCCGAACCTGTTCCTCGCAGGCCTCACCGGACGGGCTCCGGGGGCAGGTCTGCGACTGGCACTGTTGCTGCGCTTGCTGCTGTTCTCTTTGCTGCTCGCGAGCCAGCTCTGCCTCTTCCGCGGGGGGCGCCTGCGCCGCAGCCTGTTGCCCGGTGGCGCCCGCGCTCTGGTACCCGACGCCGTCACCGGCCGCTTCGGCGGCGGGCGTACCGGCCTGGCCTTCTAGCCTGGTCGCAGCACGGTCGCGTTGCCTCACCCCGGAGGGATCAGTGCAGCTACCGTCCCGCAACTGTTGCCGGGTCCCCTTGACCGCGCCGTTCCCCGCGGCAAACGCGCCACCCACGACAAGGGTGAGCGCGACCAGCGTGACACCCGCCGCGAGGGCGCCTTTCTTCCAGAACCTCTTCATCATGTTTCACCTCCTTGCGTTTCGATGTTGATATCCTGTGTATGGACCTGGCGTTACGGGCTGTTTGCGGATCATGAAAAAAAGCGCCGGTTGATCCCTCCTGGCACAGGTTGCTCCCGTGGATGTCGAACTATACGGGACGAGTGCTTATGTTAAGGACGATCGGAGTAACGGATAGTCGGTTTCGCCGATATCAACTACGGAGAGTGACGGGATCGAAGGTAAGGGCTTGGCTTCCACGCGGGAATTGATCGACCTCGCCGAGAGGGCGAGGCGCTACGAGCCGGACGCGCTGTCGGAGTTGTTCGATATGTACTTCGAGAGACTGAGGCGCTACTTGTACTACAAGACCGGTGACCTTGACAGGGCGGAAGACCTGGCGTCCGAGGCTCTCACCACAGGCCTCGAAAAGATCGCGAAGTTCAAGGACAGGGGCGGTACGATAGGAGCCTGGCTGTTCGGCATTGCGCGAAATGTGCTGGCGCGAGACAGGGAATACCGCGGCAGAGCGGAGGCGGTCGGGCTCGAGGAGGAGCTTGCGGCGCCTGATGATGCCGGGCCCGAGCCCGTGGTCGTGGCCCGCCTGACGAACGAAGAGCTCTACCGGGCCCTCGCGCGTCTGCCGGAGGAACAGAGGGAGGTCGTCCTCCTGAGGTTCATGGAAGGTTTTGACTCGAAGGAGACCGGCCGGGTCATGGGAAAGAGGCCCGGTGCGGTGCGGGCGCTGCAGTTCAGGGCTGTAAAGGCGCTCCAGGAGATCTTCGAGCGCCGGGGTGTTGAATCATGAGAAACAAAGACGAAAGAGATCGGATAGCCCAACTGGAGATCAAGATCGAGGGTACGCGCGCCGGCGGTGGCGAGGCGGGCCGCGAGCCTGGAGTGGAAGGCATGCTGGCCTGGCTGCTGACCGGCGGGCCGGAGCTGCCCCGGCCGGTCGATGCCGGGGCGCGCAAAGCGGCGTTCATGACGCGCGGCGAGCAGCTCCGGGACGGAAAGGCGGTACCGTCCGGTGCCGGGGCGAGGCCCGGCACCGTCTGGCTCGCAGGCGCTCCCGCTCTCGCGAGGTTGGGAATTACGGCGTTGCTGGTGGTCGCGGTGGTGGCGCTGGCGGGTTTCGGCACCGCATACGCGCGGCCGGGAAGCCCGCTTTACGCGGTAAGGCGTGCTGTCGAATCGGCTTCCATTTCCACCGCCGGATCAGACGCGGCGAAAGCCCGGGTTTACGACGCCTATACCGCGAGGAGGCTCGAGGACCTTCGCTACGTCATCGAGCGCGGGATGAGCCACTGGTATTATCCACTGGCGCGCGACATCGAAAGCGGGATCGGGAAGATGGGCAGGTTCGGCGCGAGGCTCGGCAAGGCTGCGGCGGAGCAGAAGGGGCGTCGGGCGCGAGTGGCCGCGGACGAACTCGAGGGGTTGCTCCCGGTGGTGTCCGGTGATCTTACCCAGGCCCAGCGAATCGCCGTCGAACGAGGGTTGAAGCGGCTCAGGGAGCAGCACGGTCGCGGCAGCGGGGATCAAGACGGGCCTCCCCGGAACGGCAACCCGCCCCCGGAAGGGCAGGAGGGGCAATCCGCCCCCGGCGGAGGGCGGATGGAGCAGGAAGGACGCCAACAACAACATCATCAGCAACAACAAGATCAAGAACAACAAGAACCACGGAACCAACAGGAACAACAACATCATCAGGAACGTCAGCAACCACATCCACAACATCAACCACAACAACAACAGCAACAACAGGGGGAACTATATCCTCTGAAGCAACAATATCATCAGGAGCATCACCAGCAGCAGTTGTGACAGAGAAATCACGCACGCCGACGGCTTCTGACACGATAACACCATCGGGAGCATCATCCGCGGTGGCAGCGACCGGAACAGCACGCCCGGCGGGGCCGAGGCGCCGGGCGCAGCGGGTCCCCGGCGGGCATGGAGAAGCCGGTCGGGAGTCCTGCGGTGACGCCTCAGGGCTGAGCGTGACAGGAGCCGTCTTTGAAGGTGTCGGCCCGGACAAGCAGGACGTGGCGTCTCACCACAGGACGGCCCGGGCGAACCCCTCGTACATTCCTTCGGCCACCAGCTTGCCACTGAGGGCCGAGAACACGATGCCCCCAGGCCAAACGGAGTAGTGGCCGGCCTGGTAAAGGCCGTCGACGGGTGTTTTGAAGCGCGCGAACCTGCCGAAGAGCGGTGTGCGGTACATGTCGTAGGACCATCCCATGATCGAGCCCTGAGGATTGAGGGTATAACGCGCGAGGGTCCTCGGGGTCGCGAGTTCACTGTAGTCGACCCTGGTCGAGACGCCCGGGACGAGGTATTCCATGTCCTGGATGACATCGTCGAGCACCCTGGCCTTGAGCGCCCGGTACTCGTCGGTCCTGGCCATCGGGTCCGCGGAGCCGGTGCCCCAGCCGTTGTTCCAGTCGTAGGGCACCGGTATCTGGACGATCACCGAGTTCTTGCCGTCCGGGGCGAGGCTCTTGTCGTTCTTCGATACCCAGGAGACCATGGCCCAGTTCTTGCGGTGGATATCCGGGTCGTATATGTCCTCGGAGGTGGCGTAGGTCTTCCAGTAGAGCGTGTGATGCACCTTCAGCTTCTCCTGGAGTTCCGCGTCCCCTATGTCCAGCCCGAGGAACGCGGTTATGATGGAGATGCTCACCGGGCCGTTCTTTATCCTCTCGCTGAACCTCCGGGGGAAGAGCGCGGGGTCGCACATCTCCGTCACCAGGCGTTTGGGGTTGCCGGTGTTGACCACCTTGCCGGCGTGGTAGAGCTCGCCGTCGTCGGTGACGACTCCGGTTGTCGAGCTTCCGGAGGTGAGGACCCTGTCCACGGTGCGGCCAAGGAGGATTTCGCCCCCCCTCTCCATAAGCCCGCCGGCCAGCACTTCCGCGAGGTACTTCAGCCCCCCTCTCGGGTAGGTATAGTCGTAAAGAAACCCGTACCAGAACGAGAAGTACATGAAAAGCAGCATGTTGGGATCGCCGAACTCGCCGAACAGGAACGACAGGCGCCTGTCGGAAAATATCTCCCTGGCTTTCTCGCTGCCCGGGGTGGTGAGAACACCGGGCATGAGCTTCAGCATTGGCAGGGAGACCCTGGTCATCCTGGCGAGATTGCGCCACTTGTCGGCGCCCCGAAGGAGAAGAGGGAACGGGTGGTCCTGCATCATCCCGCGCATGACTTCGCATCCCGGTTCGATGAAGTCGAACCAGGCGTCGATGTCACTGGCGCTGTCTGGAAAGGAGTCTTTGAAGTCCCGGCGGACCTGCCCGAAATCCTCCAGGCGGACGTCACAGTCGGGGGTCACCCAGCGGAACCAGGCCCGGTCCCACATGCCCGGGTCGTAAAGGTCGAGGTCACGAAGGATGTTGAAGAGTATCCCGACGTCTTCAGTGGACTGCGAGCCCGCGTCGAAGAAGAATCCCTTGCGGCGGATGCCCTGGATGTTTCCCCCGACCTCTCTCCCGCGCTCGATGACCAGGACGCTCCTGCCGCTTTTCGCCAGGTAGTTAGCGCAGGTCAGGCCCCCCACGCCGGCGCCGATAACCACCGCGTCGTAACGCCTCCCGTCGGACATTCGCACGCACCCCCGCGTTCTTCTCGCGAATACGCTGCGAATTCAGTTTAGCACGCCGCTCGAGAAGTGGACGGCCGTACAGACCTGATGGTTCTAACCGGCGACCGGCATCGCGAGCCGGCATGCCGGGAGACGCGGCCGGCGAATTCGAGGATTCCATGATGCCGCCCGGAGTGCGATCATTAGGGCAGAAAAACATGGAGGAACGACGTGAAAGCTACTGATGGAGCGAGAGTGCTTCTGCATATCGCCCGCTGGAGGGTCATATGGTCAAGGCACGACCTGGACTACCTTCCCGGCGAGCTGGACAATCCCAAATTCATGAGCGCGCGCCGGGCCGTGGAGATGATTCCCGACGGCGCGTGCTGCATCTCCAACGGCATGGCCGGGAACGCCCGCTGCCAGATCTATTTCTGGGGCATACGCGAGCGCTTCGAGAGGACCGGGCATCCGCGCGACCTCACCTGGATAACGGTGGGGGCGCAGGGCTCGCGGGGCAGGGTCCCCGGGACACTGGAGGAGCTGGGCGTGCCGGGCCTGGTAACGCGCTGGATAGCCGGACATCTGGAGACGGTCAAGACGTTCCTTCGCCTCGCGGAGGACGGCCGGCTGGAGATGCACAGGATGGCACAGGGAATACAGACGTTCCTGCTCGAAGGGCAGGCGAAAGGGGAGTATTCCATCGTTACGTCCACGGGCGTAGGAACACTGCTCGACCCGAGGGTGGACAACGGCACCCCGGTGGTCGCCGGGGTTGGAGAGAGCCTGATAACCGTCGAGGGAGACCAGCTCAGGTATTCGCTGCCGCCTGTGGAGTGCGCCATCTTCAACGCGCCCTACGCGGACGCGGAGGGGAACATCTACAAACGCAACGCCGCTACGGTCACGGAAGACAGGGAGTCTTCCATGGCCGCGAGAAAGAACGGCGGCAAAGTGCTGGCCTGCGTGGGTGAGGTAATCCCGAAGTCCGAGAGCGAGATATTTATCCCGGCCGATCTGGTAGACGCTATCGTGGTGAACCCCTGGAACGAACAGACCGGGTCCATCCCGCAGCGCCGCTACTGGAAGATGTTCACCGAGGGCGCCCGGGAAGACGTGCCCAGGGCGGTCGATATCCTGAAGTTCGCCAACAGGGTCCTCCGCATCACTCCCCGGCGCACGCCGGTCGATAACGCTCTCGCCAGGATGGCCGCCAGGCTTTTTACGAAGATAGCCAGGCCGGGGTCGTACGTGAACATCGGGGTCGGCCTGCCGGAGGAGGTCTGCAGGCTGATATACGAGGGCGGCCTCAGCGAGGACGTGAAGTACATCGTCGAGACCGGCGTCCTCGGCGGACTGCCGGCGATGGGCGTTTTCTTCGGGTCGGCAATCAACCCGGAGCAGATTATGACCTCCGCTGAGATATTCCACCTGTGCTACGAGAAGCTGGACGTGACGATCCTGGGCCTTCTCCAGGCTGACCGCGATGGGAACATCAACGTATCGAAGCGCGGCGAAGGCCCGTTGAACTACGTCGGCCCCGGGGGCCTTCCGGACCTGGCCGCGTCCGCTAGGACGCTCATCTTCGTGGGGACATGGATGGCTCACGCGGAGATGGCGATCGAGGACGGGAAGCTGGAGATGGTCAAGCGCGGGACGCACAAGTTCGTGGAGCGGGTCGACGAGATCACGTTCAACGGCAGGGAAGCCTTGAAGGCGGGCAAGCAGGCCTACTACTGCACGAACGTCGGCACGTTCCGTCTTACCGAACGGGGCATGGAGCTGGTGGAAGTCATGCCCGGCATCGACATCGATAAGGACCTGATCGCGGCATGCCCGATGGATTTCCTTCTCCCGGAATCCGGAGAGGTGACGGTGGTCGGGCGTGACGTCGTCACGGGAGAGGGTTTCAAGCTGGCGTGGAAATAAGCGCGGACGCCGCTACGGCCTTACGGCGCCACAGAAGTTGCGCCTGGCGCTCAGACTGGCGATCCTGACAACATCGCCGCTGTGAGGGGCGTGAATATACTGGTCGTTGCCGATATACAGCCCCACGTGACCCCACCCGCGGAATCCCAGGATGTCACCGGGCATCATCTGGCCGACGCCAAGCCAGGCCCCGCAGCGCGCCTGGTCGTATGAGCTTCTGGGGATGCGAATTCCCGCACCGTGCGCGTAGCAGTAAGTGGTCAGGCCGGAGCAGTCGAAAGAGTTGGGTCCGGTTGCGCCCCACACGTAGGGCTTGCCCAGTTGGGCGTATGCCACATCGACGACGCCGGGGTGAGGCGTGCCGGGTGGAATGGAGTTCCTGGTATAAGCGTAAGGAATTCTCGAGGCGACCCTGGTCCCGCTGCGGCTGCCGGCGGCGGCCTGTGCGGCAAGCGCCTGCCTTATCTGGTCCTCCACGGCCGCGAGCTTCCCCCTGGACCGGGAGAGGGCGGTTTCGACTTCGGCCTTGCTGTCGGCCATCTCCCGCCTGGCCGCTTCCTGTTCGCTCTTCTGCGCCTGGAGCTCGCCCCTCCGGGCCTCCAGACGCGCCCGGGCATCCTTCACCCCTCTGACCAGTGTAGCGTCGGTGGCTCCGACCTTCTTCACCAGGTCGATGCCGACCAGGAACTGGTCGAAGTTCCTGGAGCTGGCGACCACGTCCACGAACCCCGTCCGATGAGATACGTACATCGCCCGGGCGCGCCTGTTGAGCGCGGCTTGCCGGCGGGCCAGTTCCCTTTCGGCGGCGGTTATCTGTTCGGTGTTCTCTTCTATCAGGTGCTTCGTCTGCGCCAGCCGGTCACAGGCGGACTTGTAACGCTCGATCGCGCTCTCGACATTCTGCTCCATCTGGCTGACTTCGCGCTGGGCGTCAGCCTTTTTTTGCTCCAGCGTCTGAGCAACGGCGAACCCGGGCACGGACAGGAACAGGAGCGCAACGGCGATTGCCATGCCCGCTTTGAACCAGAGGCGGTTCTTTCTCAAATCCTCACTCTCCCATGAAACGAATGCGGGCCCTTGCGGACCCGCCGTAAATCTCGTTCTGCCACTTGCCGAAGAAATCCACAAACCCGTTCGTGTTGAAACTGTTAAGAAGATACACTACTTGAAGTCTTTTGGCAAGAATAGAGCAACCCCAATTGCCAACGATTGGCATTAGCGTCGACCTCGGAGGTTCGGTGCGACGCAGCGGGGAAGCGCCGCCCCGGGGACGACTCCGGACGAAGCGAATCAGTCTTTCCTGGCTTTCTTCGCGCCGCCCCCGTGCCAGGCGATGTCCAGCAGTACTCCGAGGACGACCCACAGCCAGCCGATGCCGGTGACGCCGGTGCGAGGCGTGTAGACGGCCGAATAGATGATGGTCGTGAAGGGGAGAAAGAGAAGGCCGAGAAACGGCCACAGGAAACCGCCGTGGAACGCCCTGGAGACGTACGGTGTCCATATCCACATCACCAGCAGCGCTACCCTCGGCATGAAGAGAGCAAGCAAGGCTATGAGACAGCCCATGTTCGACTCCTTTCTACTCTCATTTTAACAGCAATCCCGTTCCGACAACTCGCCGCTTCTCGGCGAACCGGCTACTCCTTCGAGCGCGCCGGAGATGGGGTTTGCCGTGAAGGATATGTGGATTCCTGGGCCGGGCGCGTTCTTCGGGGTCGCCTGTTCAATTGCCGCGAGGGTCTCGTTCGACCCGGCCTTGATCCTGCCGTGGACGTCGCAGGCCCTGTGAAGAGTTCTCGGGTGAACGACACGGGAGAAGCATCGCCGGCGGCTGTCGCTCTAGAGCCGCCGGGCGGTGTCACGCTAGCCGTACTCTATTACCACCCCGGTGCCGCCCCTGGGGTACTGGAAGTCGATGGCCTCGCGGTCGCATATCTCCCAGCACCCGGCGCACTCCAGGCACAACGAGCGGTAATTGGGCGCCAGCCGGGCCTTGCCGTCCCTGACCGACCAGAGGCTGAACGAACACACCATCGTGCAGCGGCCGCACCCGTCGCACTTCGACTCGTCGAGAGAGATGAAGTCTCCGGTTGACTCCTCGCCCACCCTGTTGACAAGCTCCTTCAGGCTGATGTCGATGTCAGCCATGTCACTTCACCTCCCTGCCGCAGGCGCTTCCTCCGGCCGGAGCGCCCCTCCTGTTGCCCCCGAGGCTGCCCCTCGGCAGCGGCGCATCCTGCCGGGCGGCCGGGTCCAGGAAAGGCGCCAGGGACTTCGAGAGCCGGGCCAGGACCTTGAAGTACGTGTCATCCGGCAGGTGTTTCAGCCCGGGCATGCGCGGCTTCAACTGGAGCAGGATTCGTTTCACGTTCTTCGGCCAGATGCCCCGGGCCAGCGGCTTGATGTAGGTGGAGCCGAACTCCCCGAACTCCGGGGCGAGGTCGAGGAGGTGCCCCAGGTGGTGGTTCAGGCAGTCCATGTGGGCGTCGCCCCAGTCGAAGACGATCGAGAACGGGTGGAGCATCGAGAACTCCAGCAGCAACTGGATCTGCCTGGTCATGAGCGCCGGGTCGAAGATGCTGGAATCCCAGAGGTCAACGTACTCGGGGCCGAACTCGTGTTCCTTGCCGAGGTCGGACGCCTTCCATCTCCGTTCGTACTCGGTAAGCGCGCGTTCGGAGACGTCGCCTCTCGAGAGCGCCCACTCCGCGGTCTGAGCCGCGATGATGCCGGAGGTTACCGCGTGCCAGATGCCCTCGGCTTCGAGCGGGCAGGGAAATCCGGCCGCGTCTCCGACCAGCATCATGCCCCCGGTATAGCTCCTGACCGGCGCTTTCAGCCAGGGGAGCAGGTGCGCCTGGTACTCGCGGGGCCTGGCGTCCACCGCTCTGCACATCGCCTGGAACGGAGGTATCTTGAGGACATCCTTGATCATCTCCAGCGGTTTCTTGTTCCAGTCCTTGCGCAGCCACTGCCCGCAGCCGATGTGGAACCCGTCCTTGAAGTTGACCTGGTAGGTCCCGTAGAGCGGTCCGAACCACACCCACTCGGCGTTGCCGATGACGTCGTCCATCTTCTGCTCGTCGCAGGAGAAATCCAGCTGTGGGACCAGGGTGCACCCGCCGCCCCAGCGGTTGCGCATCCCGGATTTGCGGGCCATGGTGGACATCGCGCCGTCAGCGGCGATCACCACGCCGGCCTTGACGGTGTCTTCGGAGTCGGTCTTGACCCCGGTGACGACGCCGCCCTCCATGAGCACGTCGCTGACACGAGTCGAACATCGAAGTTCCGCGCCGGCGGAGACCGCGAGGTCCGCGAGGAAAGGATCGAGGTCTTTCCTGTAGATGCTCACACCGTCCATGCCATGCGGCCAGCGGGTTGCGCAGAGGTCGGAGCCGGTGGTGCCGCTCCGGTACCTGAGGCGGTCGTTCTCGTCCAGGAGGTTGATCACGACCATTTCCACCAGGCGCGCAGACGGCAGTTTGCGGATCTTCTCCATGAGTTCCGGGTAATCTCTCCACCACCTCTGGCCCAGGCCGCATCCCGAAGAGTTTTTCTCTCCGGGTTTCCTGCCCCGCTCGAAGAAGACCGTTTTGAGGCCGCTGTCCGCCGCGGTCTTTGCCGCCATAGACCCGCCCGGACCCGCACCGACAACAACGACATCGAACTCTTCCATAGGGACCCCCTTCAAGAGTTCGCGAGCACCGCTTATGACTCTCAGCCGCCGGTTGACTTTATCACGATGTCGGCAACGTCGTATATCTCCAGGCCCAGCCCGGCCTCCCGGGCGGTTTCCTTAAACACCCTTTCGCACCAGGGGCATGCGGTGGCCAGCGCGTCGGCACCGGTTGCCGCTGCCTCCTCGAGCCGCTCAGCGGCCGCCCAGGAGGCGAAGTCGGGAAACGCCTCGTAGACGCCGCCTCCCGCGCCGCAGCACAGCGAGTACTCGCGTATACGCTCCATCTCCACGAGCTCGAGGCCCGGCACGGCGCGGAGAAGGTCCCTGGGGGCGTCGTAGCACCCATTTCTTCCGGACCGCTTCATGCTCATCGGCCTTTCCAGCTTGCTGCCGTTCCACTGCCCCAGGAACGGCTCGGCCATTCTCCCGAGGTGGCAGGGGTCGTGGTAGGTGACCTTGAGCGGGACGCTTCGGGTGGGGTTCAACCTTCCGAGGCCGACCATCTCCGCCAGGTATTCGGTGGCGTGCACAACCCTGCAGGGGAGTTCCTTGCCCATGCGCGGGTAGAGGAACCTGAACGCAGCGTACCCGTCGGAGCAGGCGGTGACCAGGGTGCTCGCGCCGGACGCCTTCACCCTCGAGAGCATGTCCTCGGCGTAGTTGGACGCATCGCCGCGGTACCCAAGCTCGTAAGCCCTGGCTCCGCAACAGGACTCATCCCGGCCGGCGATGCCGACGTCGACTCCTGCCGCGAGCAGCAGCCCCACGACCCCACGGACCGTGTCCCGGAGTTCCTCGTCGTAGGAGAAGCGGCACCCGGCGTGGAAGATGACCTCCGCCCGCTGGGTGCTTATGTCTTTCACCGGGAGGCCGGTCGCCCAGTCCCCGCGCTTCTCTTTGGGGTGCCCGATGACGTTGTCGTCCTTTTTCATCGCGTCGATCATCGCCATGTGCTCGATGATGAGCTGGCCATTCTCGACGCAGTGCGCCCGGAGCTCTAGAAGCACCTCCGTGAGGTCGATATCGTCCCGGTAGACCTTGCATGCGGTGTCGCAGGCGCCGCACATCTGGCAGCGGTATATCATCTCCGTCACGTCGTCGTTCAGCTCGCTGCGGCCCTGCAGCGTCGATAGCGCCGTAATCATGCGGCCCGAGCCGGAGTACGAGTGGAAGTTGTACCGCATCATCGAGGGGCAGTTCTTGGCGAACCTCCAGCTCTTGATCTGATTGTAAGGGACCCACTTGCAGCTGGAGCAACGTGAGCAGCCTTCCATGTCGTTGCGGTAGTCCTCGAGCGCCATCTACTCCACCCCCTTGAAGCAGAGCTTGTCAGGGTTGAGGACCCCCCGGGGGTCGAGCATCTCCTTCAGCCGGCGCAGCGCCTCGACGGTGTCGGGGCACCTTGCGTAGGCGAGGTCCGACCACTCTCCGTACGGCCGCGAGAAGAACGCGCCCGCATCGGTGAGCGCGCGGCTCGCCGACGTGAACAACGCTCTCGCTTTCTCCGTGTTCGCCGGGTCGTGGTATATGTCGAACTGGAGGTGGCAGGCCCTGCCGTGTTGTATCGGCTGGACGTAGACGCCCAGCTCGTCGGCGGGATAACCGTGCTCCCGGGCAGTGGACTCCATCAGGGCGATGAAGTCGCCGACCCGGTCCAGCGTGGTGAGGAAGAATATCTCCATGAAGGCGCCCTTCGGCCGCAGCTTGTAGTACGGGTCGGGGCTGGGCGCGGAGATGGCTTTCTCGACCTCACGCGCCGTGACGCCCGGCAATTCGTCCACCGGCTCGAGGCCGGAGGCACGGGCGTGGGCGGCGAGGTCCTGCTCCTGGTAGGCGACCCGCTTCTCCGGCAGGTACTCGAACCCGGAGACTCCGTAGACCAGCGTGTAGGGGGCCAGGCTGCCCGCGAGCTCGCCTATCTCGTTCGGGTCCGTCTTCACCATGCACGCAAGGGCCCGAGCGCCCAGGATGAAGAACTCATCGGCCAGCTTAGGCTTGAGCGCCCTGTAAGAGAAGTCCACCAGCGGCTCGACCTCTTTCGAGGGCAGGAAATGCAACCGGTGTATCGAGGGCCGGAGCTCGAGCTTGACCGTGGCCCAGGTCACCGCGGCCAGGGTTCCTTGAGAACCCTGCACTATCCTCATGAAATCCGTCTGTGCGGGACCCATGGGGTTCTTCTGAGCCAGGCCCCTGTCCCACTGCTGCTGGAGGCTGCCGGGGCCGGCCGCCGATCCGGTGCGGAACAGGTCTCCCGATCCGAAGACAAGCTCGGTGCAGAGGAGGGGGTCGGTCATGTCCCAGTGGAATCGCGGCACAGTGATGGGTTCGCGCTCGAGACAGCTGGCCAGGACCGACTTGGTCGAGCGGGGGAGCAGCGGCATCAGCACCTGCAGGCCGGCTTTCCGCGCCTCGGACTGCAGGCGGGCGAAGGTAACGCCGGGCTCGATGAGGGCGACCTTGTTCCGGCGGTCAACACGCTGGACCCCGTCCATCGTGGACATGTCGACGATCACCGCGTCACGGGAGGGGGCGGTGTCTCCCCGGAGGCGGGGCGGGCCAGAGGATGAGAATATCAACTTGAAGTCCGACTCGTTGGCCAGCAACACCAGCCTGCGCACCTGCCCGGCGTTCGATGGCCTGGCCGCCAGCAGTGGCCTGCCCCCGCCGCCATCGTCCTCGGGCGCGAAACCGGCGAGGAACTCCGGGTCGTCGAGGACGCGCCCGGGTCCCAGCAGGTCCTCCAGCTTCTCTTTCAGCGAGGATACGTCCTGCCGGCTCATGTCAGACCCCCCCGCACGCTCGTCCGCCGCCGCCTGCCTGGGCCTCGATCGCCTTCACCAGCCTGCGGGCCAGGAGGCCTTTCACGGCGTTCCTGACCGCGTTTACCTCCAGGCTTCGCGAGGCGACCGACATGACAGGGTCGCTGGCGGCGAGCTTCAGCAGCAGACCGGCGTGCGACAACAGGCCGTTTGCCCTCATGACCGTCCGCTCGGTAGCTTCGTCGAGCATGTTCACCAGGTCTCCCATCCGCCGGCCGGTCTCGAGTATCGCCGAATCGAGCGCGTCTCCGGTGATGGACATGAACTTGTCGAGCACGCCGTGCCGGTAGGCCGAGGCCATCACATCGAACACGAGGCCTTCCTCGAGGGGCAAATCGGATCACCTCCGTCTCTATTCGGGCGGTCCCTCTTCCGTCCAGGTACGCGCCTCGATGAGCTTCTCGAACCTCTTCCTCATCACGGGGTCTATCTTCGACAAGTCGAAATCGACCTCGTCGCAGTACATCCCGGTGTCAGCAGTCTTGTTGCCGTCCACGGAAGCGGATATCTTCTTCTGCCAGCTGGTGTAGTGACCCATCATGGGGCTGATGACTTTGCGCAGGCGGGCGTCGGTTGACGAGAGCGGTTCCATGCAGCGCTCGATAGCCTCGACCGAGAACTCGACGAATATCGGCTCCAGCGACGCGAGGTGGTCCGGGTTCCTGGGGTCGTACTGGAAGATCTCCTCGCAGTGGGCCCAGCAGTTGTCCTCGTAGGTTGTCATGTACGGGTTGTCCGCCATGTCGTCGAGGATGCCTCCCCTGTCTATCCACCGCTGCTTGACCGTCTCGCCCATCTGGGCCCAGTCCATCTGGGTGTCCCAGGTCTCGTTGCGGTCCAGCGCGGTGAACATCTGCCCGCCCATCCTGAAGACGACCGGCACCGCCGTGCTGCGCAGGAAGTTCATCAGGAACATGCTGATTATGGGGCGAGCCCGGGTGAGGTTGACGACCACACCGCCGTACTGCCGGGCTATCTCCTGGAGCACCCCCTCCTTCCAGGCCATCTCGCCGTCGGAGTCGGCGACCATGATAAGGGTGGAGCCCCACTTCAGGTCGCGGGTGAGCGCCGACTTCAGAGCCCCGGCACCGGTGAGCTTTTTCATCAGGTGGGGGGTGGCGATCGAGACGGTCGCGCCGAGCCCGGTGCGGGTGAATATGTAACAGAGCTGCGATTCGTTTATCTTGTAGACGGCCTCGTCCTGGCGGGCGCGGTCGGGCCAGAAGCACATGCAGAAGCGCAGCCTGTCGGGCACCTCGGACTGCGCGTCGAGCAGGAGGCCTTCGGTTCTGACCTGCTCGGGCCCGGGCCAGTTGTACAGCTTGACCGCCGCTTTGGTGAATATGCCAAGCCCGCTCAGAGCGCCCGTGGATCCCCTGACGATCCCGCGCAGCGAGGGACCGGGCCCGTCCCCGCAGAACCAGCCCAGGCCGGATCCGAGCGTGCCGAGCCGCAGGACCTCGCCGTCGGGGAGGACCCACTCGGCGCCGAGAAGGTTGCGTCCGCTGTAGCTCATGTACACGCAGTCCCAGCCGACCCCCCACCCGGAAGTGGCGCTCGCCAGCGGCGAACATGACGGCCCGGCCCCGATGATATGGGTGTTGAGACCGACCTTCATTGCTTCGGCCTGCAACTGCGCTCCGCAGACGTAAGGCTCCAGGACCGCGAACATGTTCTTCTCGTCTATGTCGATGATGCGGTTCATGCGGCGCAGGTCCACCTGGACGACATCGTCGCCGGTGACCGAACTGTAGGCGCCCCACCCGGTGGAGAACGCTTTGAACTTCAGCCCGTTCCTGCCCAGGGCCTTCACCACCTCCTGCACCTCCCCGGTGGTGGAGGGGAGGACCACGGCCACGGGCCGGATGACCCAGCGCTCCGGGTTGTCATTGGCAAAAGGCTGCCAGGCATAGCAGTCGAGGACCGCTGGCTCGCGCGAGACGTTCTCGGCTCCTACCGCTTCTTCCAGCTCACGGTACGCCTTGTCGGTTATCATCGGCTCCTCCAGGTCATGTCGTCGCGCGCTTCCGCTTCTGTCGCCCCGGTAGCGGATTCGACGCCGCCCCGGCAATCAGCATGTCAACCGCCTCCTCGAAAAGCTTCGGGTAAGGACCGGCGTGGACGCTCGCCTGGTCGCCCACCAGCGCCAGGTCCAGCAGTCCGGTCGCCGACCTCCAGGCGATGACCGCGAACACGTAAGGGTCAACTTCCTCCCTGACGAGCCCCGCCCTACGGCTTTCCTCCACCAGCCCCGCCACGTATTCGAGCAGGCGCCCTGTGTGCATCGATATCCTCTCCACCAGCTCCCCGGGGAGGTTCGCCCGGGCGCTCTCGGTCAGGAAGTACTGGGTCATGCGGAAGTACTCGCGGTGCTCCATGCAGTGGTCGACAAACGCGAGGTACATCGCCCTGCCCTTCTCGAGCAGCCCGAGATCGGAGTCCATTATCCGGCGCAGGGATTCCTCAACGGCTTGAAAGCTCTCGAGGACAACGGTCACGTACAGCTCGTCCTTGCTGGCGAAGTAGAGGTAGACCGTGCCCTTGCTCAAGTTGGCGGCGTCGGCTATCTCGCCGACCGTGGTGTCCTGGTACCCCTTTTCGTAGAAGAGCCTGCTCGCGGCATCGAGGATGGCGCTGCGGCGCTCGAACTTCTCTTTTTCCTTACGCGTTGCAACGCTCATGAGGACGCCTTCTCGGTGAGGTACCCGTTGTCGCAGTCCCGCATGTTGACCGTGAGTTACTTTATGACCGTCGGTCAGTATTTGTCAACAAAAACCTCCGATTGCGAGGAACCGTGGACTCTCCCGGCAGCGGAAATGTCGAGGTTTCGCGGTCCCTCGGTTGCGGCGGACGTGCCGGGCGCGGCGCGCGCGTCAGGTCGGGCGTTGTGTGGAATGCCCATCACCAGTATCATTCACCTGCCGGCAGCCGCGTCCGACGTCGAAGGGAGGCTCGGAAAATGAACGAAGCAGGCCCGAGAGCGAGAAGGCGCCTGGGAAATACCGACATTGAGATCTCTCCGATCGGCCTCGGGACATGGCAGTTCGCCGAGGGCAAGCTCTTCGACAGGCTGGTGTACGAATGCCTGCCGAAGGAGGTGGCGAAGGGGATAGTCGTGACCGCCCTCGAGGGGGGCATCAACTGGTTCGACACCGCCGAGGCTTACGGTTGGGGGCGCTCGGAAAGGTGCCTGGCCGGAGCCCTTCAGGCTGCCGGCGCCTCTGACGAGGACGTAGTGATAGCGACCAAGTGGTTTCCCTCGATGAGGACGTCCGCTTCGATAGGAAAGACCATCGTCGCCAGGAAAAAATGCCTCAAGCCTTACTCCATCAGCCTGTTCCAGGTACACCAGCCAATCGCCTTCTCCAGCGTAGAATCGCAAATGGACGCCATGGCCGACCTCGTGGAGTTCGGCCTGGTGCGCTCGGTGGGGATCAGCAACTTCTCCGCGGGCTGGATGAGGCGGGCGGATGTCCGGCTGCGGAGCCGCGGCCTCTCCCTCGCCAGCAACCAGGTGAAGATCAGCCTCCTGAACAGGACCGTCGAGACGAACAAGGTCCTGGCGACAGCGAAGGAGCTGGGGATCACCCTCATCGCCTGGTCTCCACTGGAGATGGGCGTTCTGACGGGGAAGTTTCACAGGGACCCCTCCCTGCTGGACGCCCGTCCGTTCGGGAGGCGGCTGGTGATGAAAAGGTTGCTGGAGCGGAGCGCCGGGCTCGTGCGGCTGCTCGAGGAGGTCGGGGAGGCGAACGGCGTCTCCGCCGCGGTGGTGGCTCTCAGCTGGCTGGTGAACTTCTACGGCGACACCGTGGTGGCGATACCCGGAGCCAGCAGCGTGAGCCAGGTCGAGCAGAACGTCACCGCAAACGAGTTCAGGCTTTCCGATAGAGAGATGAGCCGGATAGACGAAGCTTCACGGGAGTTCACCAGGCGCTCGTTCTCCGTTGGCGGGTAGTCCGCCCGGGAAGTAAAGGCGGCGCTCCGGCGTTGTCGCGCCGCTCAAACCCGCGGGGGAAGGCGAATGAACCGGGCGGCCGGTACCGTACGAAAGGCGGTCAGATGGAATCGGAGTATTTTCACGTAGAGATGGACGAGGGCGTGGCCCGGTGCACAATGACGGGGCCGAAGATGAACGCGCTCGGCGAGGACCTGCTCCCCCCGATGTGCGCCATGCTCGAGGAGGTGCTCGCGGACCCGGAGGCCAGGGTCATCGTCCTGCGCGGTGGAGAGGGCAACTTCTGCACCGGGGGCGACGTTGGCACGATGGGCGAGAAGATGGACCCGCTCGTCCTGAACCGCAGCATGAACATGGTAAACAGGATCGGGTACGAGCTGCACGAAGGCCCGAAGCCGGTGATATCCGAGGTCGACGGCTGGGCCGTCGGGGGCGGGATGGGATGGGCCCTGGCTTCGGACATGACCTTCGCCACCGAGCGGGCGAGGTTCATGATGAGCTTCGTCCGGATATCGATCGTTCCGGATCTTGGCTCGACCTATTTCCTGCCTCACCGGGTCGGTCTCATCAAGGCGAAGGAACTGGTTTTCACGGGAAGGCCTGTGGAAGCGCAGGAGGCCCTGGAGATGGGTATCGTCAACAGGGTGATACCTCACGATGAGATCGGCGAGCAGACCATGAAGGTTGCGCGGAAGATCGCCACCCGCGACCCGCGTGTGCTGGAACTGCTCAAGCGCCACATCAACATTGGGATCAGAACGGACCTGAGGACGATTTACGAGCTAGAAGAGAGCGTTCAGCCGTTGATGTTGTTGACCGAGGAACATCGCCGCGACGTCGAAAAGTTCTTCGCCGACAGGAAGTAGGAGTGCCGGGGCCCGGCCTGGCGCCCGCACTGGGCCTTGCGAGCGATTGCGAAGCGCCCCGGGCGTCTCCCGCGATCGCCGGGAAGAGCGCCGTGTAGCGGAAAGTGGAAAATAAGTGCAAAGTGAACGACCCCGTCCGGAGCGCCTTCCGGAGGGGCCATGCCCGGTATCGCTGGTGAGATGTGAGGGGTATTCGAGGGAGCACGTCGAGGAGCGGGTGAACCGCGCGCTGGAGATGCTGGGGGCCCCGGGCGACATGGCTGGCCGGGGAGACAGCGTGTTCGTCAAGGTGAACAACGTAATCGCCGCGGTGCCGGACTCCGGGGTGGTGACCCATCCCGAGATCGCGAGAGCGGTGGCACTGGCTTTCAAACGCACCGGCGCCCGGGTGACCATCGGCGACAGCCCCGGGGGCCCCTTCACTCCGGGGATGCTGAAGCGCGTCTACGACAGGACCGGCATCTCCGCTGCGGCTGCGGACGCCGGGGTCGAACTGGGGCTGGACACCGCCACCGTCGAGGTGCCTTTCCCGGAGGGAAAGTCGCTGAAGCGCATATCGATGTGCCGCTCCATGGTGGAGTCCGATTGCCTGGTGTCCGTCTCCAAGTTCAAGTCCCATCGCTACCTGAACGTAACCGGTCCCATCAAGAACCTGTACGGGACCGTGCCCGGAACGACCAAGTTCGTGTACCACTCCAGGTTCGAGGACGACACCGAGTTCGCGGATCTGGTGGTGGACGTGCACCTCGCGGCGCGCCCCGCGTTCCACGTTCTGGACGCGGTGGAAGTGACCGAAGGCGAGGGCTCCAGGCACGGAACGGTCAGGAAGATGGACTGCCTGGCGGCGTCGCGCGACGCGTTCGGCCTGGAGGAGCTGGCGGTCTACATCGCCGGTCTCGAGGCGTGCGACGACAAGGTGCTTTCCGCGGCCGTCAGGCGCGGACTCTGCTCGGGGGATATCGGCTCGGTAGAGGTGCTCGGGGAGGACCCGGGGGCCTTCAGGCTTTCCGGCTTCGTTCTCCCGGAGAGGAACTTCTTCAGCGAGAGGCTCCCGGCGCTGGTCGCCGGCCGGTTGAGCAGGCTCGTCGCGGCTACGCCGGTGCCGGTGCAAGGGGAGTGCACCATGTGTGGAAGGTGCGTCGACTTCTGCCCCCGGGGGGCGATGACCCTCGGCCGCAGGGCTGCCGTCGTCGATACGGGCAGGTGCATACGGTGTTTCTGCTGCGACGAACTGTGCGAGCAGCAGGCCATCGAGGTGAGAAAACCGCTGCTCGCGCGGCTGCTTCGAAGATGAGACGGAGCGCCGGCCGGCGCTCCGTTGCGGGTATAGCGGACAAGAGGGCGAATGTATCTTTCGGGAGGGACAATGCCTGGTTCCAGGAGAATAGCGGTGCTCACCGGTGGGGGGGACTGCCCTGGTCTCAACGCGGTGATTCGCGCGGTCACCAAGTCCGCGCTGCTCCAGGGGTTCGAGGTGCTCGGAGTGCTGGAGGGTTTTGGCGGGCTGGTCAACGGCGCGTTCATCACTCTCGGGGAGGATGACGTTTCCGGTATTCTGCCCAGAGGAGGCACGATACTCGGCACCAGCAACAAGGACGATCCGTACCGGTTCCGGGCGAAAACCGCGAACGGCGGTACCGTCTACAGCGACCGCTCGCCGGACGTCCTTCGAAACCTCGAGGAGATGGGGATCGACGCTCTCCTCGTAGCCGGAGGCGACGGGAGCCTGACCATCGCGCTCAAGCTGCTCAGGCAGGGTGTCAACGTCGTCGGAATACCCAAGACCATCGATAACGACCTGGAAGAGACGGACGTGACTTTCGGCTTCGACTCCGCGCTGTGCACCGCGACGGGAGCGGTGGACAAGCTCCACACGACCGCCGAGGCCCACCACCGCATAATGGTGCTCGAGGTGATGGGGAGGGAAGCCGGCTGGCTCGCGCTGATGTCAGGGGTGGCCGGCGGAGGCGACATCGTCCTGATCCCGGAGATACCTTTCACGTTCGAGATTGCCGCCGCGAGCATCCGCACCCGGTTCGGGAAAGGCAAACGGTTCAGCATTGTTGTGGTGGCCGAAGGGGCACGTCTTCCCGACGGGTCTCAGGTTTCTAGGGAGACGGTCAGCGGCTCCACGGTACTCGGAGGCGTCGGTCACGTGATCGCCCGCGAGCTGGAGGCACTCACCGGAATCGAGTCGAGGATAACCGTGCTGGGACACCTCCAGCGGGGCGGCTCCCCCACGGCGTTCGACAGGGTGCTGGCCACGAGGTTCGGCGTGAAGGCCGTCGAACTTGTCGCCGCCGGTGAGTACGGGAGGATGGTCAACCTGAGAGGCAGGGAGATAGGCTCGGTGTTGATCGAGCAGGCCGTCGCGCGCCAGCGAACAGTCCCTCCCGGCGGAGGCACCGTCCGGGCAGCGCGCGAGATAGGGATGTCTTTCGGAGACGCTTGAGCGCCCCTGAGGTAAAGAGACCACGGACGGTCATCCGGCCGCCACGGTGAAGCGCGCCCTGAGGACCAGGTCCTCTTCGCGTGAAGAAGAACCCACGTAGACGTAGTACTCGCCCGGGTCGACGATCCAGGAGGCCGTCCCCGGATCGTATCGGGCAAGGTCCCGGGCCTCGACCCGGAAGCGCACCCCGGCGCTCTCGCCGGCTGGCAGCGTGACCCTCGTGAAGCCTTTGAGCTCACGGACCGGCCTGTCCGTGCGCGAGGAACCGTACCCCACATACAACTGGGCCGTTTCCGTTCCGGCGACATCTCCGGTGTTGGACACGACGGCGTCGACGGTGAGGCCGCCCCCAGGCATCACCACGACCTGGTCGAGGTGGAGGGCACTGTATTTGAAGACTGTATAGCTCAATCCGAAACCGAAGGCGAAGGACGGCTTCATGCCTCGCTCGTTGAAGAGGCGGTAGCCGTGGTAGTACCCGTATTCCTGGCGGCGGGCCTTCCTGTCGAACGACGGGTTCTGGTCGTTGGAAGCGGGGAAGGTGATCGGTAGCTTGCCCGACGGGTTCACTTCCCCGAACAAGACCCCGGCGATCGCGTTGCCGCCTTCCATCCCCGGGTACCACGCCATCAGCAGCGAATCGACCTCGTTGATCCAGGGCTCGGTGACGATGGCGGAGCCGCCCTCCAGGACCACGACGCAGGGCCCGCCCTCCGAGGCCACCGCGGAGACAAGTTCGGCCTGGCCGCGGGGAAGCCTAAGGTCCAGGCGGTCGCCGCCGGTGTGTATCACCGGCATGTACTCCCCTTCGTCCTTCCGGGTAAGACCGACGACGACAACGGAGGCGTCCGCCTCGCGGGCCAGGGCCCCGGCCCGGCCCGGGTCGCTGCCGCTGTCGTGGACGATTTCTATTTCACCGGCAGCCAGCTTCTTGATCCCGGCAAGCGGGGTGACGACATACGGAGGCTTCACCCTGCTGCTGCCCATGTCGCCGATGTTCTCCCTGTCCGCGAGCGGGCCTATCACCGCGAGCCGGGACAGCGTGGAGCGGTCGAGGGGGAGGGTCTTCCCGCGGTTCTTGAGCATCACGATCGACTCACGAGCGACAGCGAGTGCCAGTTCGGCGTGGCGCTCCGAACCCACATGCGCCGGGTCGTAGTCGCCCTCCCCGGCGCGCGCGAAAGCGGCCTTCGTGCGGATGACGCGCCTGGCGGCTTCGTCGATGGTTTCAACAGGGACCATTCCGCGTTTCACTTTGCGTTTGAAACCGTATCCGTAGCGCCACCTGTAAGGCATTTCGACATCCATTCCCCCCAGCGCGGCCCTGACCCCGTTTCTGACACCAAAGACGAAATCCGACATCACGAAGCCGGTGAATCCCCATTCTTTCTTCAGGATTTCCCTCAGGAGGCGACCGTTGTGCCCGCAGTGCTCGCCGTTGACCCGGTTGTAGGCGGACATGATACAGGCCACGCCTTCGTCGACGCACCGGCGGAAGTGCGGCAGGTAGATTTCTCTGAGAGTGCGCTCGTCCACTGCCACGTCAACGTGGAAGCGCGCCTCCTCCATGCTGTTGCAGGCGAAGTGCTTCGCGCAGGCCATCACGTGGCGCTGGGCCCCCCTGACAGTCGCGGCGCCTATTTCCCCGAGCAGAAAAGGGTCTTCGCCGAAGGTTTCCTGGGAGCGGCCCCAGCCGGGATGGCGGGGGACGTTGACGCAGACTCCCCCGAAGAAGTTGGCGCCCTGCGCCCGGGCCTCGCGGCCCATTGCCGACCCGACCTGTTCCTCGAGCTCGATGTCCCAGGTAGCGGCGCGGCCCATAGCAACCGGGAAGCACGTCGCGCGCCCGAGGCAGACCCCCCTGGGGCCGTCGGTGAACCTGATCGGAGGAATTCCCAGCCTTTCGTTGGCCCCGGAGTCGTAAGTGCCGCGTCCGTAGGTGAATATCATGGCCAGGAGGTCGAAGAGAGAGGCGCTGCCCGACATCTGGCTTACCTTCTCTTCGAGAGTCATGCGCGAGAGAAGCTCGCCTATCATGTTTTCGCGCCCGGGGCCCGCGGCGCAGGCCACAACGTCGTCGAACCTGACGTCCGGTCCGGGATCGGTCTCGCCGAGCCCCATCGCAGTCCCTCCCCGATTGCTCCGGCTCCCCGTTGCTTCCCTGGTTTCACTGTAGTATAGATTGTCGGCGGCGCGGCGGCCGCCGGGAGGGGTGATGACCGGAGGAATGAACGTGATAACGAGCCTGCGACGACCTGCGGCGACGGCCGCGACGCTGGCCCTGCTCGCTTGCGCGATCGCGGGAGTGTCTTCCTGCGGTTCCGGCGGCGCCGCCGCGGGGTTCGACGCCGCCACTGTGAAGAAGCTGCGCCTTGCGGTGGAGAAAGTGGTGAGCCGGACCGGAGCGCCCGGGGCGGTTGCCGGGGTCTGGACGCCCGGCGGCTCGTGGAGTTATGCCACGGGCATTGCCGATTCCGCCACCGGCAGGAAGATGGTGACATCCGACATGGTCGCCATAGGCGGCAGCACGATGACATTCGTGGCGACCGTAGTGCTTCAACTCGTCGAGGAAAAGAGGCTCCGCCTCGACGAACCCCTGGGCAAGTACAATACGCAGGTGCCCGCGGCGCAATCGATTACCATCAGGCAGCTTCTCAACCATACCAGTGGAATTTTCGACTACCGCGAGGACCCCGGATTTCTCGATACCGTGGCGCGCCACCCCGGGAAGGAGTGGCCTCCGGAGCGGCTCGTCGAAATCGCCGCCCGCCATCCTCTCGAGTTCTCTCCGGGAATGGACTGGCGCATGTCCGGCACAAACTACATCCTCCTGGGGATGATAGTGGAGAAGGCCACGGGCAACAGCCTCGGTAACGAGATAAACAGCCGCATCGCCGACAGGCTCGACCTCAAGAACACTTACCTCTGCGCGCTGAGCATGGTTGAAGGCCCCGAGGGCGAGCGGGTTCACGGGTACATGACGCGCCGGGGCACCGGTCGGAAGCGGGACGTTACCGGCACCAACCCGTCCTGCTACTGGGCGGCCGGCGGCATGGCTTCCGACCTCGAGGACATGGGCAGATACCTGAAAGCGCTGGCTACCGGCGAGCTCCTGTCGTCGGGGACGCAGGCCAGGCGCCTCGAATGGATGGAAACGGGGAAGACGGTCTCGTACCTTTCCGCGTCGTACGGCCTGGGGCTTAGCAAGGTCGGGGCTTTTGTAGGGCACAGCGGCGGCGTCCGCGGCTACGACTCGTCGGCTTACTACCACCCCGGGAAAAAGGCGGCGTTCTTCGCCTGCGTCAACCTGTATCCCACGCGGAACGGGACCGCGGATCAGCTCCTGCAGGACATCGCCGGGGTGCTTTACCCGGAGGAGTTTCCCTGATCGGCCACAGCGTTCCGCAGCGGCATCAGGCCCTTCGCGGTGATGGTGTTGCGGCTCGCCGGGCGGGGCGAACGGGTGAACTCCCGGGCAGCGCCGCTGTGATCATGATGGTGAAGCGCGCGGCAAGGCGCTCGCGCTGATTCTTGATTCCGCAGCGGCAAATGCAAGCGGCTGACGCCCCGCAGCCGTCCTCCCGGTCCAGCACGCTCGTAAGCCCACCGGCGTCCCCCGTTGATGTACGGCTTGTCCGGTCGGGGTAGAATTAATCGCGCCGCGTTGGAGTTACTGCGCGGTGGGCGTCCGCAGGAAGAGAGGAACGCGGAGGGGCCGGATGGAAGAACTGCCCGATACCGCCGACCTGGTGATCATCGGGGCCGGTGTCAGCGGGTGCTCGATCGCCCGTGAGGCCGTGAAGTACACGCGGGACGTGGTGGTCCTCGAAAAAGACAGCGACGTGGCCGAGGGCACGACCAAAGCCAACAACGCCGAGGTGCACAGCGGAATAGGGGAGAAGTACGGCACCCTCAAGCAGCGGCTCAACGTGCGGGGCAACTTCCTGTACGACGAGTTCGTGGAAGGGCTCGGGGTCTTCCTGAAGCGGCAGGGCCTGGTGATCGTGATTACCCCGAGGACCCTCCCCGAAAATATCACCCGGATGCTGCCCTCGAGCACGACCGTCTGGCTCCTGAAGCACGTGGTTCCTCGCCTGATACTGCGCAACGGCAGGAGGAAGGGCATCCCCGGACAGCGCATGCTTACCCGCGAGGAGATATTCGAGATGGAGCCTCACGTCACGAAGAACGCCGTCGCGGGGGTCTTCGATCCGACCTACGGGCTGGTCTCCCCGTACAAACTGACGATCGCCCTGGCCGAGAACGTCGTAAAGAACGGGGCGAGGGTGTGCCTCGGCACTACCGTCACCGGCGTGAAAGTCGAGGAGGGCCGGGTGCGCGCGGTCCTGACCGACCGCGGGGAGATCAGGACCTCGCTCGTGGTGAACGCGGCCGGGGTGTTCGCCGACGAGGTCGCCGACATGGCCGGCGCCGGCGGGTTCCGCATCCACCCTCGCAAAGGCGCAAGCCTCCTGTTCGACAGGGACATAACCGCTGACTACGTGCGCAGCAGCGTCGCGGAGTTCAGGATGTTCCACAAGGCGCGGTCCAAGGGGGGAGGGGCGATGCCTACTGCCGAAGGAAACCTGCAGCTCGGCCCTACCGCCATCGAAACCGAGGATAAGTACGACACGTCGATCTCGGCTGAGGAGATCGAGGAGATATTCGAGAGGTTTTACTACCTTCTGCCGGAGTTCCCCAGGAGCGCCATAATATCCGCCTTCAGCGGGGTGAGGGCTCCCACGGAGGAGGAGGACTTTCTTATAGGCCCCTCCGACCGGGCCAGAGGTTTCGTGAACGTTGCGGGCATGCAGTCGCCGGGGCTCGCCGCGGCCCCCGCCGTGGCGGAGATGGCAATCGGAATCCTTCACGATCTCGGGCTGCCTGCCGACCGCCGGACTGATTACGATCCTGTCAGGGTCCCGCCTGTCAAGTTCTCCGAGATGAGCAGCGAAGAGAAGGACCTCCTGATACGCGAGGATCCCCGGTACGGAAGGGTGGTCTGCCGCTGCGAGCATGTGACCGAAGGTGAAGTGGTGGACGCGATACACTCGATCATCCCCGCCACGAACATGGACGCCGTGAAGCGACGTACCCGGGTGGGGATGGGAAGGTGCCAGGGAGGCTTCTGCGGTTTCAAGGTGGCGCAGATCCTGGCCCGGGAACTGGGGATACCCATTACCGAGGTCACCAAGAACGGCGAGAGCTCGTGGGTATTCTCAGGGGAGACCAGGGGAGGCTCCCGGGCGGCCGTGACCGAGGGCGGAAGGCCGGGTACATGAAAGGGACGAGGAAGCCTCAACTGGTGGTGCTGGGCGCCGGCCCCGCGGGCCTCGCGGCCGCGCTGGCGGCCTCCCGCGAGGGCCTGACCGACATAGTGCTCATAGACAGGGACTTCGAGCTCGGCGGGATACTGCAGCAGTGCGTGCACGACGGCTTCGGGTCTGTCCACTTCGGGGAAGTGCTCACCGGTCCCCAGTACGCCCAGCGATTCATCGACGAGATCGGACGCTCCAACGTGGAGGTAATGCTCAACACCATGGTGCTCGAGCTGGGGGGTGACCGCCTGGTCACCGCGGTAAACCCCACCGACGGCGTGGTTGAGCTCCGGCCGGAGGCAGTAGTGCTTGCGATGGGGTGCAGGGAGCGAAGCAGGCACCAGGTTCTCATACCCGGCTACCGCCCGGCAGGCGTGATCACCGCGGGGGCCGCGCAGCGTGACATCAACATCGAGGGAGTGATGCCCGGCAGAAAACTGGTCATTCTGGGCAGCGGCGACATCGGCCTGATTATGGCCCGCAGGTTCACGCTCGAGGGCGCGGCTGTCGAGGGGGTCTACGAGATAATGGATCACCCCGGGGGCCTGACCCGCAACGTGGTGCAGTGCCTGAACGATTTCCAGATCCCCCTGCACTTGTCGCACACGGTGAGCTTCGTGCACGGGCGCAAGCGGGTCGAGGGGGTGACGGTGGCGCGGGTCGACGAACGGTTGCGGGCCATGAAGGATACCGAAAGGTTCGTGCCGTGCGATACACTGTGCTTGTCCGTGGGGTTGATCCCCGAGAACGAACTCTCCAAGCACGCCGGTGTCGAGCTCGACCCCGTTACCGCCGGGCCAATCGTGGACGAGAGGATGGAGACCTCCGTTGACGGCATCTTCGCCTGTGGCAACGTGGTCAACGTATTCGACCTGGTCGATTACGTCACCAGGAGCGCCGAGGTGGCTGGCAGGGGAGCCGCGGAGCACGTCCTCTCCCGTGGGAGGAGGGCCGCGCCCTTGAAGGTGGTGCCCGGAAGGAACGTCAGGTACGTCGTCCCCCAGCTGGTCAGGGACCCGTCGAGAAACGTGGACTTCTATTTCAGGGTCGAGCACCCGGAGCGCGCGGTGAAGGCCAGGGTGCTCGCCGGCGAAGAGGTGGTGAAGACCTCTCGCCACCGGATGGTCAGGCCGCCGGAGATGTTGAGCTCTGCCGTATCGGGATCGGATATGACCGCCGTGGGCGCACCGGCGAAGATAACGATAGAGGTGGTGAGCGGCGATCGCCAGGCATGAGTACACCTGCATAAACTGTCCCCTGAGCTGTTCCCTCGAGCTCACCGAGGACGGCGGTAAAGTGCTCGAGGTGAAGGGCCAGGGCTGCAAGGTGGGCAGGGAGTACGCTGAGCAGGAGTTCGCCGACGCGCGGAGGGTCGTGACCACGACCGTAGGTGTGAGGGGCGGGAGGTTGCCCCTCCTTCCGGTGAGAACGGCGGGTCCCATCCCCAGGAGGCTCGTGCTGGACGTCGCGAAAGTGCTGTCGGAGGTCGCGGTCGAGGCCCCGGTCGTGGAAGGTGACATCGTCCTCGAGGATATCCTGGGGACCGGTATCGACGTCGTTGCCTCGCGGGACCTGGACAGCTCCGAGCGATCGCTGGCGGAGGGGAGGGGTCGGCCGTGTGCGAGATGACGGGCAATGCGGACGACGTGGCGCGCATGCGGGAGCGGGTGAGAAATTATCCGGTCCTGGTAGTGCCCGGTTTCGGGGCCCCGGCGTTTCAGACGGAGCTTGTCAGCGAGCACCTGCGCTCCACCGGCCTGGACACCATAAGTGTCAGGCTGCCGTGGCTGGCCATGGGGGACATGGTGCGCTCCGCCGGCATTGTCGGAGAGCAGGCCAGGAGGGCGGTCGAGGAACGCGGTTTCGAGAAGGTCAACCTGTTCGGTTTCAGCCTCGGGGGGTTGATAGCGAGATACTACCTCCAGGAGCTCGAGGGGTACCCCCTCCTGGGGCGGGGAGCGTTCGTATCGGCTCCGTATTCGGGCACGTACCTGGGATACCTCGGCGCGTTCTCGCCGGCGGGCCGGCAGGTCAGACCCGGGTCCGGCCTCCTGCGACGGCTGGAGGAGTCAGGGGAGCGAGAGCACCTGAGAGGCAAGTGCCTTTCTATCTTCGTGCGCTGGGACGGGGTCATAGTGCCCTGCTTCAGTTCGTACCTTCCGGACGGGTACAACATTCTCATGACAAAACCGGTGACGCACTGGCGTGCGGTGACGAGCCGGGAGCTCATCCTGCACGCGTCGGAGTTTCTCCAGGGAGGCATGCCCGAGTGCGCGGTGCCGGGCAGGGAGCTGGGCCAGTTGGATGCGGCGGGACGGGCGTTCACGGTCACGGGCACGGTGACGCGCCGCCGCGTGTGGAGCGTGTTGTACGCGCCGTTCAGAACGTTCGGAAAGAGGGTCGCCGGTATGTTCCGACGCGGTGGAGTCCGCTGATGGGCGAAGGCCGGACCTCGCCGATCCGTCAACGCCGCCCGTATTCCCTGGCGGCCTCGAGCATCCAGCGCAAGCGCAATACCGATACCCCCTGGTGGCTGTTGGTCGGCGCCAGGATGTAACCGCCCCCCTCGGCGGCGTCCTCTATCGAGCGTTCCACCCGGGCGAAGACCTCGTCCCTGTCCGCATCCACGAGAACGTGGGTGACGTCCACGTTTCCGAGCAGGCAGAGCCTGTCGCCGACGATCTTCCTGGCCTCTGCGAGTTCCACCCCCGCGGTGGGTTCAAGGGCGTGGACTCCGTCGAAGCCACAGTCGGCGAACCATGACAGCAGGTCGTAGACGTTGCCGCAAGAGTGAATCACTATCTTCAGGCCGAGCCGGCGCGCGGTCGCGGTCAGACGCCGGTAGCTTTCGCCGTACAGCGAGTCCGGCCACGCCCGTCAAGGTGGTGTAAGTCCTCACCGTACCAACCTTCTCATGTCG
>CAZEJS010000025.1:0-43340 GCA_964512645.1 uncultured Acidimicrobiales bacterium
CGGGCTCGGGGTACCTCCCGCTCCGTTCCGCTCGAGGACTCGAAGTCACTCGCGTAAGGCACCCGCTCGCCCCGGGGCCCCACGGGAAGCGCCGGTTCATCCCATCTTCAGGTGGTGCCGGATGCGCCTGTAGTCCTGCCGGGAGATCTTGCCTTCCGCCAGCTGTCGCCTGGCCCTCTTCAGCGTCTCCTTGATGCCTGGGAGCCGCGGTTCGGGGGAGTGTGTCACCCCGTAGATCGCGAAAGCGACGGCCACCAGCAGCATCAACGTGCCCACGAACGCCAGCGGCACCCATAGCCACCAGAGAGGCGTAGAGGAGGGCCAGACGAACTGGTGCGCGACGAGCCCTGCGAAAGCACATGCCGTGAACATCGGGACCTCCGAGTTGCCTTGACTCCGGCCCAAATGCCCTGTCACCACAATTATCGTCTTCTGCGCGGGGCGGCTGAACCCTGCCGGCCGCCTAGGCTACGGTGATGTCCCTGTCCAGGTAGACGTCCTGGATGGCATGGAACAGCGCGACTCCTTCTTCCATGGGCTTCTGGAAGGTCTTCCTGCCGCTGATGAGGCCCATGCCGCCGGCCCTCTTGTTGATGACGGCAAGCCTGACGACTTCCGCGAGGTCGTTTCCGCCGGAGCCTCCGCCGGAGTTGATGAGCCCGACCCTGCCGCAGAAGGAGTTGAGCACCTGGTAGCGCGTCATGTCGATGGGGTTGTCCGAGCAGAGTTCGTCGTACATCCTCGGGTCGAACTTCCCGAACTTCCCACCCTCGTTGAGGGCGGCGTACCCGCCGTTCTGCGTCGGAGCCTTCTGCTTGATGATGTCCGCCTCGATCGTGGCGCCGATGTGGTTTGCCTGGCCGGTGAGGTCGGCGGAGGTCTCGTGGTTGACGCCGTTCACCGTGAACGCTTCGTTGCGTACGTAGCACCAGAGGACGGTCGCCATGCCCAGGTCGTGTGCCGCCTTGAAGGCCCGGGAGACCTCCACGATCTGGCGGTCTGACTCGCGCGAGCCGAAGTAGATGGTCGCCCCAACGGCCGCGGCGCCCATCCGGGCCGCCTGCTCGACGTCGGCGAACATGACCTGGTCGTGGTGGTTTGGATAGGAAAGCAGCTCGTTGTGGTTGACCTTGACGATGAACGGTATTGTCTCCGCGTAACGGCGCGCCATGCTGCCGAGGACCCCGAGGGTACTGGCCACCGCGTTGCACCCGCCCTCGATGGCCAGCCTGATTATGTTCTCGGGGTCGAAATAGGCGGGGTTCGCCGCGAACGAGGCGCCGGCGGAGTGCTCTATGCCCTGGTCCACCGGCAGGATCGACAGGTAGCCGGTGCCCGCGAGACGCCCGTGGTCGAACAGCCTCTGCAGGTTGCGCAGCACCGCGGGAGGCCTGTCGGACCCGCCGAAACACCTGCCGACCCAGTCGGGCCCGGGGAGATAAAGCATCGACGAGGGGACGCGAGGGGAGTCGAACTCCAGAAGCTCTCGCGACTCTCCACCCAGCAGTTCCGCTATACCGGCCTTGTCCATCTCCCGACCCCCTTGCGAAGGTTGACCTTCATCCACCGACTTCTGCGGGAAGCACCCCTTCCCTTCGCGCCGTTTCCAGGCCGACCGGCCTGCCGTCAATTCTAATGGGTCGGCATGGTTCGACCACCCGTAAGATACAATACACGCATGAACGAGAGGTTCTACCGCTGGCTTCGCGTCGCGGGCATTGTCCTGCTGGCGATAATCGTCGTCTACGGCGTCGTGGCCGTCAACGTCTATTCCTCCGTGGGGAAGTTCCCCGCGGGTGAGACGGTGCCGCCCGCGCGTATCACAACCATCGTATGGCCGACCATCGGTTTCCCCGCCATCGTGGCGCCGGGCTCCGAACTGGATGTCGAGCTCGACCTGGCCTCGGAGGCGGCGTCCGGGGCGCGGGTGAGCGCCGCGCTCAAGCCCGTAAGGCCGGAGCTCGAGGGCCTTTCCTACCGGATGTCGGCGTCCTCCGTCTCGCCGGCGCGCTCCTCGCGCTGGCCGCGCGGGACGGCCTACGGCTCGGGCCGGGTCACGGTCGCCCGTTTCTCGGTGCCGCGAGAGGCGCCTGGCGAGTTGTACGACCTCTCCATCGTGGCGGAACTTGGGGGCCGCACGGTGACGGACGTTCAGCGCAACAGCGTATCGGTGGCCTCCATCAGCGGGAGCGACGGGTTCAGGTTCATTTCCCTCACCGACATACACGTACACGAGAGGGGCATTTCGGGCTTCATGAACCCGATCTCCGACAAGGGTATATCGAAGGACGGCACCCCGGTCTTCTTCAGGCGAGCGATAGAGCAGGTCAACCTCATCCGGCCCGACTTCGTGGTGATGATGGGAGATTACGTCTCCGCCCAGTGCCGGCCGGGGCAGCTCCGGAGGGAGTTCGAGATGTTCTACCGGCAGTTGCCCCGCTTCAGGGTCCCGGTGTTCATGGCCGCCGGCAACCACGATCAGTACGTCAACGGGATCGACGGGGCGAAGCTCTTCGAGCGGAATATTGGCCCGCTCCATTACTCCTTCGACGTCGGGAACAGCCATTTCGCCGTTGTCAACACGTCGCAGTGGTCCGCCGGGGACCGGACGGTCATGTCCAAGTTCTTCGGGGTGTTCACCTACCCCAGGAAGTGGCAGGGGCAGGTGCTGTCGGCGTCCGACGAGCGCAAGCCCGAGACTTACAGGGGCCAGCTCGCCTGGCTCAGGGACGACGCGGCGGGATGGGGGAAGGCCCGGCACAGGTTCCTGGTGATGCACCACGATCCGTTCCGCGCGAACGGCAACGGGTACGCCTGGAAGAACCAGCGGTTCGGTCTCGTCATCACGCTGGGCGGCGGCGGGCACGGCAGGAGGGCTCTCACGGAGGTCGCCTCGAAGCACAGGGTCGACTTCTGCATTACCGGCCACTGGCACAGCGATTACATCGGGCGGTCCGCCTGGAGCGGTGGTGGCGGCCAGACGGCGTTCGTGAACCAGACGTGCGTGGGTTTCGACGAAGGGGGCATGCGGGATTCGTACCCCGGGTACCGCCTCTGGAGCGTTCAGGGCGCAAGCGTCCTCGGTTACACGTACCTGGACGCCTTCCACTCCATCCCGTTCTACGACGGCTCGGTGCTCGACGGCGAGACGGACACCGACCGGCTGGAGCGGCCTTCCGTATCGGCGAGGCGGACGCCTGCGGGGTTCGAAGCCGGAAGCTACCTCGGGGTGCGCCTGAACCTGCGCGGCCTGGTGGGGGTCTTTCCGGCCGGCTCCACCGCGGTGCGGGGCGGAACGGTCTACCAGTCGGTGCCGCTGTCCGGCGACCCGGGCCGGGAGCTGGTGTACCTGGAGGCCGGCGTCGGGCCGGGCGTCCCGGGCGCGAGCGCGGCCGAGGTCGGCGAGAGGGCCGTCGTGGAAGTGGTGCTGGAGTAAGACGCTCCGGAAGATGAGCGCCGCGGGACGCCCCCGCGGCTAACGGGCCGCCCCTTCGAACACGGCATCGAGGAGCGGGAAGAACGCCCGGTCGATTGCCGAGTACGCCCTGTCGTTGGGGTGAGAGTCTCCCGTCTGGTATCCGGGCTCGAGGAAGCCGTCGTCGCCGGCCAGTATCCCGTTGAGATCCAGAACCCAGACGCCGGGGTTCTCCGACGCGGCCCTTTCCACGAGCCGGTTGAACTCCCTGTCCTCTGCCACGATGCGAACGTTGCCGTCCTGCTTCCGAACCGGAAGGGCGTTTCCCACCACCAGCCTGAGGTCCCTGGAGCGGGCGGTAGCGACCACCTCGTCGAGCTCGCGCTCGCGCCTGGCGAGGTTCGAGCCGTCGAAGTCGACGAAGCAGAACTTGAAGAACACCACGGAGCCCGGCGGGAGCCCTTCGGTGATGTCCGCGAAGCTCGAAGCGATGTTCTCCCCGTCGAGCTCACCGTAGCTGAAGACGTACCCGTTCTTTTTACGGTTCCGGAGCCCGAGTAGCCCCACGAAGACATCCAGCCGTACGCCACGGAACGCCCGGTGATAAGCACCGAACGACCGTCAGAAGCGGGGGTGGTGGATGGCCGGCGACGCGCCGGTTCGTTCGTCGGCGGGGCCGAAGACGTCCCGCCCCCGCACCCGTGAAGGCAAACACAGCCCAGGATGACCAGCAGGGCGACTGCGAGTGAGCGGATCTTCTTCAAGGGCATGAAGCTCCCTGTTCCGGGACGGCCGCCGCGAGGCCTGCTCGGAATTCTACCTGGCGCCTATGTAGCTGAGCCCGGCCGCCGCCTGGTAGAAAACGGTCGTGTGCGGCCGCCCGGTTGCGGCCACGCTGTAGGTATAGCCGGTCATGCCGTAGTTGGGCAGCGCGGTCACGATCCAGGAGTTGCCCTTCGCGGCCAACCTGGCCTCGCCGTCGATGTAGTAGTGGTCGCGCGAACCCTGCCCCGGCGGACCTCCGGGGTCCTGGAAATAAAAACCTCCCTGAACCCGGTAAACGACCTCTTTGCCGTTGTCCGCTGTCAGTTGGTACCCCAGCGGGCCGAACTGGGTGTTCCCCGGGAACGACTGCAGGTCGACAGAGCCCCAGCCGGGGATCCCCGGCGTCGAGCCCGTGCCCCCCGTAAGCGCCGCCACGGCGGCCCCGTCGCCGCTCTGGATGGACCCGAAGAAGGTCTGTAACACGTAGAGCGAGGAGACCGCCGGCGCTTGTGCCGGAGCCGATGGAGGTTCACCCGTCTGAAGAGCGCGTACCAGCGCCGCGGGGCCGCCGGCCCACCCGCCGAGCCACAGCGCGAACAGAAGGAAGACCGCGACGATCAGGGTGCAGAGATACCCCGACCTCACCTTTTTCGACATCGCTTCCACCCCCCAGGGTGCCGTCACCGCCGTTCAATGGTAGCCAGCATTATACACCGATGCCGTCAGCAGTGCAGGTGCGCTCTCCGCCTGGCCCCCCGGCCGGGCCGGCGCTTCAGGGCATCGGGGTGATTACCCTACGGTTAAGAGCGCGCCCGCCCGGTCCTGCCGTGCGAGGTGGATCTCTATCGCGCCGCAGCGGGCTCCCAGCGCTCTTTCTGCTGCTTCCAGGGAGAGTTCGGGGGTGTTGTTGGTGCGGCTCAGGTGGGCCATGACGATGTGCCGGAGCCCGCCGTGGGCTACCCCCCTGAGCAACCCGGCGGCATCCTCGTTGGAGAGGTGGCCGTTCGGCCCGGCCACCCTCCGCTTGAGGAACTCCGGGTAGGGGCCTTCGAAGAGCATCGCTTCGTCGTGGTTAGACTCCAGGACGACAGCGTCACAACCCGTGAAGGCGCGCACGACCTCCATGGTGACGCTCCCCAGGTCCGTGGCCAGGCAGGCCCGCGCCCCCCGGTGCGAGATGACGAAACCCACCGGCTCCGCGGCGTCGTGAGGGACCGGGAACGGGCGGATCCGGAGGTCCCCCAGCTCGAACTCTTCACCGGTGACGAAATCGACGGCCCCTGCCCCGCCCACCGACGCGGCGAGCCCCGTTTCGGCCAGCGTTGCGCGGTTGGCGTACACAGGGATGCCGAGACGGCGGCAGATGACCGGCACGCCGCGGACGTGATCGTTGTGGCCGTGAGACACCAGCACGGCATCTATGTCCTCGGCCCTCAGGCCCGCCGTTGCCATGCGCCGCGCGAGCTCCTTCAGCGAGATGCCCCCGTCGATGAGCACGGCCGTGTCCGCGAACCTTACGTAGATCGCGTTTCCGGACGAACCGCTGGAGACGACGCAAATGTCCATGGTTTCCTCCGGTCCTCAGCTTCCGGGAACCGGGCGGGGTCAGTCAAGCGTCGACGGCACGCTGCCCGACCGCGGGGTCGTGTAAGGCAACTTGTAAGGAGCGGTGCTTTCGTCAGGGTACGGCGTAGTCGACCCGTCGTCAGGGCTGGTGTCCCAGGGATAAGCGTCGGAGCCCGTGCCGTTGTCATCACTGGAGTAGCTGCCCTGGAAGATCAACGCCCCGAGGGTGGCCTGGCTCAGCTTCAGCGATTCGGTCTTCTTCTGGCTGACGGAGTGGCCTTTGCCCGGCGTCACCGGGACGGTGAAGTTGAGGAGTTGCTCGGAGCCGTTGCTGACGGCCTCGACGGTCAGGTAGACCTTGCCCTCCTTCTTGGTGTTGTTGTCGTACTTGCCGGTGAGCGTCAACGTGGAGCCCTCCTGTTTGAGCTCCAGGTCCCTGAACTCCACGTCGGCGCCCGTGACCGAACCGTCACCCAGCTTGAAGGCCGCCTTGCCGTTACCCGTCAGCAGGATCGCCGCGGTCACCGCGCCCCCGATCAGCACCAGGACGCCAATGATTATGAGAATGATATACACGGCTTTCATCCTCTGTTTCCGTGGAGCGAAAAGCCCCGGGTAAGGCGCCGGGTAAGGGGCCTGCACCCCGTACGTTCCCGGGTAGACCGGTGGCTGCGCCTGGAGGTAGTACGGCATCCCGTACTGCGGGTAAGGGCCTGGCCACGGCATCGGCGGCATGAAACCGTACGGAGGCACAAAGCCGAAGCCGCCGAACGGCGACATCGGTGGGCAGGGGTACCCGAACGGGGGGACGTACCCCTGCCCCTCCTGCCACGCGGGGTACCCGTACGGCATCTGGACCGGGTAGCCGAATCCCGGGAACGCGGCCGGCGGCAGCGGGTACTGCCCGGTCAGCTGTTGCCCGGGGCAGGGGGCGGACGGGGCTCCCGAGCCCGCGTCGGCCTCGAGTCCGGCGGGCGCCTGTGCCGGCACGTCCGGAACGGGCCGTTCGCCGGCCTGAAGGTCGCCGGTGGAGACGTCCGCGGCCGCGACCTGTTCCTCCGGCGGAGCGCCGGTCACCTCCGGAGGCGACCCCGGGGCGGCATGTTGCGGCCCGGTAGCGGGCGCTGCCTGCCTGGCGCCCGGCACGGCCTGCTGCCTGCCGGGGACCGGTGGGACTGGAGTCGCCCGGCCCGCCCCGGACGCGGCACCGACACCGTATGGAACGGCCTGTCCCGGTGCCTGTACGAGCGGCGCACCCGCCAGGGGGTTCCCGCACACGGCACAGGCTTCATGGCCTTCGGAGTTATGGGCCCCGCATCGCGTACAGAGAAGTGGCATGAGCAGTTCTCCCGAAGTATCTGTCCCGTGCCCCGTATTATCCCACATTTCCCATATCAAACCGGAATGGAAGCGTCCTCGGATCGCTTAAGCATACAGCATGATGCGGAAGGACGGCATTCTTGAGCCTCAAGGAGATGAAACCCAGTGGGCGAAGCTCAAAACGACGTTCTGAAGCTCCATTTCGACGATCATCGGAGACTGGAGTTCAAGGGCGCGAAGGTGACAACGCACGCCGGTCTTCTGGCAGTGAGGGAGCTCGATGCTGCGCTCGGACTGACCGCTGATGTTGACGATACCCTCCTCGACGGCAGGACCGGCAGGAACACCAGGCACGATCTGGCCGGTCTCTTGCGTCAGTCCGTTTGTGCGCGTCTCGCCGGACCGTCAGCGGCGACGGTTTACAAAGAGCGCGGTTCTGAAGCGGGCAACTTCACGGAAAGCAGGGCTGAAGTGGAAGGAAGGGCGCCGATTCAATGCTACAATCGCTGCGTGGAGAGGCGGATACGGGGAGATGTCAGTTCAGAGTCATGAAGCAAAATAGACCGAACGATCTTCCGAGGAGTCGGATCATGAGGAAATCGCTTGCAGCGCTCACAATATTCGCCCTCGCGGTGCTCTGCCTCGCGGGCTGCGGGGAAGAGCAGGCCACGAACGACACGTCCGGCTCGAAGTTGACCAGGCAGAAGGTCGAGGAGTTCACGGAGTCGGCCGTCGAGTACGCCAAGAAGAACGGCAAGGAGAAGGCGCTCGCCGTCTTCTCCGATCCGAAGGGCGCCTACAAGAAAGGGGAGCTCTACGTCTACGCCTACGACTTCGACGGAAAAGTAATAGCCCACGGGGGGGACCAGACACTCATCGGCAAGAATCTCATGGAATACAGGGACCCCAACGGGTTTCCTGTCATACAGGCACTGAGGAAAAAGGCAAAAGAGGGCGGGGGCTGGGTGGAGTACACCTGGCAGAACCCGGAGACGAAGAAACAGCAGAGGAAGCTCGGGTACGTGCTCGAGGTCGACGACGGCTGGTTTCTCGGCTCGGGGATGTACGAATGAGATGACAGTCGCTGCCCTGGACGTGAGGATTCGGAGGGTCCACCGGTGATACAGGCCGAGGAGCGGAGATAGCCCTGTGGAAGCCGGACCGGGTCCCTGTAGCACCAATGATTGATATGTTCGCAACTAGTTATTACTGCTTGTCGCTCCACGCAGCTCCTCTTCACCAGGACTTCCTTCATCCAGAGGATTTGTATATTTAGCGGACAATGAACGCTCTGGCGGCCGATCGGCACCTTCGGACTGTCCTTCAACTGGAAAGGCTCCTGTCCCTCGTGCCCTCTCGTTCGCGTTGACTATTATCCTGGCGAGAATCCTGTAATGGTCCGCTCCGTCCCTCCCTCCCTCCACGGTTCTCCACGAAAAGGCCCCCTTCTAGAATTATGAATTAACCGCGCGATGCCCCGCTAAGCAAACGGACGAGCCCCGGTCTTCCCGCGGCGCCCGCCGCATGTTCAAATGACGCCTGGTACGAGGTAGAATCTAGGGCACCAACGGTAAGGCGGACGAAAGGGGAGTGGCATGCCCAAGTACATCATGCTCAGCAGTCTCACGGACGACGGCGCCCAGACCGTCAAGAAGAACCCCGAGAGGATCAAAGAGGTCAACAAGGACGTCGAGGCGCTGGGAGGCAAAGTCCTGGACCAGTACGCCGTGATCGGCGAGTACGATTTCGTGAACATCCTCGAGGCTCCCGACATCGAGACCATCGCCAGGATCTCGGTGGAACTGGGATCGCGCGGCTCCGTGCACATCAAGACCATGGCGGCCATCCCCATAGACGAATTCATCGCCCGCCTCAAGTAACCCGGCGGGCGGCAGGCGCACGAGCCCCGGCCCGGTGACGGAAACCGCCGCCGGGGCTTTCCCCCGGGAACCTGCCGGGCGCTGTCAGGACACCCCCATGAGATCACTTACGAAAGCGGCCGGGGCCGCCGCCGCGGCCGCCGCGCTGGTGGTTCTCCACTGCGGCTGCGGCACAGGCCCCCCCTGGTCGATCCAGACGCAGGCGAGGGAGGCGTCGCTGCTGTCGGTTGCCGCCGGTGACAGGACGCACGCGTGGGCGGTGGGGGGCGGCCCGGTCTACTTCTTCAACGGGGTCTCGTGGGCCGTGCAGGCCGAGGGCCTCGAAGCCGAACCGGTGGACGTGGCCAGCGGTGACGCGACCCATGCCTGGGCCTGCGGGGGAGAAGGGAAAGGCATGGTGTGGTCTTCCGAGGGCGAAGCCTGGTCCCTGCGGTTCGAGAGCCCCGACTCCACGATGTCCCTGATCACCGCGGCCGGCCCCGCGGACGTATGGTCCATCGGGACCTCGGAGTCCGGTTCGAACATCTACCACTTCAACGGCGCCGACTGGAGCGTGCAGCACTCCGCGCCACTTCACTTCCAGGACATCTTCGCGCTGGACGCGACCCACGTCTGGGGCGTCGCGGAGGACAGGTCGGGCCGGAGTTACGCCTACTTCTTCGACGGAGCGTCCTGGAAACGGCAGTTCAAGGCCCCGGAGCATCACTTCCTCCTGGGGGTGGCGGCGGCCGACCCCGGTCACGTCTGGGCCGTCGGCAGCCTGGAGGAGCCAGGCCCGGCAGGGGAAGAGCCGGCGGGCGTCGTCTTTTTCTCTGACGGCAGGACATGGAAGAAGCAGGCAGATCTCCCGGAGCAGATGCACAAGGTCGCCTGCGGCGACGCCAGGAGCATATGGGCCGTCGGGGGCATCGGGAGCAGCGGGCCGGTCTATTTCTCCGACGGCACGACGTGGAAGAAACAGTTCGACGCCAGGGAGTCGTTGTTCGACGTCGCCGCACCTGACGCAGGGCGCGCCTGGGCCGTGGGAGGCCTCGGGGGCATATTCGTCTACGAGGCGCCGTTCACCCGTAGCCCGACGGGCTCTCCTTGAACAATACACGGCGCTCTGAAAAAATATTCCTGCGCAGGAAGCCGGCGAGACCTTGACTCATCGAAAGCGATACCCCATGCCTGACGAGCAAGAGAAGGATTCGCTAGAAAATCCGGACGACCCCGAGACCTGCGCCGGTACGGACGCGCCGGAAGGGAACGGGGGCGCCGCTGAGGACCGGAACGCCGGCGCCGGGCCGGTCAGGGACGTCAAGCGGACAACGCCGGTGACGGTGGCGTTGACGGCCACTGCCACGGCGTGTGCCATAGCGCTCGTGGTGGTTTTCAACGTCCGGCCTGTCCGTGACGGGCTGGAGGACCACGGTCTACTCTGGGTGGTCGCCGCCGCCCTCGCTCTGGCGTTCGCCTTTCTCACTGTCCTGACCATCGTGCGGGAGAAAGCCGACCTCGATTACGTCCGGGGGCTGCTCGAGAGCGCGGTTGAAGCCAACAGCAGGCTGGGGATGCTGCTCGAGGCCGGCCGCGAAATCGGCTCCACCCTGGACATGGGTGAGATCCTCGAGAAACTGCACCGGTACGCTTCCGGGGTTACCGGCGCTTCGATGGGGGCCTTATACCTCTACGAGAAGTCCGGCGAAGTGCTCAGGCTCGCCGGGGTCGAAGGCGTCGACGAACAGAAGGTCATGTTCACCGAGCTGCCGATGGGGAAGGGGCTGCTCGGCCGCGTCGCCACCGAAGGCCGGATGGTGGCGATCGAGGATGCCCGGCGGGTCGACGAGAGGGACAACGTCTTCTTCGGGGCGGCGGAGCCGAGCTCGCTGATGCTGGTGCCCCTGGTGGCCAGGGGCAAGTTCCTGGGGATGCTGGTGACGGGCAACGCCGAACCCCACTCCTATACGACGGAAGAGAAGCTCCTGCTGGACGGGCTCGCAGAACTGGCCGGCCTGGCTATCACCAACGCCGAGCTCTACCGCATAGCCAGGAAGAGCCTGGACGCGCTGACCAGGGAGCGCGGCGTGAAGGACTCCGTCCTCGAGGAGATGGTGGCCGGGGTGATCACGACGGACGCCAGGGGCAGGATAGGGGTTTTCAACCGGGAGGCCCAGCGCCTCACCGGATACTCTTTCGCCGAGATGACGCAGAGGCGCCTCCGCCCCGAATCGTCACTCGACCAGAATCCCCTCGGCCCCCTCGAACACGGGCTGCTGGAGGTCCTGGACAACCCGTCTCTTGTCCGCGAGGGTGACGCGTTGATAATGAAAAACGACAGGGCGCTGCTGCCCGTCAGCTACCGGATATACCCGCTGGTGAGCGGCCCCGAGGTCGTTGGGTCCGCGTGCGTGTTCATGGAGGCGCGCCGGGCGCACGCATCCCCCGACAGGGGTCCCGTCGACTACCAGGTGCTGCTCCGTTCGCTCGGGGCGAGGGTGGAGCACGTATACACCCACCCTCTCTCCAGGGTCATCGATCGCATGAAGGGCATGGGCATAGACGACTGGTCGCGCGCGAGGGAGGACATCACCAGGACGCTCGGGGCCGGCCACTCGACGCTGCTGGGGCTGCTGGAGGATCTGGAACAGTACCTCAACTGCACGACGACGAGGGAATGGGACCGTCCCGCGGAGTGGGACCTCAACACGGTCGTCCAGGAGGTCGTCCGGGAGGTCCTGGCCGCTCCGATGGCCGAGGGCGTGTCCGTTTCCGTGAGGATGCAGCCGGGCCTGCAGAAGGTGTTCGGGTACGAGAGGATGATACGTTCCGCCCTCGCGGAGGTGGTCGAGAACGCCTGCACAGCGGCCTCCATGGGAGACATGCGTGTGGAGATCACCGGCCGCAACGAGGGCGGACGGGCGAGGGTTGAAGTGAGAGACGGAGGGCCGGGACTCACCGACGAGTCGGCCGAGCACATGTACATGCCTTTCTACACGGTATGGGAAGGCCGTTCCGGGCTCGGGCTGTCGCTGGTGAAGAGAGTCATGGCGAGACTCGATGGCAGGGTGGGGGCGTCACGGCTCGAGAGCGGCGCGCTGTTCTTCCTGGAGTTCGCGGCCGCTCCCGGCTCCGACCTGGAGCGTGGAGAAGAAGAAGACGCCACCGGCGCCGGCGGGTTGTGATGCGGGTGGTCATCGGGTGCATCTCGGATACACACCTCGAGAACAGGCCGCTCCCGCAGGGGGTGCTGGACGCCTTCCGGGGCGTCGACCTCATCCTCCACGCGGGGGACATCCTGGACATGGGGGTGCTCGGGCAGCTGGAACTCATCGCCGAGACCGTCGCCGTGAAGGGAAACATGGACCGTGGAGAGACCGCCGCGACGCTGCCGGCCCGGAGGATCGTCGAGGCAGGGCGGTTCAGGATTGGCCTGACACACGGACACGGCTCGCCGTCCGGGATAACCCGGAGGGTCGCCAGGGTGTTCGAGGGCGACAACTGCGACTGCATCGTCTTCGGCCACACGCACAACGCGCTCGTCAAGGAGCGCGAAGGCACGCTCTTCTTCAACCCCGGGAGCCCGACCGACAGGATGTTCGCGAGGAGGAACACCGTGGGTCTCCTGGAGGTCACCGACACCATAGAGCCCCGGATAGTCGAGGTCCGGGGCGGGAGGAAAGGGCGCTGATGGAAGAAGTGGCCGCAATCGGGTGGGCGCAGACGGTGCACGAGCGCCGGATGGAGCGCGAAACCCCCATGAGCATGGCCTACCGGGTCGTCAACGAGGCCCTTTCCTCCTGCGGGTTGACGATACAGGATATCGAGGTCCTCATCGACGCGGGAAGCGATTTCCTCGACGGCAGGGGAATATCGACGTGCATCACGGTGGACGCCATGGGCGGGCACTTCAAGGAGGAGTCCAAGGTAGCGGGCGACGGCCTTCTTGCCGCGGCGTACGCGTACATGAGGGTCGCCAGCGGGCTGTCCTCGACCGCCCTCGTCGTCGCCTACGGCAAGAGCTCTGAAAGCGATGCGTCGCTGCAGACCGCGACGATGTGCGAGCCTTTCTTCACCAGGCCTCTCGGGTTCGACGGCGCGGCCGCCGCCGCGCTGCAGGCGAGGAGTTACATGCGCAGGTACGGCGTGGGCCCGGAGACGACCGCGGGGGTAGCCGCGAAGAATCTCGCCGCGGGAGCCGCCAACCCCAACGCACAGGTGAGGGGGGAAGCAAGCGTTGAAGAGGTCATGACCTCCCCGGTGCTGGCTTCCCCGATCAGGGAGCTGGAAGCGGCCCCGGTGACCGACGGGGCATGTGCGGTCGTGCTCGCCAGGGGGGATGTGGCGCGCTCCGTGGGGGTCCGGCCGGCGTGGATATCCGGGGTGGGCCACTGCTCAGACGCCTACAGCATAGGCACCCGCGAGCGCCACCGCGCCGTGGCGGCGGCCGGGGCCTCCCGCTCCGCGCTGCGTATGGCGGGGATATCGCGCCCCCACGACCAACTGGACTTCCTGGAGGTGAGCGAGTTCTACTCGTACCAGGAGCTCATGCTCTACGAGGCGACAGGGCTGTGCGGCGAGGGGGAGGGCGCGGACCTGTTCTCGTCGGGGGACACTTCGCCCGGAGGCAGGCCCGCCGTGAACGTGTCGGGCGGTGCGCTCTGCGCGAACCCGCTGGTGGCGACGGGACTCGTGCGGCTGGCGGAAGCCGCGGCGAGAGTCACCGACCGGGCGGAGTACGAGCCGGGCGCGAAGGGCGACAGGGCGCTGGTCCACGGGGGCGGCGGGCTGGCGATGCAAACGGCAACCTGCATGGTGGTCGAGAGGTAGGCACGGGAGGGACCCTTGACGAGACCCGCGGCGATCGTAGGCACAGGCCAGACGGTGCATGTCAGCAGGCGGGAGGACGTCAACATCCCGGAAATGGTCCGCGAGGCGGCGGGCAGGGCGCTCGAGGAAGCGGGTCTTGCCTGGAAGGACGTCGACGCCGTAGTGGCGGGGAGCGCTCCCGAGATCTTCGAGGGCGTCAATAACCCCGAGAACTGGATAGGGCCCGCCGTAGGCGCCTCCGGCAAGCCGGTCATGCGAATACACACGGGGGGGACCGCGGGGGCGTCGGCGACCATCGCCGGATACTACCACGTGGTCTCCGGGCTCTTTGACGTGGTGCTGGTCGTCGCCTACGAGAAGCTGTCCGACGGCGTGGCCCAGTACGGCCTTTCGGCGTGCTACGACCCGCTGTGGGACCGCGACTTCGCCTGCGGGGCGCCGGGGCTGGCCGGGCTGCAGGCGACGCAGTACCTCGCGAGGCACGCGCCGGAGGTCCGCGAGGAGCACGGGGCGATGGTCGCGGTGAAGAACAGGAAGAACGCGCTCCTCAACCCCTGCGCGCAGTTGCGGAAGGAGATAACGGTCGAGGAGGTCATGGCCTCGGCGCCGGTGGCCTCTCCGCTCAAGCTCCTCGACTGCTGTCCGACCAGCGACGGAGCGGCGGCCCTGGTGATCGCGGAGGGGCGCCGGGCGAGAAAGATGGTCAGGAAGCCCGCGTGGTTCGCCGGGGTCGGCGCCTGCAGCGAGAGCCCCTACGTGCCGCACGTCGACATGGCCTACCCGGAGTCGTGCGTGCGCGCGGCCCAGCAGGCGTACCAGGCGGCCTGGGTCTACCAGCCGTACAGGGAGCTCGACGTGGCGGAGGTTTACGAGGCGTTCAGCTTCCAGGAGCTCATCTGGACCGAGGCACTGGGGCTGTGCCGCCCCGGAGAGGGCGCGCGGCTGGTCGAATCAGGGGCCACAGCCCTTGACGGGGAGTTCCCGGTAAACCCCTCCGGAGGCGTCCTGTCGGCGAACCCGATAGGGGCATCGGCCATGATCCGGCAGATCGAGGCGGCGATGCAGGTGATGGGCAGCGCCGGTGAGCACCAGGTCCCGGGCGTGAGGAAGGCCCTCGCGCACTCCTGGGGCGGCGCTATCCAGTTCAGCACGGTGACCGTGTTCGCGGACGAGATCTGAAAGGGGGTGCCCGGCGAAATGGCCGTGGATGATGGCGGGCTGAAGCCGCCGGAGCTCGTGTACCTCGAAGGTGAGAACAGGTGCTCGTACACGTGGGCGGCGGGCGAGGTTACGGGAGCATTCCTGGAGGCCCTTCGGGACCACGGCAGGATACTCGGCGCCGTCTGCTCGGGCTGTGGTTGCGTGGCCGCGCCCCCGCTGTCCTACTGCGAGAAGTGCTCCTCGAGGTTCGGCGACTGGAGAGAGGTCGGGCCGTCCGGGGTGGTCATGTCCTGGACCCGGGTGGAGCGGGGCTATGAGGCGGCGCCGCTGGAGCCGCCGTTCCGGTTCGTGCTGGTGCGCCTCTCCGGGGCCGACACCGAGATGCTCCACGTCGCCCGCGACGACGAACGCCTGACGGAGGGCGCGGTGGTCGTGCCCGTGTGGAAGCCCCCGGCGGAGCGCGAGGGAGCGATCACGGACATCCGGTGTTTCGCCTTCGAACCCGGGGAGAGTGAGTGAAGATGTTGCGGGAGGCCGGGGGCGCCCGGGCCGGAGAGCCGGTAACCCGGATCGGCGGCGAGCTGGACATATCTTTCCGGTACTCGTACGGAGAGCAGTACGACAGGTTCTTCCGGGAGATGCGAGACAACGGACGCATCATGGGGTTGAAGTGCTCGAGGTGCGGGGCGGTGCTGCTGCCGCCGCGCCCTTACTGCGGCTTCTGCTACACTCCTGTCGAGGAATGGGTCGAGCTGTCGGATGAAGGGACGCTCCAGACGTTCACGGTGATACACCTTCCGTTCGCGGGCCAGCCCACGGAGCCGCCATACGTCTACGCGTTCATCAGGCTCGACGGGGCGGACGTGCAGTTCCCCCATATACTCGGAGAGATCGATCCCTCCGACGTCGAGGTGGGCCTGCGCCTGGAGGCGAAGTGGGCCGAGCGACGCAGGGGAACACTTCACGACATCGAGTATTTCCGGCCGTCGGGCGCCGGGAAGGAGACGGGAGCGGGCAAGTGATGAAGACAAGGATCCCCAGGCGCCGGTGGGAGAGCAGTTGTGTCGAGGGCTGGGACTCCCGGTCCACCGACGAGATACGCGCCATGCAGGACAGGGCGCTGGGCGAATTCCTGGTCGGGCAGGTGTACCCTTTCCACCCGCACTACAGGAGGGTTTTCGACGAGGAGGGCATCGACCCGCGCGACATCAGGACGGTGGACGACCTCCAGAAGCTCCCTTTCACTTACAAGGAGGACATCGCCCCCGGGCCTGAAGACCCCGACAACCCGCGCAGGTTCGTGCTGGAACCGGGTTTCGACCGGGTCAAACTCCACAAGTCGAAGGGGTGGGTGCCCCAGGTCGCCAACATGGAGGCGGCGGGCGGAGGTTACGCCGACGAACAGGAGTTCCGCGACGAGTACCAGCCGGTGATACCGATGTTCACCACGGGGAGGACGGCCGAGCCGACCCCGTTCTTCTTCACCAACCATGACCTGGCCAGGATGCGCGAGGCGGGCAGGCGGCTCGCCTCGGTGGTCTCCACGCGCGCGTCGGAGGATTACGACAGGCGGGCGGTGGCCATCAACTACTTTCCGGGGTCCGCCCACCTGGCCTACTGGGTGGTGCTGACCGGCGCCGCCGGGGCGGCTATAACCACCGTGAACACCGGCGGGGGGTCGGCGATGGGCAACGAGCGCATCCTGAACATCATCGAGCGGGTGAAGCCCACGCTGGTCATGGGGCTGCCCGGCTACACCTACGACCTCATAAGGATGGCCGCGGCGGAGGGCAGGGACCTCTCGAACATCGAGATCGTGGCGATGGGCGGGGACAGGGTGACCGGGGGCTCCCGGGAGAAGATCGCGGCGCTCCTCGAGGACACCGGGGCCGTGGACCCCATCGTCACCGGAGCGTTCGGCGCGACGGAGATGAAATACGCCTGGGGCGACTGCGGGGCGGAAGAGAGCTGTGGTTACCACACCAACCCCGACATGGAGATAATCGAGATCATCGAGCCCGAAACGGGCCGGGTGCTGGGCGAGGGCGAGACCGGCGAGCTGGTGGTGACCAACCTGGACGCCCGAGGCTCGGTAGTGCTCCGCTACAGGACGGGGGACATCGTGGTCGGAGGTTTCCAGCGGGGCCCCTGCCCCTGCTGCGGCAGGACCATGCCCCGGGTGAGCGCCGATATCAACAGGAGATCCGTGGTCGTCAAGGAGTTCGCCCTCACCAAGGTCAAGGGCAACCTCATTAACCTGAACACCCTCACCGCTCTCCTAAACGAGAACGTCGACGTCCTGGAGTGGCAGGTGGAGATACGCAAGAGGAACGACGACCCCGAGGACATAGACGAGGTCGTGGTTTACGTGTGCCCCACCTCGGTAGGAGAGGTGGCGGGCCTTTGCGAGAGGATAGCCGAAAGCGTCCGCACCAGCCTGGAGTTCACCCCCGACAGGGTGGCGCTGGTGTCGTACGAAGAGCTGGCCGAGCGCTTCAGCAGGGCGGGAGGCCCCAAGCGACAGCAGATCCTGGATCTTCGCGGCGGCTAATCGAGTTCTACTACGGCTTCGCCCTTGGAGAGAACGACGGTGCCGTCCTGGAGGTTCGCCCCGACTTCGAGCGTCACCAGGTTTTTCCCGTCCTCGACAGTCTTGCCGGTGACCTTGCCCCAGAACCTGACGGTGTCGCCCGGCCTCGCGGGGCTGGCGAACCTGACCCTGAACCTCTTGAGGGCCCCGGGGTCCCCCGCCCAGTCGGTGAGGCATCGGCCGAGCCTGGCCATGCTGGAGAGGCCGTGGGCGATCGTCCCGCCGAGGCCTACCTTCTCGCCGAACTCCTTGTCCACGTGGATGGGGTTGAAGTCCCCGCTGGCGCCCGCGTACATCCACAACATCATCTGGTCAAGGGTGACCTCCAGGGGAGGGATCTCGTAACCGACCTCGATGCCGTCGAATTTCACATCCGTCATATCAGTTGCCCCCCCTTATCACGAAGGTGGCGCGCCCGACGGTCACCAGGTCTCCGTCCTGGTTCTTCGAGCGGGCCTCGAAAGTTATCACGTCGTTGTTGCCCTTCGCGGCGATGTCCACGATGCGGCCGGTGGTGGTGATGACGTCACCGGGCTTCACCGGCTGGAGGAACTCGAAATCCTGCTCGCCGTGCACCAGCATCGCGAAGTTCAGCTTGAGCTCGGGGTCGAAGAACATCTGCGCGCATCCCATGAGGTTGTACACCGCGGCGAAGTTGGGCGGCGCGACGTTGTCGCCGTACGCGCTCTTCGCGCCCGCCTCGCGGTCGTGGTACAGAGGGTTGGCATCGCCCACCGCGCTGGCGTACTCCTTCATCTTCTCTCTGCCGATCTCGTACACCGTCACCGGGTACTCCTTGCCGACAAACTTCTGATCAATCACCGGTTTCACTCCCTTCCCTTCGCCCGGCCGCTCCTGTCCGGGACAAGCCCGGAGGCAGTTAATCATATCCGAACCACGGGGGGGATAATCAAGGAGGCCCCCGCCGACTGCGGCGCGCGGGTCCTTTGCTATACTTAGCTTCTGAGAATCCCGGGCGGATCGGAGGTGTGTCTTGATCAAGCTGGTCATCCCCAAGGGGAGCCTGGAAGAACAGACGCTCGCGCTGCTGAGGGACGCCGACCTGCCCGTCAGGAGGTCGGGGGACCGCGAGTACAACGCGCGCATCGATGACGATCGGATATCGCAGGTGGCGATCCTCCGGCCGCAGGAGATAGGCAAGTACGTCGAGGAAGGGCTTTTCGACCTCGGCATCACCGGGCTGGACTGGCTCGAGGAGACCGACTCCGATGTCGAGATACTCGCCGACTTTCCTTACGCCAAGACGGGCTCGGGAGGCAACCTCAGGATAGTCCTGGCCGTGCTGCGCGACTCCGGCGTGACCAGGCCCGAGGACCTGCCGCCGGGCACCAGGGTGGCCACGGAGTACCCCAACCTGGCGAGGGGTTATTTCGAGGAACTGGGCATCGACGCCAAGGTGATACCCTCCGCCGGCGCGACCGAAGCCAAGGTCCCCAACATCGTCGACGCCATAGTGGAGATAACCGAAACCGGCAGCACTCTCAAGGCCCACGGTCTCGCCATAATCGACGATATCCTCTCGACCTCGACCAAGCTGGTGGCGAACCGCGACAGCTACGCGGACGCTGATAAGCGGCGGATAATCGACGAGATCACCACGCTGCTCCTGTCGGCGCTCGCGGCGCGCGGCAAAGTGCTGTTGAAGATGAACGTGGCCAGGGCGAACGAGTCGGCGGTCATTGACATGCTCCCTTCGCTCGATTCCCCGACCGTCAGCCACCTGGCGAACGGCGACTGCGCCGTCGAGACCGTTGTCGAGAAGAGCACCCTCGCCGAGCTTATTCCACGCCTGAAGGCCGGTGGGGCGACGGGCATTCTCGAGATCCCGCTTGGCAAGGTGGTCCCGTAACGGGCGCGGCGGTCACGGTTTCCGAGATCCTGTGAGGGCGTATTGAAAAAGCAGCTTTCGGCCGACGACCTCAGCATGATCCTCCAGTGGGTCGTGGTGGTCGCGTTGACGCCGTTCGTGCTTCTCCCCCTTTTCCCCAGGCAGGACGTGTCCTTCACGATGCGGCTGCTGGTGATCATCGGCGCCTGGACCGTATCGGGAACCCTGACCCTAATCTACCTGCGGGCCCGCGCCGTGTCGGTCCAGGCGGCCAGCGTGGCGGTGAACGTCGTCGCGACGCTGGACGTGACGCTGGTCATCGGATCGATGTTCGTCTGGCCGGAGTTCATGCCGGTGCTGTTCTGGATCTTCCCGATACTGGTGATAGTCATGGCCAACCGCTTCGGCTCCAAGGAGGCCATCGGCGCCGCGGCTGTCTTCTCCGGGCTGTACGCGGTGACGATCGTCACCAGGCTCGGCTCGAGCGGTCAGCCCGCGCGAACCGTCATCGCCGACACGCTGGTGAACATAGTCCTGCTGATGACCATCGCGCTCGCCACCGCGTTCATAAGCCAGAGGGAAAGGAGGCAGAGGCGAGACGCCAGGATCCTCTCGGACATCGCGGCTTCGATGGGGTCGACCCTGGAGGCCGACCAGCTAATGGACCTCGTCGTCGAGGGGATGAGCGAGGCGGCGGACCTGGGCCGCTGCAGCTCCTACATGGTCAGCTCAGACGGACGGTGGGCGCTCCCGCAGAGCACTACCGAGGCCGATCCCGGAGTCAGGGAGACGTTCTTCAGGAGAAGGATCGACCTGCAGGCGAGGAACGTGGCCAGCCGCGCCATCGAGACCGGAGAGACGCTGATCGTCTCAGATCCTTCCTCGGAACCCCTGCTCGACGACGACTGGATGAAGGAGTTCGGCGTCACCGCCCTGGTGGTACTGCCCTTGATGGTCCGGGGCGAACCGAGGGGCGTGGTCTTCATCGAACGCCGTGGAGGCATCAAGCGGAGCCACTTCCTCGACCGGGAGGTGGAGATCTGCGGCACCATCCTGGCCCAGGCGTCGGCCGGGCTGGAGAACGCGATGCGGTACGAGGAGGAGCAGAGGAAGCGCAGCGAGGCGGACGCCCGATACCGGGCGGGCAGGGAACTTTCCTCCACCCTGGAGATGGACCGGGTGCTCGAGAACGCGTGCAAGCTCGCGCTGAGGTCCGCGGGGGCGACCGGGGCGGTGGCTTTTCTGCTGGACGAGGAGAGAGGGCGCCTCGTCCCGGCCGTCTCCGTGGACGGGGGCGGCGCCCGCAGGTCCGATTTTCCCGGGGGCGCCGCCATCGACCACGGCGCTTTCGAGGACATGTATGCGCTGGCGGACAGGCCGCCGGTCCTGCACCTCACAAGCCCGTCGGAGAACGCGGCCCTCCCCCCGTTCCTGAGGACCGCGGGTGACCTGCGAATAGCGCCGTTCTTCACTCACGGCAAGCTCGCCGGGCTCCTCTGTGTCACGTGCACCGAGCCGAGGAAGCTCGACGAGTCGGAGCGGTCGCAGTTGGCGGCGATCGCCGGCGAGACCGCCCTGGCGGTGATGAACGCCAACCTCTACCAGCGAATCAAGTCCGACGCGGCCCAGATGGCGAGCCTCGTCCAGCTGGCGAACGCCATCGGGTCCACCGCCGACCTGGGGATGATCATGGCGCTGGCCCTGGAGACCGTGCGCCACCTCTTCGACTGCACCTCAGGCCTCATTTACAGGTTGGACGAAGAGAGCGGCACCCTCAGATACGTGGAGTCGTTCGGATACCCGGACGAGGTCCGCAGGAAGCTGTCATCACCGCCTTTCCCGAGCGCCCGCGAGTGCTGGACCGCGAAAGAGGGCCGCTTGATAGGCGTCGACGACCTCTCCGAGGCCGGCGTCGCCTGCGGCATGCTCGAGAGCATCGGCCGGGGTTCGGCCATGTGCGTGGGCATGCAGGCCGAGGGCAGGACCCTGGGGGTGCTACACATATGGAGCGAGCGCCCCGGCGCCTTCGGGGAGCAGGACCAGCAGCTGGCGATGGCGATCGCCGACCAGGTGGGCCTTGCGATTCAGCGCGCCCTGCTTTTCGAGGAGATAAGCAGGCTCGCCACCACCGACCCGTTGACGGGCGTCTTCAACGTGAGGCGCCTGGGGGCGGTCATCCAGGAGGAGGTCAGCAGGGCGAAGAGGTACGACCGGTCGGTCTCCTTTCTCATGGTCGACGTCGACAACCTCAAGTCGTACAACGACACCCTCGGCCACCAGCAGGGGGACGTCGCGCTCTCCCAGATCGCCTCCCTGATCGACAGCTCGACCCGGGACGTGGACAAGGTGTTCCGCTACGGCGGGGACGAGTTCGGAGTCGTTCTCCCGGAGACCGAGGCCGCCGAGGCGGCCGTCGTCGGAGAGAAGATACGGCGGACGATCTGGGAATTCCACTTCGCCGGAGAGGAAAAGGTGCCCGGCGGAAAACTCACGGTCAGCATCGGTGTGGCCGCGTTCCCCGAGGACGCCGCGGACGAATCACGGCTGATAGGCCGGGCGGACGAGGCCCTTTACGCCGCGAAGCAGGGCGGACGCGACGCGGTCGTGAAGTCCGGATAGGCCTACCACCACCACCGTCTCTTCGCCGTGAATAGCCCCGCCGCGCCGGTCGTTTACCACTCTCGCGGCGCCCTCCCGCCGGCGGCCGGCGCGCGGCCGGCCCGTTCTCTTGCAAAGGGTCGGGGAACTGCGTATAATACGGCCCAATGTTCCGGCAAACCATGAAACCACGCTCTCGCCGGGGCGTTTGTTTCTTTATGGGGTGAACGCGATGGAGATTGTCGATTCCGAATCCAGGGGAGAGGTGATCCTCACCGAGGACGGCCGGCGCAAGCTCAGCGAAGAGCTCGACAACCTCATCCAGGTGAAGCGCAGGGAAATCGCCGAGCGCCTCAAGAACGCCATCAGCTACGGCGACCTCATGGAGAACGCCGAGTACGACGACGCCAAGAACGAACAGGCGCGCGTCGAACACAGGATAGACCAGATCCAGACCATGCTCGCCAGGGCCAGGATCATAGACAGGCGGCACGTGAAGACCAAGGAGGTCGGCATAGGTTCGCTCGTCGAGATCAAGCAGGTGGGTTCTGGCAAGAAACAGGCGTACAGGATCGTCGGTCCGGCGGAGGCGAACCCGGAGAACCACACCATCTCGTTTCAGAGCCCGGTCGGCAAGGCCCTCCTCGGGTTGAAGGTCGGCGACGTTGCGGTGGTGTCGGCCCCGGCCGGCACAATCAAGTACAGGGTAATGAGCATCAAGCGCTAGGGCAGGCCCCGGCGCGCACCAGGAACTCCCCCGAAAGGACTCTTCTCGCGCCCGCGCGTCCCCGGGCCGCCGGTAACCTCCGAAGAGGTCTCCGACGCCGTGAACCCGCGCCCGCGCGTTCCCGGGCCCCCGCCACGGGGTGTCTGGAGGCGCCGCAGGGCCCGCGGGCCCATGAGATGCGCGCCGCGGCGTTTGTGTTATTCTTCTCCAGGCGCGCGCGGAGGCCGCGCGTGGATGCCGAAAAGCGAAGGGCCCGGTTATGACCGAAGAAGAAAACGGTGGGACGACACCGGAGGAAGATAGCGAGCTGCTGCGCGTGCGCCGCGCGAAGCTGGACAGGATACTCCAGGAAGGCGGCGCAGCGTACGCGTCGAGCTTCGGGGCCCCGGGAGAGGTGCGGCGTGCCGGGGAGCTTGCGAATGAGAACGAAGGTCTCGAAGCGGGAGCCTCCTCGGGGAAGAAGGCGGCCGTGGCGGGGCGGATTCTCGCCAGGCGCGAGCACGGCAAGGCCACTTTTGCCGACCTGAGGGACGCGAGCGGCAAGATACAGCTTCTTCTCCGCCAGGACGTGCTGGGAGACGGACCGTACGGCAGGTTCCGCGAGCTGGACCTGGGGGACTGGGTTGGCGCCCGGGGCGAGGTCGTCAGGTCGCGCAGGGGAGAGCTGTCGATCGCGGTGGAGTCTTACGAGCTTCTCTCGAAGTCCCTGCGGCCCCTGCCCGAGAAGTGGCACGGCCTCAAGGACCGCGAGCAGAGGTACAGGCAGAGGTACCTGGACCTCCTGATGAACGAAGAGGCGCGCCGGGTTCTCGAGGCCAGGGCGCGCATGATCAGGGAGATCAGGGCCTTCCTCGACGGCAAAGGGTTCGTCGAGGTTGAGACGCCCATGCTGCAGCCCCTCCCGGGAGGGGCTACCGCACGGCCGTTCGTGACCCACCACAATGCCCTGGGCATGGACCTGTACCTTCGCGTCGCCCCAGAGCTGTATCTCAAGCGCCTGCTGGTGGGGGGTTACGAGAAGGTTTACGAGCTCAACAGGAACTTTCGCAACGAGGGGATGAGCACCAAGCACAACCCCGAGTTCACAATGCTGGAGACGTACCAGGCGTTCGTGGACTACCGGTACCTCATGGAGTTCCTCCAGGAGCTCGTTACCGGTGCCGTTCTCTCGGTGCGTGGCGAAGAGCGGTTCGAGTACGCCGGGCACGAGATCTCGCTGTCCCCGCCCTGGAAGAAGATAACCATGCTCGAGGCGCTGGAGGAGTACGCGGGCCTCGACGTGGCGATAGACACGGACCCCCGCCGCCTGGAGGAACTGGCCCGGGAAGCCGATGTGGAGGTCCCGCCCGGGGCGGGACCGGGCTGGATGATAAACGAGCTCTACGAGAAGCTGGTCGAGCCGAAGCTCGTGCAGCCGACCTTCGTGCTCGATTACCCCGAGGAAGTCTCTCCGCTGGCGCGCAGGAACCCGGAAAGCCCGGGGTTCACCGAGCGGTTCGAGCTGCTGGTGGCGGGGCAGGAGATAGCCAACGCGTTCTCCGAGCTGACCGACCCCGTCGATCAGCGTGCCCGGTTCGAGGCCCAGGCGCGAAAGCGGGCCGCCGGAGACGAAGAGGCCCAGCCGCTCGACGAAGACTACGTAACCGCGCTCGAATACGGGATGCCCCCCGCCGGCGGAACCGGCGTGGGCATCGATAGACTCGCCATGCTCGCCACGGGTTGCCGGAGTATCCGCGACGTCATCCTCTTCCCCCACATGCGCCCCGCCCGTGGTAGGTCATAGGGGCCCCGCGTCGAATTGGTTTACGAGGCGCACGCCGAACGGTCGATTGACGGAAATCATGATTGAGACGAAGCCCGCGATGTAGCATCGACAGGTATGGACCAGGCGCCGGCCGGGGGTGCAATGAACATCTTCTGCGACGAATGTAAAAAAAACATCGCCACCGTTTTCCTGACGAAGATCTCGTCCGACGAGGTCTCCAAGGTACAACTGTGCGACGAGTGCGCCAACAGGATGGAGGAGACTACCGAGGCCGCCAACCTGATCGCGTTCCTGCCGCAGATTCTGTCAGGCCTGCAGGGAATGGAGGACCAGCACCTCATCGAGGACGTGCTGTCCTGCGAGCCGGTGATCTGCGAGTTCTGCGGCACCTCTTTCAACGACTTCCAGAAGATGGGTTTTGTGGGCTGCGCGGAGTGCTACCGGGCGTTCGACGAGAAGCTGGTGGCAGTGCTGCTCGACTTCCAGGAGGCGACCGAGCACATCGGCAAGATACCCGGGAAGGCTTCCGAGAGCGCGAAGCTGCGCAAGCGCCTGGTGGAGCTCGAGCGATTCCTGGAGCGTCAAATAGCTGAAGAGGAGTACGAATCGGCCGCGGCGGTGCGCGACCAGATAAGGGAGATAGAAGGCAAACTGGAGAAGGATCTGGACGGTGGCACGGAATAAGCGCGACAACGCGGACGCGGGCCGAGCGGGGTGCAGGGGCCCTTCGTACCCGTTTGTGCTCTCCTCGAGGGCCCGCCTGGCCAGGAACCTCGAGGGCCTGCCTTTCCCGATCGCCTGCGGCGAGGAGGAGCTGGAGAGGGCCCGCGGGATGGTTCTCGAGGCGGTCTCCAGGCGGGTTTCTGAAGACAGGGACTGGCCGGTGAGCTTCGCCGAGGAGCTCTCGAAGAACGCAATAGAGATGCTTGCCGAGGACCACGTGACCGGGGTTTCCTTCTCCGACCGCCCGGCGGGTCGCGCCGTCGCCATGGCCCGGGACAACGGGCGGAGCGTGATCGTCAACGACGAGGACCACCTGAGAATTCAGGCGGTCCTGCCCGGGGCGCAGTTCGCCAGGGTGTGGAAGGCGGTCGACGAGATCGACAGCATGATCGAGCGGGAGGTGCAGTACAGCTTCGACCAGAACACGGGCTACCTGACATCCTGTCCCAGCAACGTCGGGACGGGGCTCAGGATCTCGGCGATGCTGCACCTGCCGGCGCTGGTGATAAGCGGGGAGATCGGGAGGACTATACGCGCCCTCGGGCAGGCGGGCATCTACGTGCGGGGGCTCTACGGAGAGGGCGCCGGCGTTGTTGGCAATATTTTCCAGATTGCCAACAAGAGGACGCTGGGACGGACCGAGGAGTTCATAGTATCGAACATGGACATGCTGGTGCGTCAGGTGGTAGACAATGAGAGGACGGCCAGGAAGATGCTCGCGAGGGACGAACCCCTCGACCTGGCCGACAGGGCTTACCGTTCCCTGGGAGTGATCGAGCGCTGCAGGCGCGTCTCCTACTACGAAGCCCTGGAGCTCGTATCCATGGTCAAACTGGGCGTGGAGACGGAGGTGCTCCCGGTGGGGGACTTCGATATGCTGGAGGTAGCCGGCGGCATCGGGCCGTACCACCTCCGGGAGAAGCTCGGCGGGGACGCGGCCGAGGAAGAGGTGGAAGTCGAGAGGGCTGTCCACCTGCGACGCATGATCGGCCTTTGAGCGGCGGGCGCGCCCGTCGAGCGATTGTGGGCGGCATGCTTTAGAATAGAGTAGTGACAGGAGGAGTACAGGTTGTTTCAGAGGTTTTCAGACAGCGCGAGAAGGGTTGTGGTCCTGGCACAGGAAGAGGCCAGGAAGCTCAACCATAACTACATAGGCACAGAGCACCTGCTGCTGGGGCTCATCCAGGAGGGAGAAGGCGTCGCGGCGAAGTCGCTCGAATCGTTCCAGGTAAGCATGGAGGCGGTCCAGAGCCAGGTCGTCGAGGTCATCGGAAGGGGCTCGAGCCCGCCGAGCGGCCATATTCCGTTCACGCCCCGCGCGAAGAAGGTCCTCGAGCTCTCCCTGCGTGAAGCGCTACAGCTCGGCCACAACTACATCGGCACCGAGCACATTCTCCTCGGGCTCATCCGCGAGGGGGAGGGCGTCGCGGCCAAGGTCCTGGTCAAGCTCGGCGTGGACCTGGAGCGGCTGCGCAACCAGGTCCTCAAGAGCCTTACCGGCTCGGCGGCCGCCGGCGAGCTCGGCGGGGAGGGGCCCCAGGGTACGCTGATGCTCGACCAGTTCGGCCGGAACCTCACGGAGCTGGCCGCCCAGAACAAGCTCGACCCGGTCATCGGGCGCGAAAAAGAAATAGAGCGGGTCATGCAGGTGCTGTCCCGGCGGACCAAGAACAACCCGGTCCTGGTCGGGGAGCCCGGCGTGGGCAAGACCGCTATCGTCGAGGGCCTCGCCCAGTGCATCACCTCGAACGAGGTGCCGGAGATGCTGCGGGGCAAACAGCTCTACACTCTCGACCTGGGCGCGCTGGTGGCCGGTTCCCGGTACCGGGGCGACTTCGAGGAGCGCCTGAAAAAGGTCATCAAGGAGATCAGGGGACGGGGAGACATAATCCTTTTCATCGACGAGCTCCACAACCTCGTCGGCGCCGGAGCCGCCGAGGGCGCCATCGACGCCGCCAGCATTCTCAAGCCGGCACTGGCGCGCGGCGAGCTCCAGACCATCGGCGCCACGACGATGGACGAGTACCGCAAGCACCTCGAGCGCGACGCGGCGCTCGAGCGGAGGTTCCAGCCCATCAACGTCGAGGAGCCCACCGTCGAGCACACCATCGACATACTGCGGGGACTGCGCGACCGTTACGAAGCGCACCACAAGCTCCAGATCACCGACGGGGCGATGGTGGCGGCGGCCCGTCTCGCCCACCGTTACATCTCGGACAGGTTCCTGCCCGACAAGGCCATCGACCTCATCGACGAGTCGGCCAGCAGGCTGCGAATGCGGGCCATGACCGCCCCGCCCGACGTCCGCGAACAGGAGGACGTACTGGCGCAGTTGAGGCTCGACAAGCAGACGGCGATCGCCACCCAGGACTTCGAGCGCGCCGCGGAGATCCGTGACCGGGAGCAGGCCGCCATCCTCGAGATCGCGGAGAGCGAGAAAGACTGGAAGGCCCCTCACCAGAGCCACAAGCTCCAGGTGACCGCGGACGACATAACCGAGATACTCTCCTCCTGGACGGGCATCCCCGTGTACCAGTTGACCGAGGAGGAAAGCGAGAAACTGCTGCGCATGGAGGCGGAGCTGCACAAGCGCATTGTCAGCCAGGACGAGGCCGTGGTGGCCATATCCCAGGCTATCAGGCGCACCCGCGCCGGCCTCAAGGACCCGCGCCGTCCCGGCGGCTCGTTCATATTCCTCGGTCCCTCCGGCGTGGGCAAGACCGAACTGGCGCGCACGCTGGCGGAGTTCCTTTTTGGAGACGAGGACTCTCTTCTACAGATAGACATGTCGGAGTACATGGAGAAGCACAGCGTCTCCAGGCTCGTGGGCTCGCCGCCGGGATACGTCGGGCACGAGGAGGGCGGCCAGCTTACAGAGGCCGTCCGCAGGCGCCCGTTCTCGGTGGTGCTGCTGGACGAGATCGAGAAGGCGCACTACGACGTGTTCAACGTCCTTCTGCAGATACTCGAGGACGGCCGGCTCACCGACTCGCAGGGCCACCAGGTCGACTTCCGCAACACCATCATAATCATGACTTCCAACCTCGGCACCGCCGAGATCCACAAAGCGGCGCCGCTGGGGTTCCAGCAGATGGCCGAGGGCGGCACTATGCCTTACGCCGACATGAAGGAGAAGGTCGTCAGCGAGCTGAAGCGCACCTTCCGCCCGGAGCTGTTGAACCGGATCGACGACGTGATCGTCTTCAACGAGCTCTCCATCGACGACGTGAAAGCTATCGCCGACCTGATGCTCGACAGGGTTCGCGTCCAGCTCGCGGAGCAGGACATCAGGCTCGAGGTGACCGACGCCGTGAAGGACGTGCTGGTGAAAGAGGGTTTCGACCCCTCCATGGGCGCCCGCCCGCTGCGCAGGGCGATCATGAGGCTGATCGAAAACCCGGTCTCAGAGGCGATTCTCAGGGGCACTTTCGCAGGGGGGCACGTGGTACTGGTGGACGAGAAGGACGGCCGCCTGGACTTCGAAGTACGCGAGGATAAGTCCGCCGCGCCGGTCGGGGCGGGCAACTGACCTGCAGGCTGACCAAGGCCGGGCTTCTGGCGCCTTCTGAGAAGCCCGGCTTTCTTTTGTGCGGAGGGGGAGGCCGGCGGCTGTGCGGCGGTGATACGTGACGCGGGGGACGGCGCGGCGCCAGGGGAGGATGTCTTGAGGACGGATACGGAGAGGCAGAAGCAGGAAACACTCATCAAGGTGCTGGCGAAAGTGGCCCCCGGCACCGAACTCCGCGAGGCGATCGACAGGATACTGCAGGCAGGTTCCGGCGCACTGATTGTCGTCGGCAGCCTCACCGACCTGCGGCACATCATGTCAGGCGGTTTCAACATCGAGACCGACTTCACCGCGCCCCGGCTGTTCGAGCTCGCGAAGATGGACGGGGCGGTGGTGTTGTCTCGGGACCTCAAGGTCATCCACTCGGCCAACGTCCATCTGGTCCCCGACTCCTCCATTGTCACCCACGAGGCCGGCATGCGCCACCGGACCGCCGAGCGCGTGGCGAGAGGGCACGAGAACGCCTTCGTCATCGCCATCTCGGAGAAGATGAACACCGTATCCTTCTACGTCGACGAGGACCACTTCACCCTGGAGAGCATTCCGCTGGTCCTGGCCAAGGCCGACCAGGCCCTGGAGACGCTCGGCCGTTACAGGTCCCGGCTGGACAAGGAGTACGGCCATCTCAACATGCTCGAGATCGAGGACATGGTCACGCTCAAAGACGTCATCAGGGTCATGGAGCGCAACGAGATGGTGATGAGGATAGCCGACGAGATCCGTTTCCAGGTGAGCGAACTCGGCAAGGACGGGCGGCTGGTAAGTCTGCAGCTCAACGAGATGATGGTCGGCGTGGACAAGCTGCAGCGGCACCTGGCCAGGGACTACTTCATATCCCGGGACGGCAGGACGGCCGATGACGTGGTCGGCGACCTGCGCAACCTGAGCCTCGACGAGTTGACCGACGACGCGGCAATCGCGCGGGTGCTGGGGTTCAAGGGCTCGCCGGAGCTCCTCAATAAGCTGGTACGGCCCAGGGGTTACAGGGTGCTCTCGATGATCCCCGCCATCCCGGGTACCGTCGTGGACAAAGTCGTAGCCAGGTTCGACAACCTCAAGAACGTCATGAGGGCGTCTCCCGCCCTGCTTGACGAGGTGGAAGGCGTAGGCGAGCGGCGGGCGTTCACGATCAAGGAGGGGCTTGAACGCATCTCCGAGTCGATAATAATGGAAGGATACCTCTGAGGATCCCGCCTACGGTGGCCCGATCGTCCCGTCGTCGTTCATGGTTATCTTGCCCGAGCGGGTGATCCTGCCCAGGTAATAACCGGTGAAGTACGCCTTGTGCGAGACGGTATCGACGGTGATTATCGTGAGGTAGTTGGTGTTGGCCGCCGCCCATCTCGTCCCCGCGGCGTTGTTGGGCCTGCAGTTGGTTATTCCCACTTTCCCCTGCATTGCGCTCAGGTCGCTCGGGTCCGCCACCGCGGTGCGCACGCGGTCCTTGAACCAGCCGTAGGCGGTGGAGGACTGGTTGATCGAGAAGACGTTCCCCGATTGCGTCAGGTCCACCCAGTTGATCTTCGGCTCCAGGAAGCTCATATACCTGGCGCGAACGTACTGGCTGGCGCCGGCCCCCAGCGCCGCGGAGTTCGAGTCCCGGTAGTTCGCGTATGTCCCCTCCATGCACCTGAACCAGGCGTTCTCCACGCACTTTTCGCCTACGTGGCTGTTGGACTGGGCGGTGACGTCGGAGGCCCTGCGCTTGGCGAAGAACATCACCGCCACCGCTATTCCCGTGAGGATCGCGAGGATCAGGATGACGATCATCAACTCGATGAGGGTGAACCCGTCCGGACAGCCGCCGGAGAGACGGCACCTCGTTTTATACAGGCGTCTTGCCACGAACATCAACACCCACTCCCCGCCCGATGGCCGAAGCGCCGCCGACCGGCAAACGGGAACAGAGCTGGCGCGTACGCAGGCGAAATCGAGTTTCGCTTCACTTCTTTCATCAGGTCACCCCCAAGCACATATGGAGATTCTACCCCTGGAATGTGCCACCGCGCAACGATATGTGCGGAAGGGGGCCGTCCGCATCGGTTTTCCGCCTTATTTCTCCTCTCCCGTGACGGCCGTGTATGCGGCCGCGGGAATTCGGGCCTGGAGGAAGACAGGGCGTATCGCCCCTCAGGTGAGGCTGTAGAAACCGAGGGTGGAGATGCGGTCGTTCTCGCGCTTGATGACCGAGTAGAGGTCGATGCCGGTCAGGGTGCAGATCGCCGCGAGGAAGAAGAGCGACTTCCCCATCTCTTCCTCGATGATCTCCGCGCAGTTAGGGCAGAGATGGCCCTTGAGGTGCGTGGAGACGTACTCGCTCATCTCGACCAGCGAGGCGTCGGCGGGGAGTTCCTGCTTGGCGGCGTTGATCTCCAGGCAGCCGCAACTGGTTACGGCCTTGGCCAGGGCCCGGTTCACCCGGGCGCAGGCGTACTGGTACTTCGTCATGACGTCGAGAACGCTGCGGTGCCTCACCAGAGACAGCGAAACGGTCTGCTGGAACTCCTTGCAACCGGACTCGATATCTCTCGGCATCTCACCCTCGCTCGTTGGAGACGGGACACGCCCGACGCTTGGTTCATTATATGAACACGGGCAGAAGAGTGTCAAGAAATGGCTAGAACAAGCCAATCTTGAAGATCCCGGCGTTCTGTGATAACATCCATGGAGCATCATCTTGCGCCTAGAATGAGAGTTCTCCGCCAAGAATACATATGAAGATTCCCCTCGGAGTTTTATGGTCGCAGTGTGCGCGGATGCGGCCTGGAAATAGGTGGCCCGAGCCTGAAGGGAGATGCTGCGAGGTGTTCAACGTTGGAGACAAGGTCGTTTATCCCCACCACGGTGCCGGCGTCGTCGAAAAGATCGAGATGAGGAGCATAGAAGGAGAGCGCAAGCGATACTTCGTCCTCAGCCTCTGCAGGGGCGACCTCAAGATCACCGTTCCCGAAGAAAGCACCGACGACGTCGGTCTCCGAAGCGTCATCCCCAGGAGACAGGTGAAGTCGGTCTTCGAGGTCCTCAACCAGGAACAGAGCCAGATGCCCACCAACTGGAACCACCGCTACAAGAAGAACCGCGACAAGATCAGGAGTGGCGACGTATACCAGGTGGCCGAAGTCGTGCGGAACCTCTCGATACGCGAGCGCGAGAAGGGTCTCTCGACCGGCGAGAAGCGAATGCTGAACCAGGCGCGCCAGATACTCCTTTCAGAGATAATCTTCGTGCTCAACATCGACGACGAGAAGGCCTCGCGGATGCTCGACGAGGTGTTCTCGGGCAGGTAGCTCGCACCGGGTACCTTGAAATCCCAATAGAGGGAGGCGGTTGCCATGGTGGTCATCGTCGTCCGCCTGCTGAGCATGCTGATTTGCTCTTACGGCGGCTACCGGATCTCCCTCCTGCTGAACGACAACTACATCCTCAGGACCCCGCAGCAGGTTTTAGCAATCATCGTAGGTATTACTCTGGGGCTCCTCATCGGGTTTGTCGTCGGCGGGCCGCTGGGCAGATCCATCGCTAACATACTCGGCGACATGGAGTCCGTTTTCTACAGGGCTCCCGGGGCCGACATATTTTTCAGCACGGTGGGTGCGTTTACCGGACTTCTGGTCGCGCTTGTGCCTTCAATAACGCTCTTCCGTTTCGGGCCGCCGGGCTATATCCTGTCCCTGGCCCTGATGCTGCTCTTCGGCTTCGCCGGGGCCCGCATCGGGGTGATCAAGCGGCCCGAGTACGCGGCGATGTTCAAGCTGGGCCCCAGTTTCGGGTCCGCCGCGGCCCCCGGAGTGGGACAGATCATTGACACCAGCGTGATAATCGACGGCCGCATAGTTGATATTGTCAGGGCCGGGTTCCTCGCGGGGACGATGGTGGTGCCCAGGTTCGTCCTCATGGAGCTTCAGGCCGTGGCGGACTCCGCGGATACGCTCAAGCGGAGCCGCGGCAGGAGGGGGCTCGATATCCTCAACGCCCTCCAGCGCCTCGATGACGCCAGGGTCGAGATCACCGACCAGGATTTCCCGGAGATAGCGGAAGTGGACTCGAAGCTCACCGCGCTTTCCAAGCTGACGGGGTTGCCGCTGGTGACCAACGATTTCAACCTCAACAAGGTGGCCGAGATCCAGGGTGTGAAGATCCTCAACATCAACGAGCTGGCGAGCGCGGTGAAGCCGGTTGTGCTCCCCGGCGAGAAGATGACGGTCAAGATCATCCGCGAGGGCAAGGAGCCCGGCCAGGGGGTGGGGTACCTGGACGACGGAACCATGGTCGTCGTGGAGCGGGGAAAGAAGAGCGTGGGCAACGAAGCGGACGTGCTGGCGACCAGTGTGCTGCAGACGCCCGCCGGCAAGATGATCTTCGCCGAGCTCAAGGAAGAGGGGCAGGAGGAGTAGGCGCGCATGGCGGCGTTCGCGGTGATCGCGGCGGGGGGAAGCGGGCGGCGCCTTGGTTCGCCCGGACCCAAGTTCGAGGTGCCCCTGCTGGGGAGGCCCATGGTCTCCTACTCGCTCGAGGCGTTTCAGGCCTGCCCGGCGATCGACGCCATCGTCCTGGTGGTGCCCGAGGAGCGGGTGCGGGCGTGGAGTCCGCGCGACCTGGCGAAGGCGGGCATAACCAAGGCCGTGGCGACCGTCGCCGGAGGCGCGACCAGGCAGGAATCGGTGAGGCTCGGCCTGTCCGCCGCCGGCGAGGGCGCGGGCACCGTCGCGGTGCACGACGCGGCCCGCCCTTTGGTCACGCCGGCGCTGGTGGAACGCGTGTGCGCCATTGGCGAGTGGCTCGCCGGCCAGGTCCCGGTGCTGCCGTTGACGGACACGGTGAAGCGCGTGGAAGACGGGCGCGTCGAACGCACGCTCGACAGGTCCGTCCTCTGTTCGGCGCAGACTCCCCAGGCGTTCGACCTGGCGGCGCTCGTCGCGGCGCATACGTCGGCGCTCGAAGAAGGCTTCCAGGGCACAGACGACGCCTCGCTGGTGGAGCGCGCCGGCGGCACGGTCGGGACGGTGCGGGGAAACAGGGAGAACATCAAGGTGACTTATCCGGAAGACATGCTCCTGGCGGGGACGTTCCTCGAGGAAAGGGACAGGCGATGAGGACCGGAATAGGGGTGGACGCGCACCGTTTCGCTCCCGGCAGGCCGCTGTTCCTGGGAGGGGTCGAAGTCCCGCACGAGGTGGGGCTGGCCGGGCACTCGGACGCCGACGTCGTGCTCCACGCGTTGATGGACGCCCTGCTGGGCGCCTGCGCCGCCGGTGACATAGGCGGGATGTTCCCCGACGACGACCCTCGGTACGGCGGCGCCTCGAGCCTGGACCTCCTCGCGCGGGTGGTGGCGGAGGTTTCCGGGCTGGGATACAGGATCGTGAACGCCGACGTAGTCGTGATCTGCGAAGAGCCCAGGATCGCCCCTTCGCGCGAGCGGATGCGCCGGAGCATCGCCCGGGCGCTCGGCGTCGACGCGGGGGCCGTCTTCGTGAAGGGGACGACGACCGAAGGGATGGGCTTCGCGGGCCGCGGCGAGGGTATAATGGCAATCGCGTCAGTGCTTGTGGACAGATAGAGAACGGGATTATGGCACAGAAAATGAACCCTGTAAGAGTGCCGGTGCGCCGGCGAAGCCCCGAGGAAAGGACTGGAGATTTCAACGAGGTCGCGCTGGGGTACGACCTGTCGGAGGCCGTGGCGGAGGCGGGTCGCTGTATAGCCTGCAAGAAGCCCGCGTGCGTGAAAGGCTGTCCCGTGGGCATCGACATCCCCGGCTTCATGGCGGACCTCAAGGAAGGCGACCCGCGCCGGGCCGTAAACAGGATCAAAGAAGAGAACCTGCTCCCGGGCATCTGCGGAAGGGTCTGTCCCCAGGAAACGCAGTGCGAGGCTGAGTGCGTGCTCGGGAAAAAGGGCGACCCGCTGGCGATCGGCAAGCTCGAGAGGTTCGTGGCCGACTGGGAGTCGGACCAGGGCAGGGCGGCCGCCGCGGCGCCGCCCGGACCCAGCGGTTACCGCGCCGCCGTCGTCGGCTCCGGGCCGGCCGGCCTGACGGCCGCCGGAGAGCTGGCGAAGAAAGGCCACGACGTAACCGTGTTCGAGGCCCTGCACGTGGCCGGCGGCGTGCTCACCTACGGAATCCCGGAGTTCCGGCTCCCACAGTGGGTGGTCGACAGGGAGGTCGGCCTCCTGCAGGAGATGGGCGTGAAGCTGGTCCTTGACTTCGTGGTCGGCCGTACCGCTACGCTCGAGGACATCGCGCGGGAGTTCGACTCGGTCTTCATCGGCATCGGGGCGGGCCTTCCGACGTTCATGGGCATCCCCGGCGAGAACCTCAACGGGGTCTATTCCGCCAACGAGTTCCTGACCCGCGCCAACCTCATGCGGGCGAGGGATTTTCCCGAATACGATACGCCGATCAAGAGCGGGGGCAGGGTCTGTGTCGTCGGCGGAGGAAACGTCGCCATGGACTCGGCCAGGACCGCGCTGCGGATGGGCGCCGAGACGGTGAACATAATCTACCGGCGCTCGCGCGTGGAGATGCCGGCCAGGAAGGAGGAAGTGGACCACGGGGCGGAAGAAGGAATCGTGTTTCACATGCTCTCCAACCCCACCGAGGTCAGGGGAAAGGACGGCCGGTGCGTCGCGGTGGAGTGCCAGCGCATGGAGCTGGGAGAGCCGGACGAATCCGGGCGCAGGCGTCCCGTGCCGGTTGAGGGAGAGCTCTTCACGCTGGATACGGACACCCTGGTGATGGCGATCGGGACCCGGGCAAACCCCCTCCTGGCCTCGACCGCGCGGGACCTCGAGCTCAACAAGCGGGGCTACATAGCAGTCTCCGGAGAGGATTTCTCGACCGGCATGCCGGGGGTCTACGCGGGCGGGGACATAACCACGGGCTCGGCGACCGTGATCGAAGCGATGGGCGCCGGGAAGGTCGCCGCCGGGGCCATGGACGCTTATATGAGGGGCGGCGGCGCGGGTTAGTGTTTGTGGTCGTGCTCGTGACCGTGCTCGCCCTGGTGGGTGTCGTACCTGTTGGCGGTGTCCACGGGGACGACCTTCGGCAGCGGCTTCCTGCCGGCCATGACGTCCTCAATAACCTTCTGCATACGCTCGTAGACGCGTCGCTCCTCTTCGTCCTGCGCCAGCTCGATCGCCTTCCGGCCGTGGTAGAGGGCTTTGGCGGGGTCCTTGATGAAGTACAGGTATATCGAGGCGAGGTTCTCCTGCAGGAGCGCCGAGTCGGGGTTCTCCCTGGCGCCGTCCATGGCCAGGGCGAGCCCCTCGTCCACCTTGCCGAACTGGCCGAGCATCCAGCTGGCGTAGTAGACGGCCATCGTGAAGTGCGGGTCCAGCCTGCTGATCATCCAGTAGTAAGGGAACAGGGGCCTTTCGTTTCCGAGGCTGTGCCCCAGGTACTCGTGGAAGATGCTGTCGGTCTTGGTCCACATGTACGCGGCGAGCGTCTGGCGCACGCCCCCCAGCACGTCGAGCACCGAGCGCCCGGTTTCCGCGGGCGAACTCCTGTCCAAACCGGCGTGCGCCGCACCGGAGCGGTCCAGCGACACCTGAACGAGCGAGGCGCTCAGCAGCAGCAGGGCGACGAGGCCCGTCACCACGATGGGGAAGCGCTGCGATGCCAAGCGACGCCAGGCGCGTTTCACAGGTCCCGCCTCCTGAACGCCAGGTGCGCCACCAGGACGAATATCGCCGAGAACAGCACGGCGTACCCGGTGATGCGGAGCATGTGCCAGGCGGAGGCCCCCCCTCCGTAGCCGACCTGCTGAGAGAGGTTGAAGTTCTCCAGGTTCGGCACCAGGTAGTAGACGGCGCCGGAGAGGACCTTCAGGAAACCGTGCATGTTGCCGACCAGCCTGGGGTACAGGAAGCCGGACTTCATGTGGCAGATGAAGTAGAAGAGGATGGTCACGAAGACGTTGACCGGCGGGCTGGTGAACGTCGAGAACATCAGGCAGAACGCCGCGATGATCGCGGCTTCGAGAAACACCGCGAAGACGCCCTCGAGAACAACCGGGGAGAAACGCTGGACCCTGGCCGCGAGCAGCACGAGGATCTCGATTCCCATGACGAGCATGATAGCCGCCAGCGAGGCCAGGATTCCCAGGTACTTGCCCAGCAGGTACTGGGCGCGCGAGACCGGCTTGGAGAGGATGTTGTAAATCGTTCGCTTCTCGACCTCGCCGGGAACCTGGCCCACCGAGAGGATCACCGCGAGAACGACGCCGAACAGGGAAGCCAGGCTCAGCGAGACGTCCCTCAGGAAAGAGGCCCGGGCGCCCAGGTCGAAGTTAGGAAGCACCGGGGCCAGCGCCAGGACCACCAGGGCAAAAAGGAACACCACATAGAATACCTTGCGGCGCGCCGCGTCCTTGATGACGTTGGACGCTATCGCCAGGACGTTGCTCATCGCGACGTCTCCCTGATCGTCTCCAGAAAAAGATCCTCGAGGGAGCGGTGGGAGGGCCGGACGCCCACGAGTTCCAGGCCCAGCGAGCGGGCTTCCTCCAGGAGCGGGTATACGTCGGCTGTTTCCGCCTCCAGGACCAGCTCCCCTTCCTCGAGGCCGGCGGACTTCGCGCGCCGGAAGCTCCCCGGGGGCAGGGAGGAAGCGCGCAGCGCTATGCGCATGCGGCCTTCCTCTGTGAGCATGTCCGAAAGCCTTCCCTCTTTCACCGAGCGCCCGGTGTTGATGATGCTCACGCTATCGCATATGTTCTCGACCTCGGAGAGCTGGTGGCTGGAAAGGAAGATCGTCTTACCCGCTTCCTTGAGCCCCAGGAGGATGTCGCGCACCTCTTTCTGCCCCACGGGGTCGAGGCCGCTGGATGGCTCGTCGAGTATGACCAGGTCCGGATCGTTGACGAGCGCCTGGGCGATGCCGAACCGCTGGAGCATGCCCTTGGAGTACCTGTCCAGCGTGAGGTGCGAGTCGCGCGGCAGCCCCACCAGGTCGAGCAGCTCCGCCGACCGCCTTCTCGTCTCCTCGGCGGTCATCCGGAAGAACCGGCCGTAGAGGGCCAGCCCCTTCTCGGCGGTCAGAAAGCCGTAGAAGTACGGCTGTTCGGGCAGGAACCCCAGTTTCCGGTGCGTCGAACGGTCGCCCAGCTTCTTCCCGAGCAGGGTGCCGCCGCCGGACTGCGGGAACACCAGCCCGAGCATAACCTTCAGTGTGGTGGTCTTGCCTGCGCCGTTAGGCCCCAGCAGGCCGAAAATCTCCCCGTAGCCGACGTTCAGCGAGAGGTCCACGACAGCAGCCTTGCGCCTGCGGGAGGCCCCCAATCTGTACTCTTTCCTGATGCTTTCGAGCGCTATCGCCCTGTCGTCCATTTTCCCCCAATCGTGCCGGGGAGCGGCCATCGTCCGCGGCGTTTCGGGCTCCGGCGGGTATCATTATTATACTTCGGAGACGAACCTGCGCGCGGTTTTGTTCGTCGGAACCATTGAGACCCGGGGTCGGGCCTCCTTCGACCCGGGCCCCACGAAAGGCTCGAGCCGGGGCGGCGAATGCAGGCCTGACCCCGCCCCGCCCTTACGTTACAATAGAAGCGTGGACCGAGCGAAAGCGCGAACTACCTTCGAGGAGAGGGCCGTGTGTGAGTCAAACATCTACCTGCGGGACGAAGAAGGGGACAACCTGGTCATGGAGGACGCGGTGCTGGTCGAGAACGAGGGCGGCCGCGTGAAAGCCACGGACATCCTGGGCGACGTCCAGGTGTTCGAGGGCACGCTGGAGGAGATCACCTTCCTCGACCACCGCATCATCATCCGCAGCTGACCCCGACATTCCCATGGGCGGGCGATAGGGCAGCGTCCGGAGGCGCCCGAAGGTGTGGTGCCCGGAGGCGTAGTTCAAGTCCGCCGGCGCCGTTTGCTTTCCATTTTTTACCACTTGCCGGGCCGGGGACGTCACCGGGACCTGCGCGAGGGAGGGTGCGATCGCCCAAAAAGTCGCGGTGGTATAAAAAAAGCCCTTCCGGGCCTTGGGGAGAGGACAACCGGGCCTTGGAACCGGGTCCCGATCGAAATCGGCGTATCAGACCTTAATGCGGCAACTCTTGGGGATATTTGGATGGTCCAAATACTTTAACCCTGAGCTGTACCCGGTTGTCCGAACTTGGTACTGGCAACCGATCTCTTTCCGGCGAATGCCGGATTCCCGGCTGCCTGTCGGATGAGAAGCGGTACCTCTGGTTCATATTCTCCAGTCCGGGGGGGCCGGATTCAAGAGCTTTTCGACTGGCGGTGCGAATAGCACGGTGAACAGCACTATCGGAGCATGAGCGGACGCGTCGGAAACGACCGCGGCGGCCTGTTTCACATGTTCAGTATCTTCTTGAGCTCCGAACTCTGCCGCCTGCTCATGGGGATTCTGCTCTTCGAGGGGTCGTTCATCGTGAGCTCGTAAGAGGAAGCTCCTACCCTGGTGATCTCCTTGACCTTCTGCAGGTTGACGATATACCCGCGGTGGGCCCTGAAGAACCTCGACGAGTCGAGCATCTTCTCGAGCTCGGAAAGGGTGTAGTTGGTGAGAAAGCGGTCGGCGTCGGTGTGGAGGTAGGTGTACTCCCGCTGAATGTTCACGAAGTTGATGTCATCGACGTTGACGAGAAAGATCCTGTCCCCCTTGCGGGCCGGGACCTGCGAGCGGCCGGGGTCCCGGCGGCCGGCGCGCTCCGAGCGCTTCAGTACGGCTTCGACCCGGGCCATCAACTCCAGCGAGGAAAACGGCTTGGTGACGTAATCGTCGGCCCCGCCGCGGAGGCCCTGCACCTTCGACTTCTCGTCCGAGAGGGCGGTGAGCATTATTATCGGTATCGAACGGGTGCGCTGATCGTCGCGCAGCCTGGTCAGGACCTCCCAGCCGTCGATCTTCGGGAGCAGGACGTCGAGGAGCATCAGGTCGGGGTTGACCTCGCCCGCCTTCTCCAGGCCTTCCTCGCCGGTCTCGGCGACTTCCACCTGGTACCCCTCGAGGCGCAGGCTCTTGGCGATCATCTCGCTGATGAGGGGTTCGTCTTCGACGACGAGGACCTTCAGCTTGTCACCGTTCATCTTATTTCTTCCCCGGCGGCTCGATCCGCCTATCCATTACGTACTTGCTCTCCGGAAACGTCATGGCGTAGTCGAGAACCTCTCGTGCTATTTCTGCCGCTTCCCAGTGAGACAGGATCTCCCGGTGCCCGTTGGAGGCTATGCCTATGGACACCGTCATCAATGGATTATCTATCAAGGCACCACGCCTGTCAAAGGTCCTCAGTGCGCCTCTCGAGAGGTCCTCGGGGCCGTAGTAGGCGCCGATTCCGGCGTCGAAAGCGCGCAGGATATCGCGCGCCACGGGCTCGGCCTTTCCGGGTGGCGAAATAGCGCTGAAGCTCCCGCCGTCCGCGCCCCCGAGGTAGAAAGCGCGGCCGCTGCGCCCGGCCAGGCGCTGGAGGGACCCGGATATCGTCCCGGACGCGAAGCGCAGCACCTCCTCGAAGCGGCCTATCCCGTAGACCTCCCTGTACGGCCGCAGGCCGTTGAGCGACACCAGCAGGTAAGCGAACTCCCCGCCGGCCAGTACGATCTCCTTGAGGGTATCGTCGGACTGGATGTTGCCCGGGAGGCCGGTAAGGGGGTCCGTCTCGTACTTGCTCGCGGCGCGGTCCAGGTTCATGTTGATGCGCTCGACCAGCTCCGGGAAGTTGAAAGGCTTGGTGATGTAGTCGTCGGCGCCGGCTTCCAGCCCGGCCAGCTTGTTCTCCACCTCGGTACGCGCCGTGAGCAGTATCACCGGCACATCCCTGGTAGGCCTCTCGCGCTTGAGCTGCCGGCAGATCTCGTAGCCGTCGATGTCCGGCATCATGATGTCGCAGATGACCAGGTCGAACGGGCCCCGGCGGGCGGCGGCCAGGCCGGTCGTGCCGTTGAGGGCGACCTCCACCTCGAACCCCTCGATCTGCAGGTTGATGGCGATGATCTCCGCTACCGTCTGCTCGTCCTCGATAATCAGGATGCGCTCAGGCACCGTATCCTCCCCTGTCGCCGGCAGCCGCGGGCCGCGCCCCGCCGTCCGCGAACGGCAGTGTGAAGATGACCGTGGTGCCCAGCCCTTCCTCGCTCTCCGCCCAGATCCTCCCGCCGTGGGCTTCGACGATGGATTTCGTCACGTACAGCCCGAGGCCCGCTCCCCGGATCCCTCCGCCGCGGGCGGTGCCCGCCCTGGTGTATTTGTCGAACACGTACGGGAGCTGCGAGGCGGGTATGCCTATGCCGCGGTCCCTCACCGACACCATCGCCTTCTCCTTCAGCCGCCGCACCGAGACTTCCACGACCGTCCCGGGCGGCGAATATTTGAACGCGTTGCCCAGCAGGTTCAGCATGACCTGCTCGACCTTCGCCGCCTCGGCGCGCACCGGCTCCATCCCTTCCGGGAGGTCCGTCACCACCGAATGGCCGGAGGACTGCGGCCCGATCCTCGACACCACCCCACCCACCAGTGACGGCAGGTCCACCAGCGTCGGTTTGAGGTCAAGGCGCCCGGCCTCTATCCTCGAGAGGTCGAGTATGTCGTTGATCAGCCTTGTCATCCGCTCGGTCTCCCTGGAGATGACCCCCACGAAGCCGGCCCGTGTCTCCTCGTCGAACTCGACGTCCCGCCGCCGAAGCGTGTCCACGTAGGCCTTGATGGAAGTCAGGGGGGTCCGCAACTCGTGCGAGACCATGGAGACGAAGTCGCTTCTCGCCTGCTCCACCTGGTGGAGGCCGGTGATATCGTGGAGGACCGTGACAACCCCGGCCTTTCCCGGAGACAGCTCTTTGATGGGGACGCAGGAAGCCTCGATGTGACGGCCCGACGACAGGACTACGGTCTCGTTGATCACGGCCGTCTTCTCCTCCATGACTTTGCGCATGAGGTGCACCAGGGCCGGTTCGGGGATCGCCCTTGAGAGCTCGGACTCCGGCAACCGCCAGGGACGGGCGGTGCCGAGCATCTCGAACGCCGCGGCGTTGGCGATGAGCGGCTCGCCGTCGTCGCTCACCGCGATGACCCCGACGACGGCGTTCTCGAGCACCACCTCCAGCTTGGCCTTCTCGAGCGCGAGCTCCCCGGTGAGCCTCAGTACGTCGGTGACGTCCTCCATCAGGAGGACCGCGCCGATGACCTTGTTCCACCTGCTGGTGACCGGCGACACCCTGGTACGGAGCACCGAACCCTCTTTCCCGCCGGTTATGATCCGCAGGTCGAGGCTGAACGGCTCCGCCTCCCGGTCAGGCGCATCGAGGATGCGCGCCCGCACGTCCCCGCACAGGCGCTTCCATTCCGCGGCGGTGCCTTTCAGAAGACGCTCGAGCGGCTCGCCGAGGCCAGGCCCGGAGCCGAAAAACCCGCGCGCGGTCTTGTTGGTCTGCACCACCAGGCACTCTCTGTCGACCACCACGAGCCCGTCGGCGAGCCCCTCTGTGACAGCCTCCCCACGGGACAGGAGCTGCTGGTACAGCTCCGCCCGCTCGATGGCCGCGCCCGATAGGCCGGCCACGGAGACCAGCAGCTCCAGGTCCTCCTCGGCGAACCGCCTGCGCTTCGAACTCGCGCACGATATGACGCCCACGGTCCTGTTCCCAATCTGGATGGGGGCGGCGATGGCGGAGGCCACCTTCTTCTTCGCCCTGGGGAACGTCGCGAACCGGGGGTCCTTGCTGATGTCGCTCGCCAGGAACGGCTCCCCGGACTTGCCGACCCAGCCGATGAACCCTTCGCCCATGCGTATCCTGATCTGCTCGCCGGCGATCTCCTCGGCGTCGGCGCCCGAGGCTTTCACGACGAGGGTGTTCGTGCCCGGGTCCAGTACCCGCACGGAGCTGATATCCGTTTCGAAGACCCGGTCCATCTCCACCAGCAGGTGGTTGAGCACCTGCTCGAGGTCGAGCGACTCCCCCAGCGACCGGCTGATCCTGTAAAGGGCCGAGAACGTCTCGCGGTCGCGCAGCCTCCTGCGGTACGAGGCGAGTCCGACGTTGACCGAGAACGGGAACACTGCGAGCAGCGCGATCGCGGTGAACACCGCCGAGGCGTTTGACGGTCGGGCGGCGAGCAGCGCCGAGCAGAGAACGAGGGACGCGATGGCGAAAACGGAGGCCCCGGCGGTGAACCAGGGGTCGGTGGCGGCCGCGGGTACCAGCATGGTTACGACGAGAAACGGCCACAGGGGGCTCGAAAAGCCGCCGGAGAAGCCTGCCGCCAGCGCGACCACGCTGAGGTGGACGGCCAGCAGCGCCCCGAAAAAGACGGCCGTCCGGCGAACCTCCATGCGCTCGAGAGGCGCCAGGTAAGTGAGGGAGTTCAGGAGCGCCCCGGCGGCCAGTACCACCCCGTACGGCAGGGCCTTTACGAGGGGCCCCCTGAATGCCAGGGCCGGGGACGCGATGACGAGAAAGAGCCAGTGCAGGTTCCTCGCCGCGGCGACCTTACGGATGTCGGTGTACACAGGATTGCGCCTTCGTGAGTTTGGTCGAGGTTAACAGATAAGCGTTGTCCCGGTAAAGACGCGTCCCCGCCGGGGTCGTGTAAAACATGAGTAGGTCTGTAGGGGAAGACGGTTGCTGCCCCGGAAT
>CAZEJS010000026.1:0-42799 GCA_964512645.1 uncultured Acidimicrobiales bacterium
GCGAGTGACTTCGAGTCCTCGAGCGGAACGGAGCGGGAGGTACCCCGAGCCCGGCCAAACCACATGCATTCCCCCGCTTCCGGGCCGACCCTGTTTGGCGACATAACGGGCGGCACCGCCGGGGGAGGTGGACCGAGCGTCACTCGATGCCGTAGGGGTCCGGCGGCGCCGCGCCCGTGGCCTGTGACGGCACGTAGTTGATCTGCAGGTGCGCGTGGTTCCCGTCGTCACGGGTGTAAGGGTTCGGCCCGCTGTTGAAGTACGGCACGAGGTCCCGCACGACGCCTATGGGCGTCTTTCCGGCCTCGACCCGGGCGCCGGTGGTGGTCAGCAGCCGCTCCAGGTGCAGGACGAACATCTGGTACTCCGGGTGCCCGTCGATGCGGATCTTCACCCGGAAGTCGGGGTACTGCCGGTAAAGCAGGTAGCTTTCCGCGGCGACGACCGTACCTCCGACCGGGGCGTAGACGGTCGCCCCCGCCTTCGCCTGGACGTCGCAAGCGGTAGTCGCGTAGGTGCCGCGTCCCCTGGTGTCCTCGACGAAGTAGAACGGGTCGCTTCCGACCCCGGTGGTCACACCGGGGGCGAACCTGCCGGGGTTGTCGTTGGCCAGGCAGATGCCCACCGGCTGCATCGCGGGCGAGCCGTCTCCGGGAGCCGCTTCGTGGAACTGGGGCCCGAGGCAGTCGTCGTACCTGATGGGGCTCATTATCTCGGTGTCCCCCCAGGTCGCTACCGCGAACGTGCGCGGCTCGACTTTCGCGGAGTAAGAGAAGTAGACGGGCCGCTCGGCGATGAGCTCCCGGGTGCCCGATACTTTCAACCAGGGGTTGCGGACATTGGCCGCGAGCGCGCTCACATCGAAGGTTGCCCTGCTTCGGGGTCCCAGCTCGACCTCGTCGCTTTCGTAGCCGCCGCCCTCACCGAACACTTCCAGCAGGACATCGTTCGGTTTCTTGCCAGGGTTCGAGACGCACATCCAGGAGGCGAAGTTCGCCCCGGTGCAAGCCGTCGGGAAGAACCATGTCCTCTCACCCTCCTGGGCTCCGACGACGTCGTGGCCTCCCTCCCATGCCCCGTGGTACTTGAAGTACATCGGGCGCTCGCAGAGTATGTCGTTGTCGGAAGTGACCTTGAGCGAGACGTCCTTGCCGGGCCCGACAGCCTCGTTTACCGAGATGGTGGCCCTGGAGCGTGCCTCGAGATCGTAGCGCCTGACTACGGGGTCCGAGCCCTCGATCAGGTACTCGACGGTGGCGTTTCCTCTTCCGCCGGGGTTCATGACGCAGAGCCACTCCTCGAAGCCTTCCCGGGTGGTGCCCTCCGCGAAATGCCATTCGCCGGCGAGGCCCGCCGACCCGGTCGAAGTGTGCCCTCCCCTCCAGGCGCCCTTGTAATCGAAATACATCGGCCGTTCGACGACTATCGGAGCGTCCGCGGCGACGCGCGCGGAGACGTCCTGCCCGGGGCCGACCGCCGCGTTGACGTCGACCGTCTGCCTGCTGCTCGCGGGGAGCCTCACTTTCTGCTCGCGGTTCTCGCCGGTCGCCAGCATGTAAGTGACGGTGGCTTCCACCTCGTTTTTCGCCGGGTTCTGGATGCAGAGCCACTCCTGGAACCCCCGGCGTGTCGTCCCCTCGGCGAAGAACCATTCTGCCTTCGGGGACTCCACGCCACGGACGACGGTTCCCCCCGTCCAGGCGCACTTGTAGTTGAAATAGATCTGTCTCTCGGCGATTATCCCGGGAGTGGAACGGATAGAGACGGACACGTCCCTGTCCGCCCCGACGGCTTCGTTCACACAGACGCTGGCGCCTGACCACGGCTCCAGCTTGAGTTGCTGCCGCCGCGTTCCTCGGTCCGGGAAGCTATAGGCGACCGAGACGGTCGTGGGGTCTGCCCCGGGGTTGCGCAACAGGAGCCACTCCTCGAACCCGTTCCTGGTGGTTCCCTCGGCGAAGTAGGCCGTGCCGCTCGCGGCGCTCCATCCCTGGGCGACGTGCCCGCCGTCCCAACCGTGAGTGGAGGCGCGGGCCTGCGCGGAAGCGGCGGAAAGAACGAACAGGCACAGCGCGGCACACAACACGGCGCGTGTCGCCGCCTGCCGCAAACCTTTTCTTCTCGTCATCCGGTGTTTTTCTGAACGCATGACTACATGGTAACAGATGAAGGGAAGCCGGGGGTCAGGGGTTCCCGACCTCTCCTATGAGCCATACGCCGGAAGGAGCCCATCCGTCGACGGGCCTGCCCGCTATCCGCCAGCCGCCGCCGCTGTTCTCCAGCTTAACCACCGAAACCATCTGCGGGTTGCCCCCGGGGAGTTCCTGCGCGTACCGGGCCAGCGACTTATTCTCGGTGGTTCCCCTGGTGTCCGACGCAATGTCGACCTCCACCGCCTTGATCGCCACCAGGGCGGTGTTGTCAGTCCTGCTGAGCACCTGGGTGACGGGCTTGCTCACCTTGTACGTGTTTGTGGTCAACGCGGCCTTTATGCCGGCTTTGTCGGCGGCCACCGGGAGGTATCCCGGCTCGAACAGAGAGAAGATGCCTTCGGCGTCGCCGGCCCGCAGGTATTCGTAGTACCTGGTCACCGCCTCCTCCGCGGTTCCCGCCGCTCCGCGGCCCCGGGGTATGAAGGCGAACAGAGCCGCGCCGACCAGCAGCGCCAGCACCACGGCCCCACCGATCACGGCGACCTTCTTCCTGTCCATCGGCGGGCGCGTGCTGGGCTTGAGGGCCGAAGGCTGACGGGGAGGCTTCTGCGGCGCCACACTCTTCCGCACCGAAGATGCAGCGAACTCCTCCGTCAGAAAAAACCCGTCGTATTCGTTACCGCACGCTTCGCATACCCTGCTGCTGAGCGGAAGGGTTTCGCCGCATATCGGGCACTCCATCCAACCCGGTCCTTTCGCTCTTTTCATCTCTGGCATGATTGTACAACGAGCGCGTTCGGCTGGCACGGTTTTTTTACCCGCCGCCCCGCCGGGGAGGTGACGGCGGGGCCGCCGCCTCCACGTTGTTGTACACTTCTAGTGTCTTGCAGGACGGACGGCGGGGAGTGGCGTGATGAAAATCCAGGACGCGGAAGCTTACCTCGACAGCCTGCGCGGGCTGAAGAGGCGAGTTTTCATCATGGGAGAGGACTGCGACAACACCGTGGACCATCCGCTGGTGCGCCCGTCGGCCAACGCGGTCGCGGAATCGTATTCGCCCGGAGACGAGCCCGGTGCGGAGGAACTGCTCTTTACGCGCTCCCACCTGACCGGCAGGCCGATAAGCAGGTTCACCCACATCCACAGGAGCACCGAGGACCTGGTGGACAAGGTCCTCATGCAGCGCCTGCTGGGGCGGCGCACCGCGACGTGCTTCCAGAGGTGCGTGGGGATGGACGGGTTCAACGCGCTGTATTCCGTGACCCACGAATGCGACGAGGCTCACGGCACCGACTACCACCGGAGGTTCCTGGACTACCTGGCCTGGGTGCAGGACGAGAATATCGTGGTAGAGGGCGCCATGACCGACGTGAAAGGGGACAGGGGTCTTCGGCCCGGTGAACAGCCGGACCCCGACGTGTTCGTGCACGTCGTCGAACGGACGGCCGAGGGGATTGTGGTCCGGGGGGCGAAGGCGCACCAGACGGGCGCGCTGAACTCCCACGAAATCCTGGTGATGCCGACGACCGCCATGCGCGAGGGCGAGGAGGAGTTCGCCGTCTCGTTCGCCGTTCCCGCCGGCGCGCCGGGGGTCACCTTTGTCCTCGGGCGCCAGCCCTCCGACACGCGCAAGGTTGAAGGAACCCCCCTGGACGTGGGAAACCCCGCCTACGGCAGCCAGGAGGCCCTGGTGGTGTTCGACGACGTCTTCGTGCCGAACGAGCGGGTGTTCATGTGCGGCGAGACCGATCAGAGCGGCAAGGTGGTCGAGCGCTTCGCATCCTTCCACCGGCAGAGTTACGGCGGGTGCAAGGTCGGCGTGGGAGACGTACTTATCGGAGCGGCTCAACTGGCGGCGGAGTACCAGGGCGCGCACAGGGCCAGTCACGTCCGGGACAAGATAACCGAGATGGTCCACCTCAACGAAACGCTGTTCTGCTGCGGCGTCGCCTGCAGCTCGATGGGCAGGGCGACGCTCGCGGGGAACTACGAGGTCGACCCGCTGCTGGCCAACATCTGCAAGCTGAACGTGACCCGGTTCCCGTTCGAGATCGCCAGGCTCGCCCAGGACATCGGCGGCGGACTGATCGTCACCATGCCCTCGCAGAGGGACTTCGGCAACCCCGAGATCGCGCCGTACCTGGAGAAGTACCTCAAGGGAGCGGAGGGCTTCTCGACCCTGGACCGCGTGAAAGTTCTGAGGTTCATCGAGAACATGACCATCGGCTGTGGGGCGGCCGCCTACCTGACCGAGAGCATACACGGGGCGGGGTCCCCCCAGGCGCAGCGGATAATGATATCGAGGCTCGCCGAACTCGGCCTGAAGAAGGAGCTCGCCCGGCGGATCGCCCGGGTCGGTGACTGAACCCCGGCGGCGGCGCCCGGTTTTCAGCCCGGGGAGGCCAGTCCTACTATTCCCGTTGCCAGCGCCGCGAGAGCGGCGCCGGCGAAGACCCACATCCCCACGGACGCCGAACCGCCCGGCACTTTCGTCATGGCCATCGCGACGTCCACCGCGGCCAGGCCGGCCGCCGGCAGCGCGAAAGCGAAGACCAGTACCCCTCCCAGCCTCCTTCGGAACAGCATCACCAGGCCGCCGGCCATGACCAGCGCCCCGAGCAGGAGAGAGAAGAAACCGGTGAAGAACAGTACGCCGGCGCCCGTCAGCACCACGGAGAAGCTCCCCGAACCAGACCCGCTCGCGGTGCCGGTCATGTAGCTGTAGCCGGAGACGTTCGCGGAATAGCCCGCGGCGCCCATCGAGACCCAGGGGAGAAACGTCGAGGCTACGACCGCCGCACCCGCGAGGATCGCTATGGCCCCGGTAACGACAGAACCCCTCCCGGCGGCCCTGGCGGAAACCACGTACTGCTGCGGGTCGGGCGCGCCGGGGGGAGGTGCGGGCCAGTACTGCTGTCCCTGCGGGTGGTACGGTCCCTGGGCGTAATACGGTCCCTGGGGTGGATACGGCGGCGGGTATACGGGCCGGGGCGCGTACGCCTGCCCGTCGTAAGACTGCTGCCGGTACGGGTCCTGGACGGGAGGCTGCTGGACGGGGGCCTGTCCCTCCGGCTGGGCGTAGCCGTGCTCCGCGTCGGTCCGGGCTTCCCGGGGGGCAGGCGGTTCCATCCCCGCCGGAGGAGGCGGCGCGGGGGCCGCCGGCGCCGCTCCGCACCCAGGGCAGAAGCCGTTCCTGTCGTCGGCCTCCTGGCCGCAGGCCGGGCAAATCATCGAACACCCCCTGGTCTCAAGACTTCTCCTGTCCCGCCGCCGGACCCGGGACTCCGCCCGGCGCGGCCGCCATCACTCGATGTTCAGCTTCTCCGCGAGGTCGGCGGCCTTGTTGTTGAGCTCCTCGAGTTCCTTGTCTACCCGGCCGCGCTCCAGGATGATCTGCTCCGCCTGGTTCCTGACCATGTCCTCGTCTATGGCCTGTCCCTCGAGGGCCTGGTCGACGACGTGGTCGTAAATGGCCGCGAACTGCTTGAGCAGAAGAGACCGCTTGTCGATGAGGTCGATAGCGCGGATGCGGTTCCGGGCGTACTTCTTGAAGTCCCCGGCTCCCTCGAGGTCGAGGATCCTGTCGTACTCCGAACGGGCCTCCTCCGCCTTCTTGTTTATCTGTTCGTGAAGCACCAACAGCTCGGCCAGGTACTTCTTGAGGGTGCTCGCGGTCTCGGGGGTGATGTTCTGGAAGATCTCGTTGAACCGTGCCAGCTCCTCGCCTTTCCGCTGGAGCTTCGCCTCGGCCTCGGCGGCCTTCCTGCCTTTCTCGCGCGCGGACTCTATGTATTGCCTGGCTCTGGCCTCGTTGCTCCCGCAGCCCGCGAGGTACGCCGCCGCGAGGGCCCCGACCAGCAGTATCGCGGCCGCGGAGATCGCGCGCGCCTGCTTTTTCAAGACGGTCCTTTCCAACGGTTTCCCGACCAGAATAACCGCCACTCGCGTCCTATTACAAGTGACCGCGCCGGCCCCGCCCGGGTGTCGCGGGTGTACGCTCCCGGGGATGTCACCCCCGCGTGAGATGATCGGCCCGTCCCGCCGCGATTTTCCGGAAAACGGGGCCGCGCCCGCCGGCGCCGGGCTCCGTCTGCACGATAAACTCACGAATCACTCTTGCATTTTCGGTTTTTGTTCGGTATCATATGCGTCGAAAGGAAAGAGGGGCATGGAACAGACGCTCACCAGGAAGCAGGTGCGGGTGCTGGAGATCATCAAGGACTCCAGGGCCGTCGACGGGTATTCGCCCACAATGCGCGAGATCGCCTCCGGACTCGGCGTCTCGTCCGTCGCCACCGTCGCGGGACACGTGGACGCCCTCGAGGCCAGGGGACTCCTGCGGCGCCGACCCGACCGCGCCCGCTCTCTCCTGCTCACCGCCAGGGGCCGCGCCGTCCTCGAGGGACGCTCGCCCGCCGCCGGCGCGGGGCGGGCAGGGGTCCTCGTGCCCCTCATGGGCACTATCGCCGCTGGCGAGCCGATAGAGGCCATGCCTCTCGGCGACGAGATCGAGGTGCCCGCCGCGCTCGCGTCCGGCAGGAACGTATACGCGCTGAAGGTATCGGGCGAGTCCATGGTCGACGAGGGCATCTTCGACGGCGACTACGTGGTCGTGGAGGAGAAGCCGGTGCCCGAGAACGGCGAGACGGTCGTGGCCCTGATCGACGGAACGCACGCCACCCTCAAGAAGTTCTACCGGGAAGACGCCGACGGAGCCCGCCGGATAAGGCTCCAGCCCGCCAACCCGTCCGTGGACCCGATAATCCTGGGTCCGGAAGACAGGGTGGAAATCCAGGGGAAGGTCCGCGGCGTCATAAGGCTCTATTGAGGTACACGACGATGAAAACCGACACCGCCAGGACACCCGCGATACTCCACATAGACATGGACACCTTCTTCTGCTCGGTCGAGCGCCTGTTCGACCCCGGGCTCGAGGGCAGGCCGGTTATCGTCGGCGGCGACCCGTCCCAGCGGGGGGTAGTCTCGGCCTGCTCTTACGAAGCGCGGCGGTTCGGCGTACACTCGGCGATGCCGCTCGCCACGGCGGGCAGGCTCTGCCCGGACGCGGTCTACCTGCGGGGCAACTTCAAGGCTTACCTCCACTACTCCGGCCTCGTGCGCGACATCCTCGAGGAATACACGCCCGTCGTAGAACACGCGGGCATCGACGAGGCCTACCTCGACCTGGCCGGCTGCAGGCTCGCCTTCGGGGAGCCCCGCGCCGTCGTCCGGGAGATACGAAAGCGCATCGCGGACGAGCTCGGCCTGCCGGCATCGGGAGGCCTCTCCGCCGCCAAGGTCGTGAGCAAGGTCGCTTCCGCGGCCGCGAAGCCCAACGGCTTCCTCGAGGTCGCGCCCGGCGAGGAGCTCGCGTTCCTTTCCCCTCTGCCCGTGGAGAAACTCCCGGGGGTCGGGCCCGTCTGCCGCGCTTCGCTCGCCGACCTCGGCATCCGCACTATAGGCGACCTGTCCCTGCTGCCGGTGGAGGCTCTCGAGAGCGTCCTCGGCTCCTGGGGGCGGGTCCTCCACGAGCACGCGCGCGGCGTCGACAGGCGGCGCCTGGAGTGCGGCCGGGCCCCGAAATCCGTCAGCCGGGAGACAACCTACGACACCGACACCATCGACTACGACATGGTGCGCTCCACCCTCCTGCTGCTGGCCGAGCGCTGCTGCCTGGCGCTCCGAAGGGACGGCCTCTCCGCGACCAGGATCGCGGTGAAGCTGAGGTACTCCGATTTCAAGACCTGCATGAAGTTCCGCACGCTCGATATCCCCACCGACCAGGAGCAGACGGTCCACCGTGTGGCCCTGGACCTCTTCGAGAGGCTCCTCGAGAGGGGGGTGCGCATACGGCTCGTGGGCGTCGCGCTCTCCGGGCTGGTGGCGTCGGGCTGCCAGGGTGAACTCTTCACGGACGCGTCCGGCGAAGGCGCCCGCCGGGGAGAGCCCGACAGCCTCAAGCTGGACAACCTCAACGAGAGCGTAGACAGGATACGCGAGCTGTACGGGTTCTCGTCGATCGTGAGAGGCAGCACGGCCTCGCTGGTTCCCGGCAGGGGCGGGGGCCAGGAATGCGCGTGAGACTGAGAGGGGTCCGTCGTGCACGGACGCCGGGATGAAATGACCCGCCGTGAACAGGTTCGTGCACCTCGACTGCCACAGCAACTTCAGCCTCCTCTTCGGCGGTTCGTCGAGTGACGACCTGGTCTCCAGGTGCGCCGAGCTCGGGATGGACGCGCTGGCGCTGACCGACCGCGACGGCCTGTACAACGCCGTACCTTTTCACGAGAAAGCTACGGCCGCGGGCATCAAGCCCATCACAGGGTGCGACCTCTCTGTCGGGGCGCCGGGCCGCGACGCTCGCGGAGGCCCCCGGCGGCCGGGCCGGGGTCCCGCCGAGCCGGACGCGGCGGCGGGCTCCGCCCCCTCGAGGGTCATGCTGCTGGCAAGGACGGCCGAGGGGTACAGCACCCTCTGCAGGGCGGTCAGCGAAGTCCGCCTCGGCGGGGCGCCGCTGCCGCTCGCCAGGCTCGAAGAGCTGTCTGAAGGCCTCTTCGCGCTGTCTAGCGACGCGCGCCTCCTGGGAGAACTGCACTCCGTCTTCGGAGAAGCGCTGTTCGCCGAGCTGGTCAACAGCAATACCTCCGCGAGCCACCTCGAGTCCGAACGGCTCATCGAGGCCGCCTCGCGGCTGGGCGTCAGGTGCGTCGCGGGCAACCGCGTGGCCTTCGCCGGGAGCGACGACTACCGCGTCCACCGGACGCTGTGCGCGATCCGGACCGGCACCCCCGTGACCCGCGTGCCCCGCGGCGAGGTGGCGGACGCCGAGTCCTGGCTCAAGCCCGCGGGTTCAATGGAGAAGCTCTTCGAGGCCTATCCCTACTGCCGCGCTCCCGATGCCGTCGCCAATACCCGGGAGATCGCCGACGGCTGCGAGTTCAGGTTCGACCTGGGCCGGAAGCTCTTCCCCGAACCGGACCTCCCCCGCGGGGAGACCGCCTTCAGCCACCTCACGAAGCTGTGCTTCGAGGGCGCCGCGCGGCGCTACCGCCCGCTGACGGCGGACGCGCTGGAGCGCCTGCACTTCGAGCTGGGGACGATAGAGTCGATGGGTTTCACCCCGTACTTCCTGGTAGTCCACGATATAGCGAAGCACTGCCGCGAGTGTGGGATTCCCGCCGCGGGCCGGGGCTCGGCCGCCGGCAGCATGGTGGCCTACGTCCTGGGCGTCACTTATATCGACCCGCTGGAGCACGACCTCTACTTCGAGCGGTTCCTCTCGCCCGCTCGCGACGACCCGCCGGACATCGACCTCGACATCAGCGCGTGCCGCCGCGGTGAGGTGCTCGACTATATATATCGGCGCTTCGGCCCCGACCGCGTCGCCATGATCTGCACCTACGCGACGATGAAAGCGCGGATGGCCGTGCGCGACGTCGCCAGGGCGATGGGCCTCTCCCCCGGGGAGGTCGACGCGCTCAGCCGCAACGTCCCGCGCTGCCGTGCGGGCCGGATCGAGGCGGTGGCCGAGAGCCTCCCCTCCTACCGTGGCCGCGTCCCCGTCGACCGCGAGCCCTATCGCAGTATCCTCGACATCTGCGGGCGCCTCGACGGCTTCCCGCGTCACCTCTCCATCCACGCGGGCGGTGTCGTCATCGCCGACCGCCCGCTCACGGACCTCGTCCCGCTGGAGCGCGCCACCGGCGGCCTGGTCATAAGCCAGTTCGACATGGGCCCCATCGGCCGGCTGGGTCTTATAAAGATGGACATCCTGGGACAGAAGGGGCTATCGGTGATCGAGGACGCTTCGTCGTGGGCCGCCAGGAACCACGGGGCGCTGCTCGACACCAACGACCTCCCGCGCGACGACCCCGCCACCCTGGACATGCTCTCGGAGGGGCGCACGCTCGGCGTCTTCCAGGTCGAAAGTCCCGCGATGCGCTCGCTGCTGCAGGCGATGCGCTGCAGGGACATAGGCGACCTCACTCTCTCGATCGCCCTCATCCGCCCCGGTGCCTCGGGCAGCGGCATGAAAGAGTTGTTCCTCCTCCGGCGCGCCGGGCGCGAACCGCTGGTCTACCTGCACCCCTCGCTCGAACCCATCCTCTCCGAGTCGCTGGGGGCTTTCGTGTACCAGGAGCAGGTCATGAGGGCCGCCGTCGCGCTCGCGGGCTTCTCGCCCGCGGACGCGGACGGCCTCAGGCGCGCCATGACCAGGGCACGCTCCCGGGAGCAGATGAACTCCCTGCGCGAGCGCTTCGTCTCGGGGGCCGCGGCGGGCGGCATGGGAGCCGCGTCCGCCAACGCCGTTTTCGAGAGCCTCGCGAAGTTCTCGGAGTTCGGCTTCTGCAAAGCGCACGCGGCGACGTACGGCGAATTCTCCTACCAGGCCGCTTACTTGAAAGCCCATTTCCCCGCCGAGTTCATGGCCGCGGTCCTGGTGAACGACGCGGGCTTCTACCACCGCTCCGTATACATCGAGGAGGCCCGTCGCCTGGGTGTCCCTGTGGCGCTGCCCGATATTAACAAGAGCGAGCCTGACTTCCACGTGCGCGACGGGGTCCTCTACTTCGGCCTCCTCCGGGTCAAGGGGGTGACCCACCGGACGGTCGAATCCGTCGTGCGGGCACGCGAGGAGTTCCCGTTCGTGTCCATGTCCGATTTCCTGTCCCGCGTGGACACCACCGGAGAAGAGGTCGCGGCGCTGGTGAAATGCGGGGCCTTCGACTCCTTCGAGAACACCCGCCCGGAGCTCCTCTGGAAACTCGCGATGCTGTGGCCCCAGGCCCGCCAGGGCCGGGCGGCGGGCGGTGGGCGCGAGGACGAGTCTCTTCCCCTGCAACTCGCGAAAGTCTGCGCGCCGGCGCCCCTTCCCCGCCTGCCCGACTACACACCGGCCCAAAAGCTGCGCATGGAGCTCGAGTACCTGGAAGCCGGCGTCACTCACCATCCCCTGGAGATACTGGTGCCCGGCGAGATGGCCCGCGCCCGCGTGACCAGCCGGGACCTGTCGGGGAAGATCGGGGAGACCGTGAGCATCGTCGGCTGGCTCGTCGCCCAGCGTCGAGCGGTCACCAGGAAGCGGGAGTACATGCAGTTCCTCACGCTGGAGGACCTCTCCGGCACCTTCGAAGCCACGATCTTCCCCGGGGAGTTCGAGCGCCTGAACCCGCTGGTCGGGGCTTCCCGCGTGCTGCGCGTCACGGGGAAGGTCAGCGACCGCGGGGGCGGCGCTTCCCTCGTCGCCACCGACCTCGAACCCCTCACGGCCTGATGCTATGATTCAAGGCGGGACAGGCATACGGTCGCCGGCCGAACGACCGCGGAGGGCCAATGGAAGTCGGGAGCATGCTCACCTACGAGGCACTGAGGCTGTTGCTCGGTCCCCTGTACTCCCTTCACCTCCGCATGCGCGTCGAAGGCGCGGAGAACGTCCCCGAGGAGGGGGGCGCCCTCATCGTCTCGAACCACCGCTCCTACGCGGACCCGATCGTGATCGCGCTGGGTATCGAGAGATTCGTCAACTTCGCGGCCGGTTCTCATCTGTACCTGGTCCCCGGCTCACGCCACATCTTCAACCTCATCGGCTTCTTCAAGATGGACATCTACGGGGGCGAGGGCGGCGACGCGAGCCTGAGCGAAGGCGCGCGCCTCCTGCGGGGCGGCGAGCTCGTGGGAATCTTCCCCGAAGGCATAGAGTCGTTCATGCACGTATACAGCGCCAGCAGAATAGCCGCGTTCAAGACCGGTTTCGTCAAGCTGGCCCTCGAGAACAAGGTGCCGGTCATACCCGTCGCTATAGCCGCTTCCGAAGAGAAGCAGATGCTGCCCAGGCTGCCGGGCGCCCTTGTTTCAGCGTTCGTGAAGCACCCCGACGCCGGAAAAGGCATCGAGCTGATAACCTACCGGCACGTGACCCTTCGCGTGGGCAGGCCGGTGGACCTGGCTCCGTTCTACGGCCAGGAAGAAACCAAGAGCGTCATAGACGAGGTGGCGGCGAAGATCAGGCGCATCGTCACCAGGCTCTACGACGGCGACGACCTGGACAGGTACATGCACGGAACCGAGCCGTTCGACTTCGCCGCCGACCGCGTTTGACCGCCAGGCGCCTGAAGGCACGACCTCAGGCGAGTGGCGACATCGCCCGGAGGCGTTCGACGATCGGAGGGAGCTTCTCGATCACGTAATCAACGTGCTCCACGGTGGTCGAGCGCCCCAGCGAGAACCTGACCGAGCCGTGCGCCTCCGGGGCGGCAAGTCCCGTGGCCAGGAGGACGTGCGACGGCTCGAGCGCCTCGGAAGTGCACGCCGAGCCGGTCGAAGCGCAGACGCCCACAGTGTCCAGGTGGAGGCAGATAGCCTCTCCCTCGATGAAGCGGATCCCGAGGTGAACGTTGTTCGGCAGCCTGCGCTCGGGATGGCCGTTCAGCTTCGAATCGCTGACGGCCTCCAGCAACCCGGAAGCCAGCCTGTCGCGCAGCCCTGTTATCCGCGACACCCTGGCGTCCATCTCCAGGAAGGCCAGTTCAGCCGCCGCGCCTAGGCCGACGATGCCGGCGATGTTCTCGGTTCCGGCCCGCATCCCTCGCTCCTGTTCTCCGCCGTGCACAAGCCGCGCCAGCTTCGTGCCCTTCCTTACATAGATGGCGCCGACGCCCTTCGGTCCGTACAGCTTGTGCCCCGACATGGAGAGCAGATCGACCCCCAGTTCGTCTACGTCTACCGGGATGTTGCCTGCGGTCTGCACCGCGTCCGTGTGGAAATACACGCCCGCCTCGCGGCACACCCCGGAGATCTCCGCCACGGGCTCGACCGTCCCGATCTCGTTGTTGGCGTGCATCACCGATACGATCGCCGTCCGGGGCTCTATCGCTTTCCTTATGTCGTCGGGATCAACGAGCCCGAAAGCGTCGACCCCCACAATCGTCACGCGGTAACCGCGGGTTCCCAGGTACTCCGCCGTCTCGAGGACGGCGTGGTGCTCCACAGCAGTGGTGACGATGTGGTCCTTCCCGCCCGACCGCTCGAGCACCCCCCTCAGCGCCATGTTGTCGGACTCGCTTCCGCCGGACGTGAAGAAGATCTCCCCGGGGGAAGCCCCGATGAGGCCGGCCACCTGCCCGCGGGCATGTTCCACGGCCTGCCTGCACTCCCGCCCGATCCCGTAAAGCGCCGACGGGTTGCCGAACCTGTCCCGGAGGTAAGGCCGCATCGCCGAGGCGACCTCCATCGCCGGCGGAGTCGTTGCGGCGTGGTCCATGTAAACGAGCTCGATCGCGGCGACCCCCTCTTCCTCTCCTCAACCACTGCCCTTTCCGCGAAGTATTATAGTGGAGGAAGCCGGGTGGCGGCGAGTTCGCCGGAAGTGGAACTCGGCGGCGGCGACACCCTCCAGGCGGCCGAATACGAGCTGGTGAAAACTGAAGATTACGCCCGGGTTCTCGCCTCCGTCGGGAAGCACCGGCTGCTCGGGCGGCTCACCTGCTCCGTCGAGATGGCCGCACGCGCGTGTGGCCTCCCGGGCGGCTCGACGTGCACGAGGCCGACGCCACGGGCCGGTGGACATCACCGCGCTCCGTTTCCCGCGCGCGCCTGCGGCGGCGTCCACGACGCGGCTCGAGAACGGGCTGCTTGCGCGGGCCCACGGCAGGGTTTGTTATAATGTGTTGTCCAAACACGACAGGGCGCGCTTGTGTCCCGTACATCGGTGTGAGGTTTGCAAGGAGGTTGGCATGGAGGTAACTCTGAGTATCATCAAGGCTGACGTGGGGGGCTGGGTCGGCCACTCTGACGTGCACCCCGCGCTTCGCGAGAAGTGCGTCGAGTGCCTCGAACGGGCAAAGAAAGACGGACTGATCATCGATTTTTGCCAGGGAGAGGTCGGGGACGACATCGCCCTTATCATGACCCACAAGAAAGGCATCGAGGACGAAGGTATCCACAAGTTCGCCTGGGACACTTTCACCGCGATGACCGAGGTCGCCAAGGAATACGGCCAGTACGGCGCCGGGCAGGACCTCCTGGTGGACGCGTTCAGCGGCAACCTCAAGGGCATGGGCCCGGGTTTCGCCGAGATGACCATAGAGGAGCGCCCGTCCGAGCCTATCATCATCTTCCTCGCCGACAAGACCGAGCCGGGCGCCTGGAACATGCCTCTTTACAAGATGTTCGCCGACCCGTTCAACACCATCGGCCTGGTGATCGACCCCAGCATGCACGAGGGGTTCCGCTTCGAGGTCCTCGACCTGATCGGCGAACGGAAGGTCGTCTTCAATACGCCGGAAGAGGTCTACGACATGCTGGTCCTCATCGGCTCGCCTTCTCGCTACGTCATCAAGCACGTCTTCCGCAAGGGCAGCGACGAGCCCGTGGCGGTCACGTCTACACAGCGGCTCTTCCTGATGGCCGGTCGCTACGTCGGCAAAGACGACCCCGTCATGGCGGTCCGCTGCCAGAGCGGCCTCCCCGCCGTCGGCGAGGTGCTCGAGCCCTTCGCCTTCCCGCACACTGTGGCCGGATGGATGCGCGGCTCTCACCACGGGCCGCTGATGCCGGTGGGGATAGAGGACGACACTCCAACCCGTTTCGATGGGCCGCCGCGCGTCGTGGCTCTCGGTTTCCAGCTCAAGGACGGCATGCTCATCGGCCCGCGCGACATGTTTGCCGACAAGTCGTACGACAACGCCAGGCAGCAGGCCCTCGACGCGGCGGACTACCTGCGGCGTCACGGCCCCTTCGAGCCTCACCGGCTGCCCCTCGAGGAGATGGAGTACACCACCATGCCGTCGGTGATGAAGAAGCTCAAGGACCGTTTCGAATCCGTCGAGTAGCGTCGACCCCGCGCATTAGAAAAGGGCGGCCCCGCGGCCGCCCTTTTTCCATGCGCCGCCGCGTCAGAATCCCCGGAGCATCGCTTCCCACTCGTTTGTGAAGAGCAGGGAGGCGAACTTCTGATACTGCGAGAACGTCGTGTCCCTTCCGAGCCTCACCAGAAAGAGGTTCGCCGAGTCCATGGTGACGTTCGGTTCGTCCGTGGCCATCTCCATGAAGCCGAACCGCCCCGCTAGTTCGATGAACAACTCCCGGTACTCGAGCTTGTTCATGCCCGTGGCTTCCAGGTCCCAGTGCCATGTGAACGCCGTCGTCAGCACCACTTTGTCGTCGTAGAACGGGTCGTCCCATGCGGCGTGCATCATCGCCATCGACATCCCCGACTCCCGGAAGTTCCTGCTCACTTCGATGGCGCCCAGTTCGAACATCCACGGGTATCCCGCCTTCCCCCACCTCTCCCCTTCGGAAGGGTGATGAACGCCGATGTACCCGACCAGCCGTTCGCCCAGCGATGCCGCGACCACGTTGCCGTCTTCCGAGCCGGCCACGTTGAGCAATGCCTTCTTCTGCCGCTCGGGGTTGTGCCTGCTGAACATGCAGATGCCGTCGTCCACCGCCAGAGTATCCAGCCTCTCGACGGGACAGTAGTTCTCGATCAATATCTCCCCGCCCGGCACCTCCAGGGTCGAGGTGTTCTTCCGCGGCGGTTTCCCCCGGCGTGTGTCCGGCGCTTGCGCGCCGACCTCCACGGGCATCTTCTCCAGCCCGAAGAACGGCGACTTTTCAGGGACGCCTTCGGCCCCGGGCCCGCTTGAAGATCCGGCCCCCGGGACTTCCGGCGGGTTCTTCCCTTTGTGCTTCTTCCGGGGCTTCTCGCGCATCCGCACCCCCTGCCGGCTCGACTCGAAGGCACTGTCCTTACGCGAGAAGTATAATTGATAGCGCGAGGCGTTAGCCAAGACGCACGCCCGCCAAGGCGGAGGCCCGGGGAGGAACAATGAGAGTCCGCGACCGGATGACACGGGAAGTTGTGACCGTCAGCACCGGCGAGACGATCCGGAGTGTCTGGGACCTGGTGGAGGAGAAGGGGCTGAGGCGCTTTCCCGTCATGAGTTCCGGCTCACTCGTCGGAATGGTCACGGACCGTGACCTCCGCAACGCGATCGCTTCCTCGGTCGTGCTGACCGAGAAGAAGTATCACGACTTCCTGCTCGACACTATCAAGGTCGAATCCATAATGACCGCCGACCCGGTGGCCGCGGGACCCGACGACGACCTCAAGGGCGCCGCGCGGACAATACTGGAGATGAAGTTCGGCGGCATGCCGGTCGTAGAGGACGGCGTTCTCGTGGGGATAATAACCGAGACGGACCTCATCGAGGCCCTGATAGAGATCCTGCCTGACGACTGAACCCGCCCGTCGCCACCTGGGGGTGTCCCTACTGGACCTGGACGGTCCAGGGCCCGGATCCCTCTACGTCGATCAGGTAGACGACGCCCTGCTCCAGAGGCACGGTCTTCTGCCCGCTGAACGGTCCCGTCGGCTGGTTCGCGACCTCGTTCACCGTCGCGCCCTTCGAAGTCATCAGGGTCACCACGAAGGGCGAAGCGGACCCCGCGTAACTCATGGTGACCGTGGCGCTGGAACCGGACGACCGGAAGAACGGCGTGACCAGCGGCCCGTCCCCGCTCGCGAAGAGAGGCGTGTACTGAGGGTTCACCGGAACGTCCTGGGCCACGTCTATCTCCCATGAGCCGTTCGAGACCACGTGGACCTTGAAGCTGCCCGACCCGACCCCGAGCGCCGTCGATCCGTTGAACGGGTTTGCCGTGCTGGCCAGGACGCTCACCTGCTTGCCGGCGGCATCCATCAGGGTGGCGCTGAAATTGCCGCTCGCGCTGTTTCTTATCTGGAACACCGCAAGGCCCTCCTCGAGCGGGAAAGACCTGGTGTCCCTGTTGCCGCTGCCGGTGAGGATGACCGGGGTCGCGACTCCCCCGGCAGGCGCGGTGGAAGGACCGGTCTTGTGCGCGGTGGAGCGCTTCGTCGATGGCGTCCCGGCCTTCCCGCCGCACCCGGCGGCCAGCAGCAGGGCCAGGGCCACTCCCATGAGCGCCGGGAAGCGCGAGCGCGGCGCCCGGGACTTTCGTGCCTGGAGCATCCACATCATCTCCTCGTGTCCGCGAACCCCGGCGCCGGGCTACAGGGTCGTATCGACGTACCAGACGCCGTTGATCTTCACGACGTCGTAGACAGGCCTCGTCTTCGGGTCCTGCCTGGCGATGTCCTGGGTCTCCGTGCGTTGTTTCCCCAGGATGTCGGCCGTGTACGTCGCCTTGCCGCCGGTGAGCGTGACGGTCGCCTTGTGTTTGTCCTTGGGGTCGTACTTCGTCTCCATCTTGACGTCGTCGAACTTGACCTTTATCTGCTTGAACTTCTGCTTCGCAAGCTCCTCCTGGTCCTTGGTCAGTTTCTGGGAGGGGGTTACCGCTTTCTTGTAAGCCTCCCAATCCAGGCCCTGCCAGGCGGAGAGCAGGTTCTGCACCGCGCCCTGGGGGGTGCTTCCCCCGCAGCCGGGGAGCGAGAACAGGGCGGCGATGGCCACCGCCAGCGCCACTGCCACGCTAACGACGGAAACACGCGGACCGCTGCGCCTCATGATGCCCATCAGATGAAGACCTCCCGTGAAGATCGCTGCCGTGCCAGGCCTCTTGAACAGTATAACAAGAATCGGGCGGGCCGATTTCAGCCCGCCTCGCTTCGAACCCTTGCCCTCACGCGCTCACTGCATAGCAGGACCCCTGTCAGCGGACGCCAGTGGCACCACCACGTACCAGCGCCCCTTTGACTTGCGTGTCTCGATCGAGGGGGTGAACCCGTAGTCCTTCTTTATCTTCGCGATAGTAGTCCGTTCGATCTTCCCGGTAGAAGGGTTCTTGCCCGATACCAGCCCGGCCACGAGCTTGACGTCGGCTTTGTCCTTGTCTTTCCTGTCGTACTCGGTCTTGAGCTTCAAGCCCTTGTAGCTGTAGTCACTCGACTTGAACTCCTTCTTCTGCTTCTGGACATCGACCTCGGTCATACGCCTCACGTTGTCAGGAAGCACCGAGCCCAGGTAAGCGTTCCAGTCGTGGGTCTCGATCGCCTTGTAGAAGTCGCGGACGGCCTGCTCCGGCGACTGCGCCCCGCATCCCGCGGCAAACATCGACAGCCCCAGGGTGAGCGCCACCGCCAGCACCGTAGCGATCCCGGCAACCCTTCGAAGCGGATCTCTCTTTCGCACACTGCACCTCCCGGATAACGCCCCGGCGGGCGCCTCGAAGTCAAACAGGCGGATTATATCCGAACGTGCCCCAACCTGCACAAACGCCAGGCCGCTGCGTCATCTCCCGCGCATCTCTCTCACGTCCGCCAACGCTCTGCCGTCACGCGCTCTCTCCCGGCGGCGGAGGAGGCGGGGGTGGAGGTGGCGCGGCTGCCGGTGGTGGGGGCGCGGCTGCCGGTGGAGGTGGGGCGGCGCCAGGTGGTGGGGGCGCGGCTGCCGGTGGTGGGGGCGCGACGGCTGCACCCGGCGGAGGTGGCGCGGCTGCCGGTGGTGGGGGCGCGTATCCCTGCTGAGCCGGAGGCGCCTGCGGCTGTGGCCTTGCCGCCTGTACGGCCGCCTCGGCCTCTGCGATCCTGCGGTCCAGGTCCGCTACCTCCTGGCATGCGCCCGCCAGCTCCTGGTTAGTCAGCTGCCCGTTGAGGTAGAGGCCGTACGCCTGCTCGCCGAGGGCGGTGAGCTTCTGCGCCTTCTCCCGCTTCAACTGCACGTCCTGCGCTTTCGCCTTGGTCTGTTCGGTGGCACTGGAGATCGTGTCCTGGATCTTGTCGAATAACCCCATCTTCACACCTCCCGGTCGCGCGTTTCTCCCGGCTCCATGATAGCGGCGGGCGCCCTCCACGTATACAGGCGGCGCCCGTCCTCCGTTCTGACGTCAACCAAGATCTTCGAGGTCCGACGCCAGGTACTTCCCCGCGAGCTGGACGTACAGGTCTTTGCCGGCCGCGAACCCCTCGCGTGCCTTCTCCGACAACTCCTTGATCGGCTTCGCGGGGACACCCCCGACAAGCCATCCGGGTTCGATCTTCGTTCCCGGGGTCACGCAGGAACCCGCCGAAACGGCGGCGCCTTCGCCGACAACAGCACCGTCCAGCACGGTCGAGTTGATGCCTACCAGGGCTCCGTCTCTTACCGTACACCCGTGCAGGACGGCCGCGTGGCCCACGGTCACGTCGGCCCCGACCGTCGTGCCCCCCGCCATCGTGCAGTGGATGACGCAGTTGTCCTGGATGCTCGACCTCTCCCCGACCGTTATGGTGTTCCAGTCGGCCCTTATGACCGCCCCCCACCAGACGCTCGCCCTGCTGCTGATGGTCACGTCCCCGATCAGTATCGCGGTCGGCGCCACGAACGCGTCGGGCGCGATCTTCGGCGCCTTGCCATTCATCTCAACAAGCATCTCAACCTCCGCATGGCCTTTGACGTCCCGAGTTGTGCCGTTCAGAAAAAAGTCTATAGAATAATCGTGTCGTTTCAAAACCGAGGGAGCTGCATCTCTGATGAGCCGCGGGAAAGCCCGGAACGGGCGGACCCACAAGGTGAGCCGTTACACGCTCGAACCGTCAACGTCTTCCCTGACCACCCTCAGGGAGTTCCTGAAGGCAACCCTCAAACCGTACGATTCGGTCGAACCGTACCTGCAGGACATAATCTCCGCCACGCACGAGGCCGCGAAGAACGCGGTGGTGCACAACCCCGACAGCACAGGCTCGGTCAACGTCACCTGCGAGGTCCGGGCAGGCGAGGTGATCGTGGAAGTGACGGACCGTGGCAAGGGCTACAAGGCCTCCAGCGGCCCACCGGAACCACCGGACCCGGAATCGCTCGCCGGGAGGGGCACGTTCCTCATGCACAGCCTGATGGACAAAGTCGAGACGAAGAGCGGCAGGAACGGGACCTCCGTGAGGATGGTGAAGAAGCTCCAGCCCGTGATGCCCTGACGCCGCCGCGCGGGCGCGCGGCGCCCGCGGCTCGCTTCTCAGGGCTGCAGAACCTCCTCTGCGGGCTTTCCTTCCACGGTGATGGAGACCGTCTTGACGGCTCCGTCGTTGCCCATCACCGTGTTTTCCACCTGGCCGGTGATCGCCTGCACGATGGCCGAACCTCCCCCGAACGACAGCATCTCTCCCGAGAAGTCGGCCGTCGCTTCATCGCCGGCGACGCCGTACCCGAGCAACCTGGTTCCGGCGGGGATCGCGGTGGAGTAACCCAGGGATCTCTCCTCCGGCGTGGGGCCCGCGAGGAGCGCGTCCAGGGCGTCCCGGGCTGAAGGCGCCCCCGGACGGACGACCCGCTCGACAGACTCCCCCTTGAGGAAGAAGACGCTCATGGTGCGCCCGTCCACCGGGGGCGTCCGCGGCGCGGTCCGTGGAGCCGTCCGGGGCGAGGTCGGGGTTGAAGCACCTCCGCTTCCGCACCCCGCCGCCGCGAGCGCTACCACCAGCGCGAGCAGTGCCGCCGGGGCGAGGACGCTAGCCGGCCTGCGCATCTCGCACCTCCCCAATCTCTAGAGCTACGTTCACATGATACCATTCGCGGACACCGGGCCATCCGCCTCTCCCTGCGGGTTCCCCCCGGCTTCGACGCATCCGTCCGGGAACCTGCGGCGGCCGGCTTTCAGCCCGCGTCCTGCCGCCGCCATAACACCTTCTTCATGTACTGACCACATCGTGTAGAATATCAAGTGATCGGCGAAGACAGGAGGGACACACATGAAAACCGCGCTTGTCACCGGGGCGTGCGGCTTCTCCGGAAGCCACATGGTCAAGATCCTGGCCGACGAGGGCGTGCCGGTGCGCGGCACGGACCTCCAGCGCGCCTTCGAGAGCGAGAAGGTCAAGATCGTGGCACGGAACATCGGGCTCGACTGGAACGCGCCCGGCGTTGAATTCGCACCATCGGACCTCTCCGACAAGGAATCGCTTCTCAGGGTCCTGGACGGGGTCGGGACCGTCTATCACACGGCCAGCCTGTACGACTACTCCGCGCCGATGTCCGCCTTGAAGAAGGTGAACATCGACGGTCAGACTAACCTGTGTGAAGCCATGGTCGAAGCTGGCGTCGACCGCGTCGTCCACTGGTCCACCGCCGGGGTTTACGGCCACCCCTACATGGCCCACAGCTCCCTCAACCCGCTCAAGTCACTCTTCGAGCTCGTCTGGGGGCACGGGGTGCGCCCATGGCTCAAAGACAAGGAGTACCACCGTCCCCTGGCACATCCCGCGAACCAGCCGTTCACCGAGGATCGCAGCACGCCGCTGAACACCCCGGGCGATCAACCGCGAGGGACGTTCCTGGTCAATGATTACTCGATAACCAAATGGAAGCAGGAGCAGATACTCCAGCGGTTCGGCCGGGAGAAAGGGCTCCGCTGGACCGTGATACGACCGGCGCCCCTGTACGGACCTGGGAGCGACTACGGGATTGGCGGCATCGTGATCGCCATCTCCGAGGGGCTCGTTCCGGCCCTGCCGCTCGACCTGCGCAACTACCTCATGGTCAACTGCCACGTGCGCGACATCGGGCGCGCCGCTTACTTCCTCGCCGGGAGGGAAGACGCCGTCTTCGAAGACTACAACGTCTCCGATCCGACGGTCATCAGCCAGCTCGACTTCCTGAAGATCTCAATGCTGCTGGTCGGTCGAAAGGTTCACCTGGTCCCCTTCCTGCGGATGCCGTGGCTGCTTCCGGCCGGCATCTGGTCGGCAAGGTACCTGCGGTGGCTGGAGAACAAGTTTCCGCGGTACCGCCGCATCCGGATATGGGAAGAGTCGAGCGCGCGGTACCTGTCCTCCAGCTACTGGATCAGCAGCGGCAAACTCAAGGCGCTGGGATTCGAGTGGGAGTACCCGGATTTCAGCCTGGGCCTCCGCGACATGGTCGAGTGGTTCGTCAAGGTCGGCTGGATACGGTAGAGCGGCCAGGCCCCCGCCGGTAACGCGGGGCCCCCTGCGAACGCCTACTTCCACCCGCTGGGCGGCGGCGGGGCGGTCGGCGGCTCGGGGGGCAACAGGGGTTCCGGCGGCTCGGGGGGCGCGACGGCCTCCGTTTCCCCGGCGCCACGCGTGCCCGGGTAATCGTTCTCCCCGGGCGGGCCCGCGGGCCAGAGGTCCGTCAGTTCAGGGGGGACCTGCTCTCCCGGCACCGCCGCGCTTCCGGGCGTTTCCCCCTCGGAGAGCGGCTGGAGCGTCAGCCTGGCGGGTCCCCTCTCCTCGTCGCCGGGCACGATTTCTTCCACGCCTGCCAGGCCCGGGACGCCGCCCGGCACCAGTGGGTCCGGGGGCGCTTCTTCCGGCGTGGCAAGACCTGCTTCTCCGAGCAACAACCCCTCAAGGGACGACGCGTCCACCTCGCTCGCGCCTTGCGGCCCGTCCCCCGCATCCTCGGGGGTCGTCGGCTCAGGCAGTTCCGCGGGGCCCTGCTCGGTGAGGATGTACTCGAGCGTCGACGGGTCCCCCGAGGGAGGCGACCCTGCGTCCTCTTGCGCTCCGACGGGAGGGTACGCCTCCGGCTGCACCCCGTCCTGAACGCCGGGCGTCTGCTGCGCAAGAATATACTCGAGCGTGGACGGGTCGGCGGGCTCCGCCTCTTCCCCCGGCGCAACGGCATCCTCGGGCGGCACCGGCCGGACCTCCGCTTCCGCGACGGGTTTGTCCCAGTCGATCTCCTCGACCACGCTTTCTCCGGCATGCACGTACGGGTCGGACGGCACGGGCCCGGGCGGTGTTTCGGCGCCGGCGGGCGGGGGTTCCGCGGTAGCGGGAGCCTGCTCAACGAGAGCCTGCGGCTTCTTTTCGACACGCCCTGTGTCCGGTTCTTCGGCGGGGGCGCCCTCCGCTTTCGGCTCCGGGGACGGCGCGGGGAGTCCTGCGTGAGGTTCCGGCGGGACCTGCGCCGCGTGCTCGGGAGCTACCGGAGGTTCCGGCGGGACCTGCGCCGCGTGCTCGGGAGCTACCGGAGGTTCCGGCGGGACCTGCGCCGCGTGCTCGGGAGCTACCGGAGGTTCCGGCTGTGCCTGGACGGGCTGCTCCGGCGCGACCGAAGGAAAAAGAGGCTCCGGCGGCGGAAGCCCGCCGGCCTTCACGTCCATCCCCTGCAAACCCGCGACGTCGGGCCGCGCGGCGGCCGCCGTCGTATCGTCCGGTGTGGCGTCTTCGGCAGCCTGCTGCTCCCCCCGCAGTTTCCTGAGGCCTTTTTCCGCGCTGCCCCTGACCATCACGCTCGGGTCCCTGGACGCCTTCTCCAGGACCCCGGCCACGCTGTCGTCCCCCAGGTTCCCCAGGGCAATGCAGGCCGCCGCCCTGATCTCGTCGGGCCTGCTCTTTTTGAACAAGCCTCCCTTGCCGAGAAGCTCGGTCAGGTGCGGGACGTACTCGGAATCCTTGAGGTCGCCCAGGGCCAGGCAGGCCGCTTCGACGACGCCCTGGTCTTCCTCTTTTCCTCTCAACCCCTGTCCGTTGATGATATCCACCAGGTAGCCGGCGACGCTCCTGTCCCCGAACATCCCCAGAACCCTGACGGCGGTGCGTCTCACCGCGACGCTGTGGTCGCCGGCCGCGTCCAGCACCGTTTCCAGGGAACCCGTCGATCCTATCCGGGCAAGCGTCCGTACCGCTTCGCGGCGTATTCTCTCGTCGGGGTTCTGCGCGAGCGCCATAACCTGCGGCAGCCCTGCCTCGATCCTCAGGTCGGCGACCACGTTGAGGACGTTCCTGTATATATACCAGGGGTTCTCTTTCTCCAGTTCCTCCAGCAGCGCGACCACCCCGGGCTCTCCGGCGAAACGTATCGCCTCGAGCGCACGGTCCCGGAGCTCGACCTGGCCCCTGTCTTTGACCACGCTCAACAGCGGCGACAGGGCGGCGGGCCCCAGGGCGGCAAGCGCCTGGACGGTCTGCCGTCGTTTTACCGGGTCGTCCTCGAGCAGTATGGCCTCGGCGTCAACCACGCCCTCCGACCCCATGAGCCCCTCCGACGCGGAGGCGGCGTATTTCCGCAACTCGTCGCCCTTGTCCGACTCCCCGGCGCCCTCCGCGTTGACGACCTCGATCGCCTGCACGGCAGCCTCCGCCCTTCCGTCCTTCATGAACAACCGGGCCATCCTCACGGCCATGTCGATTTGCAGGACGAACGCCTTGTAGTCCCTCTCCCGTTTCACGCCCTCGAGGACCCGCGGACCGATGACTTCGAGCGCCGTCAGCGCGTGTTCTTCATCGAGCCCCTCTACCGTCTCCTTGACGAGCGCGCCGGCGTACCTGCGCACCGCCTCGGAATCCTGGGTAAGGCTTTCCGCCAGCTTGAGCAGCATCCCCGCGGCAAGGTCCGACTCGTCCATCGCGTAGAGCTGCCGTATCTGCCTGGGCACGGTCTTGTCGATACCCTCCCCGAGGTCGATGTCCTCCTCCTCGAGCGGCCCGCCGAGCATCTGGTACGCCGAGAGCACGCGCGTCCCCGTCCCGGGATCACGCTCCTCCTGTATGCCGGCGTCGTCCAGCTTCCTGTCGATAGCCTCGCCGATCTCTTCACCGCGCTCTCCCCTGACGTCCGAGAGGAGCTCGTTGAGGTCCTTGAGACGCTGCACTGTCCATTCCGTCTCCAGCTCACCGGACTCGTCTTTCATCTCGGTGTACTCGTCGATGAGAGAGTCGATCATGTCCAGCAACTGGTTGTCCGAGAGCATGGTGATGACATTCTCGCGGACGTGCCTGATGTTGAGGTTCTCCGGGGCCCTCCCGGACAGCACGCTCGTCATCTCGCGGGGACTCATCTCGGCGATAACCCTGGTTATCTGGTCTCCCATCGACCGCCTGAGGTCCTCGTCGTCTATCTCCCCGACCATCTGGCTGAGGCTGTTGAGAGCTTCCTCCGCCTTCTGGCTCTTCATGTAGACGCCGCCTTCGCTGCCTTCCTCTCCCAGGAAGCGTGACAGCAGGCCCCCCACTTTTCCGGCGTCCGAGAGGACGTCGACGAGCTCGCGGTCCTCCACGGTTCCCAGGTCGACCTTGCCCATCAGGTAGCGCATCAGCAGCTCGTCCTTGAGCGCGTCCAGGGGAGCCGCGGCGCCCTGGATCCCCCCGATGATCTCGCCCGTGTCGCTGGTGGTGACCGCCACATAGACGCGCTGGTTCACCGTTATGTGCTCCACGCCCTGTCCCTTGAGCTCCTCGGCCAGCCGGGACCTGTCCTGGCTGTCGCCCGCTTCGGCGAGAACGGAGAAGAACGTCTGGAGCTCGTCGCCGGTCAGGCCCTGGCGCAACTCGATGGTGGACAGCCCGTGCTCGTTCATCCACGCCACGAATGACCTCACCGGCGCCTTCTGCTGCTCGACGTCCGGCAGGCGGACGTTGTTTATCATCAGGCTGTTCTCTATGGTGGCCACGCTGATTACGTCCGCGTACTCGAACGATACCTCTATCGCTTCGCGCGCTTTGTCGAAAGTCTCCGTGACCATCGAGCTGGTCGGCGGGTAAAGGCGCATGTTGACGGTCGCGGCATGCGCGTTGATGATGAACAGCAGGGCGTTACGAGTGAACGCTTCGGGGAGTTCCTCCCCGGAGCCCGCCTGGGTGAAGTCCGCGTCGCTCAAGTTCTCTCCAGTAAAGCCGCGGGCGCCGACGGTGCCGGCCCCATGAGTACGAAGCCACCCCCTCCCGCCGGGGAGGGTGTGACGTCATGTCATTATACAGCAACTCAGGACCTGCCCGGAACTCGGGAGCGGTCCCTGCGCCGCGTCCACCGCCGCACGCGATCATCCGCCGAATCGGTGGTTTTCCGCGCGCCGTCGCCCCTCGTTCAGGAGCCGCCTCCGCTGGAACCGGCCATCAGGAGGAGGAGCCTCATCAACCTCGCGGTTCCTCGGGCCACGTGGCGCCCGGCGTCCCGCATCGCGTCCTCCAGGCTCATCGGGCCGGGCGCGACACAGAAGACCGGCGCGGTGCCGCCGTCGGCACCCTCCTCCACGCGACCCGCGACGATCACGCAGGGCACGCCGGCCGCGGCCGCGATGTCCGCGACACCCTGGGGCGTCTTGCCGCGCGCCGTCTGGCCGTCATAGCTTCCCTCGCCGGTCAGCACCAGGTCCGCCCCTCCTGTCAATCCTGCCAGCGACGTCATCTCCGCAACCAGCTCTACCCCGCTCCTGACGCGGGCGCCGCAGAACGCCACCAGGCCGGCGCCCAGCCCTCCGGCGGCGCCGCCTCCGGGAACGGACGCGACGTCCACCCCCAGTTGTTCCGCGATCAGGCCGGCTAGGTTCTCCAGTCCCTCCTCCAGCCACGCCACCTGGGCGGGAGTGGCCCCTTTCTGAGGGGCAAACACCCGGGCGGCGCCGCGCGGACCCAGCAGCGGGCTATCGACGTCGGTGGCCACAACGAACTCCGTCGTGTCGATCCTGGCGTCCCGGCCGCTCGCGTCGATCGACCTGATCTCGCCGAGGGAACCGCCTTCCGCCGACAGCTCCTCTCCGTGCGCGTCGAGAAACCTGTAGCCCAGCGACCGGGCCATGCCGGCGCCTCCGTCAACCGTGCTGCTGCCGCCTATGCCGACTATCACCCTCCCGCAGCCGGCGTCCATGGCCGCCAGGACGAGCTGACCGGTGCCCAGCGTCGTGGTAACGGTGGGATCACGCCGGCGCTCGGGCACCAGGGAGAAACCGGACGCCTGGGCCATCTCGATTACCGCGACCGACGGCTCGCCGCGCCCCGTCCCGGGCAGAAACGCCCATGCGGCCTCCACTTCCTGTCCCGGCAGCGGCCCGGCGACCCGCTCGAGGCGCACTTCCGCTCCGGTCGCCCCGGCAATCGCGTCGACGGTGCCTTCACCCCCGTCGGCCATCGGGCAGATGACCGCTTCGGCGCTCGGGAGCACAGCCTTCACCCCCCGGGCCATGGCACCGGCGACCTCCACGGCGCTGAGGCTGCCCTTGAATTTGTCAGGCGCGATCACGATCCGCATGAAGACAGTCTACAACAGCCGCGCTGCCGGGAGGCCGCCGGCGCGAAGCAATATAATCGCAGAATGAAAAACCGTGAAGGCAGTGAGAGGCCGGTCCGAGGGGTATGGCTGTCCGAGGTCGTGACCAGGGACTTCGTGCTGCTGTTCGTCTCCGGCTTCTGCTTCATGGCAAGCCTGTACATGGTGATCCCCGTGCTGCCCCTCTACATGCTCGAAGTCGGAGACATGGGAAGGACGCAGGTCGGCGTCCTGATCGGGTCGATCACCGTGGCCTCGATGCTCGTCCGCCCTTATATCGGGCGAAAGTCCGACGCCATAGGACGCAAGCCCCTTATGATTTTCGGCTCCCTCGTCTTCGTAGCCGGCCCGCTGGCCCTCATCGTAGCCCGCGCCACGATCCCACTGCTCCTGGTGTTGCTCTTCGAAGGAGTCGGGGTTGCCTGCTTTCACACCGCGGCGCTCACCTTTGTCGGGGACACCTCTCCTCCCGCACGCAGGGGGCAGTCGATGGCCTGGTACCAGACCGCCTTCAACGCCGGGATAATGCTCGCGCCCCTGCTGGGGGTGTTCCTCCTCGACGCGTTCGATTACACGGCCGTCTTCGTAGCCGCCTCTGCCGCCGCCGCGGCATCATGCGTCTTCGCCGCGTTCGTCTCCGAGAGCCGCGCCGAGGAGGTCGAGGGGCCCGTGGACGTCCCGCGCGTCACCGCGCCGCACCGCGGACTCATCGCCCTGGTCTGCCTGGCGGCGTTCGGTGGGACGGTGGCGCTGGGGTCCGCGGAGACTTTTATCCCCGTGTTCGCCAGGTCCCACCACATCGCCAGTTACGCGCTGTTCTTCACCGTCTCCGAGGGAACGCTCATCCTCTTCCGCCTTCTCGCCGGATCGGTGCCCGACAGGGTCGGGCGGCGAACCGCAATAACCGCATCAGTGGCCACGCTCGGCGTTTCTCTGGTGATGCTCGCTTTCACGACCAACACATGGATGCTGTGCCTGACGGCCGCGGTGTACGGCGCCGGCTTCGCATACCATACGCCCGCGATAACCGCCCTGCTGGCGGACAACTTCCCCTCGAACGAACTGGGCGGCGCTTTCGGGACCTTTCTCGCGGCGTTCGAGGGCGGAATCGCCGTCGGAGCCATGATAACAGGCCCGCTCAGCTCGGCGCTGGGATTCAAGTCCACGTTCCTCGGCGTCGGGGTATTCGGACTGCTTTGCGCCGGGGTGGTCGGAGTCTCTTTCGGGCGGGCGACGGGCGGCGGCCCGGACTGAATCGGGCTCAGGTCGAACGCTCCACGATGTCCACTGCCTGCGCCGGGTCGTCCGCGAGCACGATGCCTTCGGCGGCCGGGCCCCTGCGCCCGAGGTCCCACGTATCGAGGCCGACTACCGTCCTGCCCATCTTCAAGCCCAGGGCAATCTCGGAAAGAGTGCCGTAGCCGCCCCCCACCGCTATCACCGCGTCCCCGGCGAGGACAACCAGCGCGTTGCGCGCCTGTCCCATGTCCGTGGGGACGCTGACGGTAAGCCAGCGGCTCGCCCGGGACCTTCCGGCATCCGGCAGGATCCCCACCGAGACGCCGCCGGCGTCGTGGGCTCCACGCGCCGCCGCGGCCATCACGCCGCCGAGGCCACCGCACACCAGCACGTGCCCCCGCTTCGCTATCTCCAGGCCGGTCCGGTATGCGAGGTCCTCCAGCGACCGCCCGCATTCGCCCGCGCCCACCACCGCGATATACATCTGCGACCTTCACCTCCGTTGCTCGCGCCGATGCGTGCCGCTCACCCAGGATTATAGGGCCTCGGGCACTCCGGATCCCGCCGCTTCCATGTTTGACATCGATTCAGCCGTGTTAGAGAATTCTGCCGATGCGGGGGGACAGCGGACTGGCAGCGGAGCGGGGGTCTTTCAGGCGGGGCGGCTCGCCATCGCGTGCGGTTGGCCAGGCGAGGTCTGCTGTGCCCCTCGATCTTGACGTCTACACCCTCGATCTCCGGCGTCGCGCGGCGCCTTGCGGGCACCGATACCGCCTTTGAAGGGAGATGGTCCTCTTGCCTGACGAGACCGTCCTGGTCACGGGCTCCTGCGGGTTCATCGGTCCATACGTGATCGAGGAGCTGCTCACACGCGGTTACGGCGTACGTGCAACGGACCTCGCCACGGCCGATTTCAGCCGCGTCGAGCCGCTCGGCTGCGAAATCGTCACCGCGGACCTCTCCAGGAAAGACCAGGCGGCGTCCGTGATGACAGGTGTGGACATGGTCGTTCACACGGCCGCCCGCATGAACTTCTACCTGGACCGGGAGTCGTACCTGCTCGCCAATTACCACGTCACCGTCAACACCTGCGAGGCGGCGGCGGAAGCGGGGGTCAGAAGGTTCGTGCACTTCTCCTCGTGCGACACCTACGGTCCGCCGGAGCGCTCGCCCGTCGGAGAAGACCACCGCCAGAAACCGATCAACCTCTACGGGATCACCAAGCTCTTCGGTGAGCGCGCGGCCCTGCGGGCCTGGCGGGAACACGGCCTGCCCGTCTCGGTGATAAGACCGACCGCGGTGTACGGGCCCGATTGCGTCTACATCATGGGGCTGTTCCTCGCCGTCCCTGTCATGATCCGTGAACTCGGGGTCAGGAAGGTTCCACTGCCGAAGAAAGGCTTTGTGGCTAACATGGTCCACGTCAGGGACATCGCCGGCGCGGCTGTCCACGTGATGGAGCGGGAGGAAGCGGTGGGAGAGGCGTACAACGTGTCGGACGACTCCAGCATGTGTGTCGGCGAACTCGTGGAGACCATACTCGATTCGATCGGCGTTGCATCGGCCAGGGTGCTCCCGGTCCCGGACCTATTCGTCTCCATCATCGCCCGCCTCGGGATGCACCTGCCCTCCCGGTTCTTCTTCCGGCTCAACGAATACCTCCAGCGTGCCTGGGACAGGGTGGTGATCGAACACGGTCTCGTTCCGGCGCTGAGCCCCCGGTTCGACCCCGGGTTCGCGGCGTTCGGGCGGGGTGATTACGACTTCGACAACTCCAGGCTCAAGGCTCTCGGCTACCGCCTGCGCTACCCGGAGTTCTCCGAGGGCTGGAACGCCAGCGTACGGTGGTACGAAGAGCGGGGATGGATACCTCCGCTGTCCTGAATTGCACCGCTCGAGACCTGGCCCCGCGGTCGCGCCCCAGGCGCTCGAGCACGTTAGCGACTATCGTGTTGCCGCCCTTGCCCGGCGTCCTCGAGGCCCCGACGGGGACTCGAAGAAATCTCTAATCGCGTCCACGCCGTTCCAACGTTCCACCTGGCGTTCATGGCCGGGGCCTGGCCCCTCGGGAATGCCGTTTCCGTCGAGCCGGGCAGCCCCTGTGATTGAAACGGGCGGGCACCAACCGTTCCGCCGTACGTTGTATGCTTGTAAGCGAAACGGAGGTTTCAAGGGTGGCGAAACGAGAAGAAGCGGAGTCTCCGCTATTTGGCGGTTTTCACGCCGGCGCGGCGGAAGAACCGGTCAGGATCGATTACAGGTCGGCCTCCCGCGGTTTGCTGCGTTCCATCGTGGGCCTTTACCTGCTGGGCCTGGTGGCCATCCTCGCGGTGGACTCGTTCCACTACCTGATGGGGCACAAAGACATCTCCGTTTTTGTCATCGACATCCTGCTCTTCCACCTCGGCGCGCTGTTGCTGGGAACGGGCGCGTACCGCTTCACCACCAGGAGCTGGCGCCGCTCCTTCGCTACCGAGAGCGCTCTCCTTTCGATTACCGATGTGTCGTCGGACGGCGTCTATTCCGTAGCCACGGACTCGACCATCACCGCCTGGAGCGGCGGCGCGGAGAGGATCTTCGGGTTCACGGCCGGGGAGGCCGTCGGACAGAGCGTGGCGCTCATCCTTCCGGACGACTTCCTGGAGAGGGACTTCGCCATGCTCGAGCAGCTCTTCAGCGAGGGCCTGGTGACCGGCCACCGGACGCTGGGAAGGCGCAAGGGAGGAGAGGTGTTCCCCTCCGAGGTGTCGGCGTCCCTGCTCAAGTCTCCCGACGGCGAGCCCGTGGCGATGCTGCTGGTGACCAGGGACGTGACCAGGCAGGTCGCCCTCGAGGAAGCGCTGTACGAAGCCCGTGACGAGCTGGAGGTGCGGGTAGAAGAGCGCACCGCGGAACTCAAGGACGCCAATGCCCGGTTGGTTCGCGAGGCCACAGAGAGACAGCGCGCCGAGGCGGCACTCAAGGAGAGTGAGGCGCACTTCCGCTCCCTTATCGAGAACGCCCAGGACGTCATCATCGTGGTGGACCACCTGGGGATGGTAGAGTACGTCAGCCCGTCCGTCTCCCGCCTGCTCGGTTACGACTCGGAGGAAGTCATAGGAGCGCCCGGCCTTTCCTTCCTCCACCCCTCGGAGCTCGAGGACTTCTCGAAGATGCTGGCGGATATCACTTCCGCCGAAGGCACCACAATGACCGCGGAGATGACCCTGCGCCGCAAAGACGGTTCGTACCTGACGACGGAGGGGGTCGGAAGGAGCTTCCTCGATAAATCGGGGAACATCCGCATCGTGATGAACGGCAGGGATATCACGGAACGGAAGCTCGCCGAGGAGAGGATCCGCTCCCTGAACCGCGAACTCGAGCGCGGTGTCGCCGAACTGCGCGACCTGAACCGCGAACTCGAGGCGTTCAGCTATTCTGTCTCGCACGACCTCAGAGCGCCCCTCAGGGCCATAGAGGGGTTCTCGCAGATGCTGGTGGACAACTACGGCGAGAGCCTCGACGAAGGGGCCCTCAGGCTGGCGGGCATAATCATACGGAACGCGCGGCAGATGGAGGAGCTCATCGACGGTCTCCTGGCGCTCTCCCGCCTGGGCCGCAGCGAGACGAACATGACGGAAGTCGACATGCGCAGCCTCGCAACGGGCGTTATCGACGAAGCCCTCGGAGGCGGAGGCGGGCGGGTCGCGACCGAGGTGGCCGAACTGCCGCCGGCGACCGGGGACAGGATTCTTCTCAGGCAGGTGTTCGCCAACCTCGTTTCCAACGCCCTCAAGTTCTGCGGGGGCTCAGACGCCCCGCTGGTGGAGATAGGCGGGTACTGCGCCGACGGCGAGAACGTCTACTTCGTCCGCGACAACGGCGTGGGCTTCGACATGCAGTACGCTTCACGGCTCTTCGGGGTGTTCCAGCGCCTGCACTCCCCCGAGGAGTTCGAAGGCACCGGGATCGGTCTCGCAACCGTCCAGCGGATCGTGTCCCGGCACAAGGGGCGGGTCTGGGCCGAGGGCGCCGTCGGGGCGGGAGCGACGTTTTACTTCTCGCTTCCTGAGTGAGGCGCCTCGCCCGCGGACGGCGCGGGTTGTAAGATAATCGCGGGTTCGCGACCGCGCGGGGGGACCGGGCGGCTTCCGCGGGGGGAAGACATGGAAAAAGAGATCAGAATACTGATGCTGGAGGACAGCCCCGAGGACGAGGAGCTGATTCTGCACGCCCTGCGGAAAGGGGGGTTGGAATTCACCGCCTTCCGGGTGCAAACGCGCGAAGATTTTGCGGAAGCGCTTCTCGAGTACCGGCCGGACCTCATCCTGTCCGACTACCAGCTTCCGTCTTTCGACGGCATCTCCGCGCTGGCCATGGCGGTGATTGAAGCACCGGAGGTCCCGTTCATCTTCGTCTCCGGGGCCCTGGGGGAGGAGCTGGCCCTGGAAACGCTCAAGGGGGGCGCGACCGACTACATCTACAAGGACAAGCTGAACAAGCTCGTTCCTTCGGTGAGCAGGGCGCTGGCTGAGGCCCGCGAGAAGCGGGGCAGGCTGCGGGCCGAAGGAGGCCTGAAGCTCGCGCTCTCCAAGCTCCAGAAGGTGCTTGAACAGACAGTCAACGCGCTCGCCTCCGTCACGGAGATGCGCGATCCATACACCGCGGGGCACCAGCGCAGGGTTTCCATGCTGGCCTGCGGGATAGCGGCCGAGTTCGGGCTGAAGGGCGACCTGGTGGACGGGATCAAGGTCGCCGGCGCCCTTCACGACATCGGGAAGATCGCCATCCCCTCGGAGATACTGGCGAAGCCCAGCAAGCTCCTCGACGTCGAGTTCGCGCTGGTGAAGGGCCACTCCGCGGCGGGGTACGAGATCCTCAAGGACATCGACTTCCTCTGGCCGGTCGCCCAGGCGGTCTACCAGCATCACGAGAGGTTCGACGGGTCCGGCTACCCGCGCGGGCTCGAGGGCCAGGACATCCTCCCCGAGGCCCGCATAATCGCGGTAGCGGACGTAGTGGAGGCGATGGCTTCGCACCGCCCGTACAGGCCCGCACACGGCATCGACACCGCCCTGAACGAGATCGCCAGGGGCCGCGGGACCCTGTACGATCCGGAGGCCGCCGATGCCTGCCTCCGCCTGTTCCGCGAAAAGCGGTATCGACTGACTTGAGCCCGGTCTCCCCGCACTGGAGGGCAAGAGGGGCGCCGGCGTCATGCTATAATCCCCGGAGGGAGGGACGGACACCAGGAGATGCCGTCCCATCGATTTTCAGGGGAGGAATTATCATCAGACCACGAATAAGCCTGGTCCTGGCGCCGCTGGTGGCGCTGCTCGTTTTTACGCTCGTTGCGGGATGCGGTAACGGCGGCAAGACAGACGTGGGGACCGGCACAGGTCCCGGAAAAGAAGTGGCGGAAGGAAAGAAGAGGCCGGCCGACCAGCAGGTCCTCTACGACTACTTCGAGGCGATCGACCAGAAACGCTACCGTGATGCTTACAACATGTGGTCGGAGAGCGGGCAGCCCACGAGTTTCGAGGAATTCAAGGCGTCTTACGCGGATTACATAGATTCGGTGAAGGTTGTATCGGCCAGAAAGCTCCCCGAGTTCTCCACGCCTGACAGGGAGACATTCCAGGTGGAATTCGACGCCCGCTACATCAAGAAATACCCCGCCGGCAGCGGGGAGATCCCCCTGTTCTGGATGGTTGTCCCCGATCCCGCCAATCCGGGGGACTGGCTCATCGATGCCGAAGGAACAGGGCCCTGACGCGGCGCTGCCTGCGCAGTCCCTCCGGGCCCGCCTGACGGTCCGGCCCTTCGCGTAAAACCGGTCCCGGGGCGCCGGGGCGGTACGTGTATAATCAAGTTGCCGCATCGCCTAGGGCAATCACGGTAAGATGGACGAGAAGCTCAGGATCCTCATGCTCGACGCCAGCCCGGCCGACTGCGAGTCGATCGGGAACGAATTGCGGCGGGCGGGCATTTCCTTCACCGCCGAACGAGTCGAGGACCGAAAAGGTTTCGAAACCGGCCTCGAGGAGTTCTCGCCGGACCTGGTCCTGTCGGACTACTGGTTGCCCTCTTTCGACGGCATCTCCGCACTGGCCGTCGCGCGGCGCCGCCTGCCCGACGTCCCGTTCATCTTCGTCTCCGGCGCCCTGGGCGAGGAGCTCGTCATCGACGCCCTGAAGAACGGCGCGACCGACTACGTCCTGAAAGTCAGCCTGTCGCGGCTCGTTCCGGCGGTCAGGCGCGCGCTCCGCGAGAGCGAGGAGGTCGCGGCTAGGAAACTCGCCCAGGACAGGCTGCGCGAGAGCGAGGAGCGGCTCAAGACGGTCTTCGGCTCGGTTCCGACGGGCATCTTGATAGTCGACCCTCAGACGCACAGGATAGTCGACGCCAACCCCGCCGCGGTGGACATGGTGGGGTTTCCCGCCGAGGGCATCGTCGGACAGGTCTGCTATAACCTCGTCTGCCCGGCGTCGAAAGGAGAGTGCCCGGTGACGGACCTCGGGGCCGAGCTGGAGCTCAGCGAATCGGAGCTCCTGACGTCCAGCGGGGCGAGGCGGCCGGTGCTCAAGACGGTTAAGAGAGTGGTCCTGGACGGCAGGGAACACCTCCTGGAGAGCTTCACGGACATAAGCTACGTGAAGGACATGGAGCGCGCGCTCCGCGAGAGCGAGGACGCGGCCCAGGCTGTCCTCAACGTTCCGGTAGGGACTGTTGCCGTCATCGACAGGGACGGCCGGGTCGTGGGCATGAACGAATCCGGGGCCGCCGCGTTGGGCCTCAGCCGGTCCGACGTGCTCGGCAGACGCCTGTTCGACCTCGTGCCCGGCCCCGCGGGTCGGGGAAGGGCGAAGAAGGCCGGTGAGGTGGTGCGCACCGGCGACGCCGTGCGCTTCGAGGACGAAGTGGAGGGCGTGTCTTACGAGAACAGCATGTTCCCCCTGCTTGACGATCGCGGCAAGGTGACCAGGATAGCCGTGTTCGCCAGGGACGTTACCGAGCGCAAGCTGCTCGAAGTGGCGCAGCAGAAGGACAGGGACTTCATCTCGAAAGTGCTCGATACCGCCTCCGCGCTGGTCATGGTCATGGAGAGGGAAGGACGGATCGTGCTCTTCAACAGAACCGCCGAGGCGGTCTCCGGGTACTCCTTCGATGAGGTACGCGGGCGCAGGCCCTGGGACGTCTTCACCCCCGGCGGCACCCCGGAGATGCGCTCCCGCTTCGCGGACATCGTTTCCGGCAGGGAGGTCGGCCCGTGGGAGCTGCGCGCCCGCACGAAAGGCGGCGAGGCCAGGAGCATCGCCGGCTCGCACGCCACGCTGCTCGACGGCGACGGCGAGGTCGAGTACGTCATCGTCACCGCCACCGACGTGACGGAGTCCAGGCTGGCCGAGGCCGCCCTCAAGGAGTCGGAGGAGCGTTACCGCTCCGTTTTCGATACCACCGGCACGGCGATGTGCATCGTGGGGCGGGAATCCTCCATCATCTTCCTGAACGACGAGTTCGAGAGGATCTCCGGGTTCGATCGCGACGAGATACTCTCGGACAAGAAGCTGGTCGACTTCCTGGACGAGGAGGCCGGCGTGAAGACGTTGCGTTTCTGCGCCGACTGCTCCCCCGGCTCCAGGCGGAAGCGGGCACCCCTGCACTTCGAATGCGCGTTCACCCCGGCAAACGGAAGAAAGTTGAACATGCTCGCCAACATGGGAGCGCTTCCCGGCGCGGGCGCCGGCGCCGTGTCGCTGATCGACGTCACCCGGGAGAAGGCCTACGAGGCCGACCTGAAGGAGCGGGCGGAACGGCTCAGGGATTTCCTGGTGGTGGCGTCCCACGAGCTGCGGCACCCCATCGCCATCGTCAAGGGCTACGCCAACACCCTCACCGAGTACATGGAGCGGATGCCGCCGGACCTCATCCAGGAGATACTGCGGGACATAGACCAGTCCACCGACAGGCTCACCCGGTACGTGGAGCAGCTTCTGGACATCTCGCGCGTCGAGCAGGGCCGGCTCTTCATCAACCGCGAGCCGTGCGACCCGGAGCTTCTGCTGAAGGTAGCGCTGGACGGCTCCAGGGTCCTCGGTTACGACAACGCCATCGTCACGAAGGTCGCCGCGGGGACCGGGCCCATCAAGGTCGACGCGGAGAAGTTCGTCCAGCTGGTGCACATCCTGCTCGACAACGCCGCGAAGTTCTCGCCGGCGGGTTCGACCATAGAGATAGAGGTCGCCGGGAAAGGTGCTGAGGTCGAGGTCCGCGTACTCGACAGGGGCAACGGCGTTCCCAGGGGTTCCCGGCAGAAGATCTTCGACCGCTTCTACCAGGTCGAGGACGCGCTTCACCACTCCAAGCCCGGGATGGGCCTGGGGCTCTACATAGCCAGCCAGATAGTGGAGGCCCACGGGGGCCGCATAACGGTCGAGCCGCGGGACGGAGGCGGCTCGGTTTTCAAGTTCACCGTGAAGTGACAGCGCCGCGGGGCACGGAGGGTCGGGCATGGCAGCGCGGAGGACGACTTCGGGAGCAGCCGGGGACGGGCCGTCACCGGCACGGCGGGGAAGCGAGCGCACGGCCGTGGAGGGTGTCAGGGTGCTCGTCGTCGAGGATTCGACAGAGATGGCCGCCCAGCTGCGAAAGATTCTCGAAAAGAGATTCTCTTTCGAGGTCGATGTCGCCCGCGATTGCGCCACCGCTCGGGAGAAGCTCGAGGAGGAGGCTTTCGACATCGTGACTCTCGACTTCATGCTGCCCGACGGCACCGGCCTGAACCTCCTGGAGGAGATCACGTCGAGCCCCGCGCGCGCCCCGGTGATCATGATCACCGGACACGGCGACGAGGAAGCCGCGGCGAGGTCTTTCAGGGCGCGCGCCTCCGGCTACGTTATCAAAGACGGCCACCTCGCCTCGCGGCTCACCGAGGCCGTCGAGAAGGCCCTGGTGGAAGTCGACCTCCTGAAAGCCCAGGCGGAGCTCGAGCGCAGGGAGGCCCTGTTCCGCTCCCTCGCGGAGAAGTCCTCGGACATGACCACGGTCATGAGGGCGGACGGCACGATAACCTACGAGAGCGCTTCGGTCGAACGAATACTGGGCTACAGGCCCGAGGAGGTGCTGGGAAGGAACGCGTTCGACCTGGTCCACCCCCAGGATGTGGGTCGCGTCGTGTCCCTGGTGGAAGGCGCCGTTGACAAGCCCGGCGCCGTGATGGTGGGAGAGTACCGTCTCAGGCACAAGGACGGCCCCTGGCGGACGATCGAGAGCGTGGGACGCAACCTGCTGACGGATCCGGTAGTCGGCGGAATAGTCGTCAACTCCCGCGACGTGACCGGCAGGAAGAGGGCCGAGAGGGAACTCGACCGTTACCGGCAACGCCTCGAGCAGTTGGTCGAGGAGCGCACCACCGAGCTGGAGAGTGCCAACGCGCAACTTCGCGAGGAGGTGGCGGTCAGGCGCGAGGCCGAGGCGGAGCTCGAGCAGAGGGCCGAGGCCCTGGCCGACTTCCTGACGGTCGCGTCCCACGAACTTCGCCATCCCATCAGCGTGGTCAAGGGCTACGCGACGATGTTGCAGGGCTACCTCGAGCGCATGGAGCCGGACGCGCTTCCCGAGGTCCTCCGCGCCCTCGACGTGTCCGTGGACCGTCTTACAGCCTACGTGGACGAGCTGCTGGAGGCCTCCCTGGTCGAGCAGGGCAGGTACACGTTCCACATGAGGCCGTGCGACCTCGGGCCGCTTATCGGCGGCGCGGTAGAGGACCTCGCAGGCCTGGGAGTGCCGAACCCGGTCTCGGTTTCGATCGACGACGGCGCCGGGCGCGTGACGGCCGACCCCTTCAAGGTGAAGCGCCTCATCGACATGCTCGTCGACAACGCCGTGAAGTTCTCCGGGGGCGGGCGGGAGATAACCATCAATGCCAGGATCGCCGGCGAGATGGTCGAGGTGTCCGTCGCGGACCGCGGCGTCGGCATCCCCCCGGAGAAAGGCGACAGGGTCTTCGAGCGCTTCTACCAGGTCGAGGACGTCGTCCACCACCACAGCATCGGCCTGGGGCTGGGGCTTTACCTGGCCCGCCAGATTGTTGAAGCCCACGGCGGGACCATCTCCTTCCGGCCGCGCGACGGCGGCGGCACCATCTTCACCTTCACCTTGCCCCGGTAGACGAGGAGGCCCTTCGGGCCCGGGGAACAGTACGCGCTCCGCCCCGTGCGCACCCCTGGAGGAGAGCGCGGCCGGACGTGGAATGAAGGCGTTGCCGGCGGATGCGACGGACCGGGACGGGTGCGCGCGGAGCAAGGGCGGTGACAGGCCTGATAGAGGAGATCCGGATCCACGGAAGAGGCGGACAGGGCAACGTGACGGCGAGCGAGTTCCTCGCCGAGGCCGCCTTCACCGACGGACTGTACGCGCAGGCTTTCCCGATGTTCGGCTCGGAAAGGCACGGCGCCCCGGTCACGGCATACGTGCGCATAAGCGACAGGCCCGTGCGCCTCCGGAGCCAGGTCTACGAGCCCGACCACGTGATCGTGCAGGACGCGAGCCTGTTCGCCGGGAACGACCTCCTCGACGGCCTCAAGGACGGCGGGCTGGTGGTCATCAACAGCGGGCAGCCCCCGGAGGATTTCGACATCCCCGGGAGGTTCCGGGTGGTTACCGTCCCCGCGACAACGCTGGCGCTCGAGGTGGTGGGCAAACCAATCATCAACACCATCATGGTTGGGACTTTCGCGGCGGCCTCCGGCCGGATACATCTCGAGGCGCTGGAGAAGAGCGTGCGCGACCGCTATCCCGGAAAGCTGGGAGAGAAGGAGATCGTCGCCATGCGCAGGGCGTACGAGCTCACCGGGGCGGTGGCGGGATGAAGAACAGCTTCGGCGTGGTCGTCCAGCCCGGCTCCTCCCGGGACCAGAAGATGACCGGCTGGCGCATTTACCGCCCCGGGTTCCTCCAGAAGGACTGCATCGGCTGCCGCTCCTGCGAGCTCTGCTGCCCGGACGGCGCCGTCTATCGCATCGACAAGAAAAAGTACGACGTTGACCTGGACGCCTGCAAGGGCTGCGGGATCTGCGCGGAGATGTGCCCTGTCGACGACATCGTGATGGAGCTGGAGGAGGAGCCGCGGCGCGCTGTGGGCACGCACGCCGGCGAGGGGCACCCCGGCCCCATCGACTCCGCCGCCGCGGGCGCCGGAGCGGGGGAAGCGCGGGGCGGGGCTGAGGACGATGGAAAGGAGCCGGGCGATGCTCCGCATGCTTGAGGGCTCACTCGCGGTCGCGGAGACAGTGGCGCTCTGCCGGCCGAAGGTCGTCTGCGCCTATCCCATCACCCCCCAGACCCACATTGTCGAGGGCCTCGCCCGGATCATCGCCGACGGGCGCCTCGACGCGGGCTACGTCCTCGCGGACAGCGAGTTCACGGCCGCGTCGGTTGTTCTTGGCGCTTCCGCAACCGGGGCCCGAGCTTACACCGCGACTTCGAGCCAGGGGCTCCTGCTGATGACCGAGGTTATGTTCAACATCGCCGGCATGAGGCTGCCGGTTGTCATGACCGCGGCCAACCGGGCGGTCTCGGGCCCAATAAACATATGGAACGACCAGCAGGACTCCATGTCGCTCCGGGACTGCGGCTGGATCCAGCTCTACGCCGAGGACGTGCAGGAGGCGTGCGACCTGCACGTGCAGGCTTTCGCGATAGCGGAGGAGATCAACATCCCAGTGATGGTATGCATGGACGGCTTCATCCTGACACACGCGACCGAGCCCGTCGACATGATGGAGGCTGGAGACGTCGACGCCTGGCTCCCGGCGTTCCGGCCCCGGTTCTACCTGACCCCCAGGGACCCGATAACCCTCGGGTCGATGGCCGGGCCAGACGCCTACATGGAGATCAGGCTCCTCCTTCACAGGCAGATGGAGAGGGCCTCGGAGGTCATCGAGCGCCACGCGCGGCGGTTCGAGGACGCGTTCGGGCGCAGGCAGGGGGGCATGCTCGACGTGTATCGGGCGGGAGACGCCGAGGTCCTGCTGGTGTCCATGGGGTCTCTCCTGGGGACCATGAAGGACGTGGTGGACGAGTTGCGCGAGGAGGGCCACCCGGTGGGCATCGTCAAGGTCAGAAGCGTCCGCCCGTTCCCCAGGGCCGAGCTGCACGACGCGCTGTGCGGGGCGAGGGCCGTGGGCGTCGTCGAGAAAGACATTTCCCTGGGGCTCGAGGGCATACTCTGTTCGGAGATCCGCTCGGCGTTCTGCGGGGACGCCCACACCCCGAACATCTCCAGCTTCGTGGTCGGCCTCGGTGGCCGTGACGTCCGCAAGGCGGACATCCGCGGGATTGCGCTGGGCCTCGTCGAAGACGACACCTGCAGGGTCGAGATACCGGGAGTTGACCACGAGGTACTCTGGAAAGCGCATGACACGGAGGGCGATGGCTGATGTCCGTGGAAGAGGTCGAATCCCGGCTCCTCGCTTACGGGCACACCGCCTGCGCCGGTTGCGGCGAAGCCCTCGCGGCCCGGACCGTGGCACAGGCGGCGGGGCCGGACGTCATCTTCACCAGCGCGACGGGGTGCCTGGAGGTGTTCACGACGAGGTATCCACGCTCGTCCTGGCAGGTCCCGTGGATACACTCCCTGTTCGAAAACTCGGCCAGCGTGGCGTCGGGAATCGAGGTGGCGCTGAAGGCGCTGGGGCGCGCCGGCGAAGCCAGGGTCATCGCCCAGGCCGGGGACGGGGCTACCGCCGACATTGGGATGGGCGCGCTGTCGGGTATGCTCGAGCGCGGGCACGACATCCTCTACGTCTGTTACGACACGGAGGTCTATTCCAACACAGGTTTCCAGCGTTCAGGGCTTACCCCCGCGAAGGCGCTCACCACGACCAGCCCCGTCGGCAGGCTGTCCTGGGGCAACTCGACACGCAAGAAAGACCTGCCGTCAATCGTCGCCGCGCACGGCGCGGCCTACATCGCCACGACGTCGATGGCATACCCGGTAGATATACAGCGGAAGATAAAGAAGGCGCTCACCTTTGAAGGGCCGACTTACGTGCAGATACACTGCGCCTGCGTTCCCGGCTGGGGAATCGAGAGCAACATGGGCGTGAAGGTCGCCAGGTTCGCGGTCAACAGCGGGCTCTACCCGCTCTTCGAGATGGAGAACGGACAGGTCGCGCGAGTCAGGAAGATCAAGGAGTCCGAGCGGGTGGGCGTAGAGGAGTACCTGAGAACGCAGAAGAGGTTCGCCCACCTCTTCAGGTCTCCCGGCGGGGTCGAACACATCGCGGAGGTCCAGGCCGTGGCCGACGCCAACATCGAGAAATACGGCCTGGCTTGAAGCTCGACCGGCGCCGGCTGGTGCGCCTTGCGCGAGGCCGTTCGGGACGCCCCCGGGTCTTTTTCGGCGCGAGGCCGCCGGGCGAACGCGGCCGCCTTTTGCACAGGCGTTATTGACTTTGCTATTCTAACCCTGTTCCATGCATGGTAACGAAGGAGGTTGCGCGAATGGCCAACGAGCAAGAGGAGTATCTCCAGAAGCAGATTGACACGCTCGACGAGCAGATCAGGTCTCTCGCCGAGAAGCTCGAAGAACAGATGGGTATCAGCTGCGAATTCGGGGCCTGCGTGTTCGACCCGGAGATGGACTCGATCGAGCGGAAGATAGAGGAAGTCCAGCGGCGCAAGAAGATGGTCGAAGCAATGGAGAAAAGCCTCAAGGAGTGCGGGGCGACCTGAGCGGCCGGGGCACGCCGGTCCTGGTGTCTTCTGTCAACGCGGCCGGGGCCGGTGCGATATTTGAATCGCGTTGAAACGGATCTTGTGGAATCGTAGGCAGAAGCGCCCTCTTGCGTATTGCGCGGTGCATCAAAGATACTGACCTCAGGGCGTACGGCAAAGGCTTTGGCGATTATATCGAGAGGGGCGTCGTCGAGCAGGGGACTATTTGCGGCAGAGCACGACCCGGCGGGGGCACGGAGGATCCCATCACTAACAACCTCTACGTCTGGTACGACGATACGGACAGCGGATGCGCGAAGAAGGTGGCGGTCTGCATGGCCGTGTTCTCAACCGCTCGGGAGCTCCCTGCCTGTGTTCGCGTATCAGGCGGCGGGCGGAGATGGACTAATGCGATTTCTGCATGGGTTGGCGGCGACCTTCCCGCCCCGATGGACACTAACGTCCCGGGGATCTACACAGCCGGCGCCCGCTCGCGGACCACGGACGTCACCGACAGGGTGGCTCGGGCCGGCGGCGCGGCTGATAGGGCGGCTCAGGCGATCAGAGAGTTCGTCGGCAAGGCTTCGGCAAAGGCCGGGTCTGGGAGATAGGAGGTAGGAGATGGCAGCGAAGAAGCCGTTGAAGAAGAAGGCGCCCGCGAAGAAGAAGGCCGCGAAGAAGCCGGCCAAGAAGGCTCCGGCCAAGAAGAAGGCTGCTGCCAAGAAGGCGCCCGCGAAGAAGGCTCCGGCCAAGAAGAAGGCTGCGAAGAAGGCGCCCGCGAAGAAGAAGGCTGCCGCGAAGAAG
>CAZEJS010000027.1:0-42512 GCA_964512645.1 uncultured Acidimicrobiales bacterium
TGACCTGAACCTTGTCTTGGAGAGAGGAAAATTACAGCGGCTTGTGGGCACAACTGCCGATGGCCGAGTTGTCATATCCGACAACCCAACGCGTTATCCTTCCGCCACCTCCCCACTGCTGGGCCAAGGCGGCACCACTCGTCATTACGACCGTGAGTACAATGAGCAGGCAAATCAAGATAGTGTTTCTGGCCAGTTTACGTCTGGACATAACCATCTCCCCCCCTCTGTGCCAACATCAGTGAGACACCTGCCCCAAATAGTTTAGCGTCTATGTCACCAGGACCCTCAGATACAATTGTCGCTGAACACTCCTATCATGTTTAAAGGTCGATTACCAAATCACGACCACCCTTCTGGACTTCGTCCATGATGCCGCCCGATAAGAAAACGAGTGGTAGAAGATTCTCGGTTTCTTGGGCGGCCGCCCGACGGGTCTCGTCATCAGGTGTTCGATCTCGGCGTAGAGATTGTTGTTGGCCTTGAGCCTTATGGCGCAGAGGATTCCTCTCTCCTCCGGGAACTCGTAGATGTCAGGGGAAGCGAATGCGGCGTCACCTCAGAAGCAAAGTTTCTTGCCGGTGTCGGCGTATTTGTCAACCACTGGCTCCAGCAGTTCGCGCCGGCCCTTGGCCGAGTGCACGTTTCCTGGACGAAGGGTAGCCGCCTCGCAGTCGCCCGCCTGGTTGAAGATGAAGAGTGGGCGATAACAGGTCGAGCCAAAGTGGCCGTTGTAGGCTGAGCCCTCCTGGTTGCCATGGACCGGAGATTCTGAGGAATCCATGTCGAGGATGATCTTCTTGGTGTTAGTGCGCTTGACTGCCTTCGATACCCAGGAGCCGTTGATGGAAGAAAGAGCGGCGACATTCTCATCGGTGGCCAGCATCTCAGTCTCGAAGCGGGACACGGTGTTTTGACTGGCGGCGTTCTTCTCCAGGGCATTCCTGCCGATTACGGCTCGCATGGCCGGGTCTCTCGTGAGATTCTGCTGGTCGTTCACGTCCTCGTATCCGGCGAGTCTCGAATAAACGGATTGACGAAGCAGGCCCGACAGGTCATGTGTGGTGTTCTTGCCGGTCCTGCTGTCTTTCAACAACTCGCCCGCTTCAGCGGTCAGTTGGAGTGCTTCGTCTAACTCTCGAACCGCCAGAAGACCTGCATCGGTTGTCACCTTCGCGCCCTTGAACTGGAGCCTTAGATGGCCGCCGAAATGAAGCTTCAAAGCGTCGTTTTCGCTTTCACCCACAGGGTTTCATCTCCCTGGTGCTCAAGAACGCCGTTATTCCGCATCACACTGCATATTTAAGCAATACAAGGGATGGTCCCTTCCGTTATTTACTGGGAAATATGGGATAAATTTGGATAGCGAACGACGCTCCTGTTCGGGTTACGGGGGGGGTCGTGATTGCATAGTCTTGCTCATTCCTATATACTTCCCGATTTGGTCGGGGTCGAGCGCTCCAGCTCGAATGATGGCTCAATTCCGGACCTGGTTTTAACGCCTGAATACGACTATCAGCGTTCACATACAGGCGGCCGCTGGCGGACATCGGCGGTCGTGCCGGGAGCAACATCACTGACGTGAAAGGCGCACCAGCAACGGTCACGTCTGTGCGAAAACAGGGACAGGATCGTCATGAAAGGAGATCGAGCATGGCCGGGGCAGACGAGGAGAAGGTAGAACCGCAGACCATCTATCCTCCCGAGGAGCTCAGCAAGAACGCCTGGATCAAGAGCTTCGAGGAGTACAAGGGCATCTACGACAGGTCCATCAACGACGTGGACAACTTCTGGGGCGAGCAGGCGGAGACGCTCGACTGGATCAAGAAATGGGACACCGTCTACGAGTTCGACTCGGCGAAGCACGAACTCAGCTGGTTCGGCGGTGGAAAGCTCAACGTATCGTACAACTGCCTGGACCGGCACGTGAACGCGGGCAAGGGCGACAGGGTGGCCATCATCTTCGAGCCCGACGAGCCGGGGCAGGGAAGGAAGCTCACCTACAAGGAGATTCTGGACGACGTCTGCCGTTTCGCGAACGTCCTCAAGAAGCACGGCGTCAAGAAGGGCGACAGGGTGTGCATCTACCTGCCGATGATCCCCGAACTGCCAATCGCCATGCTCGCCTGCGCGAGGATCGGCGCCATCCACAGCGTGGTCTTCGGGGGGTTCAGCTCCGACGCCCTGCGGGACAGGATACTCGACAGCGACTGCCGTACCCTCATCGCGTCCGACGCGTCCTACCGGAGCGGCAAGACCATCCCGCTGAAGAAGAACGCGGACTGGGCCCTCGAGGAGTGCCCTGCCGTTAAAACCATGATCGTGGTCAACCGTGCCGGGGTCGAGGTGGAGATGAAGGAAGGCCGCGACTGCTGGTGGCACGAGGAGATGGCCGCGGACGACATCAGCGCCACCTGCGAACCGGAGCCGATGGACTCCGAGGACCCGTTGTTCATCCTCTACACCAGCGGCTCGACCGGCAAGCCCAAGGGCGTGCTGCATACCACCGCGGGCTACCTCCTGCACGCCTCGCTGTCGCTGAAGTGGATCTTCGACATCCACGACGACGATATCTGGTGGTGCACCGCCGACATCGGGTGGGTCACCGGCCACAGCTACATCGTCTACGGGCCCCTCTGTATCGGCGCGACGGAGGTCATGTTCGAAGGGGTGCCCACCTACCCGGACCCGGACAGGTTCTGGAAAGTCTGCGAGCAGAACAAGGTCACCGTCTTCTACACCGCCCCTACCGTCATCAGGTCGCTGATGAGGCTCGGCGACGAATGGACCGAGACCTGCGACCTCTCCTCGCTGCGCATCCTGGGAACGGTCGGCGAACCGATCAACCCGGACGTCTGGCTCTGGTACTACGAGAAGATAGGCAAGGGCAGGTGCCCCATCTGCGACACCTGGTGGCAGACCGAGACCGGCGGCATCCTGATAACCCCACTGGCGGGCGCGACCCCGATGAGGCCCGGATCCGCGAGCTTCCCGTTCCCCGGGGTGGACCCCGTCATCCTCAGGCAGGACGGCACCGAGGCGGACAGGGGCGAGAGCGGCTTCCTCTGCATACGCCGGCCCTGGCCGGGAATGATGAGGACCATCTACGAGAACCACGAGCTCTTCGTCAAGACCTACTACTCCATGTTCCCCGGCGTGTACCTCTCCGGTGACGGGTGCAGGATTGACGAGGACGGCTTCTACTGGCTGCAGGGCCGCATAGACGACGTTATCAACGTCTCCGGGCACCGCATCGGGACCGCGGAGGTCGAGAGCGCCCTTGTCAGCCACGAGTACGTTTCCGAGGCCGCGGTCGTGGGCATGCCACACGACATCAAGGGTCAGGGCATCTACGCCTACGTCACGCTCTTGAGCGAATACGAGAACAGGGAGGAGGATGCAATACGCAAGGAGCTGGTCCAGCACGTCAGGAAGGAGATCGGGCCTATCGCCACCCCCGACGTCATCCAGCTCACGCCGGCGCTGCCCAAGACCCGCAGCGGAAAGATCATGAGAAGGATCCTGAGGAAGATCGCCGAGGGCACTACCGATTCACTGGGCGACACGAGCACCCTGGCCGAGCCAGCGGTAGTCGACCAGCTGATCGCGGGCTCCAAGGAGCTTACGGCCAAATAGACGGCCGCCCGGCGCATCGACAGTGTGTTGACGACGTTCCTAGGAGGGAAGACGGTATGAAAGACGACATCAAGCTGGCGAATCCCGCCGTACTGGGGCTGACGTGCTTCGGTCTGACCACGCTTCTGCTCAACCTGCACAACGCGGGCCTGTTCAAGATGGACACGACCATCTTCGGGCTCGGCATATTCGTGGGCGGTCTCGCCCAGGTCATAGCCGGCATCATGGAGTTCAGGAAGGGCAACACCTTCGCGACCACCGCGTTCCTTGCCTACGGCACGTTCTGGATCGCCCTGGTGTTCGCGGTCATTTACAAGGGCCACGTATTCGCCAACAAGCCGCTCGCCGCGGCCCTGGTGTACGAGCCCTCCGCGAGGGGCCTGGCCTGGTTCCTGTGCCTCTGGGGCGTCTTCACCCTGTTCATGACAATCGGCACGTTCAGGATCAACCGTGTCCTGCAGTTTGTCTTCGTCACCCTGACAGTCCTCTTCTTCATGCTTGCCATCGGCATCGGCTGGGGTTCGACGGGCGTCGTGAAAGCGGCCGGCATCGTCGGCATCTTCACCGGCGCGGCGGCCCTCTACCTGGCTATGGCGGAGAACCTGGAGGAGATATACGGCAAGGCGATCCTCCCGTTCTGGCCTTACAAGGCCCCCGAGGCTTACAAGAGCAACCCGGAGGAAGACCTTTAGGGGGCAGATGCCACAGCGTTAGCCGGAAGCCCGCGCTCGAGAGCGCGGGCTTCTTCTTCACCGTCCCCGCAGATAGGGCTTGAGCCTGCCGTCGCTCCGCCAGATGCCCCAGTGGGCGCCGACCGCGCCTTCGCTCCTGGCTTTCCAGGGCTCGTCGAACGCTTCGAAGTAGTAGTACTCGACACCGTTCGCGCGGGCCCAGGACCTGAATCCCTCCAGGAACGCGCGGGCGTTCTCCGGGCCGGCGACCGCCTCGCCCCTGGTCTCCCCCGCGGTAGGCCAGCCGGTCTCGACGACGATCTTCTTGCCCCGGGATTTATTCCGGAGCTTGCGGTAGCACGAGTCCAGGTACTCCACGGCCTTCGATACGGGCACTTTTTCCCAGTAGGGAAACATGTTCGCGAGCAGAACGTCGCACTCGGCGATCACGGCCGGGTGGCCGATGAGCTCGCCCCAGGTCTCGCTGGTGGTGACTTTAACGCCCGTCGTCTTCAGGCGGCGCATGTACCCCAGCAGCGCAGCCTCGTCGGCGAACCCGAAGTACAGCGTTTCTTCGCCCACAACCGCGAGATCGGCGTAGCCGGAGCGGCACAGGTCCATCAGCCCTTCCACCTGTGCCTCGTTGGCGCCGGCGTCGGATTCGATATTGCACCCGGCGGCCACCACCAGGCCCGCCTTCCGGGCCAGACGGGCGGACTCGAGCCCGGAGCCGAGCGATGTGAACGTCCTGATGCCTCGCGTGTGAGGGGCGATGACCTCGAGGAGCCGGGCGATCGTTCCGCGGCCGATGGTGTCGTCTCCCGCGGGGCTCCCCCGGACGTAGGGGCTGAAGCACAGCCCCGAAAGCTTTTCCGCTCCGCCGGCCGGGCGCCCCGGGGGAGCCTTCCCGCACGAAGCGGCCGCGGGCGCCAGGAGCAGTGCCGCCAGGCACGCCGCGACCCGGAGGCGCACTATCGCGAACCGCCGCGGGTCTGTCGCCGACCTCGATTGCATGGCGCCCTCCTCCCGGATTCCTACGCCGGTAGAATTCGACTCCGGACGGGCGGCGCCTTCCCGCGACGCGCGCCAGCGGCAGCTGGATCCCACCGGGCGGCGGGAACGTGTATACTCTCGAGATCGGCCTCGGCGATGCATGGAGGGGGCCATTGAGCGCAACGAACATATACCTGGTCAGGCCGTTCGAGCCCGCAAGGGACATGGACGGCGTACGCAAGGCGTTCCAGGGGGGCTTCCACCACATACTCTGGCCGATCATCGAACACGCCGACGGCATGGTGGACGACATCATCCTCACGTTCCACCGGATGGGTGCGCGCAGTTACGTGGCGGAGGCCGAAGGGGAAGCAAGGGGAATACTGGTCGGGGGCCTCCTCTTCGAGCCGGGCCCCCTTCTCCGTGCCGCGGGCCTGGCCGCGGGACTTGGATGGCGCTGGCTGGCGGGTGCCCGCAGGGGTGACGCGCAGCCGTTCGCCCGCGCCTGTTTCAGGAGGGTCATCCTGGGGTACGCCCCGTTCGAGTACCTGCATCCCATGACGCGGTCGACCGAGACGCTGTTGCTGACCTCCCAGGCCGAATGGAGGGGAGGGATAGGGAGGGTGATGATGGACGCCTGGGTCGCCGATTCCCGCAGGCGGGGATACAGGCGCTCGACGGTCTGTACAGACTCCCAGCTTGCATGGGATTTCTACGAGAGGTACGGTTTCAGGCGCGTCAGGGAGTTCGACATGAGCGCGTACCACTATTCGCTTCCGGGGCGGGACGTGACGGGTTACATCTACTCCCTCGACCTGTAGGGCATCCGTTACGCCTGGCGCCGCCCGGTCTCGCGGGCGACCAGCTCCCGGAAACTCCGGCGCAGGCGCCGGGTCACCGGCCCCGGGCAGGGCGCAAGCTCCCTGGTGCCCACTCTGCGCACCGGGGTTATCTCCTTGATGCTGCTGGTCAGGAAAGCCTCGTCGCTGTCCATCAGGGTCTGGAGGCCCTCGGTCACTTCCCTCACCGGCACCCCCCCGTCGAGCGCGCACTCGATCACCGCTTCCCTGGTTATACCCGGAAGGAACCCGCACCCCATGTCCGGGGTCAGGAGCTCTTCCCGCTTCACCATGAAGAGGTTCGAGAAGGAGGCTTCGGCCAGGTTGCCCGCGGTGGTGAGCATCACGGCGTCGTCACAGCCGCGGTCGCGCGCGTCCTGGAAGGCGGAGAGCGATTCCAGGGTGTTGCCCGACTTGATGCCCGACAGGGGGGAGGTGGGGTTGCGCCTGATGCCGCTGACGGCGAGCTCCACCCCCTCCTGCGGCGGCGCGACGCCGGCCGGCTCGATCCCACGGGCCAGGATGAAAAGGCCCTCGCGGCCGGTGCGCTCGAGGCCCCCGGGGCCGTTCGACGGGCCACCGGTCACGGTAACCCGGACGTAAGCGTCGCGGTCCGTGAGGGCGTTCTTCGACAGCAGCGCCAGCACCCCGCGCTCTATCTCGGCGGGCTCGGCGGGCAGCCTCATGCGGAGCATCCCGCAGGTGCTCTCCAGCCGCTCCATGTGCCGGGCGAGCCGGAACGGAGCGCCCGAGTAGGTCCGCAGAGTCTCGAACGCCGAGTCTCCATACATCACCGCGCGGTCCGTCACGGGTATCAGCGCGAGTGACAGCGGCACCAGCTCGCCGTTCAGGTACGCGTGTTCTTCGGGCATCAGCCTCACCCGTCCGCCCGCTCGCCGGGGCCTGGAAAGGAGGCGGCCATCCCGCCGGTGACCGCGTCGAACATGGCCTTCCCCTTGTCCAGCGTCTCCTGGAACTCCGCTTCGGGCACGCTGTCGGCGACGATCCCTCCTCCCACCTGGAAGTGGACGCGGCCTCCCCTGATTATCATGGTCCTTATCGCCACGTTCAGGTCGTGTCCGCCGTCGGCCCCGAGGTAACCGATCGCCCCGGTGTAGACGCTCCTCGCCGTAGGCTCGAGTTCGTCGATTATCTCCATGGATCGGATCTTCGGCGCGCCGGTTATCGACCCTCCGGGGAAGGTGGCCCGGAGCAGGTCGATCAGGTCCCTGTCTTCGTGGAGCTCCCCGCTGACCGTAGAGACCAGATGGTGGACCGTGGCGTACGACTCGAGAACGGCGTGCTCGTCCACCCTGACCGAGCCGTAGCGGCACACCCTACCCAGGTCGTTTCGCTCGAGGTCCACTATCATGGAGAGCTCGGCACGGTCCTTCTCGCTATCCAGCAGACCCTGCCGGCTCCGTTCGTCTTCGGTGGCGTCGGCGTAGCGCCGGCTGGTCCCTTTTATCGGGCGGGTCTGAACGGTGCCGCCCTCGACCTTCAGGAAGCGCTCCGGTGAGGATGACGCCACCGCGAAGTCGCCGAAGTTCAGGTAAGCGCTGAACGGCGCGGCGTTGAGCCTGCGGAGCCTGCGGTAGAGTGACCACGCCGGTTCGAGAAGCGGCGCGTCGAAGCGCTGGGACAGGTTCGCCTGGTAGATGTCACCTGCGAGGATGTACTCCTGGACCTTTTTCACCGCGCGTATGTATTCATCAGGCGTGAACCCGCACTCGAACCGAAGCCCTCCGTCGGCGGATGCCTGAGGCGGCACCGCGCCCTCGCCGGCTTCGAGGCCGGCGCCCGGCGCGATCCTCGACATCGCGCGCTCGATCGCCCCGGAACCGCCAGAGTCCTTCCTGGAGCAGACGACAAGCCGCTTCCTGCCCGTTGAGTGTTCCAGGGCGACGACCGTGTCGAAGAACGCGAAGGCCAGCTGGGGGAGTTCCAGGTCGTCCACCGCGGACCCGGGCAGGTCTTCGATGGAGCGGCCGAGTTCGTAGGCCAGGTAGCCGATACCGCCCCCGATGAAAGGCGGGAGTCCGTCGGAGGGGTCCCTGGTTACCCTGGTGGCGGAGGCGGCCATCCTCAGGGCTTCGAAAGGATCCAGGTCATCGACGTGCATCTTCTCCCCGTTGCGGGCGGTGAAATCCGCGGCGCGGCCCCTGGTCTCGAGCACCAGGTAAGGGTCGAAACCGATGAAGGAGTGTTCCCCGTACTCCTTCATGGTCAGGCTCGAGTCGAGGAAGAACGAATGCGGCGACGCGCTGACCTCGTCGAAAATGCCGGTCATGTCGCGATCGTCTTCGATATCAACCGAAGTAACCTCGAGCTCTTCGGGCGGCTGTCTGAGGAGTCGCTTCTCGAGCCTCATGGTCCCTCCAGGAAGTTCTCCAGAATCTTCATGCCCGGTCCGGTCATGAACGATTCGGGGTGAAATTGTATGCCCTCGATGGGATGCTCCCGGTGGCGCAGCCCCATGACCACCCCGTCCCCGGTCCAGCCGGTGACCTCCAGGCAGTCCGGCACCGAGGCGGGGTCGACCACCAGTGAATGGTACCGGGCCGCCGGGAACGGCGAGGGGACTCCCCTGAAAACGCCCTTGCCGTCGTGCTCGACCGGGGATGTCTTGCCGTGCATCACCTGCTTCGCCCTGACGACCGTCGCGCCGAAGGCTTCGCCGATGCACTGGTGCCCCAGGCAGACGCCGAGTGTCTTCACGCGGGGCCCCCACTCGAGCAGCAGGTCCTTGCTGACCCCCGCCTCGGCGGGCGTTCGGGGCCCCGGCGATATCACAATGGCGTCGGGGGCCGTGCGCTCCACGTCACCCGGGCTCAGCCTGTCGTTGCGCACCACCACCAGGTCGGCCCCCAGCATGCCCAGGAACTGCACCAGGTTGTAGGTGAACGAATCGTAGTTGTCCACCATCAGTACTTTCTTCCCGGCCATCTCCCCCCCGTCATACTGAAAAACCCAGCCTTACGGCTGGGTGCCGCCCGCCCGCGGGCGCCTTGTTTGCATACCGTTCCGGAGCTGTCCTCGATTGTCAGGTGCGTATTGTACCAGAACGTCTCCCGCTGTAAAGCGGGAGCGCGCCAGGCGCCCGGCCGGCGGGGCCCGGCCGGAAAAATCGGCGGGGCGCCCCGGGCGGCGGGCCCTCAGACTACCGTCGAGTCCAGGTAAGACCTGGTGCTGGACGCGTCGGACCACCCCTCGCTGGTGACCACCTTCGCCTCCAGCCGCTTGTAGGTGAGGAAGAAGTTCTCGATCTCGTTCAGGAGGTGCGGGGGGACTTCGTGGATGTCCTTCAGGTGTCTCCAGCGCGGGTCGTCTATCGGTACGCCCAGCACCTTGTTGTCGGGGCCTTTCTCGTCGCGCATCTGGAGCATCCCCACCGGTCTGGCGTCGATCAGGCACCCCGAGAACGTAGGTTCCTCGATGAGCACCAGGATGTCCACCTCGTCGCCGTCCTCGGCGAGCGTACCGTCGATGTAGCCGTAGTCGGCCGGGTAGTGCACGGAGCTGTAGAGGACCCTGTTCAGCTTGATGCGTCCGCTGTCGTGGTCCATCTCGTACTTGTTCCGGCTCCCCTTGGGAACCTCGACGACCACCTCGACGACTCCGGGGAACTCCTTCTTGACCATGCGCCCTCCCTTCAGACAATAGATTATGCGCGTTCCCGCTCGCCTGGACAAGGAGGAGCCCAACGGGATCGAAACGAGCGCGGAGCTGCGCGTTCGCGTTAGAGTTGCGCGGGGGACCGGGACGGGTTCCGCGACAGGGGATGCATTCGGGGTCGTCGAATATATTCAACAGCCGGCGGTCGGCCGGACTGCGAAGACGGGGAAAGACCTTGAAACGGCGAGGTCCCGCGAAAGGGAGGGCGGACATGAGAAAAGCGCTCGTTATGTTTATCATCCTGTTGCTCGGGGTCGCGGCATCGGGCGTCGTCGGCTGCGGGGGCAACACCGGTCAGGCGAAGACGTACATGAAGGAAGCCGACGCCGCTTATGACAAACTGAAGAAAGAGATGGACGCCCTCCAGGGAACGCTCACCGGCGTGCTCGGGGGAGCGGTAATGGGCAACTACGGCTTGCTCACCCCGCAGATGCTGGACGAGGCGGCCGCTTCCATCAAGGAGGCGCTGTCGAAGATGCCGGCGGTGAAGGCCGGTTACGAGAAGCTGGCGGGGCTCAGCGGCGTTCCGGAATACTCCGGGTACGCGAACGCGATGATCAGGGCAATCGAGGCGAGCACCGAGGCCCTGGAGAGGGGCCAGAAGGTCATCGAGCAGCTCAAGCCACTCCTGGCCTCGGGCGACACCGCGGCGATAAAGGGCGTGCTCAACGCCGAGGAGATCAACGAGCTTCAGAAGCTCCAGGAAGTGGCCGTCAGGGCGTACGCGGACGCCCAGGCTGTCAAGACGGGCAAGAACCTGGGCGAGTAGAGGGCCCGAAGAAGCTTCTCGAGGCCGGGGACGGCGGGCCCCGGCCTCTCCTGCCGTCTCCATCCGACTGCCGGTTTTTCCGGGCCGCCGGACCCCGACAGCACGCCTCCGGGCCCCGGGGGACACGCGGGCGGTTGTGGTAACATTATGTGCGCCTCAGCGACATTTGCCCGCTGGAATCTTGACGTCACGGCGGCTTCGCCGGGTCCCGGTGAAAACCCGCCCGGTCGGGGCTCGAAGGGAGTTCACATGGACCCGCTGGTTCTCGAGGCTATGAAGGAAGTCCTGCGCACCGGCCAGGAGATGGCCCGCAGGGGATTGGTCGCGGGCTCGTCGGGCAACTGTTCCGTCAGGGTCGCGGATTCCGACCTCGTGGTCATCACGCCGACATCCATCGAATACGACCTGCTCCTCCAGGAGGACATGTGCGTGCTCGACCTGGCCGGCGATATGGTTGAAGGACGTTACAAGCCTTCGATCGAGATATCGATGCACCTGGCCATCTACAAGGCGCGCCCGGAGGTCGGGGGCATTGTCCATACCCACCAGCAGATGGCCACCGCGGTCGCCGTTGCGGGCAAGAGCATCCCTCCGATACTCGAGGAACAGGTGTTCCAGTTGCTCGGGGCCGTCGAGCTGGCCGCCTACGCCCCGCCCGGCAGCACTGAGCTTGCCGGCAGAGCGGTGGAGGCGCTCGGCTACAGGAACGCCTGCCTGCTTGCGCACCATGGCGTGGTGGCGGTAGGCGCCAAGATACGTGACGCGCTGCTCCACGCCGAGATAGTGGAGCGGGCCGCCGCCGTCTACCTCATGTCTCACATGGTCGGCGGCCCCAGGATAGTACCGTTCATGGCGGCTGAATACGAGGGCCGGGAGGTCTGAGGGGGCGGACGGGTCACTCCTGTTCCACCGGGCAGTACCAGCTCGTCCTGCCGCCGATTGTACGGCTCTCGAGCGGGTGCCCGTTTGGACAGCGACCGCCCTTTCCCCGGTGTGGTATCAGGAAAATGTCCTTCCGGCGGTCGAGTTCCGCGTCCAGCGCTACCGCCCGGCGCAGGGTCCACTTCATCTTCTCGTACAGGAGCCTGAGTTCTCCGTCGTCGAGGTCGAGTGTCTTCCGGTACGGCAGGACCCGCGCCTGCCAGGTGATTTCATCGGAGTATATGTTGCCGATCCCGGCGATCAGGCGCTGGTCCATGAGGGCCTGGTGCACGGTGGTGTTGCGTGACCTCAATGCCGCCCCGAACCTGGCGAAGGTGAACGAGCGTTCCAGGGGCTCCGGGCCTAACCCGGCCAGGTCGGGTATCCCGCCCTGGTCGAGGGTCGGGTAAAGGGCGATTCGCCCGAACATCCGGGGGTCCGTGTAGAAGATCGAGCCGCCGTCTGCAAAGACGAAACGCGCCTTCCAGTAGGGGGGGAACTCCCGCGCGCCGTCCACGAAGACCGCGTCGCCGGTCATGCCGAAGTGGATCAGCAGGGTCGACCCTCCGCCGACTTCGATCAGCACGAACTTCGCCCGGCGCCTGGCCGCCACCAGTTTCCTGCCCACGAGGCCCCGGCGCAGGGAGGCCCGGGTGACGTTCCGGAGGACGCGGGACGGGGGCGCCTCGACCGCGGTGACGGTCTTGCCCGCGCATGTACGCTCTATGAGCTTCCTCTTCACCTCCACCTCGGGGAGCTCGGGCACTGGACCTCCTTCGTTCGCCGGCCCACGCGGCCCGCCCGGCCGACCCGGTCACCATGACCCGGTCACCATGACCCTGACACCATGGTACAGGAAACCGGCGGACCGGGGTCATCCCGGGCCGCGCCCTGTGGTACGATTCTGCTGCGGAGGTGCCTGGATTGTCAGGAGTGCTGGTCGTCGGGAGCCTCAACCTCGACATGGTCATTACGGTGCCGCGCATACCGCTTCCGGGTGAGAACGTGCACGGCAGGGATTTCGCCATGGTCCCGGGCGGGAAGGGCGGCAACCAGGCGCTCGCGGCCGCCCGCATGGGCCGGGAAGTGCGCCTCCTGGGTTGCGTGGGGAGGGATTCGTCGGGGAAGTTCCTCGTCGAAGCGCTCGAGTCGTGGGGGATCGACACCGGGCTGGTGAAGACGGTCGATGGCCGCGCCACCGGGACCGCCCTCATCGCGGTCGAGGAGGGCACCGGGATGAACACCATCGTGGTCGACCCCGGCGCGAACATGGCGATGACCGTCGACGACCTCGACGTGCTCGAGCGGTGCTACGGGGAGTGCCGCGCCGCGCTCTTCCAGCTGGAGGTCCCGCTGGAAGTGGTTTCCGAGGGCGCCCGCCGGGCCGGGGCTGCCGGCGTCATGACCGTGCTCGACGCGGGACCTCCCAGAGGGGCCGGGCCGGAACTGGCGAAATTGTTTGACGTGGTGTCGCCCAACGAACGCGAGCTCGCCGCGCTGACCGGGCGCGAAACCGGCGGCGTCGAGTGCGCGCTGGACTCCGCGCGCGAGCTGGTGGACGCCGGCGTCGAGGCGGTAGTGGTGAAGATGGGGGAGTCCGGGGCCCTGGTGGTGACGAAACGGACGGCGGAGCACCTGCCCGCGCTGCCGGTCGAGGCGGTGGACTCCACCGGGGCGGGAGACGCCTTCACCGCGGGCCTGGCAGTTGCCCTCTGCGAGGGGCAGGGCATAACCGAGGCCGCGGCCTTCGCCAACGCCGCCGGCGCCTGCGCCGTGATGGCGCCGGGGGCGATGCCGTCCATGCCGTCACGCGGCGACGTACTTGCGCTTCTCGAGGAGAAAGGCTGAGATGAAGGACAGGCTCAAGCGAAACATGAACGCTTCGGCCGGCTTCCGCCATCATTTCCTGGCGCTGATAATACTCAGTGCCGTTATAGTAATCGGCGTGATCGGTTATATGTTGATCGAAGACATGACCTTCACCGAGGCCGTGTACATGACCGTGATAACGATCACCACGGTCGGCTTCAGGGAGGTGGAAAGGCTCGGGCCCGGCGGCCAGTACTTCACCGTGTTCATCGTGATAACCGGCCTGGGCGCGGTGCTTTTCTTCCTTACGGGCCTTTTCGAATTCGTGCTTGGCGAGTATCTCGGGGACTTCTGGGGGCGTAAAAAAATGGAGAACCGTATATCGAACCTGGAGAGCCACTACGTGGTGTGCGGGTACGGTCGGGTCGGCAGGAGCGTCGCGGACGAGCTCGCGGGTCAGGGCAAGAAGTTCGTGGTCGTCGAGGCTGACGAGGACGTGTTCAAGGAGTGCCTGGAGGAGGGCCATCTCTGCATACACGGGAGCGCGACCGAGGACCACGTCCTCGAGCACGCGCGGCTGGAGCACGCGGTGGGCCTCGTCAGCGCCCTGGGCTCGGACGCGGACAACCTCTACGTCATCCTGACCGCGAGGGTGTTGAACCCCAACGCGCTGCTGGTCTCGAGGTCCGAGCACCCCGAGTCGGAGAAGAAACTGGAGATGGTGGGAGCGGACCGCGTCATATCCCCCCACACCATCGCGGGCAGGCGCATGGCCAACCTGATGCTCAAGCCACGTCTCTGCGAGTTCCTCGACATAGGAATCACCGGGAACGTGCCCGAGTACCAGCTGGCCGAGATCATGGTGAGCGGCGGGTCGGTCTTCGACGGCATGTCCATCCGGGACTCAAGGTTGAGAGAGCGGACGGGGGTGACGGTACTGGCGGTGAGGAGCCAGGGGGAGGAGGCGTTCAACCCCAACCCGCCTCCGGAAACCGAGCTCCGCAGCGGGGACGTCGTGATAGTGATCGGCACCACCGTGCAGTTGGCGAAGTTCGAATCGCAGCAGGCCCGCGGCGCCGGCTGACGGCGCACGGGGACGGGAGGCAGCTTGACCGAGGGCGCGATAAGCAGCGGGGGCATCAGGCTCCAGGTGAACTGCCCGGGGGTTCACCCCACCCTGGAGTTGCTGCTGGCGGACGGAGAGGGAGGGTGGTCACGCTGCGCGCTGCTCGGCGCCAGGCAGCTTCGCTACTCCCACAAGGGCGCCGCGTTCCCCAGGCTGATCTCCGGGGGGGAAGAAGCCGACGCCTCGGCGCCCGAGATCCGTGAGGCTCCGGACGGCACGTCGCTCACCTTGCTCGACAGGCGGGGCGGCCTGGACATCACCACCCGGCTCGAGATCGAAGCTGACCTGCCGGCGGTCCATGTGGTGCACCGGCTGACGCCGTCGCCGACACCCCGGGAGGACGGGGCGTCGGACCTCGCGGGGGTGAACCGGGTGTTCGACAGGTACGATTTCGTCTGTGCCCGGGGAGAAAGGGCCTCTCCGCCTGACTACAGCTTCGTGCCGCACCTGAGGCCGAGGTCGGACATGGTCATCGGCGACCACGTCTTCAGGTCGCCCACGGTGATGGTTCGGAAGGACGGCGTCTTCTTCGCCCTGGTCCCCGACCTCGACCTGCTGGAAGAGACATATGCCGCGACGGACGCGAGGTACTACCTCGATTACCAGGAGGCGGCGGGGGAGAACCTCAGCCCGACCGTGAGCTTCGGGATCGGGCGCGCCAGGGTCAAGGGCCACGTGTACTTCGTGAACGATTTCCGGGCGGAGACGTCCGTGGCGCGCGACCGGACTCTGGTGCTCGCCTACCACCTGTTCGCCGACCGCGACGGCACGGGTCCCCACGACATCCTCACGTTTTTGTGGGACAGGTACGGCCGCCGGCGATTCCGGCGCGGGGAGCCCCAGGCTGCCGGGTGGGAGAGGTACGCGTCGCAGGGGATGAACAGGGTGTTCAAGAGGGGCGACCTCTTCAGGACTTTCACCCTGGAGGGCCAGCCGTGCGGCGGCGCTATCGGGATCCATTTCCTCTCCGGCCGCGGTGTAAGAACCATGAGTCTTCGCGGGCTCCAGCGGTACCTCAGGTACCAGGAGCCTCTGCTCGCGGGCGCCCGCAGGGGCATCGAGTTCATGAGCGAACATCCCCGGGCCGAGCGCCTCTTCGAGCGGGCCTCCCGCCGCTGGTCGCCGAGGGTCCCCCCGCAGATATTTCTCCAGTCGTGGTTCAACAACCTGAGGAGCGCCTACGGGGCCTACTGGTTCGCCGGCAGGTGGAACGACCAGGAGCTGCGCCACCGCGCTCTGGAGGTGAAGAACCTGGCCATACTGGCTCCGGGCGAGGGCGGGGCGATCCCCTCGGTCTGCTATCCCACAGAGAACGGGGTGTTCTGGTCGCGCGGCACCAGGGGCTTCAGGCACATCGATTCCTACAGCACCGCCGACTGCGCGACGACCGGCTACCACATGGTCCAGTGGTTCGAGGACCACGAGCGCGACCCCCGGCTCCTGGCGCGCTGCAGGTCGCTGGCATCCTTCCTGATGGGGCTGCAGCTCCCGTCGGGCGCGTTTCCCGCCTGGGTCGAAGTGGCATCCGGCTCCACGAGGGCCGCCCCCGAGCTCGAGGAGAGCGCCACGGCGGCGGCCGGCGCGATGTTCCTTGCCCGGTTGTTCCACGCGGTGAGCGACGTGACGTACCTCGATTCGGCGATGAAAGCTTGCGACTTCATCGCCCGCGAGGTAGTGCCCCGAGGCAAGTGGTTCGATTACGAGACGTTCTACTCATGCTCGAAGAAGCGCCTGAGCCTCTACGACGAACACACCGGGACGTATCCCCAGAACACCCTGAGCATGTACTGGGCGGCGGTCGCGCTGGGCCTGGTGTTCCGGGCGACGCTGGACCGGGAGTACATGGAGCTGGGGAGGGACGTGATCGACCACATGTGCCTTTACCAGCAGGTCTGGGACCCGCCGTTCCTTTCGATAAACGGGTTCGGGGGGTTCGGGGTCATGAACACCGACGGGGAGTGGAACGACGCAAGGCAGGCCATCTTCGCCCCGGCCCTGATGGACTATTACGGCCTGACCGGGGACGAGAGGTACATGGAGCGGGGCATCAGCGCACTGAGGGCCTCCTTCGCCCTCATGTTCATCGAGGAGAACAGGGCGGTGGCGCCGGGGAACATGCGCGTGGCCACCGACGGGGAGGCCGGGTCGGTCCTGGAGAATTACGGGCACTTCGGCCACGACCACCCGGTGCCGGGCTTCATCGACTCGGACTGGGGGGCGGGAAGCGCCTGCTACGCCGCGGCATACGCCCAGAGGCACTACGGGGACATCTTCGTGGACCTTCAACGCATGAAGGCGTTCGGCATCAACGGATGCAGGGTGGACGCCCTGGACGAGTCCGGGGGCGACGTTTCGCTGAAAGTGACGCCGCACGTGGACGTGGGAACGGAGACGGTGATAAAGGTGGCCGGCGGCCGGCCCTCAGGGAACCTCCGGGTGAACGGCGTGGGGGCGCGTCGAACAGCCGCGGGTGATTACGCGATACTGCTCCAGGTGTGACAAAAAGACCACCGCTGATCTCTACTTGTTCTTGTGACGGTTCTTCTTGAGCTGTTTCTTATGCTTCTTCTTGCGCATCTTCTTGCGCCGTTTCTTGACGACTGAACTCATGTGCGCCCGGCCGGGCCCGACCCCCTTTCGGCATCTCGCTTGCACACAACATTCAAAATCCTACCACAAACGACCGGCGCACCGCGCGCCGTTCGTGGGCCTGTCCTCGGCCATTCCACCGCCCGCCCGCATCAGAGGATGCCGTTCTTGCGGAGGAACGCCTCGATCCTGTAGTTGACGGCGTCAGGCTGTTCGATCAATGTGGCGTGCGTGCCGTGGGGCACCAGGTGAAACTCCGCCCCCTTGATCTGCCTGAAGGTGCGCTTCACCAGCCTCGCCGGGCACATCCCGTCCTTCTCGCCGGCTATGACCAGGGTGGGCGCGTCGATCGTGTGCAGCACGTCTTCCGCGGAGTGGCGGGCCATGCCCAGCACGGCCCTCAGTTCGTTGGCGAAGCCCATCCTGGCCAGGTGCTCGAAGTAGAGACGCATCTCTCCCCTGGAGCACCTGTGGCGGTCGACCTCGACGGCCCTGGCGACCGGCCAGGCGAGGGGAGAGAGGAGCAAGGGCACGCCGACCGCCTCGAGGCCCCGGGGGTGTTCGATGAAGTGCTCGAGCAACCGGGCGTACGCCTTCTCGAACCACCGCGACGTCCCGAACGCTTCCAGCGGGTTCCCGCAGGGCCCGTTCAGCGGGACCAGCGCGAGCACCCTGTCGGAGTTGTCGCGCCAGAACTCGAGCACCACCTGGGCGCCCATGGAGAACCCCACGAGGACCGCCCTGTCGATTCCCGCGTGGTCGAGCACCGCGCGCAGGTCCTTCGCGAAACAGGGGATGGTGAACGAGTCGGGGTCCGCGGGCACGTCGGAGCGGCCGTGCCCCCTGTAGTCCCAGCAGACGACCCGCCCGAGCTCGGAGAAGTGGTCCTCGAAGAAATGCCAGAAAGTGCTGGTGTTGGCGACGCCGTTGCAGGCGACGATCGCGGTCCCCCGGCCCCGGGTCGAATATCTTATTACCGTGCCGTCGAAGCTCTTCGCCTCGCGGACCGTCCCTTTCACCAGGTAGCGCATGTTCACCGCTCCGGGCAACGTTCCTCCTCGCCCCGCGCGCGCGGATAGATATATCGTGAGGGGGGTCAGTACTTCTCGCCGATGAGGACGACCGTGATGTCGGGGGAGCCGGGCTGGCGCGTCACCACGGTATTGACAGCGCACATGGGTGGCGGCGAGGCGCACTCCACGCAGCGCTCGCCGGGTACGCAGTCGTAATTGAGACCCATCCTCTTCAGACACTGGGGGACGCATTCGTCCTTGGCCAGGCGCAGCGCCTCGTCGATAGTATCGACGATGTGGTTCACCCCGGCGACCAGTATCAGGGACTCCGGCGCCCGTCCCGGGCCCCAGACGGGCAGCAGCTCGGGCGATACCTTCACCAGGGCGCCGTCCATGGTGACCGCGCAAACGCTGGAGACGAACACCGACCTGCCGGGGACCCGGCCGCGCCTGCGGCCTCTGGCCAGTGGCATCGCGCTCCTGGTGGAGTTGCCCCTGGCCTCCAGGGTGGCGACGATCCCCAGCTCCTCGAGGACGGGGTCTTCCCAGTAGAGGACGGTCCTGTGCAGCGGGACCATGCCCACCATCACCCGGTTCGCCTCGGAAGCCGTTGGCACCGGGACGGCCGTGAAGTCGCGGTCGGACAGCGCTCCCGCGCACTGTATCACACGGTCGCGCAGACGTTTGTCGCGGTAGCCTTCCCAGAGGGCGAGGATCCCGTCGTCGAGATTGGCGGCCAACGCACCCCTTTCTACGCTTGCATCGGTCGGATATTAGGATAACCGATTTGTCGGGCGCAGGTGAATCGGCGCGGCATGGAGAGGGCAGGCGCCGGTCTTTCAGCAGAAGTCGTGCAGGAGGAATTCGATGCAGGCGCCGCCTTCCTCGCGGATGGTTATCGTCCCTCCGTATGTCGCCACTATCTTGGCTACGATGCTGAGTCCCAGCCCGGTTCCGCCCCGGACGCCGGAAACGAAGGGCATGAGCGCTTTGTCCGACAGGTCCGCGGGGATTCCCGGCCCGTTGTCGCTTACCGTGAACCTGTGGCGCCCCGACTCGTCCGTTCCGTGGTACCGGACGGACACCACGGGCCCGTCGGCGTTGTTGTGCTTGACGCCGTTGTCTATGAGGTTGCTGAAAAGCTGGTACATGTGGGTGCCGCTGGCGACGACGCGGCCCAGGTCCCCCTCGGCCCTGACCTCCGCCTTCCGCGACTCGAAGCAAGCGGCCCGTGAAGCCACGACGTCCGACACCACCCCGTTGATATCGACCTCTGCCGCGTCGAACGGCTTTTGCCCGGCCTCGGCAAGGTCCAGCAGGTCATCGATGAGGTCGTTCGAGCGGTCCACGTTGTTGCGGATTATCTCCAGCATCTCCGCGACGTCCTCCCGCGCTTCCTCCGGGAGACTACCCTCGAGGGTGCGCCTGATCGTCTCGCCCGCGGCGCCGATGGCGGCGATCGGTCCCCTCAGGTCGTGCGAGACCGCGTGCGCGTAACCCTCCAGTTCGTTGCAGAGCATCTGCAGCTCCATCTCGGCGCGCTTGCGCTCGGTGACGTCGCGGACTACCACGATGAACGCTTTCAGCTCCCCCGCGTGGTCGCGCAGCAGCGAGGTGTTCACCTCGCCGACGAAGGAGGTTCCGTCCCTCCTGGCGATGGCGAACTCGGCGGGGGGTGCGACCCCTGAAGCGAGCAGCCCGGGCAGCTCCTCTTCCGCCCTGGCCCTGTCCTCCGGGAGCAGCATGTCCATGGCGTTCAAGCCGATCAGTTCCTCGGGGCCCCAGGCGCGCTGCTGGAGCACGGCTTCGTTGGAGACCATGGTGATTTTGAAGCCGAGGTCGGTGACGACAATCGCGTCCGGCGAAGCGGCCATCAGGCCGCGGTGCAGCTCCTCGGATTCCGCCAGCGCCTCGAGCGCCACGTTCCTTTCGGTAACGTCCCTGGCGATCCCGAACTCCCCGGCGACCCTGCCCTCTTCGAGGAGCGGGACGCTGACGAACTCGGCGGTCAAGTACGTGCCGTCCTTCTTGAGTATTCGCAGTTCGTACGGCGCCGGCCGTTCGCCCCCCAGGGCTTGCCTGAAAGTCTCCTCCGCCAGCGCCCGGTCGTCGGGGTGGATGAGGGGCAGGAACGATTTGCCCGCCCACTCGTCCCGGGAGAAGCCGGTCCACTTCTCGAAAGCGGCGTTCAGGGTCTGCAGGCGCCCGTCGGAGTCTATGCTGTAGATGCCGTCCGGGGCGTTGTCCACCAGCGTCCTGTACCGGGTCTCGCTTTCGCGGAGCGCCCGGAGGTTCCGTGAATTCTCCAGCGCGATGGACACGATCTCGCTGAACGCCGAGGCCACCAGGCCGTCGTGCTTGTCGAACCCCCCCCGGTTTGTTGACCAGCGCCAGCATGCCGGCGGTCTTCGAGCTTGTGACAAGGGGAGCCAGCAGGATGTTCTCTATCGCCGGGTGGCCGCCGGGAATCCGGCTTGACAGCCCGGAAGTTGCGGGCGAGTTGTCGATGAGCGCCTGGCTGGTGGTGAAGCCGGTCCCATGCAGGGTCGAAACGGGCATCGGCCCGCCGCCGGGGAGCCGTTCTCTCCACGAACCGGGCTCGACGATGGCCAGCTCGGGCCCCTTTCCGCCGAAGACCGCGACGTACCCCGCCTCGGCCCCCGTCAGCTCCCTGCAGAGACTGAAGACCTCGGCCGCGGACGCCTCGAAAGTCCCGTGTTCGAGGACTGCCCGGGTGCTCTCCAGGAGCGCGGTTACCTCTTCGCGGCGCCTGTTGGTCTCCATGACCATGTTGCGCAGCGTTTCCTCGGAGCGCTGTCGTTCCGAGGCGTCCCGGCCCAGGCCCACAAGCGCGAAAGGCGTGCCGTCCTCCTCGCGGACCAGGGCGCCGGACAGTTCGTAAGGGATTGCCCTGCCGTCCTTGGCGACAAGGCGGGCCTCGACCATCCGCGGCTCGCCGGATTTCCAAACATTCAGCATCGCTTCCTCGATGCGCGCGAGGTCCTCCACCGAGTGGTAATCCGCACGGGACATCCCGGCGATCTCCTCGTCGGTATAGCCGGTAACCTCGTTCAACGCCCGGTTCCATCGGAGGAAGCGGCCCTCTCTGTCGAAAAGGACGACAATCTCCTGAAGGGTGTCCAGGGTCCGCACGGTGATTGCCTGCTCCCGCTCGAGAGATTTATCGGCCCGCTTCGATTCGGTCAGGTCCCGGACTCGCACGATGTAGCGGGGACCGCGCCGGGTCATGACCTCGGACGCCGAAACGGAGACGGGGATCGCCGTTCCGTCGCTTCTCATGTTTTCGAACTCCACCGAGTCGCCCGAAAGCAGTCGCGCCATGGCGCCCTCGATGTCGTCCCTGCGACCGGGAGGGACCAGTTCCCCGGCGGTCATGCCTCGCAGTTCGTCCGCCGTATAGCCGAGCAGCCTGCAGGCGGCTTCGTTGGGCTCCTCGACGCGGCCGTCCATCGTCTCCACGAAGAGCGCCTCAGACGTGTGGTCGAACAGCGAGCGGTAGAAAGCCTCGCTTTCCTCCAGTACCTCGCGCGCCCTCCGCAGCTCGTCCTGCTCCATGGCGCGCTTCAACGCCTCGACGAGCCGGGGCTCCATGCCGTCGCTCTTGATGACGTAGCCGCTCGCGCCGTCCCTGATGGACCAGCTGGCCACCTCCTCGTCGCCCATGGCGGTGACCATGACAACCGGGGGGTGGTTCCGCCGCGCGGTTATCTCCTTGAGCAGTTCCAGTCCGGTCCCGTCGGTGAACAGGTAGCCCAGCGTTACCAGGTCGAAGGTGCCCGAAGCCAGAAGAGCCCGCGCCTCGCGAAGGTCCGAAGCCTTCTCCACCTCGGCCGAGAACCTCTCCGCGAGAAGCCTCTCGATTCGTTCCGCGTCGGCGGGGTCGTTGTCCACCACCAGGATCCTGGGGTTCTCGAGGCCGGTCATGGCAAGCTCCGGGAATGCTGTGCCGGGTCATCGAAGTTCGAATGTGTCATGGTTGCTGCCGCTTTCCAGTGAGTACCGGCCTGCGCCGACATCACTGTTAGTATCGGCAGGCCCGCGGGGAGAGTCAAGTGAAACGACCGCTCCATGATCAGGGACTCCGCTGCGGGAGAATCCCGCGTTCACGGATCAATCGTCCGAGGTGAATGCCTCGATGATCCTCTCGCGGTCGCCCGACCGGAGGGATTCAATGATGCCCCGGTACGCCGCGGCCGCGTCCGTGCCCCACGCGTCAACCGAACTTATCCTGGCCGGGTCCCGGGAGCGGTCCACGGTGAATATCCCGAAGCGCGGGTCGTAGGACCCCCACTCGTAGTTGTCCACCATCGACCAGTAGAGGTAGCCGGCGAGCGGCACCCCGTCTTTCCTGGCCCGGAGCGCCTCGAAGATGAACGACCTCAGGAATACGCCGAGGGTGGCCCCGTCGCGCCGCTGTTCTACGCGCCCCCGGTACGCCTTGTGCGCCATGCCGTTCTCGGCGATCAGCAGCGGCAGGCCCTCCCCGTTGACGGTCTCGGCCTTGAGGAAGTGGTACATGGCAACCGGGTTCAGCGTCCACTCCCAGTGTTCGGCGTTGAAGTTGAAGCGCTTCTCGCGGATGTCCCGGAAGCCCGGCGCCTTGACCATGTTGCGGAGGAAGGGGTCGTAGAAATCGAGGGCAAGCAGGTCCAGCTTGTCGGGGAACTCGGAGCGGTAGACCGCGTCCGCGGCGCCGGAGAACCGTTCCGCCGTGCTCATGCGGCGGAAGCCTTCACGGATAAGCCGCTCGGCTCCCCGCCCGAGGGCGCTCGCCTTGACCACGGCCGGCGACTTGGCCACCTCGGCGTCCCAGGCCGCCTTCCCCTGCTCCAGGTACTCCGGCAGCCCGGAGCGCTCGACCCCGTTCCGCCTGGCGTTCAGCAGGTCGGTGATTATCTTGTCGGCGCCGTAAACGGAGACGCTTATGGTGTTGTACGTCACCGACGGCGCTCCCCAGGAGTTGTCCCGGTAGATGCGGTGCAGGGCGTCGTAGGCGAGGCAGTGCGCCTCGATGAGGTTGTTCAGTGCCGTGTAAGCCCGGGAGATACCGCGTTTCCCGTGAGGGAAAGCCCCCAGCGCGTAGGTCATGAAAGCCAGGCCGTTGGGTTCGTTGACCGTTATCCAGTACCTGACCGGGTCGAGTGAGTGTTTCTCGACGAGCAGGGAGTTCAGGCGGACGGAGACCTCCTCCACGTACCGCTCGAACAACCCCAGGTGTTCCCTCTCCAACCAGAAGTCCGGCCCGAGCCAGCGCGGGTGGGTGAAATGCTGCAGGGTCACCACCGGCTCCATGCCCGCCCGCTTCACCGAGGCCACCATGTCCGCGTACGCCTCGATGGCGGCGAGGTCGAAATCAGGCGTACCAGCGGCGGTGGAGGTGGCGGAGGTGGACGGCTGGACCCTCGCCCACTCGATGCCGATCCTCAGGGCGTTGAGGCCCATCCCGGCGGCCATCTCGACCTGCCGGGGATAGTCGGTCCACCATCTTATGGCCTCGGCAGAGGGCTCCACCCGGCCCGACCTCTCCAGTTCCGCCCAGTTGTTGAGTGGCTGGCCGGTGCCGTTTATCCCTCCTTCGACCTGGTACGCCGCGTTCGCGCAGCCGAACAGGAACCCCTCGGGGAGCTCGAAGCCGCCGTCGAACAGCTCCTCCAGGTCTTTCCTGGTGTAATGTCGCTTGAACTCCATGCGCCACACCGCCTTTCCGCGGGCCGGCAACGGGAATCTCTCAGCAGCAGAATCGGCAGCCGGTGGGGATGTCTATCCAGAGGGCGAGGAGCGGTATGTCCGCGCCGCAGGGGTCTTCCATCCAGTAGAAGATGTCGTCGGCGTTGACATAGCTCTCGTCCGCGGGCGACTCCGTGGCGTCGCACGGGTCCGGCGTCGCGTTCCGTTCGTTCTCGGTCAATGTCCGCCTCCGTGTCACGGCAATTGTAGCAGATGGCGCGGGCGTGACGCGCGCGGCGACTGCCGCGGACGCGAACTCCCTGTCGGGACGGGCCTGCACGGGCCGGGAGCATATTTGGTATTATTCACCGAGCGCTCCGGCGGGCGACAGGCGCCCGCCGGGGCTACGGAAAGATCTAGCAGGGGGTAGACATGGCAGGAATAGTGGCTTACGGAGGCTACGTCCCCTGGCGCCGGCTCGAGCGAAAGCTCATCGCCGAGGCCTGGGGGATACCGGGCGCTCCGGGAGAGGTCGCGGTGGCGAACTTCGATGAAGACAGCGTCACCATGGCCGTCGAAGCAGGAAGGGATTGCATCCTCGACGACCCCGAAGGTGTCAAGGGTCTGTACTTCGCGTCCACGACGGCGCCTTACATCGAGAAGTCCTCGGCGGGCGTTGTCGCGAGCGTTCTCGATCTCGATAGTTCCGCCCTTACGGCGGATTTCGGCGCCTCGCTCGGAGCCGGGATGGCCGCGCTCATTGCCGCCGCGGGGGCGGTTGATTCCGGCGGCGCGGACAGCGTGCTGGTCACCGCCGCGGAGTGCAGGCTGGCCCATCCCAGGAGCGCCGACGAGCAGACGTTCGGCGACGGCGCGGGCGCGCTGCTGGTTGGCAGGGACGCTGGGCTGGCCGAGATCAAGGGGGCTTACTCCTCCTACGCCGAGGCCATGAGCACGTGGAAGCTCCCGGGAGACAGGCTCCCCAGGGAGTCCAACCCCAGATGGTTCACCGCCAACTCGTACGTGCCCGCGATCGTGGGGGCGATCAAGGCGGCGCTGGCGGAGTTCGAGGTGGCGCCCGACGACATCGGCAAAGTCGTAGCCGCCGCGCCCGATTTCAGGACTCACCAGCAGATCGCCAGGGCCCTGGGGATCAAAGACCCTGCCATGGTCCAGGACGCGCTGTTCGCTTTCGTCGGCGGCGCCGGGTGCGCCCAGCCGCTGATGATGCTCGCGGCCGCGCTGGCCGAAGCGGCCCCCGGGGACAGGATACTCGTGGCGGGCGGCGGCGACACCTACGACGTGGTCCTGCTCGAGGTCACGGAACGTATTAAGGATTTCAAACCCAGGAGGGGCATAGCGGGACACCTCGAGACCAAGACCAATCTCGACTCCTACGCCAAGTTTCTCGCCCGCAAGGAACTGCTGGAGACCGAGCCGGAAGAGAACACCTCCTCGGCAATCCAGATGTGGCGTGACGGCAAGTCGGTGCTGCCGCTGTACGGGAGGAAGTGCGAGGCCTGCGAGACGGTCTACTTCCCGCCCAGGCGCGTCTGCCCCGACTGCCACGCGCGCGAGAAGAACGTCGACTGGAAGCTCGGAAGGACGGGCAAGCTCTGGAACTTCATCGACGACAACCTGACGCCGAACCCGGAGCCCCCCACCACTCTCACCATCGTCGACCTCGACGGAGGGGGCAGGATATTCCTCCAGATGACGGACAGAAACGTGACCGACACCGAGATTGACATGGACGTAGAGCTGGTCTTCCGAATAATCCACAACGGCGGTGGCTTCCCCAACTACTTCTGGAAGAGCCGCCCGGTCCGCTAAGGAGGTATTGAGAGATGGCAGATCTCAAAGACGTTGCCGTCATCGGGGTCGGTGCCACGAAGTTCGGGGAGAACTTCCAGTGGGGCGTCGATGACATGCTGACGATAGCGGGGTTCGAGGCGATGGACGACGCGGGCATCAAGCCCGAGCAGATAGAGGCCGGCTGGATAGGCATCCAATACCCGTTCACCGGTTTCTCGGGCGCTACGCTCTCCGACGCCATCAAGACCTACGATATCCCGATCACCCACACCGAGAACTACTGCGTTTCCGGTCTCGACGCGTTCCGAAACGCCTGTCTGGCCGTGGCCAGCGAGCAGTACGACATGGTGATCGCCTGCGGCGTGGAGAAGATAACCGACCAGGGCGGGCGCGGCCTGCCCACCGCCGGGTTCGGGCACCCGGTGCAGATGTCCGGCCTGACCGCGCCGTCGGCGTTCGGGCTGGCGTTCCCCAGGCACGCCAGGGAGTTCGGGACCACCAAGGAGCACCTGGCGCACGTGGCGGTCAAGAACCACTTCAACGGCGCGGTGAACCCGAAGGCGCACTTCCGCCGCGAGGTCACGGTCGAACAGGTCATGAAGGCGCCGATCATCACCGGTCCTCTGGGGCTCCTCGACTGCTGCCCCATATCCGACGGTTCCGCCGCGGCGATCATTACCCGGGCGGACATCGCCAGGAAGTACCGCGACGACTACGTGACGGTGAAGGGCATGGGTTTCGCCACCTATACCAACCTTATGATGTACGACAAGAACTTCGACTACCTGGCGTGGCGCCCGACGGTGAAGGCCGCCGAGAAAGCTTACGCGATGGCGGGGATCACCGACCCGGCCAACGAGGTCGACCTCGCGGAATGCCACGACTGCTTCACCATCACCGAGATACTCAACGTCGAGGACCTGGGGTTCTGCAAGAAAGGCGAGGGCGGCCCGGCGATGGCCGAGGGCAGGTTCAACATCGACGGCCAGGTCGCGATCAACCCCTCCGGAGGCCTGAAGTGCTTCGGCCACCCTATCGGGGCGACAGGCGTCAGGATGGTCTACGAGGTGACCAAGCAGCTCCAGGGCCGGGCGGACGGCCGCCAGCGCGAGGGGGCCAGAGTCGGAATGGCCCATAACCTGGGCGGCCTCGGTGGGGTCGTTTGCGGGGTGGTCATCCTCACCAACGAGAAGTAGGCGCGCGCGCTACCGTGGGTCGAAGGCGCGGACGGGGCGCTCGGGCCGGGAGGGACGGCGGCCCGGGCGTCACGCTCTCTTCGACGCTACCAGGAGCACGGTCGGGGGGAGGTGTCTGACCATGCCGGTTTCCAGGACCGCCAGGCCGGCCTCCTCCGACATCCCGGCCAGGCTCTCCGCGTCGAAGTAGCGTTCGTCGGCCCTGGTCATCCTGCCGAACGTCAGGCACAAACGCCCCATGGCCCCTTTCGAAGTCAGGTCGCAGAGGAAAAACCTCCCGCCCGGCTTCATGACCCGCGCGATTTCCCTCAAGGAGGCCCGCGGGTCCGGGAAATGGTGGAAGGCCACGCAGGATATCACGATGTCGAACCGCTCGTCTTCCCCGGGGATGGCCCCGGCCGAAGCCGACAGGTAGGAGATGCCTGGCTGTTCACGGGAGAGTTCCCGGGCGACCCGGAGCATCCCTTCGCTCTCGTCGATGCCTACCAGGCGCGCGGCCCCGAGCCTCTCCATCCTTCGCAGCATGTCGCCGGTGCCGCACCCGACATCCAGCACGCTCGAGCCTTGCGCCTGCCCGATCTTCGACTCCAGCATGTCGTGGAGCGGAACGAAGTACAGGCGCCAGTAGAGGGACTCTTCGTAGGTGACGGACCATTCGTCGAATCGCGCGCGAGCGTCTTTACCCATGAGAAAGTTCCCCCGTTCAGTAATCCACGCCGATGAAGTGCTTCCAGTCCAGCCTGTATCGCCCTTTCTCGAGCGCCCTGTCGCGCAGCCCGCCGGGCACCAGGCGCGTCCCGAGGAGGAAATCGAGCAAGGCGGTCGCCATCTTCGAGAGGGGCGAAGGGAGACGGGAGCACCTGCGGTAGGCGACCATCAGCAGGACGATGTTCTCGCAGACCATCCGTACCTGCGCGCTCGACATGCCGTCCAGCGCGAGTTGCGACCGTCCCGAGAAGATGGTGTCCGGCGTGGCGTCGCCGATCATCCCGCCCTCGAGGCACACCTGGTGGATCCTGGTGTTGGGGAACGGGCACAGTGCGGTTATCTGAGCGAGCCCCGGGGAGACGGCGGCGTTCATCTTCACGGTGTCCAGCGCCATGGACAGGGTCTCGTGCGGAAAGCCGACCATGTTGAGCGACACGGTCTTGATGCCGGTCGCGTGGCACAGCTCGAAGGCGCGGAGGATCCGGTCGTCGTCCATCGAACGCTCCAGCACGTTCTTGCGCAGCCAGCGGTTGCCGCTCTCGATGCCCATTGCAACGGTGCTGCAGCCCGACCGGGCCAGCAGCTCGACCATCTCCTCGTTGAGCAGGTCGACGCGCGCGTTGCAGATGTACGGCAGGTCCACCTTGTCCTCGTAAAGCGCGGCGAACTCCCTGAACCAGCCCCGGTCCATCGTCAGGATGTCGTCCTCGAAGCGCACCTGTCTTATCCCGGGGTCCGCCAGGCGGGCGGACTCGATCTCCTCGATGACGTTGCCCGGGCTGCGGAACCTGACGTACTTCCGGCCGTTCGGGTAGACCCTCCTCTGCAGGTGGTTGCAACAGTACGAGCAGTCGAAGGGGCACCCGCGCGATGCCATCATCGAGAGCCGGCCCACCTGGTTGCCGGCGAACTTCTCCGCATCGAAGATGCTCCGGTCGGGGAACGGTATCGTGTCTATGTCTTCGACCAGCGGCCGGACCGGGTTGCGCCGGGGTCCTCCTCCCCGCTTGTACCATATGCTCCCAATGCCCTCGGCGCTCCTGCCGGCCTCGAGGGCGTCGCACAGCTCGAGAAGCGCGCCCTCACCCTCCCCGACGCAGATGTAGTCGATCGATTCCTCGGAGATGGCATCCTCGGGCGCTATGGTAGGGTGCACCCCGCCGCAGACTACCGGGAGTCCCAGGTCCTCCTTCACCCAGCCCGCGATCCGGGCCGCTCTGGAGAACTGCAGCGTGGTGGCCGACATCGCCACCAGGTCGGGGTGCGAGCCGCGCACCGCTTCGACGAGTTCGTCGCGCGGCGTGGGTTCGATGATGTGGATGAGCTCCACGGAGTGTCCGCCCCGCTTCAACACGGATGACAGGTAACCTATCCCCAGGTATACGCGGCCCTGCGGTTCCACGTGCACGTCCTGGGTCTCGAAGTAGTCCGGGTAGACGAAAGTGACCTTCATTCGCGAAATGATACCAGAATACGCTTGCCGGAACCGGCCCGCGCTCCCTTCGCCGCGGTTTGCCAGAGAGGCACGCAAGCCTTATTCTTTAGGCACGAGCCTGACCGCGCGGCCGGTGCGCGCCCGATCGGACACTGCCATGAACGTTTACCAGATGCTCGCATACGAAGGAATGCGGACGTTGTTCGGTCCGTGGCTGACCCTTGCCTTCAGGATCAGCTCCGAGGGTGCCGGTAACGTACCCGGTGAGGGAGGGGCCCTGCTCATCTGCAACCACCGCTCGGTGCTCGACCCCCTGGCCCTGATGACCGAAGTGGACCGCTACATTCATTTTGTGGGAGGTTCCCACGGTTCCGTCGTCTCCATGGCCAGGACCTTCTACCAGATGACCGGCATGGTGAAGCTATCGATGAAGGGCGGCACCCGCAGCGGCAGGGGGATCGACGAGGCGGTCCGGCTGATGAAAGACGGCGAAATAGTGGGCATATTTCCCGAGGGCATCGAATCGTTCATGAGGCCCGACAGGGCCAGCAAGATCAGCTACTTCCGCACCGGCTTCGCGCGCATGGCCCTGGAGGCCGGCGTGCCCATAATACCGGCGGCGATAGTGCCCACCGAGGAGTTGAAACTCCCGGCGCTGCCGGGCAGGGCGCTGACCGCGCTGGTGGACCATCCGGCGACCGGTGGAGGCTCGACGAGCTTCCTTCTCTACAGGAAGATGCTGGTTCGCATCGGCAGGCCGATCGACCTCGGGGGTTTCCTGGAGGAGCCTCTGACCAAGAACGCCATCGACACGCTCAGCGGCAAGCTGCGCCGCATCGTCATCAAGCTCTACAACGGGGAAGACCTGGACAGGTTCGTCGGAGGTTCGCGGCCTTTCGACATCTACACCGACAGGGTCTGAGCCTCGAACGGGGCCTCTTTCCGTCAGCCGCCCTCCCGCCCGGGGGCGTCCGCGCTGTCGTCTGACGCGCCGCCGCCCGTGCCGGCGAAGAGCCCTATCGCCACGCAGCAGGCCCCCAGCACCAGGTAGGCGAGCGGGAGCCACTTGAACTGCAGTTCGATCTTGGCTATCTCGTCTTTCGCACGGCCGCCGCCCTCCCGCAGGCTATCCGCCTCCTCCGCACAGTCGAGCTTGAAGACTACCTGGGTGAACGAAAGGCCCCGGGAGCGGTCCTCCACGGTCATATAGACTGACTCCTCCGTGCCGGGTATTCCCACCTCGGTCCCCGAGACCGGTTCGACCAGGAACTCGGTGGAGAGGTTGCCCCTGTAGGAAATGTCAAAGACGTCGTTGTCGCCCACAGGGTGAGCCAGCGAAGGGACCAGCGCCCTGAGCCCGGCGCCCGTCAGGCTGGTCGGGAACCCGGCGGGGGCCGGCACCGGCTGCCCGGCGTATTTCACGACGAACGAATAAGACCTGACGCCGTAAGCCTCCCTGGCGCCCGCGAAAGACGCGGTCCTCGCCGATTCGCTCAGATCGTCCCAGACTTCGATGTCGGAGGCGGGGGTGTTGAACGGGAAGTGGAAGTAATAGCCGGCGCGGTCCATGTCTGAGCCGTGGCCCGGGAGCTGCACGGCCGTCCGCCTGTCGATGGCGTAAGTGTGAACGGACTCGGAGAGCCTGGTCTTGTCGGCGGCATCGATGAGCTGCGAATCGACCTCGAGGACGGCCGCCCTTCCGGTGGACCTGCCGACCGGGTTGTAGTAACGCTTCTGCAGGATGACCGCCGTCCTGCGGGGCTCGGCTCCGGGGGCCGGCGCCCCGGGCGGCGCGACGTAGGTCGCGAGCGTCCCGGCCTGGAAGCTGATCCTGTCGGTGTCCGTCGCCACGACCTTAATCGCGGGAGCGACCGCGAACCTCCAGCCGGGCGCCAGCGCTGCGAGCGCGATCCCGATGAAGAAAAGCGCGAGGTTCGCTTTCTGCGACTTCAACGCCCGCCACCTGGCGGGCAAGGCGTTCTTCGCCATGTGAAACATCCTGGTCGGACCGGCCGCTCGACACGTCGAAGGCTATTCTACTCCACCCGTTCGGCGCGTCTCCACGATACCGGTGAAAGAGGTTCCGCCCCCGGGGGAGACTGGCCGTCTTCGTTTTGATAGATTAGGCAGGTCAACGGCGGAAGGAGTCGACATGGCAGCGGGCGATATCAAAGTCGTGGTGATCGGCAGCGGGATCGGGGGGGCGGGTTGCGCGGCGCTCCTGGCCCGGAAGGGCTTCGACGTGACGGTGCTCGAGAGGAACGAGTTCCCCGGCGGAAAAGCCGCGAGTTTCGAGCGCGACGGCTTCGTCTACGATACCGGCGTGCACGCTGTCGGGAGCGGTGAAAACGGCCCACTGGGAGAGATCGCGCGCGCGACGGGCGCGGACCTCGAGTGGGCTCTGATATCCGGCAACCGCATCTGTCTTGGTGACCGGGTGGCGGACTATCCCCTAGATTTCGCGTCGGACGAGTCGATAAGGGCGATCCTCGAGGGCATCGGGGTCCTTCCCGAGAACATGGACGACTGTTATATCTGCTTCAAGGAGCTGGCGACCATGAAGCCGGCCTCCGAGATGGAGGTCCTGGACAGGACGCGGCTCAAGGATTACGTCGACCGGTTCACAGATGACTTCCAGTTTCACCAGATGATTAACGCCACCTGCGGCATGCTCATCGTCGTCACCTATTTCACGGGATCGGCCGGCGAGTTCATATACTGCTTCGCCGGCATGGCGCGCAACGCTTCCCTCTCCTACCCGGCCGGCGGGATGGGGTCGATCGCCAGGTCCTACCTCGAGGCTCTCGAGCGATCGGGGGGCACCGTCGAATACGGCCGGCCGGTGGAGGGCATCATCGTCGAGAACGGGAAGGTGGTCGGAGTCCAGGCCGGCGAGAAAATCGCCGCCGACGTCGTTGTGTCAAACATGGGGCTGCAGCCCACCGCCAGGATGGTGGCCGGCCACCTTCCCTCCGACTACCTGGAGAAGGTCCTCAACATGCGCTCCTCGTACGGGGCGGTGAGCGTCAAGTACGCGCTCGACGCGGAGGTTGTGCCCTACCCCATGACGCTGTGGATTCCCGACATCAACGACAAGGAAGCCCTGGAGAAGTACGTCGGCATCATGTACCCGGTTCCTTCGATCCCGGACCCGTCGCTCGCCCCCGAAGGGTGCCAGCTCGTGCTCGCGGGGGCGGTCCTCTCGGCGGACCCCAAAGAGAAGGAGCTGGACGAACAGATACTGGACCGCATCGAGGCCACCATGCAGATGCTCCACCCGGGGATCGAGGACCACGTGATATGGAAGCTGCGCACCGACGTGGAGTACACCGCCAGGATATCCGGGCGCGACCTGGGCGAGGTTATCGGACTGTCGCAGAACTTCAGGCAGGTCGGCGCCGACCGCCCTTCGCCTGACATGCCGATCAACGGCCTCTATTCGGTCGGAGCGGACACCGGGGGGCGCGGGATCGGGACCGAGATGGCCGGGGAAAGCGCCCTGGCGGTCAGCGAACTCGTGGAAGGCGACGCGCTGGGCGGCGATTCGGGGATGGATTTCTGAGCTTAAGCCGGCGGCTTCAGGTACTTTTTCCTGAATTCCTCGGTGGTCATCTGCTCGATGTCCGCGCGGATCCTGTCGAGCTCGTCGCGCGCGTAGTCGGACTCCTCGAACAGCTCCCGGCGCAGCACCCGCTTGCTCCTGAAATTGAGCACTTCCACGATATAGCCTTCGCCGAGGCCAACTCCCAGCAGGCCTCTGGTAAGCCGCGCTTTGTAGTTGTCCGCCGCGAGGTGCCCCGGGGGCGCGCCGCCCGGATCGGCGCCCGGCGCGCTCTTGCGGATCCTGTCCTGTCTGGTCATCTCAATCAGCGCCACCCGGCGACCCGCCGTCGACCGCTTGCTCCTGGGCCTGCTTGGGGACGACTATTCTCTGGAGGGCGTAGATGCCCAGCGCGGTGATCGCGCAGCTGTGGGTGGCGGGCAGCTTCGAGGATGAGATGTACAGCGCGCAGCTGTCCTCGCAGGGGACGCGCGCGCCGGGAATCTGCGGTTGACGTATGGGGCACCAGCTTCCCGGTACTGAGGCCACGGGGCTCCTTTCGCCTTCATGGAGAATGGTCGAAATACCCTTCTACTCTACCTCCGGGCGGCACCATGTTCAACAGCGACCGAGGAGCGCCGGCGCTTCCCTGCCGGGGTCTGCAGGGAGGACGCCACGTGGGGCCGCCCCGGTCGCCCGGGCGGCCCGCGGCACGCAGGCCGTAACCGCGACGTTGCCCGTTTCGTCTATGAAGGGTGAGCGGCGCGCGCGGCGGGACCGCCGCTCCGCGGGACCGGCCGGGAATCTCGAGGGGTCCCCCGCGGCCCGCGGCTGTTATTATTGAGCGGAAGTTGCGGCCGGCGCGCAAGGGGAGGAGACATGGCGGAGTTGTGCTCATGAGTACAAGGAAGGCCACGGCGTCTCGCTGCCTGGTATCGCTGCTGGTTATCGCGGCTGTCGGTGTCGGGGGGCTCCTGATCACTCACCGGGTCGCCGACTCTCAAAAAGAGGAGTATTTCGAACAGCGGAAGGTGCAGGCCACCACCGCCGCCGCGACCATCGATTACCGGAACATCGCGTCCCTGTCGGCCGATCCCTCGGACACTGGAACCACGGCTTACGAGGAGTTGAGGTCCCAGCTCGTGAGGATCAAGCAGTCGGATTCGAGCATCAGGTTCGTCTACCTCATGAAGCCGGTCGGCGACAAGCTCGTCTTCCTGGTGGACGCGGAGGACCCGTCGTCGTTGGATCACTCCCCGCCGGGACAGGTGTACGAGGAGACGAGGCCGGTCGATCTCGACGCTTTCCGGGGCAGGAAGGACGCGTCGGCGTTCGTCCACGGTCCGGTAGAAGACAGGTGGGGTTCCTGGCTGAGCGCCACGGCTTACATAGAAGACCCCACCGGCGCCCCCGTCGCTCTCCTGCGTACCGATGTCGGGATATCCGACGCGCTGGATTCGTTCAACCAGACCAGGCGGTTGGGAACCATCTTCGTGGTCCTGGCCATGGTCCTGCTGGCGCTCATCGCCATGCAGTGGATTGTCTGGACCTACAACAGGGGCAAGCGCGCGGTGCTGCAGCGCCAGGTCGAGGCTTCCGCGCTGCGCCTCAACGAGGAACTGGTGCGGGCCGACAGGATGAAATCGGATTTCCTTCAGCTTGCCTCCCACGAGTTGCGGAGCCCGGTGCACGCGTTGAACGTGGCGGTCCAGACCCTCGACCGGAGCGCGTCGGACAGGCTTTCCGAGGACGAGAAAGCGCTCGTGCGAATCGCCGCGAACGGGAGCGCGCGGCTGGCCGACCTCGTCGACAACCTCCTGGACATCACCAGGATCGAGTCCGGCGACTACTCGATAAGACCCGCACCCGTGGACGCGGCGGAGCTCGTGAACAGGACAATCCAGTTGTTCACACCGCTTGCGAAGGAGAAGAACATCGGTCTGACCGCCGCCCTGCCCGACGGCCCGGTCGATGCCGTGCTCGACCCCCAGACCATCCTGAGAGTCCTGGAGAACCTCGTATCCAACGCGGTGAAGTTCACCGATTTCGGCGGAGTCGTGGTGGAGCTCAAAGCGGTGGGCGGAAAGCTGGTCTTCGGCGTCAGGGATACCGGCACCGGGATCCCCGACTCCTTCAAAGAGGAGCTGTTCAAGAAGTTCTCCCGGCTGGACAGGCCGTCCCGGCAGGGAAGCCGGGGGGCGGGGATGGGCCTGGCGCTGTGCAGGAACGTCCTGGAAGCGCAGGGAGGGCGCATCTGGTTCGAGAGCAGGGAGGGGACCGGCACCACGTTCCGCTTCGAGGTGAATCGCTACCAGGAAGCGGCGGACGACGAAGGAGAGCCGGCGGCGCCGTGAGAGGCGCGCTGGCGCCCGTCCGAGTACCCCGTGAGGTGGGATTGATGAAGGCCACTTACATCCGGATCGCGGCGGCCGTCGTGCTGGTCGCGTGCGTCGCCGTGGCCGGGCACGTGGCCACCACGAGGATCGCCGTGTACCAGCGGGAGCAGTACTTCGAGGCGCGGAAGTTCCAGGCGGCCACCGCCGCGGCCAGTCTCGAGCCGTCCGATGTCGCCGCGCTGCGCGGGGTGGCCGAAGACGAGGAGAGCCCCGCCTTCAAGAGCGTGCGGGCCCAGCTCCAGAGGATCAAGAACTCCGACGTGCGGATGCGTTTCATCTACCTGATGAGACCTCTCGGGGGTCGGATGGTTTTTCTGGCCGACGCGGAGGGAAGCGAGTCCCACGCCTATTCCCCTCCCGGCTCCGAGTACCGGGAGGCCGAACCTTCCGAGTTCGCCCCGTTCGAGGGCAGGGCCGCCCCGGACCCGTGGGTGATGGGACCGGCCAAAGACAGGTGGGGAACGTGGATCAGCGCCAGCGCCTACGTCCTTGGGGACGACGGCAAGCCGACGGCCGTGCTGGGCACCGACGTGGCGGTGGAGAAGGCGCTCGCGTCGTTCAACCAGACAAAGAAAGTCGGGATTATATACAACGGTCTGGTGTGCGCGCTGCTGGCGCTTCTGCTCGCCCAGTGGATTGTCTCGCGGCACGTGAGGGAAAGGCGCGAGACCGGGCTCGCTCGGGAGCAGGCCCCCTGATCCGTCCGGCCGCGGGACACCTTCATCTGACGGCCGCAAACGGTTACAATAGTGCCTCGACGTGCCTCGCAGACGGGCCCATAGCTCAGTTGGCAGAGCGGCGGACTCATAATCCGCGTGTCGCAGGTTCGAGTCCTGCTGGGCCCACCAGGCTGTTCAACAGGCAGAGCTTTTATCTGCGCGTTCAATCGGTATACTGGAGACCTTCAAGCCAACCGGATCCGCAGGACGAAGGCCAGAGGCACAAGCCTGGAGCAATAAGAATCACTTTGTCGCTGGAACAATCGCTCTATCAGCGGTCCTCACAAACCGCTTCCCTGCGCTGACAAGATTCCCATCTTCAACAACATAAGTGGTCTTGTTGTTGCCGGGATACGTTATGGTTACTCCGCCCTTTCCTGCAACCCAGATGCCGCTTCCAACTTCTTCACCTCTTGGCAACGGCTTCGTGTAATACGCGGCACCATTTGTGTCCAATGCAATAGTCTCTCCAGGAACTGATGTGTATGTTGCAACGAGCGAAGGCGGTCTATTCGGTTCAACCCTGTACTTCCGCCAGATAGTGTCCCATCCCACAAGGCGACCGTCTGCTTGTACTCTGAAGGTAACGGGAATCCCCTTTGGAGACTTCGCTGTTTCCTGTCCTACAAAGACCCGGTTACCCCGAACCCAGTATCTGAGAGGAGTTCTCCTTGCTATGCCGAGCACCGGCAATGTCGCCTCAGTCAGTCTGCCGTTTTCCGCAAAGCGTATCTCTCTCCCGTTTTGAGCGTGATAGAGCCCGATAACGTCACGGTCTTCGACCTGCAAGACCACTATCGTCCCCAGGACGACCAGGAACACCAGGACCAGGCAGCCGACGAAGATCAGCGCGCCTTTGCCCACCCGCCTCACGGTATCTCTCTCTCGATGTTCTTCAGCGTCTTCCGGAGCGAAGCGTTCCTCCCGGAAAGGACGTCAGTCCATGTATCCGCCGATGGTGCCAGTCGCCACCTGCCGGCCGTTCCAGTACATCGCGTGCTCGACCATTATGTCCTGACCGGTGGTGCAGACCACTAACACGCTCCCGCGGCCGCTCGCCCCGTAGTACATCGGGAACGTCTGGCGGCTGTTGGCCGGGATCGTGTAGATATGCGTCGAGTTCCCCGCCCCTCTATCCATGAGGTAGACGAGGGCGATTTCCACGGCAACCGCGTTGGGGTTCTGCACCAGGGTGAAGGTCTCCCGCCCGGCCGTGGTCTGGCCGTCGGGCAGGAAAAAGACCCGGTGCGTGGCTGAGAAACCTATCGAGTCGTGGCTTATCTCGCCGCTCGGGGTCCCCAGGTACATGGCGCGCTCGGCGATAATCGGCAGGGTTCCCTCGACGGTCGTCGAGAGGTCGACGTTCGGCATGACGTCGTTCACCCTTATCGTCTTGCGGCTGTTGGCCGGCATCGTGAAGGCGGGCATGGCCGTGGGGCCAGTCGCAGTCTGGTAGGTCACCGTGACGTCACACGGGCTATCGTTAGGGTTTTGCACGAGCACGTAGGTGGTGAAGCCCCACGCGGTGGTCCCCTCGGCGAGGTAGTACTTCAGGGCGGGCGCCGGGGTCCCGATCGACTCGTGGCCCTCACGCCTGTCGTACCTGTACATCGCCCGCTCCGGGATCACCGGGACGTTCGATGCCACCTCGATGCTCGCGTCCTTCGCACCTATGTCATCAGCCATGTTGAAGGACCGGCGGGAGTTCGGAGGCACCGTCTTGTTCACGACCTGCGGCCCCTCGCCCTCGATCATGTAGGTGACCTCGCAGTTGGCTGTATAGGCGGTGGGATTCTGTATCAGCAGCCAGCACTCGAAGCCCCAGGCCGTGGAGCCTTCAGCCAGGAACCAGTGGCGGGCCGGGGCCAGGACGCCGACGCTGCTGTGCGCTTCGGGGGATGCGGCGCCCGGGCCGGTCCATGACATGGTCCGTTCCACGGCTATCGACGCGCCTTCCTGGCACACTACGCGCGTGGAGAAGTCCCGCTGCCCCCCCATTGCCGTAACGAGTTCGTCGTTTGTGATCGTCGTCTGGCTGCCCGCAGGCAGCGCGATGACCTGGTTCACCGGTGCCGAGCCGGTCGGCATGTATGTGACGCTGGCGTGGACCACGCCCCCGTTAGGGTTCTCGAGCGAGATGTAGGTGTTGAAGCCCCAGGCGGTCGAGCCCTCGGCCAGGTACCAGTTGGAGGTTTCGAACGCTTGAGCCCGGCCAATCTTGCTCGCGTTGGTCTCCCCGAACCAGATGGAGCCGTCCGGGGCGTTCGCGAGCAGTACGGGCCGGCAGTTGGCGGTCGGCACCGTGTATTCCGAGATGGTGCCGAGTGTCGTGCACCTGCCGATCTTGTTGCCGACCTGCTCGCAGAACCACAGGTTGCCGTCCGGCCCCGGCTCTATCCCGATAGGATTGCTTCCGGCCGTGGCTATCGGGTATTCCGTGAAGGCGCCGGCCGCCGTGCACCTGCCGATCTTGTTGCCCGCATACTCGGTGAACCAGAGGTTTCCATCAGGGCCCATGCAGATACCGAACGGTCCGGAGCCGACGGTGGGTATCGGGTAGGAGGTGACCACCCCTGCGGTCGTCACCCGCGCTACGTTGTTCGAGCCCTGTCCCACCAACCACAGGTTGCCGTCAGGGCCCCGGGTGATGCCCCTCGGAGCAGTGACGCCGGCCAGCGGGAACTCGGTGATCACGCCGGTCGTTGTACACCGCCCGAGCTCGGCGGATATGGACTCCGTGAACCAGAGGTTGCCGTCCGGTCCGACACAGAGTCCCCAGGGGCCTGAAACCCCCGGGGCATTGTACTCGGTGATGACACCGGCAGTGGTTATCCGTCCGATCTTGTTGGCCTGGAACTCGGTGAACCACATGTTGCCGTCCGGACCTTGAACCATGCAAGAAGGCCCGGAAGCGGGAGTCGGCACGATGTACTCGTGGAGGACCGCGCCGGTGACGCTCGCCACGCCTATCTTGTTCGCGGAGTACTCGGTGAACCACATGTTGCCGTCCGGGCCGAGAGCGACGTCCAGCGCGCCCGAGCCCGCCGTCGGCACCACTATCTCAGTGAAGTTGGCCGCCATCGCCGGCCGGCTCACCAGCGCCAAGCCGGCGAAAACCAGGCATGCGGACAGGACCGAAGCGACCGTTCTGGAGAGTATCTTTCGAGGGGATGAACGACGATGAGACTCCATTTCAGTCTCCTTTCCTACCCGGTCTTTCCCAATTTGCCTTCCCCGACACCGATATCCAGTTGATTCCACAAGCCGCAGTATTCTCCCTCTCGTCAGGACAAGGTCAATCCCAGAGTACACCCATGTGATGCGGTCTGTCATGCTCCTGGAGCGAGCCCGTAGGGCGAAGCGACGGGAGCACGACTTCGTCAGTTTCCGGGCAGTCGTCAATTTCCTCATGTCGGGCCGGTGCTCACCGATTATCGAACCAGGAGTAGCCGTTCTTCTCGATCTGCTTCGAGCCACCGCGTTCAACCGATGGGAGTCTGCTGCCGGTGGAGCCCGACGTCACCGGGGCGGCAAGCAGGGCCAGCAGGGCCAGCCAGGAGACAGTTGACAGAAACCTTCTCGCGCCCACCCGGCACCACCGCTTCCCCCGACTGCTATTTCACGACGTTCCATTCCGGAGATCGATACTTTACCATCATCCGGCAGTCCAGGCTTGCGGCGCGCGAATCCCCTTCCTTCGGGAGCTCGTACCTTCATGGCGAGGGTGGTCAGGTGGTCTTGACGAGCTCGGGGGGCTTGCCCGTGACATCGGCGAGATCCCGTACCAGGATCTCGTACCCCTCGATCGTCGGGGGCCTGGTGAAGAAGCCCGAGAACTTCGCGATGACCTGCTGCAGGAAACCGCTCTGTTCGGTTGCCCTGGCGTCTTCTTCGCTCCGCCAGATGCTCAGCGTCATCCCCTTTCCGGTCTTCCTGTCTCCCAGGAGCATCGCCTCGAGGAACCCCTCCTGCTGCCTGGCCTCGGGGACGTAGCCGTCCTCGTAGACCTCGATGCCCCGGTCGATCTTGTCCGCGTCGACCTCGAACCGCAGGACACGTGCGTACATAGCCGCGCACCTCCTTCCGAACGCATAAGAACATCGCCGCATAATCAATCGTGGACCCCGACGGAGGTGTGGTCAAGCAGTCCTGCCGGGCCCGTCGGCGGTCCGCAAGCCGCGACGTGTTTCGGTGAAACCGGCGAGGTGACATCGCGTGGACGCGCGGCGCCGCGGCGCCTTCCGCCGCTCCCGCGCCCGGCTGCGGATTTGACTGAAGGGATTACCCGCAACCGTTCGGGGGCTGGAGCCTGCCCGGCGGATTTTGACTGCCCGGCAGGAGGGTTGATAGCATCGTGCCGGGCGGCCGTTGATCCAGTGAAAGGAGCACGAGCGTGAAGACCCGGGACCTGATGGCATCGCTCCGGAGCCACTGGGAGGCCGCCAGGGCGGGCGACCTGGAGGGGGAGATGGCCATCTACCGCGAGGACGCGGTGTGCGACCTTCCCCAGACGGGGGAGAGCTTCGCCGGCCTCGAGGCCCTCAGGGCCCTGCGCCGCTACCGGCCGGAGAAGCCCCTGGCCATGGAATTCCTCCGCATACTCGGTTCGGGGAACCTCTGGGTCACCGAGTTCAAGCAGACGTTCAGGGAGCGGTCCGTCTTCGTGGTGAGCGTGATGGAGTTCAAGGGCGGCAGGGTCTTCCACGAGACACGCTGGTTCACGCCACAGCTCCTCGCTCCAGCCTGGCACACGAAGTACCCGGTGCCGGGAGCTGACGGCGGCGGGAAAGAGGTCTGAGCCGCACGCCGTTCCGCGCGGAACCACCAGCTTCCACGCGTGTCGAGCGGCTTCGGAACCGCGCGCGTAAACACTTTTCATCGGCATATGGCCGCGCGGGCTTTAGCATTGAACTCCGACTTAGATTGCCTTAATAATTAAGCCTGACCGGATGAGGCGCGAGCGGGTGCCTGTGGCCCCTCCGCGCTGGTTTCGCAATTCATATGTGAGGTTTGGATGGAACAGGACCGCAAGCTCGTGCTGCTGGTCGATGATGACGCCGATTTCGCCAAGGTGGTCAAGCTCTACTTCGAGCGCTCGGGGCTCGACCTGGTCGCGGTGCCGAGCGGCAAGAAGGCCCTGAAGGCGATAGACGCGGCGCGGCCCGATGCGATGATACTCGACATCAACATGCCGAAGATGAACGGGGTTGAGGTGTGCAGGACGGTCAGGGCGAAGATGGGGGGAAGGCAGCTCCCGATCATCGCGCTAACCGGCTTCCACAGCGAAGACGCCAAGAAGCAGATGATGGAGGTAGGGGCCGACCTCTACCTGACCAAGCCCATCGACATGAAGAAGCTCGTGGAGAGCGTGGTGCAGCTCTTCCCCCGGGGTGCTTGAGCCATCAGCGCGCGGCGTTCTTCTTCAGCGCCCGGTAGCACCCCAGCATCCACGGTGTGGAGTAGATCTTTGTCAGGCCGACCTGCCGTGCGATCTCCCTCGGCCTCCTGTGCCCGCCGTAGAACAACAGGTGCGACAGCGTGTACCGCCGCCTTATCTGCCCCTTGCTGAATCCCGGGAGCGACATTATGGGGTTCCTGCGCTCGTACCCACCGGACAGCGGCCTGTCGAGCAGCCCCTCCTCCTGGCACTTCCTGTGCAGCTCGGTACCTGGGTACGGGTAGAAGACGCTGAGCAGGAACCAGTCCGGCTGGCAGGCCCGGGTGACTTTCACCGTCTCCGAGAAGTCCTTTCGCGTCTCCCCGGGGATACCGATCAGGTTGTACATCCCGACCTCCAGCCCGTGGCGCTTCGCGGAGGCCACCGCGTCGATGATGTCCCGGTTGGAGTAGTTGCGCTTCAGCACCTCTCTGCGCACCCTGTCGCTCCCGGACTCGAGTCCGATGTTGATGAACCTGAAGCCGCAGCGCTTAAACGCCTCGAAGAGCTCCTCGTAGTCGGAGCGGGGCGTCACCCTGAGGTTCGAGCCGAAGGCTACCGGGATCTCCAGGTCGCGGTTCATCTCCTCCAGAAGGCCGCAGAGCCGGATCGCCCACTCCTGGTTGAAGCCGAGCGTCTCGACCTCGAGGTAAACCTCGCTCATGTAGGGGTACGCGCTCTTGAGGTCCAGTATCTCCTCGACGACGTTCTCCGGCGAGCGCAGCCGGACGTACTTGCCGCCCGCGAGCCTGGCCAGCGCGTGGTTGCAGCAGTAGGTGCACTGAAACGGGCAGCCCCTTCCCAGGAGTACCGAAGGGCGCGAGTAAACGTTCGACATCCAGGGCAGCCACATCTCCCTGTCCGGGAACGGCAGCGTGTCGAGGTCGGCGAGGAACGGGCGCGGCTCGTTCACCTCCACGCCCCCGGCGTTCTTGAGGATCATGTTGGGGACGCCGCTCGGCCTCCCGCCATCTTCGAGCTGCGCGACCAGCTCGAGGGTCGCGTACTCGCCTTCGCCGACGCAAACCCCGTCGAACGGCCCGTCGAGGCAGTCCCCGGGCATCAGGGATGCGTGCGGTCCCCCGATGAGCATGAACCTGTCGCCGAAATCGTCCTTGAGTTCGCGCGCCACTTCCGTCATGAACTCGAACCCGGTGTAGACCGAGGTGAAGCAGATGAGCCCCGGGTCGAAATCCCGGACGTGCCCGGCGACGATGTGCCCGTTCTCCCTGGTGGGGACCACCAGCCGAGTCTCGTGCCCGTGCTTCTTCAGAAGGGAGGAGATATAGGAGATGCCGAACTGCATGCGCTCGTGTCCCTCGAGCGGCTTCTCGACGGAGTAATGGTCTTCTTCGGAGTGGATGAAGAGTACTCTCATGGCGTCCCGTCTGTCTATCGGGCCGCACGCGGCCCTGGTGTCGCGGCGGCCGCCCCGGCGCATCCGGGGCCGGCGATGGAATCACCGCCGGGGAGTATTCTAACCCACATTCCGCAGATAGCTGAGAGCCTGAATTGAATTATCGCACACCGCGAAAG
>CAZEJS010000028.1:0-7138 GCA_964512645.1 uncultured Acidimicrobiales bacterium
CTATTTCAAGCGATTCTTTGTAAGGGGAGCAAGCAACAAGTGTTCAAGATGAGTTTGAGGCCAATATTGGATGCAACCTCAATCTTGGAGAGTGATGGCCTTTCAGGTCAAAGTGACCGCGGCATCAGCGGGGAATTTACAACGGGTCGTGGGCGTGACCGCATTTCAAGCAAAGTGGGGTAAACAATTTTGGTCGCATGCGGGAAAACTAGGTCCCCGAAGCAAAAATCAAGTTGCATGTCTACTCGTGCTTCATCTACATAGCCTTTGAACTTGACGCGAACTCCCGGATACTCGCCAGATTTCCTTTTTCATAGCAGTGTCTCCAGGTAGGGCGTCATGGTCTTCTCGACCTTACGTATCCTTGCGTATTTCAAGAGTTCTCTCAGATTGAAGTCTGAACGGCTGTGATAGGACTTCAGGGCATCAATGGCGACATCGACGCCGATCTTGTTGCGGAACTTGAAGCAATCGGCAATCGTTTTCGCTGGTCCATATATCGGCACTTTAACTCTGTCGAGTTTGTGTCTCTCGATTCCTTCGCTGTAGGCTTCCCCCGAGAACCAGAATATCCGTGTCGGAGGGTAGTCAATCCGGGGTTTTTCTGTACCGGGCTTAAGCGCGACACAGACCTCGTGGGGAATCTCGACAGTCAGTTGATGGAAAGCAAGGGCGGAGATGAGGCAGACAACACCTTTCGGAATCCTGTAGCTGACCGTGACCAGGTCTGGGTTCGAAAGCGGAGGCAGCGAAGACAGCCGAAACAGACCTCGGCTGACTTGCTCGACAACTCCCTCATCTCGCATTGCATATAGAGTGCGCGGATGGATTCCAGAGGACAGCGCTTCCTTTGTTGCCAGCATTCCCCCGTGCTTACGGAAGATTTGTTCTGCTTCCCTTTTCGCTTTCTCGCTCATGATGTGGATAATATTACCACAATATAGGTCATATTTTAAAATAATTTTATCCATACTGGCAACGATGCTGAATGGACGGACGGATGATCTGTTGGCGGACACCTGAAGTTCGTGTAGAGGGCGCCGGGCTGGTTATTCTGCCAAAATGAAGGAAGTAAGCCCCCGCTATGCAGTGGCCAGCTTCAATGCAAAGAGTACCCGAGGGTGCAGAAATCAACAGCTCCAAGGCATTTCAAGCCGACAGGTCCAAAACATATATGGATAGAACCAAAAGGCAAAGAGGCGGGCAGGAGAGAATCGGACTCAGTGAGCGAAGCGGAGGTCAACGTTGGCGGACACATGGATCATCGACATCACGCACTACGGGCGCGACAAGGCGTCCATATGGGACATCCCTCCGCATGCCAGGAGACTTGCCGAGTACTTCGGCTCCATCGTCGGCGCGGCTACGCTGGCGGCGCCGGGCGTGGCTGTGCATACCGCACTTCGGTGCAGGCGCCGCCCCGGCAGAAGGCCGTGTCCGGGGCATATCGTTGCCGAGCGGTTCGAGGTGCCTCCCGAGATCGAGTGGTCGTGCTCCAGTTGCGGTGACAGGGGGGTCATCAGGAACTGGCGAGGGACAGGGTGGGATCTATCCAGGAAGGGCGGATCCGAGGATAACGGGGAGCAGCGCCTCACCGTCAGGCTGTCCGCCGAGCAGTTCGGCGCGCTGCGAAAAGAGAGCGTCGCTTTCGACGCGGATTGTGAGCGGATAATATTGGGCGCGGTGACGACAAGCAACGGAATCGAGATCAACGGCAGCTTCGACGAACTGGATTACTTCCTGGAATGCCTGGCCGCCGAAGCGAACCACGAGACCAATTCCGCGAGGCGAAAACTGCTGGATTCCGCCTACGACGTGATTCAAGAGGAAACGGACGCGCAGGCGTGACGGGGTTCTTGACCCGGCGGCCGACAGTGCCGAAAGGCCAGGTGTTCTAAGCCCCGTTGCAGAGACGGCCGACGCGCCGCCGCCGATCAGGCCTCTCCGCAGAGGCGCGCGATGGAGGAGCGAACCTCCTCCAGGAGCTCGTCTTTCCGCTCGAGTGTGAACCGCGAGGCGTCGATGGGCTCGCCTATCTCGATCTCCACCTGCCGGTCGAGGTGGAAGTCGAGCGTCTTGGGGGGCAGCACATTCTCCGTGCCCTGTATGCCCACCGGGATGATCGTCGCGCCGGATTCGATGGCCATTATCACCCCGCCTTTTTTGAACGGGCCCAGGCGGCCGGTGCGGGAGCGCGTCCCTTCCGGGGAGATCCAGAGCACTATGCCGCTCTCCATCTTCTCCCGCGCCGCGGCGAGGTCTTTCTTGGCCTGCTCGAGGTCGGAGCGGTCAACAGACACGAACTCGCCCGCCTTCATCCCCCTGCCCCACAGGGGAACGCGGAACAGCTCCTTCTTGGTAAGCATCCGGATACTGCCGGGGATGGCAAGGACCATCAGCGGTATGTCGTAGTGGCTCCGGTGGTTGGACATGACGATGTAAGGGGTGCCCGGGCGCAGCTCGAGGCGGTGGGGGTCCCGCACCTCGTAGCGAATCCGGACGGCGCCGACCAGCCTGCCGGCCCACCACCTGAGCCACCTGTCACCGAACTCGCGCGGGTACCCGCCCCGGAAATACACGCGACAGAGGACTATCAACGTGATGCGCAAGGTGGCGTACACGGTGACCAGCAGTATCCACAGTTTCTTGAAGATATTGGCGCGCATCATCCTCCCCCGGTCAGACTGTCCGCCCTCAGGAGAGTATTGTACACGTACGGAGCGGAATTCCGCCCGAGTGAGAGCCGGGCCGGCCTTCCGCTCCCGTCGCCGGCGGACGGCCCGGAGGCACGCCCGCGGCGCCGCTCGATAGGACTCGCCCCCCCTGGGCGCAAGTCGGCGCTCCAGAGGCGCCGGCGCTCCTTACAGCACGTAAAAGACCACACACGCCAGGTGCAGGACGCTGCCCAGCAGCGTGAACAGGTGGAACGCCGAATGGGCGAAAGGCGTCTTCCTGCCGATGCCGTAGAGGACCGAGCCGGCCGTGTAAGAGACTCCCCCGGCTACGATGAGCACGGAGCCCCCGACCCCCAGCGCGCGGTATCCGGGAACCGCCGCCACGGCGCCCAGCCACCCGAGGACTATGTAGCAGGTCATCGAGAAATGCCGGTACCTCTCGAGGTCGATGGCGGTCAGGGCCACCGCCAGCGCGGTCACACCCCACTCCAGCGCGAACACCGTCCAGGCGACGGCGGCGTTCTCGTGCCGCACCGCCACGAGCATGACCACCGTGTAAGTGCCGGCTATGTATATGTAGATGGTGCAGTGGTCGATCACCTGGAAGGCGCGCTTGGCCATGGAATCCGGCAGGCCGTGGTAGATGCTGGAAGCGGTGTAGAGAAGGATCATCGAAAGCGAGTAGACCAGCGAGGCGAATATCTCCAGCGGCCCGTCCGCCAGCAGGAGGCACCACACCAGCGCGACGACGCCAAGAAAGGCGCCCACCACGTGTGAAGCCACATGGACCGCTTCCTCGCTGCGCGTGTAGCGCGGTATCTCCCTGTCTTCGAGCGGGGTTCTCTTCATACTGGCGCACCTGTCATGTTCCGGCCGTACGGGGCGCGTCACTCCTCATTTCCACAGCGCTTCTTGTCCGGCCGCGGCGCGGAGCCGGACACGGCGGCGTCACCCGCCAGGCCGGGTCGCCAGCGCTCCGCTCCGGCGTTGGGGGTGGAGCCATAAATGCAAGGGGCCGGGCCATGCCCCCGCACTTCGCGCGAGGACCGGGCCCGGCCCGGTGGTGCGCGAACGGCTCAGTCTTCCTCTGCCGACCGGTCGTAGGCCTCGATGACCTTGAGTATCCGTTTCTTCTCGCGGCGCGCCTTCATCCTGCGGTGGACGAACCTCAGGACCAGCAGCGCGATGCCCGCGGCCGGCGCGGCGAGTTTCGCCTGCTCGAGGAGCTCCCTGGCCTGTTCCTGGCGCCCCTCGGCTTCTTTTTTGGCCAGCTCCTGCATCGCCTCGACCTCGGCCTTCATGGCCTCGCTGTTCTTTTTCATCTGGTTCATTATCTCTTCGGTGGTCTTCTTCATCTCCTTGGCCGCCGGGGCCGCGACGGCCGCGCCGATGCCGATAATTATGCCGCCGATGACCAGGAATCCACCTACGACGATGAGCGCGGAGAGCCACGGCTTGTTGAGCCCGGCGTTCACCGCGAGGATGACCACCGCGATTATGTACAGGGACGCGAGGAATGCGACAACCATGCCGAGCAGGGAAACGCCGACACCCGCGCCCAGCTTCTTTCCCTGCGCTCTGGTCTTTTTCTTGATCTCAGGGCTGTTGAGCGCGGCAAGCTGCTCCTTCATGCCGTTGCCGAGCTCTGTCATGCGATCAAGGCGCTGCTTGATCTCCTGCATACTGCTCACCAGACGTCCCCCTTTCGAAACCGCCGGACCTCCCCGGCCGGAGGTGCCGTTCGGGGCCCGAGCCACGATATCGGTATATTATCACCTATTCCGTCGAGTTCTCACAGAGCGGGCGGGCGCAGAGGCGGGATGGAGCCAGGGCGCAGGGCGTCCCACGGCCGGGCGTTTTCGAGCTGCCCGGCCAGCCTGAACAGGGTGCCTTCATCGCCATACCTGCCGGTGAACATCGTGCCCACCGGGAGTCCGGCGGCGTTCCAGTGTAGAGGTACCGACATCGCCGGGAGGCCGGTGAAGTTCGCTATGGCGGTGAACGGGACCACGGTGGAAGCGCGCAGCAGGCTCGCCATCGGGTTGTCGGGCGGGGCCTCGAAGATGCCCAGCGGGTAAGGAGGTTCGGTTATGGTCGGTGTGAGGATCGCGTCGTAAGGGGCGAAAAGCCGGGCAACCGTCCGGGACATGGCCTGCAGCGCGGTTACCGCGAGCAGGTAATCGGGGGCGGCGATCTGTTTGCCGAGCGTGTGCATCGTCCAGGTCAGCGGCTCGAACGCCTCCTCTTTCGGCTCCGAGCCCGTTACCAGTGCCATGGATTTGATCGTCCACGAGGCCCCGGCGAGGTAGATGCAGATGAACGCCTGGGTGACGGTATCCGCGTCGAGCTCCACGGTCAGCTCCTCGACGTCGTGGCCCAGCGACTCGCAGAGCGATGCGGCGCTCTTCGCGGCCTCCACGCAGTCCCGGTGCACTTCTACCGGCGTGGGTGACTCCGTCACCAGGGCTATCCTGAGCCGCCCCGGGTCCCTGCCGACTTCTTCGGCGTACGGGCGCTCGGGAGGAGGGGGATAGTAGGGGTCGCCGGGCGCCGGCCCGCACGTCGTGTCGAGGAGCGCGGCGCTGTCGCGCACTGACCGTGTCACGGCGTGCTCGACGACAAGGCCGCTCATCACGTCTCCGACGTCGGGGGCCATGGTGTTGCGCGCCCTCGTCGGCCGCAGGCCGAAGATCCCGCAGCAGGAGGCGGGTATCCGTATCGACCCGCCGGCGTCGTTAGCATGGGCCATGGGGACGATTCCCGCGGCTACCGCCGCCGCGGACCCGCCGCTGGAGCCCCCGGTGCTCAGCGAGAGGTCCCACGGGTTGTGGCAGGCGCCGAACAGCTCCGGCTCGCTCGCGGGGAGGATGCCGAACTCCGACGCGTTCGTTTTGCCCATTACCAGCAGTCCGGCGTCCTTGTAGCGCTCGACCATCGCGCTGTCGTGGTCCGGGACGTAGTCCCTGAGGAAACGGGAGGCGCAGGTAAGGGGTACGCCGGCGTACGCGGCCGTCAGGTCCTTGAGCAGGAACGGTACGCCGCGGAAGGGACCTTCGGGGACCGGGCCGGACGCGGAGTCGCGCGCGATGTCGTACATCGGCCGCACCACGGCGTTCAAACGCGGGTTAATCGCTTCGGACCGCGCGATCGCCGCCTCCACCAGTTCGACGGGTTTGACTTCACCTGCGCGGACGAGCGCGGCTTGAGACGTCGCGTCCATCCAGGCGGTCTCATCGACGAGTGCCATGCCGACCTCCCCGGAAGATTTCGTTACCGGTACCCGCCGATTATATGTTCCCGGGCAGCCGGCGGCCAGGAACCAGGGCAAGGCACTTCGGGCGGACACGTCTTTCCCGTTTTTCCTTCGCGGTTGCCGTTGGCACGGAAGTTCTGCCGCCCGCCGTCCGCGGCGGAACACGCCGGGCGGACTGGCCGGGGCTCGCGCCGGCCCTCCCTCGGGCGCGCGATGTTAGAATGGCAGCGTCTTGTGCTCTTAAAGTGGAGGTGGTCAGGTTGGCATTCTGTCCAAAGTGCGGAAACGATGTCGGCGACAGCAAGTTCTGTCCGTCCTGCGGATCGCCCGTGGAGGCGGCTCCCCCGCCCCCCGCTGCGGCGCAGGCCCCCACGCCCCCCGGGGCATCGCCGGCTCCTCCGGGGATGCCGATGCCTCCTCCCGGGGTGCCTGCCGGAGCGCCTCCCGGAATGCCGCTCACGTCCCCGGCGGCAATGCCGGCCCGTGGAAAGCGCGAGAGCATGGGCGCCGTGATATGCGGCGTCGGTGGGATCGCCATGATGCTGGTGTGCGCGATCGGTTCGGCGCTTCCGTGGGTTTCCGTCTCGTTCATGGGGTTCAGCCAGACCAAGAACGGCCTGAGCGGTGACGGTGTCATCACCCTCATCACCGGCCTGCTGGCCCTGGCGTTCTTCGTGGTGGGGCTGGCAACCAGGTCCAGATGGCCGTTCATCGTGGCGCTGGTCATGACACTCATCACCTCAGCGATCGGCATCTACGACGCCGTGGACGTCAGCGGGACCGAGTTGGCCTCTGTTGGCATCGGGCTGTGGCTGGTGCTGGTATGCGGTGTCATCGGCGTGGGGTTGGCGATCGGCGGCATTGCATCGCCCAGGACCAGGGTGTGAGCATCTCCGGACGGGAAGGAGCGTGAACGGATGGACGGCAACGATATGATGAAGTGGCTGAAGCGGCTTCCCCTGATGCACTTCGTCGAGGCGCTCATCGCCTGCAGGGCGGCGAAGAAGAGAGGGAAGAGCCCGGTGCTCTACTTCCTGCTGACACAGGTCTTCGGGGTGTTCGTGCTGGTCCCGCTCCTGCGCAAGCCGAAAGTCGGGACCCGCAAGGGGTAAGGACCGCGGCGGGAGACTGTTCTCCCCCGGGAAGAACGCACGGCCGGCGCGGGGAGACGCGAGGGCGCCGCGAGCGTGGCGTGAGTACCGGCGCGGGG
>CAZEJS010000028.1:7238-37034 GCA_964512645.1 uncultured Acidimicrobiales bacterium
CCGGCGCGGGGAGACGCGAGGGCGCCGCGAGCGTGGCGTGAGTACCGGCGCGGGGCGGTTACTGGTTGAGGCTGTTGGAAGCGAAGTAAGAGACCCTCCACTCGCCGGCTTCTTTCAGGACCACGAGGGGCAGGGTCTGAGATTTTCCTTCCGCGCTCATCTTCACCGTGATGATGGCCTTGGCGCCGTCCACCTCCGACTCCGTTATTCTCCAGGTGAGGTCAGCGGGCGGCCTCTCGGCCGTCAGCGCCTCCGACCATTGCTCCATGGTGAACCGCTTCCTGTCCTCGGCGCTCAACAACGCGTATGACGCTCTGGCGTCACCTTTCTTCATCTCCCGGAGCATCGACTCCACGGCCCGCCTGGGATCGCCGGCCCGGACCTCCCCGGAGCCGCATCCCGCCGCAAACGTTCCCAGGACGAGCAGCGCCGCGAGACATGAGACGGCCGTACGGGCTTTTTTCAACGGAGGCACCCCTTTTCCGGCAGGACGGACGTGCTGGTCGCATTATACAGGGTTGGCGGCGACGAGGAGCTGCGCGCGGAGACAGAGCGCCCCTGCCCGCACCGCACCTGACCGCGGGGTCGATTATGGATATAATCTTGCGGACCGAGCATCGAGGCGCGGAAGCCTGAGTGGAGGAAGGGAAGGTCCAATGAAGACACGAATAACCGAGCTCCTGGGAATCGAGCACCCTGTCATACTTTCGGGGATGAGCTGGATAAGCACCCCGGAGATGGTCGCCGCGGTCTCCAACGCGGGAGGACTCGGGCTGCTCGCCACGGGCGCCCTGAACGCCGCGGAGACGCGCGAGTCGGTCAGGAGAATACGCGAGCTGACCGACAAGCCGTTCGGCGCCAACGCGTCACTGCTCTTCCCCGGCGCCGCGGAGAACGCGGCGGTCCTCCTGGAGGAGAAGGTCCCGGTTATAAACTTTTCGCTGGGCAAGGGCGACTGGATAGTCAACGCGGCTAACGAATACGGCGGGAAGGTGCTCGCGACGGTGACCAACTCCAGGCACGCGAAGCGGGCCCAGGATTACGGCAGCCACGGCGTGATAGTCACCGGCAACGAGGCGGCGGCTCACGGTGAACCCCCGACGACGTTCTGCCTTGTCCCCAGTGTCGCCGACGTAGTGGACATCCCGGTGGTAGCCGCAGGCGGCGTGGGGGATGGACGGGGGCTCGCCGCGGTCCTGGCGCTCGGCGGCGAAGGCGTGGCCATGGGCACCAGGCTGATGTCAACGGTGGAGAGCCCTCTGCACGAGAACTTCAAGCAGCTCTCGGTCGAAAAGGACGTCTACGACACCCTCTACTCGAGGAAGTTCGACGGCCTCTGGTGCCGGATCGAGGACACCCCGGCCGCGCGCGCGACGATAAAGAGGGGACTGTTCCCGTTCGGTTACCTGAAGGCGATCCCGAACTCGCGCTTCATCGCCAAGCAGCTCGGCCTCCCTTACTGGAAGATGTTCATCGGGGTGCTTGCCTCGGGCTGGGACAACGCCAGGCAGCTCGCCTACATGGCGAACGCCTTCAGGCAGATACGCGTCGCTACCGAGGACGGCGACATCGAGAGGGGCGTCCTCCCGGTGGGGCAGGTGCAGGGCCTCATTCACGACATCCCGACGGTCAAGGAGTGCATCGAGCGCACCGTCAGGGAAGCCGAGGACGTGATCAGCGGGCTGACGTCCAGGCTGTCCTAGCGGCGCTATACGGGCGGCGCTGCGAGCGCCCCCCTACTTGACCTTAATATCGAAGCTCGATTCCCAGAGCCCGTGGATGTTGCAGAGCGACGTAGCGTAGAGGGTCCCCGGCTTCTCGAGCGCCGCCCATGCCGAAACCGCGTGGTGCGTATGGACGGGTCCCTCGTTAGGTCCGGTGGCCGCCTCTCCGTGCGCGTTGAACTCGAAGCGCCCGACCTCGTAAGTGAACTTGTCGCCTTCGGGCGCGAAGTACAGCTCGATCCACCTTATGTGGTGTTCGGTGGTGTTCGGGTGAGCGATCTCCTTGCCGATCGAGACCTTGACCTCGAAGTTTTCCCCGGCCTTCACCTCACCCGGGCAGTCGATCACCGGTACGTGCTTCTCCGCTTTCCAGTCGGCCTGCTGGAACCTCTCGCCGATAGCCATTCCGTTCCCCTTTCACTCCCCGCCTCCACAGACGGACGTACCTGTTGTTCGCCGGCGTCCCGTCGAACCCTTTCCCGGCGTTTCGTGCCGCTCCCACCGCGCCCGCGCCTCAGTCTCCCGCTGCCTTGAAGTCCTTGAACTCGAACGTGAAGGAAGCCCCTCCTTCCGCCGCCGGGCGGGCGTTGACCGAACCTCCGTACGATTCAACCACCTTCCGTACCGTTGCGAGGCCCACCCCGGTCTCGCCGCCCGCGCCCTTGAAGAAAGGCTCGAAGACGCGCGCGCGGTCTTCTTCCAGTATCCCCGGGCCGTTGTCGGCGACCTCGAAGCTGTGCACCTGCCTATCGGGGCTCTCGAGCCTGCGAATATACACGACGGGTTCCGGGCTGTCGTTGTGCTTGATGGCGTTGACCGCCAGGTTGTTGAAGAGCAGGTACATGTGGGTGCCGTTGGCGACGACCTTGCCCAGGCTCCCTTCCACGACAACCCTGGCGCCCTTCTCCCGGATGCGGTCGGAGAGCTCCGCCTTGACCTTCTGTACCACTTCGTCAAGGTCGATTTCCGCGACGCTGGCGGGGGCGTGTCCGGCCTCGGCAAGCTGGAGCAGGTCGTCGATGAGGGAGAACGATCGGACGGTGCTGGCCTGTATCTGTGCCGCCAGCGCGCGCATCCCCTCGACGTCCTCCCGGCTGACGCTTCCCTCGAGCGTGTCGGCGAGCACGGTCGCGGCGAGGTTGATCGACGAGATGGGTCCCCTGAGGTCGTGCGAAACGGTGTGGGCGTAGCCGTCGAGCTCGGCGTTGGAGCGCTCCAGCTCGGCGGTCCTCTCCTCGACCTTTCGCTCCAGTTCCGCTCGCTCGGCCTCGAGCTCGTCGGTCATCTGGTTGAAGGCGCGAGTCAGCGCCCCGATCTCGTCGTCGTGCACGACCCTGGCCCGGCGTGTGAGGTCCCCCGCGGTGACCCCGGCGGCGACTTCAGTTAGCTCCTCGATGGGCCGAGTAACCGTGGCCACCAGCTTCCAGGAGACCAGCAGTACCGCGACGACCGCCAGGCCGAGTACGAGCAGAACTAACGCGATCATGCTGTTGGCCGGCGCGAACGCCTCGGACCTGTCGATCTTCGTGGCCAGCCCCAGGGGCGGGTCTTCGATATATCCGGTCGCGGCCAGCACCGGTTCGCCCCGGTAATCGACCCCCGAGACGAGCGCGGTTTTCCTGTCGAGGGCCATGTTGATAGGGATGTTCGACTTCGTTCTGGGCACCACGGTCTCGAGCACCTCGTGCCTGCCCGATCTCGGCGCGCCCAGGAAGCGGGCGGTCCCCTCGGGGGTCTCTTCCGCGACGATGGTCTCGCCGGTCCTGCCGAGGCCGGTGTAGTCCTTCACGAGGTCGATGAGGTCCTCGGCGGACGATTCGATCACCAGCACGCCCAGCTTCGTCCCGTTGAGCATCATCGGACCGACCAGGTACTCTCCCAGGCCGCCGTCCGGCCTTCTGAAGAAGACGCTGATGTCAGGTTTCCCGGCGCCGGCCTTGAACGGCATAGAGGAGGAGAGGTTCTTCCCGATATCAGAATCCCTCGTCGAGGCGATGACGTTGCCGTTGTTGTCCAGTACGGACATGTTCCTGAAATCGGCGAGCGAAGCGGTAGCGCCGCGGAGGCTCGACTCTATCTCCTCCAGGGAAGCCGCGCTGGGGGTCGCCTTGTATTCGGCCATTGCCTGGCGCAGCATGGTGCGGCTCTGGACCTGTGCCAGGCGGTCGTAAGTCTGCCGCATCCTGTACTCGAGGCGTTTCTGCTGGATCCTCGCGACCCCCTCGAGCTCCTTGCGCACCAGGTCGGAGGTGGCCCGGCGGGCAACCACGATGAACGTGACGCTCATCGCCAGCAACGGCACGAGGGCCAGGGCCAGGTAGGAGACCAGGAACCGTGTCCTTATCTTCATAGCCGCACCAACCTAACCCGGGAGCGGCCGGGCGGCAATGACGCAAAGCAAGGTCGCTTCACCGGCATCAGCGCCTATTTCGATTCGTCGGACAGGAACCGGATGATGGCGTAAGCGAAGTCGTAGGGGTACATGTACTGGAGCCCGTGGCCGGCCCCTTTGAACTCCACGACGGTTGCGTCCGGTATCCGGTCGCGCAGTATGGAGGCGTTCGCCCACGGCGTTGATACATCGAGGTCGCCGCCGGAGACGAGCACGGGCCTGTCGATGCGGGGGAGCTCTTCGTAGATCCCCGCCCATTCCTCGTATGCCTTGTTCTGCCTGGAGATGTTCCGGGGGTCGGACATGCTTCTCGGCCACGGAAACCGCGCGGAGTAATCGGGGTTGGCCTCCATGTACCATCCCGGATAAAGGGCCCCGAGGACCCTCTTGGCGGGCGCGTCCACGTCCTGCAGGCTCTTGAGCACGTTCTTGTACCGGGGGGCGTCCACCTTCTGAGGGCCACCGCAGTCGCCCGCGTAGCTCACTACTTTCAGGACCTGGTCGGGATGCCTGACCGCGACGTCCAGGGCTATGTCGCCGCCGATGGACCATCCGAGCACGTGGGCACTTCCGAAACCAAGCGCCCGGATGAGGCCGGCGGTGTCGTCGGCGAACCGGTCTATCGTGAAGGGAGCGGTCCCGGCGGTGGTCTTGCCCATGCCCCGGTTGTCGAAGACCACCACTTTGAACTTCGACGCCAGCGCCTGGAGGAAATCCGGATCCCAGGTGTCCATGGTGGTGCTGTAGCCGGTTATCATCACCAGGGGCTCGCCTTCGCCGAACTGCTTGAAGGCGACGTCGATATCCCCCACCCTGACCGTCTCGACCGTCTCGGTGTCGTAGTAGGTCTTCTTCATGACCTGCCCGACGGTCCTCAGGGCTTCCCTGGCCCCCTTCGCACCGCACCCGGCCGGCCCGAGCAGAAGTGAGGCCACCATCACCGGTATTATGAGTCGCGCATTTCTCTTCATGACTAGAAGATACTACAGACCCGGTGCCGAATGAAACGGAGGCGGACCGTTACGGAGTCCCGGGGGCATCAATCCCCCGGTGGCGGCAATGAACGCCCCGGCGGCTTCCGGCGGCGTGCCCGATGAGCGCGTGGCCGCGGGCGGTTGCCGTCTTCACGCCGCCGACGACCTGCGCGGGGCGCTTGGATCCCTTCAGTATCGGCTGATCGTGGTCGCAGCGACCCGGCTTTTGGTACACTTCACTACGGAGAGATGGCCGAGCGGACGAAGGCGCACGCCTGGAGAGCCTTGGCCGTCTCTGGGTACTGACCCACTGTCACCGCCATACCCCGCTAGAATCGCTTGAAACAGGGCTTTGTTGGCCCTACCCCCGAAGTAGTCTGTTCTGTTTATCACCCCCTGAATTGCCATAAATACTATGTTTACTTACCACGCTTTCTGGAAACGGTAGCAGATAGACAATCCCCGTTTTCTATCGCAACGTCTCCAATTAGAACTCGTGTATCTAGCCAGAAGATAGCCCCTCACGGAAATAATCTCGAAAAAGTTTAGCCCCAATTCTGCCGTCGTAGCACCACGAATAAATGAGGTTATTAGCGATATTGAGGGGGTTGTGTGGTCTCGGAAATAATGCTACCACGTCTCCAGAGGCATGTTATGTACGCGCAGACAGGAGGTCAGAATGGCCCGGCTTTACTTTAGAGAATTGAGGCTTCGGCGTATTCGACACGGGATTGAAAAACAAGAGATGGCGAAGAAGTTGGAGTGTTCCCTCGGCTGGTTGAGTCAATTGGAGTTGTACGACTACAAAGGACCCTCTCGCGATGTTTGGGCCGAACGATACCAGCAGGCTCTGAACGAGATGATAGCCGAGAGGAGGGCCAGCAGTGACGCTGCCAAAACGGGCTAGACCATTAGAAGAGGCCCTCGCTGCAACGGGGGCCTCAACAGTTATCCGAATCAGACGGCGAACGTGAATCTCCCCGATGGTATCATCGGGGTACTTACGACGACCTACGTCGTCATTGTCGGCGTCCTTCGCCTTTTCGAAGTCCCACGCCGGGAGATAGAGGTCTGACATCTCACTCACCTCCTTTCGACCGTCAGTTCTTTTCTCCGCGCTATGTGGGACCCGTCAAGTCATCGTCCTAAATGCCTTTCACTCGTCTACTTACCCTATGCTCTGGATTGTAGCAGGGGGGTATGACCATTTTTCCAATTCGCGCTTTCGGAATCGGCTGAAGGAAAAGGAGGCCACGTTTGACCACCTCTGCTTCCTTTGATACCCTCCACCTAACGGCGGCCCGGCGTTGAACTCGGACCATCCAAATATCCCCAAGAGTTGCCGCATTAGGTTCGGGAGAGCCGGAGCCGCCTCTCCCCTTTGATTCCTGTCACTGCCGCGATATAGAATTCTAGGTGCGGACAGCAAGGCAACGAATCAAGCAGGTTCGGGATGGTGGGGAAACCCAACCTGTGACGATAGAAAACAACGGAACTCAAAAATCTGGGGGTAAAAGATGGAACTTCAGCCCGGCACCAGAGTGACCATCAATAACTTCGTGACCATCAACGGTCAGGTAGCCTTCGCCAAGGACGAACAGGTGGTCATAGAGGAGGTATCCCCAAACGCAGACCGTCCCGAGTACAAATACGTGGTGACATCGACGCGGTTAGGTTCGAGGTTCCAATTGCGCGATGCTGATGTCTCTCTTACTTCCTCCTCTTCGCCGACCCCCGTTCCCCCGGTAGGACCAGCGCAAGTAACGTCACCACCGAGGCCCGTTCCTCCCCAAACCCGCAAGATGCCAGCACCTCCTTCAGGGCTTCCGCCAAAGAAAGACAGGAAAGTACTGGCGATAGTCTTGAGTGTCCTTGCTATTCTTATAGTCATTGGTGTTATCGCAGGTGCCGCTGGGACCAAGAACAAAGCAACGACTCCCTCGACAGATACCAACGTAGAAACACCCGCAACCCCATCCGAAACGCCAGCCCCAACTACGACCGAATCTGCTCCGACTCCTGCGCCAGCACCAGTCCCGACCAACTCGCCGAATATGTCGATGGCTGAGTTCAACGCGATACAAAATGGCATGACCTACGAACAGGTCGTCCAGATTGTAGGTGGACCGGGAGAGAAGATGTCTGAATCCGGAAGCCCCGGCCAAGAATACTACACGGTTATGTATATGTGGGAAGGCGACGGTGGTATGGGAGCCAATGCAAACTGTATGTTCCAAGGTGGGGCTTTGATGAACAAAGCGCAGTTCGGGTTGGAGTAGGAGAAAGCGTGGAACCAGCCGAAAAGAAGTGTCCCTATTGTGCCGAAACCATACAGGCAGAGGCAATAAAGTATAAGCATTGCGGACATAAGCGGTAGGCAATCAATAATCGAGAGGTCGGAAGATGGCTCTTCAACCGGGGACCAAGGTAATTATCATCAATGATATTTTGGTCAACGGTCAACCTGCGTTTGTTAAAGGGGAACGGGTCATAGTCGAACGGGTTTCTCCTGACCAGCAACGCCCAGAATATAAATACGTGGTTACGGCCAAGTCAGGTACGAAGTTCCAATTAAGAGACGTGGACCTGACACCCCACACCCCAGCGGCAGTCTGTGCTTTGTGTGGAACCCCGGTTCCGGAAAAGTCGAGAAGGTGTCCCAACTGTAAAACAGGATGTCTTGAAGCAATATTGAGAGAAGCGGGTTTGGAAGGACTAACGCAAGATTCCTGCAAGCCCCACCTGATAAGAAAAACGGACCGTGGAAAAGCGTGTGTGAGATGTGGTTTCTACGTTGGGGACTCCACGATTCCTCGATACAGACTCCAGTACATTGGCGGATACCCCGGCGTCTCGAATCCTGGTTGGGGTCGATTTTCGAATGGTGGGTGCGAACAACACGGGGTTAAGTTCATAGCAAACAAGAATCAGGAGTTGTACTTTCCTTACAAAGACATTGTGAACATACAGATGGGTAGAGCCGACAGCCCGAGCATAGGGGCTGTTGTGGCGGTCGGGCTACTAGGGTTGGCATGGAAGAACAAAATACTCGCGGTTACCTTCAGGGCTCAAGATGGCAGGCTTTACACCGCCGCTTTTGAGGAAAACTCAACAGAGATGACCGGCCAGATAGGAAAAGTTCAAGCGGCGTTGATGGGAGAATGGCAAGCACGCCTCGCAAAGACACCAGCAGCGCAACCGATGACGCAACAGGCCCCTCTAAATCCTTCGATGCCACAAGCGCCTTCTTCGGAGCCTATGAAGAGGTGTCCGTACTGCGCGGAAGTAATCAAAGCCGAAGCGATAAAGTGTAAGCATTGTAAATCCGATTTGGAACAGGGGGAGTCGACATGAACAAGAGAATCAATCCGTTGGCAGGTGCCGGTGCCGCGTTGCTTTTCTCGGGTGTTGTGGTGTGGCTCTTTGTTAGTATGCTTATAGGCATTGTCATAGGCATCGTGGGCTTGGTGTTGCTGGTGGTGGGACTTGCGATGGGAAGTCAACAGCCTCAACAGGTTGTTTACCAGCAACCCTACCAGCAGCCGATGCCATACCAACAGCCAGTTCCATATCAACAAGCCACGGTTCAGTCGGTCGGGGTTCCGCCCATAACAACCGCTACCAAGCAGTGTCCATACTGCGCCGAGACGATACAGGCAGAAGCGGTCAAGTGTAAGCACTGTGGCTCTGACCTTACCGTACCCCCTCCCGCATCTCACGCCTGACGCCTGTCCCTTCCTGGCCCGACCGACCAAAACTATCGGTGACCGGGGGAACTGGGCTCTTGCTACTTCCCCCTCTCAAGCCTCATCACCGGCGAATACCGCTGGTGGGCTTCGGCGAGGTCGCGACCAACAAGGTCGACATACCTCTGGGCCATAGCCGTTGAAGCATGGCCCATCAGCCGCATCAGGCTATGCGCGTCACCACCGTTTTTCACGTACAAAGTCGCAAAGGTGTGCCTCATCGCGTGTGGCCCAATTCGTCTTTGAATCCCAGCCTTCTTCGCCAATCTGGTAACAATGTGGCCGAGCCCGTGACGTGTTAGCGGCTCCCCACGGACGCCGAGAAACAGGGAATCCTCATAGGGCTTGTGGGGCCGAACTGAAAGCCACCGGGCCAGTGCCTTCGCGGTGACCGGGGAGAAGAAGACGATTCGTTCCTTGCTGCCTTTTCCGAAGACCCTCGCCGACTTCGTTAACAGGAAGACGTCCTCAATGTGAAGGTCGCATAACTCGCTGGCGCGAACCCCGCAATCCAGCATGAACAACGTTATCGCATAGTCCCTCGGCCTCGCCTTCGCAACCCGAAGCAGCGCGGCTACTTCCTCTTCTGAGAGAACGTTGGGGAACTTCTTGGGGACTTTCGGTGTCCGAATATCCTTCATCGGGTCTTCTTGTAGGTACCCTTCTCGAGCCAGCCACCGGACGTAGGTTCTCAAGGCCCTCGTGTAGATATTAACCGTGGTGGTGTTCCTCTCGACTCCGAGCCACGCGATGAACCCCCGGATTCGAGTCGGGGTTATTTCCTCCCCCTGTAGGTACTCAGCAAACAGCAGCGTCACCTTGCTGTATATCTGGAGGGTGCCGGTTGCCAGACCCTCGATTTGTCGGCAGAGAAGGTACTCCTCCCTAACAGACTCCATTCGTATCTTTTCCATCATGGTTCCCCCTCGATTTACTTACCATGCTCTTTCGCTTTGTGCCGTCATTTCGGGGGGTATTGCGCGGGCCATTTTCAGCGATATTTTGAAAGTGCCAAAAAGCGCTTAATGGCGCGGAATCTGGCAACGCCTTCTGCCTACTGCTAGACTTCACTACGGAGAGATGGCCGAGCGGACGAAGGCGCACGCCTGGAGAGCGTGTGGGCGGTGACCCCGTCCCGTGGGTTCGAATCCCACTCTCTCCGCCAGTGGCGTGCCCCGGTGGAACTCCATTCGTGTCTATTCGGGAGTGGTTCATGCGCGAGCCGAAAAGGATGAAGTTCGACGAAGCCGTCGATACGGGACTGGACGACGGTGGAAAGCTCGAGCTGGAATTCGTACGCGGGGTAATCACGGATGCGGACACACTGAACGTCGGGTGCTGGACCGGGTCGTTCGAGGAGAGAGCGACAGGACTTGCCGGAAGCGTGACGGCGGTGGACATAGAGCCGAAGGCGCTCGAAGTCGCACGTAAGCGTGTCCCGGAGGCGGAATTCATCGAGGCGTCGGTTTTCGACCTGCCGTTCGCGGAGCGCTCTTTCGACCTTGTCACGCTCTGGGAGGTGATCGAGCATGTTCCCGTGGGCACCGAAGCGAGTGCCCTGTCGGAGATCGCGCGGGTGCTGCGCCCGGGAGGATACCTGGCATTGAGCACCCCGAACGCGAGCCTCTTCTCCAGGCTGGGCGACCCGGCGCACTTCCTGGCCGGACACCGGCACTACTCCGCTGCCCGGATATCGAGCGAACTTGCGAGGGCCGGTTTCTCGATAGAGAGGATTGACGTGCTGGGCGGCTGGTGCAGCGTTCTGGGCGTCCTGGTCTTCTACGCGTTCAAGTGGCTGTTTCACCGCAGGCCGCCCGAGTGGAAATGGCTGGCGGGAGCCCGGGCGGCAGACGAGGCAAAACCAGGGTTCAACACCCTCTACGTGCTGGCACGGCGCGGTAAGCCCGACAGTACGACAACCATCTGAACCTGCCCGCCTGCGGCGACTGCCTCTCCCTGCGGGCGGGGCTCCGGACGTCCCCCGCGAAAGGCGCCCAGGCACATTGCTAGAGGTTCAGGATGAGGGTCGCCATCTCCGGTCGCTCCTCGAACCCCAGCGCGGTGTAGAACTCGTGCCCGCGCGAGTCGCGCTCGCCGTTGTTGAGGAGCATCAGGCGGGAGCAGCCCTTGGCGCCGGCGTACTCCTTGACGTCGTTCATGAGGGCGCTACCGACGCCCTTGCCCCTGGCCTCTTCCCTCACGAACACCTCCGACACGTAACCCTCCGGGCCTTCGAGCATCAGGTACGGCAACCAGTGGACCGAAACGTAGCCCACGGCCACCCCTGCAGCATCCTCGGCCACCAGCACGGTGTGGCTGTCGTCCGCGTCCGCCAGTTCGAGGTGCAGGAGCACCCGCCGCTCGGTGGCTGCGGGCGATTCGTCCTCCACGTAGGAGAACCAGCCCAGCTTCCTGATTATTTCCGCGATGACCGGGACGTCCTCGTGTTTCGCGCGGCGCACTGTGATTTCAGCCATTTCCCCCTCCATGTCTTCTTTCTGACGCCTCTACAGTCGGCGCAGCCCAATTATTGCATCTTTGGCGAGCGCTTTCCGAGGGCGGCCCCGGCAGGCGTCGTCGGAAAACACGCTGGGCGCGTAAACAAACCTTCCTCCCGCGACGATAAGTGATTAGAATGAAATTGCCGAACGGTTTGGCCTGAAGGAGGGACACGATGGGCGGCACATGGTCCAACAGCCTCGACCTGTTGAAATCGAGCTGGCGGGTGTTGAGGCAGCACAAGTCACTGGTGGCGTTCCCTGTCATCTCGGCGATCGCGACGATAGTCCTGATCGTGGCCCTGATGGTGCCCGCGTACCTGCTGACCGGGATCCGCGACGGCGAACCCAGCAACTCGTTCCTGTTCTACGTGCTTTTCTTCGTCTTCTACTTCGTGGGTTCTTTCATCGTCATCTTCTTCAACACCGGCCTCATCGCCTGCGCCAGGGAGGCCCTCCGGGGGGGCGACCCGGACTTCGCCTACGGCTTCGACATGGCCCGGAAGAACATCGGCAAGATCGCCGGCTGGGCGCTGGTGAGCGCCACCGTGGGCCTGATACTCAAGGCGATAAGGGAGAGAGGGGGCCTCATCGGGCAAATAGCGGCGAGCCTGATCGGCTTCGCCTGGAACCTCGTGGTCTTTTTCGTGATACCGGTGTTTCTCTTCCAGGGATTCGGGGTCATCGACTCCATCAGGGAGTCCGCGAGCCTCTTCCGAAAGACCTGGGGCGAGAACATGATCGCCCGTTTCTCACTTGGCATCATATTCTTTTTCCTGGGGCTGGTGGCGGTCATTCCTATCACCCTGGCGGTTATGAGCAGGAACCTCGCGGTGATCATCGGCGCCACAGGGCTCGCACTCATGTACTGGACGGTGCTTGCGATAGTGAGCTCGAGCCTGACCGGAATCCTCGCGGCGGCGCTCTACCAGTACGCCATCAGCGGCATGGTTCCCGACGCCTACAACCAGCACGCCATCACCGGGGCATTCCAGCCGAAGCCCCAGCGCCGCTTCGGGATGAGGTAGCCGCCGCGAGCAGGGCGTGCCGGGCCCCCGGTCTATCGCCGGGGGGCTTTTCGTGCCGGGGTTCAGGGCCGCCTGACACGGGCGGCGCAGCGCGCGCCGATCCCCGGCCCGGCCCCCTGAGCCTCTCAGAGGGGAGTGTCCTTCAGGTCGGCGCAGCAGTGGTCCGGCCCGTTGCGCGCCTTCTTTAGCACTTCCAGTGCGATGTTCTTGATCTGAAGCGGATCGCCGAACTGTTTCCGTTCGTTGGTCACAACGGCGACCGCGAGCTTCACCGGCTTGGCCCCGCCGGCCTCGCGCTCTCCGGCCATCTCCGGGCAGATATCGGTGAACGCTTCCTCGAAGCGTGAGGCCAGGCTCGTGAAGATGTTCTGGACGCGCAGCGGCACGGAGATCACCACGAAGTCGTCCTCACCCATATACCCGAGGAACTCGTCGTTGGGCTTCACGATGTCACGGAGGATGTTGGCGAGCGCCTGTATGACCACGTCGCCCCGGTCGATCCCGTACCTGTAATTGATGAGGCGCAGGTTGCTGATATCGACGTACATGAAGGCAAAGAACCTGCCCCTTCGCTCCAGCCGCTTCCTGGTTTCTTCGTAGATCTGGTGTTTCCCCGGCAGGTTGGTGAGGGGGTCGACCGCCATGCCTTTTCCGGCCTTGGTCAGCACCGACTTGATGCGGGCGAACAGCTCGGCGTTGTCGAAAGGCTTCGCCAGGTAATCGTCGGCCCCGCACTCGAAACCCTTGACGACGTGGTGGGTCTCGTCGAGCGCGGTGAGCATTATCACCGGGATGTACTTGGTGCGCGGGTCCGACCTGAGACGCTGGCAGATCTCCCAACCGTCGACGTCGGGCATCATTATGTCGAGGATAACGACGTCGGGCTGGTCTACCACCGCCGAGACGAGGCCGGTCTCGCCGCTGATCTCGGTCACGACATCGTAGCCCTCGATCTCCAGGTTCGTCTTCATGACCTCGAGCAGGTGCACTTCGTCGTCGATGACGAGCACTTTGCGCTTTGTGATCTCTACCATGTTTCCCCGGTAAGTCGTCCGGCCGTATCCCCTCGTGTGATTCTATCACAGGATCATCGGGGGAGGCCCATCGGGGGAGGCCCATCGGGCCTGGGTCAGGCGAGCCCGTGGCGTTCCAACAGCTCGGCGTCGTCGAATATTGCCCCGGTCCGGCCGTCGGCGACGACCTCGCCGGAGTCCATGAGGACCACCCGGTCGCAGGTCTGTCGCGCCATGTCTATGTCGTGCGTCACCAGCACCTTGGTGGCCTCGAGCGAGCGGATCAGCGCTATGAACTCACGCCGCCCGCGCGGGTCCATGTTCGACACCGGCTCGTCCAGCACCAGTATGTCGGGGTCCATGGAAAGGACGGTCGCCATGGAGAGGCGTTTTTTCTCGCCGAAGCTCAGGTGGTGAGAGGACCTGTCTTCGAACCCTTCCATGCCAACCCAGGCCAGGGCGCGCTTCACCGCGTGGTCGACCTGCTCCGGCGTGAGTCCCTGGTTGAGCGGCCCGAAAGCAACGTCGTCCCTCACCGTGGGCGAGAAAAGCTGGTCGTCGGGGTCCTGGAAAACCAGGCCAACCCTGTTGCGGACTTCCTTGAGGTTCTTCCTGTTCACTTCCAGGCCCATCACCTCGACGCGCCCGCTGCCTGCCAGAATGCCGTTAAGGTGGAGCGCGAGGGTCGACTTGCCCGCGCCGTTGGGGCCCATGACCGCCACGGATTCCTTTTCGCGGAAGACGAGACTGACGGACCTGAGGGCCCGGTGCCCGTCCGGGTAGGAAAAGCTCAAATCCTCGATTCTTACAGCGACATCGGACATGATAGGCACTACACCCATATCACAGCCAGCCTCCCGGCGAGCGCGACGCCCGCGGTCAGGCACATGAAGGCGTAGTCGTTGAAGCGCATCTTCCTGTCGGAGGCCCGGGGGTACGTGCCGTCGAATCCCCGGGCGCACATCGCGGCGTACACGCGCTCGGCCCTCTCGTGGCTCCGCAGGAACAGCGAGGCGATCATGTAGCCGACGACCCTGGCCTGCCAGACCCAGCGTCCCTTGTAGTTACGGGAGTCGCGCGCCCTCTTCATCCTCTCCGCCTCGTCCACGATTATGAACACGTACCTGTACATGAAAGAGGTCACCGTGGTGAAGAACATCGGCACGTGCAGCCTCTCGAAGCCGCGCATCAGGTCGTTGAAGCGCGTCGTCGAGGTCAGCAGTATAACGCAGGACACGGATATCAGCGACTTCGCGGCGACGTTCCACAGCGTCAGCAGGCCTTTCTCCGATATCGTGAACCAGCCCCATTCCACGACCGGCCTGCCCTGGTGCATGAAAGGCATGAAGACGGCCACCGCGAGGACGAAGGGCACGACCACCAGCATGCGCGTCAACAGGTAGCGGAAAGGCACGCGCGATGCCACGGTGATGACCACCACCAGCCCCGCGTAGAGGCAGAACGCGAACCACGCCCTGGGAGGCGTGGTGACGCAGGCTATGATTATCGCGAACAGGGCTACCGTCTTGGCCCGGGCGTCCCGCTCGTGGACGGGGCTTTCGAGCCTCGAGTACCTGTCGATGAAGTCATGTTTCACTTACCGGGTTCCCTGAGCCGGGGTCGCTCTTCTTCCATACGCGGCCGAGGCCTAGCGCGAGAAGCCCGACCAGCACCCCTATTGCGACGGTGATGAGGACACCGATCAGGCCGGAAACGCCTGTCGATACTCTCTCGTTCTTGATCGCGGTGACCTGGTAATCGGGGAGGGGCGAATGCGTCCATGAGGGCTCGGTCTCCTCGGCGGCCTTGAGGAACCCTTTGTCCTCGGCCACTTTCTCGAGGCCGTCGGGGCTGGACGACGCGAACGGTGAGAGGAAAACCGCCAGGAGGATGGCGACGACAAGCGCGGCGCCCGCAAAAATCCACAGCGGCGCGTTCTTCTTCAGGCTGCTCTTCTTATCCTCGGACATGTTCACACCTCCTGTGCGGACGGCACGAGCTCTATGCCGGGGCCTCCGTATGCGTTGACAAGATCGGGCCTGGTCTGCAGCACCACCGCGATGACCACCACGGTGATGATGGCTTCGCCGATCCCGATTATACTGTGGACCCCTACCATGGCGGGGAACGTCACGTTGAACGGCACGGTTCCCGAGATGGCCAGCTCGAGCGCGCAGGCCGCCGAGGCCAGCACCACCGAGAACCAGGCGAAAACACCCGTGCAGGACAGGAGGGCCGCCTTTTCTCCGACAGCCCTCGACAGTGGTTTCTCGCTGAGGCGGAGCAGTGCATAGCTCGCGAGCCCCCCTACGATGGCCATGTTGAAAATATTGGCCCCGAGGGCGGTCAGCCCTCCGTCGGCGAAGAAGAAGCACTGCACTCCCAGGACCACCACTATCGTAAGCATGCCCTCCCACGGGCCCAGAAGGACGCACGCCAGAATTGCCCCCAGGAAGTGGCCGCTCGTGCCGCCAGCAACGGGGAAGTTGAGCATCTGGGCCGCGAAGATGAAGGCGGCGGTTATCCCCAGGAGCGGTATCTTGATGTCGTTGATCCTGTCTTTGACCTTGTACAGCGCGTAGGCCGTCGTGCCCCCTGATATGCCCCAGAGGGTGCCCCAGGTTTTGGCATCCAGGAATCCGTCGGGAATGTGCAAGCCGATCACCTCCAGTTCGGTGCGGTGGCAACAAAAAAGCCACCAGGTCCAATCTCCTATCGGAAATCAGGCCTTCGTGGCCCTTCTTTCGCGAAATCCATTCGTAGCGCCGGGACCTTCTTGGCCCCCTTCACCGCTTCGTTATAGCACAGGCCGCCCGGGGCGCGCAATGTCGGGGGGCGCGCCTAGCGGAGTATGATCTCGTGGAGCATGAGGTCGACTTTCTCCACGCTCGCGGTTATGAGCTTCTGCTCCCCGAACAGGTCGGTCAGCAGTAGCCGGTCTCCCTCCGGGTGCAAGGTGACGACGTTCTCCATCACCTTCTGCATGTCGCCGTCCTTCACGACGTAGACGACCGCTTCACACATCGTCCTCCTCCTGGTTGTCAGGCCGCAGGTCGTACACGCCGGCGACGAGTTGCATCGCCTCCTTGATGAGCGCCTGCAGGGGCTTCTTGCTGGTGCCGAGCACGTCCAGAGGCGGGTTGGAGATGGGCAGCAGGACCTTCCAGCCCGGCGCGGACGCTATGGCGGTAGCTATCCCCGGGCTGACCTCTCCCATCATCGAGTTGGGGACTACTATCGAAAGCGATCCCATTATTATCTCCGCCTCAACGATGGAAACCGCGATGGCGTTCTCGCCGGTGGCTCCCCGGGTCGCCTTGGCCCTCATCATGCTGCCGGTGGCGATGGCGTTCGTCCCCAGGGCGATGATGTCGGCGTCCTCCGGGAGCGCCTGCCTGAGCTGCAGCACGATCTGGGTTCCGATGCTGCCGCCCATGCCGTCGACCACTGCTATCTTCATCAATGTCCTCCCGCGTAAGCCTCTTTGGCCCCGATGGCTTCCAGGTACCTGGTAGCCTCGGCGGAAGCCAGGGCGCCTTCGCCCGCGGCGACGATGACCTGCCTGAACCTGCCGGCCCTCACGTCCCCGGCCGCGAAAATCCCCGGTACGCTGGATTCCAGTTTCTCGTCGGTCACAACGTAGCCCGCTTCGTCGAGCTCGACGACATCCGCGAGAAACTCGGTGTTGGGGACGTTGCCCACGTAGAAGAACACCCCGGCGACGGGCACCGCGGCGCGCTCGCCGGTGACGTTATTCAGTATCAGGGCGTCCTTGACGGTCGCCTCGCCCCTGACCTCGGCTATCTCGGAGTTCCACATGAACTCGAGCCTTGGCTCGGCCAGCGCCCTCTCCTGCAGGTACGAGGATGCGCGCAGCGAATCCCGGCGGTGCACGAGGATCACCCTGGCGGCGAAGCGCGTCAGGTGGAGCGCCTCCTCCACGGCCGCGTCACCCCCGCCGATCACCATTACCGTCTTGTCCTTGAAGAGAGGGCCGTCGCAGGTCGCGCAGTACGATATCCCCCGTCCGAAGTACTCCTCCTCGCCGGGTATGCCTATCTTGCGCGGGCTGCGGCCGGAGGCGACGATGAGCGCCTTCGCCTCGACCTCGCCGTCCTCGAGGATAACCCTCTTGACCGGCCCGTCCACCTCTACGCCAGTTACCGCGGCGAACGTCCTGGTCTCCATGCCGAACCTGTCTGCCTGCTGCTTCATCTTTTCGACGAGGTCGGCGCCGGATATCCCTTCCGGGAAGCCGGGGTAGTTCTCGATGAGTGGCGAATTAACGGCCTGTCCACCCGTGAGCTGTTTCTCCAGGAGAAGGGCGTCTATTTTGCCTCTGCACAGGTACAGCCCGGCCGTCAGGCCCGCGGGACCCCCGCCGATCACGACCACTTCTCGAGCCACGTCAGCCACTTGAACTACCTCCCAGGCAAGGCTGCCGCCCCGGCAGCAACGAACATTCTAGCACGTTGATCTTCGACGTGAACCGGGCGCTTCCCGTCGGTTATGATCGATGCTGACGGTAAGTGAAGGCGCCCGAAAGAGGAACCGTGCTGGACAGGTACTTCAAGATCGAGGCGGGGGTGCTCCCGGCGCTCAACTGGCTCTCGCGACGCGTATCGACAGGCGTCGAAGACCCTGCGGGGGCCTCCGGCGATGAGCTGTGGCGGGCGCATTCGGCGGGCATGCGGACCCTCCGTGGCCTGCGCGGGGAGGAGGAAGCCGGAGAACATGGACCGGGGGGCTCCAGCCTGCTGGAGCTGAAGGTCGAGCTCGCCAGGAGGATGCTCGAGCGCTGCGTTTGCTGCGAAAGGCGCTGCGGCGCAGACAGGCTGAGCGGGAAGACCGGCTTCTGCGGGGTCGGCCGGGCCTCGAGGTACAGTTCCGAATTCCTGCACATGGGCGAAGAGCCGGAGCTGGTCCCCAGCCATACCGTCTTTCTGACCGGCTGCACGTTCGAGTGCGTCTACTGCCAGAACTGGGACATCGCGATGGACGCTGGCTCCGGGACGCAGGCGGAACCGGCGATACTCGCCGACGCCCTCCGGGACGGCATCAGGCAGGGCTCGAGGAACGCCAACTTCGTGGGCGGGAACCCCGACCCCCACCTGTGGACTGTCCTGGAGACGGTCCGGCTGCTGGGCTGGGACGTCTGCCGGCTGCCGGTGGTCTGGAACTCCAACATGTTCACCTCCGCCGAGTCGATGGCCCTGCTCGAGGGTGTCGTCGACGTCTTCCTCGGGGATTTCCGTTACGGGAACGACCTGTGCGCGGCCGAACTGTCGGCGGTGGAGGGGTACTTCCAGGTCGTCTGCGGGAACTTCGCCCGGGCGTGGGAATCCTCGGAGGTCATGGTGCGTCACCTGGTTCTCCCGAATCACCTGGAGTGCTGCACGAGGCCGGTGATGGAGTGGACGAGTTCGCATATGCCCGGGGCCTACTTCAACCTGATGTTCCAGTACCGCCCGGAGTACCGGGCGGCATCATATCCCTCGATAGACAGGAGGCTGACGCCCGGGGAAAGGGACTGCGCCCTGGCAATGGCTCGCGAGTACGGCCTGGACGTACCGGGCTAGAGCTTGCCGGAGCGTGGAGCCTGTGGCTCGATCTTCACCGCCGCGGATTTCGCGCCCATGGCCTCGAGGACGTTGGCCAGCCTTTCACGCTGCTCCCTGGTGAAGGGGTTCTCCTTGCGCTTCTCGGTCTCGGACATCGGTATGGTGATCGTCAGGGAGACGTTGGAGTTGTTGATCGCCCGCGAGACCCTGTAGCCGTTCCGGTAGCCCGGCAGGTACTGGACGAGCATGGCGACGAACACGATCAGCGCGACCACGACGAGGCTGATGATGTAAACCCCGAGGCTCACTTTCACGGAGGCGGATCTCTGGTATGGACCGTCTTCGAGCTGATCGTCGGTTCCCTGCGAGGAGGGCATGTCGGAGTATTTTTTCCTGCTCAACGCCAACTCCTTTCGCCTGGCGAACGTCTAACCCACAGCGCCGGAGTATGGAGAGTGCTGCGAGATTGCGCTTTAGAGCCGTGTGCTAGAATCTGTAAGCGCGGCTATCGTTGAGTCGAGCATATAGGAATCATCACCTGCAGACAAGAAGGGGCAACAGAGATGGATTCTCCTCGAGAGCAGGATCCCCCGGCCGGCGGGCCCGGGGGCGGATCGGCGTCCAGGCCCGGGGATTACAGCTCACCGGGGCTCGGTTTCGAGCAGGAGCGCCAGGCGCCCGGAAGCCCGGTAATGCCACCGGCAGGCGGGCCGGCCGCGCCGGGGACGGCCCCACCGGGAGCGGATCGACCGGGGGGAGGCGCCGCCGCGACCTCGCCGCCGCCCTCGCAGGGGGGGCCGCCAGGACAGGCGCCGATCCCCGGGGCGGGGTACGCGCCGCCTCCAGGACCGCCCGCCGGTTCGAAGCGGGGCAAGGCCGGCCGTGGAGGGGGAGGCGCCCGCATCTGGATAACGGCGGTAGCGGCGGGCCTCATAAGTGCGCTCGTCGTCCTCCTGGCGCTACCGGCCGTTTTCGGGGTGAACCCCTGGGACATGGTCAGGGGCAGGCTCAGGAACAGGCCCGCGACCGTGACGACCAACCGGGAGCCCGTTGACCGGCGCCCGGGCGCCAGCCCCACCCAGGGAGCCACCGACGTCAGCTCCATAGCCAGGCAGGTGACTCCATCGGTGGTGAACATCGACATCCGTACCACGCCCCGGGTCACGCCGTTCTCGTTCGGGCAGAGCGAGACGGGCACGGGCTCCGGCGTCATCTACAGGTCCGACGGTTACATCATCACCAACAACCACGTCGTCAGCGACGCCCAGGAGATCAACGTGACGCTTGCCAGCGGCACGGAGCTCAAAGGGCGAAAAGTCGGCGCCGACCCGGACACCGATATCGCGGTGATCAAGGTCGAGAAGGACGACCTTCCCGCCATCAAGGTGGGGAACTCCGACAACCTGGTTGTCGGGCAGCTCGTGGTGGCGGTGGGCAGCCCCTTCGGGTTCGAGCAGACCGTGACCGCGGGAATAGTCAGCGCCCTCCACCGGATAGTCGCCTCCAGCGACTCGTCCGGTCAGCAGACCACCGTGCTCAGCGACCTCATTCAAACCGACGCGCCGATAAACCCCGGCAACTCCGGGGGGGCGCTCTGTGACAGCGCCGCCAGGCTGATCGGCATAAACGCTGTGATAGCGAGCCAGTCCGGGGGTTCCGAGGGGATCGGCTTCGCGATACCCATAAACAACGCCGGCAAGGTTGCCGAGGACCTCATCGCGGGGAAGCCGGTGACCCACCCGTACCTGGGAGTCCTCGGGCAGACCATCAGCGCGAGTATCGCCGAGAGGTACAACCTCCCGGTGTCCTCGGGTGCCTACGTCACGCAGGTTATCCCCGGGAGCCCGGCGGACAAGGCCGGCGTGAAACAGGGCGATATCATCGTGGCCCTGGAGGGCAAGCCGGTGAAGTCGATGGACGAGGTCGTCGCTTCGGTGCGGTCGCACTCCATCGGGGACAAGGTAAGCGTGACGTTCTACCGGGGGGACTCCAAGAAGACCGCGGACGTGACCCTCGACAAGAAACCGGCCGTCATGCCCGTCCAGTGACCGGGCCGCGCTGAAGCGGGAGGCGGGCGTCCGGAGGCCCCGCTCCGGTGCCTGCGGCCCGGCCGGCATCCCGCCCCTGGCGGGCTTTCCCGGGCGGGAACGGCCCCGCCAGCGGCAAACGCCTATAATTACGCCATGTCCAAAGAACAGATAACCTCGTTAATAGGGAAAGCCGTGGAGCGCGCGGTGAGGGAAGGGAAGCTTCCAGAAGTCGACGTCGGTTACGTCGAACTGGACCGCCCCCGGCGCCGGGAGCACGGCGACTGGGCCACCAACCTGGCGCTGGCCCTTGCCGGCAGGGCCGGAAGGAACCCCCGGGAGGTCGCCGCCGCGATCGCCGAAGCCATGCCTGACGCCCCGGATGTCATCGAGCGCGTGGAGGTGGCGGGCCCCGGTTTCATCAACTTCCACCTGGCGCCGCATTTCGTCAGGAGGGTCCTGTTCGAGGTCATGGAGAAAGGCCCGGCATTCGGGACCTCGTCTATCGGGGGAGGCCGGAAGGTCCAGGTAGAGTTCGTGAGCGCCAACCCCGTCGGCCCCCTGCACCTGGGGCACGGCCGGTGGGCCGCCCTGGGGGACTCGATCTGTTCGGTGCTGAGCCATGCGGGCTACGACGTCCAGCGCGAGTATTACGTGAACGACTACGGGACCCAGGTCGCCAACTTCGGAAAGTCCATCTCCGCGCGCTACCTCGAGGAGCTGGGAACGGAGGTGGAGTTCCCCGAGAACGGGTACCGGGGGAGGTACGTCGCCGACATCGCCGGGAGGATCGTCGCGGAGCACGGCGACGAGTACGCCGCGATGGACGAGGAGGAGCGCTCGAAGCTCTTCGCTGAGGCCGAGTACCCCAGGATGGTGGACTCCATCCGCGTGGTGCTGGAGAGGATGGGGGTCGCCTTCGACGTCTGGTTCAGCGAGCGCGAGCTCTACCGCAGGGGGGAGGTGGACGAAGCGATAGAGGCCCTGCGGAGCGAAGGCCGCGCTTACGAGGAGAAAGGCGCGCTCTGGCTCAGGACGAGCGAGTTCGGGGACGAGAAGGACCGCGTGCTCGTCCGCTCGAGCGGGGAGCCGACCTACTTCGCCTCCGACATCGCCTACCACCGCGACAAGATGCTGAGGGGCTTCGACCTGGTGATAGACATCTGGGGCGCGGACCACCACGGGTACGTGCCGCGCATGATGGCGGCGATGGAGGCGATGGGGTTCGGCCAGGGGCACCTGGAGGTGCTGCTGGGACAACTGGTAAAGCTCTATCGTGGCGGGGAGCCGGTCACGATGTCCAAGCGCACCGGGGAGATCGTCACCCTGGAGGAGCTGCTCGACGAGGTCGGGGTCGACGCCGCGCGGTACTTCTTCCTGCAGAGGTCGGCCGACTCGCCTCTCGATTTCGACATCGAGCTCGCCAGGCGCGAGTCGCCGGAGAACCCCGTTTACTACGTGCAGTACGCCCACGCAAGGATATGCAGCATACTGCGGTACGCCGAGGAGTCGGGCGTCGATACGAGCGACCCTTCCGAGGAAGACATCGACACGCTGAACACGGAGTCGGAGATGGACCTGCTCCGAAAGCTCGCGGAGCTGGAGGAGATGGTGGAGTTCTGCGCGGAGCGCCGCGCGCCGCACAGGTTGACCGGGTACGCCGAGGAGCTGGCTTCGGCTTTCCACGCGTTCTACCGGGACTGCAGGGTTGTGACCGAAGATGAATCCCTGACGCGTGCCCGGCTCTTCGCGGTGAAAGGGGTGCGGCAGGTCCTGGAGATAGTCCTGGGCCTGCTCGGCGTGGCAGCCCCCGAAAAGATGTGACCGGGAAGCCGGACCACCCGGCGCGACCGGACGTCAAGGAGATCTGGCCGATGCGATTCGGGTACCACGTCAGTGTGAGCGGGCCCCCGGTGTCGGCGCTGCTCAACGGCATCGACGCCCGCTGCGAGACGATTCAGATGTTTCCGGGCAGCCCCCAGCAGTGGGGCACCACTCCCGTTTCGGAGGAGGATGCCCGCGAGTTCGTCGAGGCGCGGTCCGCTTCGGGCATCGACCCGGTGTTCTTTCACTCGATATACCTGGTCAACATGGCCGCGCCGTCGGACCAGATATGGAAGCGCTCCATCTCGGCGCTGGTCAGCTCGCTGGAGAAGGCCGACAGGCTGGGGGCAGCCGGCGTGATTACCCATATCGGCAATCACAAGGGCGAGGGAGAGGAAGCGGGGTTGGACCGCATCGCCTCGGCGGTGACGGAGTGTTTCTCGCGTCACGAGGGCGACGCGATGCTCATACTCGAGACTACCGCCGGGGCGGGGACGTCGATCGGGGGCTCCTTCGACCAGTTCGGCGCGGTCTTCGAGAGGTCGGGGCGCCCGCCGCGCATGGGGTTCTGCCTCGACACCTGTCACGTTTTCGCCGCGGGGTACGACATATCGACCGCGGCGGGCATCGACGGCATGGTGGAGGAGATGGACCGTTACATAGGGCTCGACAGGCTCCGCGTGCTGCACCTGAACGACACGGCGTCACAGCCCGGTTCCCACCTGGACAGGCACGCACATATCGGGGAGGGCATCATCGGGCTGGACGCCTTCAGGTACATCGTCAACCACGCAGCGTTCCGCGACCTCCCCGCAATCGTCGAAGTGCCTTACCAGGCCGACGGGGCGCCCGACGACCTGGCGCTCCTCCGCTCCCTCGCCGGGTAAGCCACAGGGCCGCCTGCCCGCATTCCGGTTCTTCTGCTTCCGTCGTCGCCGCCCGCGCCCCGGGCCGGGAGAAGCCCGCGCCTGCCCGCGCGAAAGAGCGGAGAGAAAAAACGGAAGGCGGGCAATCCCCTCCCGGGGGCGACCCCTCCGGTCAGTCGTGGGAGTGGGCGTCGGAGGCGCCCTGCTCCTGGGCCTCGAAGAGCAGCGGAGGGACCTCCCGGGCGTCCGCCAGCGCTTCCTCGAGGAGCGACGCGACCTTCTCCAGCCGTGAGCCGACCTCGGAAACGCCCCTGTTCTTCGAAAGCGCAGCCCACTGCTTCGCGGCCTGGGCCTCCTGTTCGAGCCTCGACGCCATCTGACGCACGGCAGTTTTGATGCCGACGAGGTCGGGGTTCACATCGTGCATTGCGTACACCTCCCGCCGGGTTTCCCCCGGGCCCGCGCGGGCCCCGGCCACCGGCTTCAACCCATCCCTGATATAAAGAGGCCTTCGATTGTGTTATTCTATTGTTCCTGACTTATTCCTGTGGGAGTGGCAATTGAACGACTTCGTATACAAGAACGGGGTCCTCTATTGCGAGGACCTGAGGGTTTCGGACATCGCCGTCAAGGTCGGCACCCCGTTCTACCTGTACAGCAGAAATACTTTCGCCACCCATTTCCGGGCCATCGACGCCGCTTTCGAGGAGATCCCGCACGTCATCTGTTACTCGGTGAAGGCCAACAGCAACGTCGCGATCATCAAGATGCTTGCGAGCGAGGGCGCCGGCGCCGACGTCGTTTCGGGCGGGGAGCTTTTCCGGGCGCTCAAGGGCGGCGTGGAGCCGGGAAAGATCGTCTTCGCGGGGCTGGGCAAGACCGCCGAGGAGATCGAGTACGCCCTCAAAGAGGGCATCCTGATGTTCAACGTGGAGTCCAGCCAGGAGCTCATGCTGATCAATGACGTCGCCCAGCGCCTCGGCGTGCAGGCGCCGGTGGCCCTCCGGGTCAACCCCGACGTGGATGCGCGCACCCATCCGTACATCGCCACGGGGCTCAAGAAGAGCAAGTTCGGCATCCCGCTGAAGGAGGCCATGGCCGAATACGAGGTTGCCCAGAAGCTCCCCGGCCTCAACCCCATCGGGGTGCACCAGCACATCGGCTCGCAGATCATGGAGGCGGGGCCGTTCGAGAACAGCCTGAAGAAGGTCACCAACCTCGCCAGGAGCCTGAAGGTCCTGGGCATGGACATCAAGTACATCAACATCGGTGGCGGGTTCGGGATCCAGTACACCGACGAGGAAGCCCCGGACCCCGAGCAGTTTTCTTCCGCCCTTGTCCCGCTGCTCCGCGAGGCCGGCGGGACCGTGATCATCGAGGTCGGGAGGATGATCGCCGGCAACGCGGGCATCCTGGTCACGAAAGTGCTTTTCAACAAGCAGGGCGAGGAGAAGAAGTTCGTGGTGGTCGACGCGGCGATGAACGACCTGATAAGGCCGAGCCTCTACCAGGCCGAGCACCATATCGGTCCGGTGGCTTACAGTGACGGAGCATCCGAAGAGAAGGTCGACGTTGTAGGTCCGATATGCGAGTCGGGCGACTTCCTCGCCCAGGACCGGTCGCTCCCCGAAACCCAGCCCGGCGACCTGCTGGCGGTCTTCACCGCCGGGGCCTACGGGTTCGCCATGTCGTCCAACTACAACTCCCGCAGGCGCCCGCCCGAGATACTCGTTTCCGGGAAGAAGGCTTACGTCATCAGGCGCCGCGAGACGAACGAGGACCTCGTCCGCGGCGAGGCCATACCCCAGGACCTCTAGCAGGCGCCCGCCAGACGGCGTGACCGAGGAGCCCCGTATGCCCCCGCAGAAGACGAAGGTCAGCGTGCTCGATGCCAGGAAAGACCTCCCCGGATCAGTGCGCAAGGTGCTCGACGAGAACGGCGTCGACAGGATAATCGCCGGCAAGCCCCGCGAGTGCTACATCAAGGTCAACGGGATCGACTTCAAGCCTTACACCTACACGAGCCTGGAAGTGACCGGCGAGGTGATCGATTACTGCTTCGAGGCCGGCGCCCGCAAGGTGTTCCTGATGGAGAACTCGACCCAGGCCAATTTCACCAGGCTGGTCTTCGAAGTGGCGGGGTTCTCGAGGCTGGCCGAGGAGCGCGGCGCCCGGCCCCTGTACCTCGATGAAGGAAGTGAAGGAGTGGTCGCCCTGCCGCGAATGGGGTACGACGTGCACGTCTCCAGGCACGTGAAGCACATCATCGACGCGAGGGACGAGGTCACGTACATCAACGTGCCCAGGCTTAAGACCCACTCCATGACGGTGATGACCGCCGGCGTCAAGAACCAGTACGGCCTGGTCGCCCACCGGGACCGATCCCCGGACCACAACTTCCGGCTGCACAAGAAGCTCGCGGACGTCTACGCGGTGGTTCGGCCGGACTTCACTCTGGTGGACGGAACCGTTGTGACCATCCACGGGCACTACCCTCCGGAGGCGCTGCACAGGCAGTCCCTCGTCCCCCTGAACATCCTCGTCGGGGGGAGGGACACTCTCGCCGTCGACACGGTATGCGCGCGAATACTGGGCTACGGGGTGGACGAGGTGGCCCACCTGCGCGAGGCGCGCGACGCGAAGCTCGGGTGCGCTGACCTCGACCTCATAGAAGTCACGGGGGAGCCGCTCGCCCGTTTCGACAGGAAGTACCCGTACCGGCTCTACGACGCGTTCCCCCATGACGTGGAGATAATCAGGGGCCGTGAACGCAACTGCCTGGAGGGCTGTGACGCGAACACGCTGGCCCTCCTGCAGGTGTTGTACCTCGATCACGACGGCAAGGGCGGCTTCACCATCGTGATGGGGAAGGGTTTCGACGGCGGGGAGATAGACTCTATCGAGGGCCGGGTGCTCGTGGCCGGGCCGTGCGCGTATGACGAGGTCTACGACCGGCTCGCCGCCAGGCTCGGCGGGAAGAACGTCTATTCGACCCGTGAGTGCAACGACCTGGCCTCGACCACCGGGGCCCTGTCGAAGCTGATGAAGGTCCATCCGTTGAAGCTGGTGCCCGTCAACCCGGTGAAGTCGCTGGAGCTGCTGGTCAGGGCGCGCCTCCATGGGAGCAAGGCGCGCATAGCGCCAATAACTTGAAAGCGGGCTCACCACGGTCGCCGTGGCCCGTCCTCGAGGCCGGGCGGCCCGTGAGTCGCCGGGGCGTTCGGCGCCGGGAGGCATGGAATGACAGTCCCGGATATCGATGAACTCAGGGAGAAGGCCCGGGAGGTCGACAGGCGGCTCACGCGCGCGTTCGGCATCGAGATGCCGCCGGCGGGCGAACGCCGGGACATGATTCACGAGCTGGTGCACGCGGTCCTCTCGCAGAACACCCACCGCCGCAACTACAACCTTGCCTACGACCGCCTCATGAAGGCGTTTCCGTCCATGGAGGACCTGGGCCGGGCTCCCGTGGACCGCGTCGAGGAGGTCATCAGGCCGGGAGGGCTGTCCAGGCAGAAGTCCGCGGCTATCAAGGAGATCCTTTCGATCGTCCGGGAGCGGCGAGGTGACTACTCGCTCGAGTTCGTCAGGGACATGAGCGTTCCCGAAGCCCGGGAGTACCTCACGGGCCTGCCGGGGGTCGGCCCCAAGACGGCTTCCGTGGTGCTTATGTTCGCCGACGGCAGAGAGGTGCTACCGGTTGATACCCACGTGCTGCGGACCTCCAGGCGCCTGGGGCTGATCCGCGATAAATCCACCGCGGAGGCGGCCGAGTCCCGGCTGGAGGAGATCGTGCGCTCCTCCCGGCGGACCGCCATGCACCTGAACCTGGTCCACCTCGGGCGGGAAGTGTGCCACGCGCGCAACCCGTTACACGAGGCATGCCCCGTCAACACAGTCTGCGACTTCTTCAGTGCGGGCCGGACGCGATGACCCGCGCGCGACGGACCTTGCGAAAACACAACTCCGGCGCGTTTTCTACGTGGTAAAATCCGCTTGAAGGTCGGTTTGCCTTGTCTTCTGCCGCCGCGAGGAAATCATGAACTGGATCGCCAGCGCACTAGCCGGAAACCGTTCCTCGATCCTGGGAGAGGTCGAGCGGTCTCTTTCCGGCCGCGCCGGCCCCGGGCTCAGCCGCGACGAGCTCCTGGACCAGGCTGCCTGGACCCTGGACACGATAGCCGCCTCCCCGGACATCGGGATGACCCCGGCTCTGTTGAACGGGTGGGAAGCGGCGGGGTCCGACTGCGCCGGACGCGGTCTGCCCGCCGAGGAGTTGTCCGTGGCCACCACGGCGCTGAAGCGCGCGGCATGGCTGGTGCTCTCGCGGGAGGTGGGGCCCGGGGCGGTGGACATGCCCGGGCTCATCGAGGCGATGATGGACTTCGAGAAAGTGCTCGAGGGGTGCCGGCTCGCCGCCGTGAGGAGCTTTCTCGCCGAAAAAGGCCCGGCGGAAGCGGCCTGCGGTGAGCGGGTCGAAGCCCTCTACGGCCTGGCCGACGCTCTCTCTACGAACGGAGGCGTCGAGTCGTTCGACGGCATCGCCGAAAGGATCGCGGGCATCACCGGACTTCCCAGGGCATCAATACTGCTCATCCGCGAGGATGGCTCGCTCGAGCCCGCCGCCTCCAACTACGCCGGTTCGCTGAAACTGCTCGAGGGGGCCGGGGAGGAGACGCTGGCCGCGCTCGCCGACGTGGTGGCGGGCAGTTCACATCCCGTGGTGCTCGAGGGTGGCGCCGGCGACGCGTCGGTCGACGGGTTCCTCGACGCGTACGAAACCCCGTTGGTTCTGGCGGTCCCGATGCTGACCGGCGACAGGCTGGTCGGGTTGATCCTGCTCGACGCCCGGCACCACGGGGAGTTCACCGACCGGCAACTGGACCTTGCGGTAGCCTGCGCCGGCCAGGCGGCGCTCGCCATCGAAGCGGGCACCCTGCTCTCGGAGATGGAGACCCGGCTCAAGCAGATGGCCGCCATCGGCATAGTGGCGAGGAGCCTTACGACACACCTCGACCCGCGCGAGCAGCTCGACGGCCTGCTGCGGACGGCCGTCTCCCTGATGCGTGCGGAGAGCGGTGTGGTCATGCTGGCCGAAGAGATGTTCGGGCGGCTGGGGACGGAGGCGACCGCCGGCGACTCGGCCTGGGCCGACGACGAAGCCTTCCGGAGGTGCGCCGTGCGGGTGTTCGAGAGCTCTTCGGCGGTATCCTGGAGCGCCGGGGACGGCGACGAGCCGTTCGGGAAGCTTCCCTCCCCGCTCACCGCCTGCGCGTGCGCCCCCCTCCTGGTGCGCGACAAGGCGATAGGCGTCATCAGCGTCGCCTCGTCCAGGAATGGGGAGACCTACGGCAGGGACGACATGGAGCTGTTCGGCAACTTCACCGCCCAGGCGGCGGTCGCCCTCGAGAACACCCGGCTCTACGACAAGCTGCAGGACACTTACCTGGGCGCCATAGCTTCGCTGGCGGCGGCGATCGAGGCCAGAGACCCGTACACCGTCGGCCACTCCGCGCGGGTCACCCAGTACGCGGTGGCGATCGCGGAGTCGATGGGCCTGCCTACCGAAGAGGTGGAGGACCTGCGGCTGGCGGGCCTGCTCCACGACCTGGGGAAGATCGGCGTGCCCGACAGCATACTCAACAAAGCCGGTCGCCTCAGCGACGAGGAGTACCAGGCGATCAAGATGCACCCCGTCCTGAGCATGAGGATAATAGAACCCCTGCCGCACCTGGGCAACATCATCCCGATCATCTACCACCACCACGAGCGCTACGACGGCAACGGGTACATGGACGGCAAGGTCGGGACCGGCATACCGCTGGGCGCCCGCATCATCGCCGTGGCCGACTCCTACGAGGCGATGACCTCCGACAGGCCCTACCGCAAGGCCCTTTCCCGGGAGGAAGCCGTGGCGGAGCTCAGCAGGAACGCCGGCACACAGTTCGATCCCGAGGTCGTCGAGCATTTCCTCGCCCTGCTGGAGCGGAGCGCGACGGTAGCCTGAGAGGCGCGGGTGGACCGCGCCGTGCCCACCGCGCCGCACGTTTCGCCTGGAGGCTCTGGAGGCAATTCTCAGGCGAATGTTGATGGAAACGGTAATGCCGGCTCTGTTGAAACCCCTTATTAGCGCATCTGGCGGA
>CAZEJS010000029.1:0-36947 GCA_964512645.1 uncultured Acidimicrobiales bacterium
GTCCGCCTGGCCGATGTCCTCAGCCATGGAGAAGCTGGCCCGGGAGCGGGCGGGGACCTTGTGTTCGATGGTTTGGGGTCCCCTGCCCTCTATCATGTAGGTGACCCGGCAGGAGGCATCCTTGTCCTGGGGGTTCTGGATGAGCAGCCAGGTCTCGAAGTTCCAGTTGGTGGAGCCCTCGGGCAGGTACCAGGCGCAGCTCGGGCTGGTAACGCCCACGGAGGAGTGACCCTCCTCCCCGCCCCCGGCTTTCCAGGACATCGTCCTGTCGACGGCCAACCGCTTGAACCCTGAGGAGGTGATCTCGGTGGAGAAGTCCCGGGATCCCACCTTTTCTTCCGGGTTGACCGTCGCCTGGCTCATGGCGGGCAGACGGACCTTTCCGCCGTCGACCGGGCCGTCCGAGGTCATGTAGGTGATCTCCGCGTCGACGGGGACGGCGTTGGGGTTCTCGATGGTTATGTAGGTGGAGAAACCCCAGGCCGATGTTCCCTCGGCCAGGTACCAGGAGCTGGAGAGGCCCGGGGTGGACCACACCTCGCAGCCCGCGGCGGCGTTCTCGGTTCCCGCACACAACCGGCCCTCGAACTCGCACAGGGCCCCCACCCTGCTATTGTCCACCCCGGAGAAGCCCCCGGTCGCGGCGCGGTTCCACTTGGAACCGTCATAGGACCAGATCTGGCTGCCCGCCTTGTAGTTGCCGGTGCCCGCGTAGAGCAGCCCCGAGAAGACCGCCATGGCGCCCGGGTGGGTGTTCTCCGGGTCTCCGAAGCCGTCGGCGTTGACCTGCTTCCACGATGTCCCCGAGCCGGAGTAGCGCCAGACCTCGGCGCCGTGCATGGTGCGGTTGAACGACGCGCAGTAGAGCTTGCCGCGGTAAGCCGTGAGATACGATGCGCTGCTGGTCTCGGCCCGCCCGAACCCCGGGTTGCTGACCTGCTTCCAATCGGACGGGGAGCTGCCGTCCCACCTGAAAACCGCGCAGGGGTCGTTGCTGGAGAACGTGCCGGCATACAGCTTGCCGCCCAGCACCGCCAGCGACATCACTCCTACGTGCTTGGAGCTGCCGAAACCGTTCTTGTTCACCTGGGTCCAGTTGCCGGCTCCCGGCCCGTCGAAACGCATCAACCGCCCGTAAGGCATGTTGTAGTCCGACGTCCCGACGTACAGCTTGCCGTTGAAGCCCGCCATGGAGAGTGCCTCGCGCGTGCTCGGGCGCCCGAATCCGTCGCTGTTGACACGCTTCCACGTGGTCCCGTCGTACTTCCACACCTGGCAGCCGCTGTCGTTATTCGTTCCGACATACAGGTGTCCGCCCACGGAGGCCATGCAGGAGGCATCGGAATTATGCCGGTCGCCGAAGCCATTCTTCGCGACCCTGGCCCACCCGGACGGGGCCTTCTTCCAGACCTCGCAGCCCTTTTCGCTCGTGGTGCCGAAGTATATTTCGCCGTTGAAGACGGCTGAAGAGATGGTGCCGGAGTTCGCGTTCGAGGTAAAACCGGGTTTGCCGGTGTGCGCCCACGCGTACGGCGTCGAGGCAAACCCGGAGGCCTTCATCACCCCGCAGCCGAAGCGCCCGTCGGTCCCGGCGAAGAGGGAGCCCCCGAACGAGCAGAGGGTCCTGGAATCGTAGACGCCGGACCCCTCCCCGAACCCGGCCGGGCTCACCGCGGTCCAGGTGCTGGACGACTCGTACCGGTAGACGCGGGCGCCGCTGACATAGTTATAAGTGGACATGTAGAGTCTGGCGCCGAACACCAGGGCCCCTGCCGCCTCGAGGTTGTTGGCGTCCCCGAACCCGTTGGCGTTCCTCTTCGTCCAGGCGGTGCCCGGCGGCCCGGTATACTGGAAGACGGCCGCGCCGGTCTTGTCGTTGTAAGTTCCCGCGATCGCCGTCGCGCCGTTGAAGCAGAGGCTGGAAACCTCGAGGTTGTCGGCGTCCCCGAACCCGTTCGTGTTCGCGCGAGTCCAGGTGGTCCCCGAGCCCCTCCAGACGTCACAGCCCTCGCTTTCCTGTTTGTGTGTGCCTGTGTAGACCTCGCCGGTAGGGCTGACGGCCATCGCGGACACCTCGGAGTTCTTGTTGTTCCCGAATCCCCTGGGACGGGGGGATCCGGGGCCGACGGAGATGGCCCAGGCCGCCCCGTCGTATCGCCAGACCTCGCAGCCCAGGCCCCCTGCAGTCGCGGTTCCGACGTAGAGCCGCGTGGGTGTCGCGGCCATGGCGGTCGCCGAATAGTTCATCGCGCCGCCGACGTCCGCCGGCGAGCTGACCTTCGTCCAGTGGCAGGGCGGGCCGCCCGTCCCGTCGGTCCTCCATACCTGGCATCCGCTCGCGGCGTACGTCCCCGCGTAGAGGTAGCCGCCGAAGACCGCCATGCACCGTATTGCCCTGTTGTCGTCGTCCCCGAAGCTGTTCCTGTTGGCCTGGCGCCACGACGAGCCATCGTAACGCCATACCTGGCAGGCTGTGCCGAAATCGCCGCCGGAAGTGCCAACGTACAGGTGTCCGTTCAAGACGGCCGAGCAGGTGACGCCGGACTGCAGTTTGTTGTACGAACCCGCGAACCCGGCCGCGGCGTCCCGGCGCCAGGCGTCGGCGGACGCGTCCTGAGTGAAGAGGAACGGCGCCGCCAGTACACTCGATGCGAACAACAGGACAAGCAGGCTTGTGGACGTCAAGCGCTTCATAGTCTCTCCTCCATGTGTTCGGCTCCCGGCCCGGTTCCGGCCCCGTGCCCTGCGTTCCATTCTACTCCAGGGGGTGCGGTAGTATTAGGAGAAATCCGTAACGGGAGACGGGGGGCTTGCAGTTGGACCGTGTTGACTGGGACGAGAGAGCGGATACGTACGACGGCGTCTTCGAGGCGGACCCGGTGTACCTGAGCGCGCTCCGCATCATCGCCGGGGAGGTGCCGCCCCTGGGATCCCCGTCCGTCCTGGACCTCGGCTGCGGCACCGGTGCGGTCACGGCGGCTGTCCTCGAGCGGGCGCCGGGGGCCCGGATCGTTGCGGTGGACCCGGCCCCGCGGATGAGAGACGTGTCCCGGCGGAGGTTCTCGTCCGACGAGCGGGTGACGGTCGTGCTCGGGAGCGGGACAGCCCTGCAGGCCGGCGAAGGGGAATTCGACTTCGTGGTCTCGAACCTTGCCCTGCACCACGTGCCCCGGGTGGAGAAGCAGTCCTGCGCACTGGAGATCGCCAGGGTGCTGAAGACGGGAGGGAAGCTTGTCTACGGCGACCAGTTCACCGACGTGGAGGCGGACGTCCGCGACCCCCGGCGCGCCCGTGACTTGATATCGAGGACGGTGGGCTGGGCCCTCTACGCGCTGGACCACGGGGGGTACGAATACATGCTGGGGCTCCTCAGGGCACTGCCGCTGTTCATCGCGGAGGAGGGCGAGTACCTGGAGACCATCGTCCGCTGGGGAGAACTGCTGGCCGGGGCCGGTTTCGCCGGGCTCGAGGTGCGGGAGGTTCCCCCCTCCCGCTTCGGCATGAAGGTGCTGGTCGCGACTCTTCCCTGAGCATCGGAGATCCCGGGCCCCGGGTCGCGCGCGGCCGCCTGTCCCCGCCCGAAAAAAGAAGGCGCGGCCCGTGAGGGGCCGCGCCCTGGTAACGCCGTTCAGCCGCAACGGCTACAGCTTCTCGATGATGACGGTGCCTCCCTGGCCGCCGCCGCCGCAAAGCGTCGCCGCGCCGTACTTCGCGTCCTTCTCGTGGAGGATGCGAGCCAGCGTCCCGGTCAACCTCGGCCCGGAGGCCGCGAGCGGGTGGCCGATAGCGACTGCGCCGCCGTGAATGTTGACGCGCTCGGGGTCCAGGCCCAGCTCTTTGATCGCGTAGAGCGGGACGATCGAGAACGCCTCGTTTATCTCCCAGTAGTCGATGTCCTTGGCGTCCATGCCGATCTTCTCTAGGGCCTTCCTGGAAGCCGGGACGGGACCCGCGCCCATGATGCTGGGATCAACGCCGGCCCAGCCCATCGATATGATCTTCGCCAGAGGCTTGAGGCCCATGGCCTTGGCTTTCTCGGCACTGGTGAGAAGCACCGAGGCACAGCCGGCGTTCAGGGGAGAGGAGTTGCCCGCGGTGATCTGGCCGTCCGGCTTGAACGCCGGCTTCAGGCCCGCGAGCCCTTCCATGGTCGTTTCGCCGCGGATGGAGAGGTCGCTCTCGACGTGCTTCATCGACCCGTCCTCCTGCTCGACGTCCAGCGGCAGGAGCTCCCCGGCGAAGAAACCGCTGTCAACGGCCGCCGCCGCCTTCTGGTGGCTTCCCAGGGACCACTCGTCCATCTCTTCGCGGGTGAAGTCCGTCTGCGACCACAGCTTCTCGGCGGTGAGCCCCATCGAAAGCGCGGTCTGCAGTTCGTACTTCTTGAGGGCCTCGTCCTGCCAGAAGCGTGGGCTGACCTGCATGAGGTCGGTGTTGTACCGCGCGTCGAGCGGGACGTGGGTCATGTGCTCCATGCCGTTCGCGAAGCACAGGTCGGAGTAGCCGAGCATGATCTCCATCGAACACTGGTGGATCGCGCTCATTCCGGAGATGCACACCCTGTCGATTGCCTGGGCGGGGACCTCGAACGGGAGCTCGGCCAGCATTACGATCGTACGGCCTCCCATGAGGAAGTTCTCGCGCATCTGCAGCGAGCAGCCGGTGATCATATCGCCGATGTCCATCGGGTCCACTTTGTGCTTCTTGATGAGCTCGGTGACGCACTTCGCCAGGGCTTCGTCCATGCGGGCCTTGTTGTACGCGTCACGCTCGGGCTGCGCGGGGCGGGAACGCGAGAACGGTACTCGCAACATGTCTACTATTACAGCCTCTGCCATGTCGACCTCCTTAAGATGTTACACGTGCCCGACTATTCTATGCAGTTCGAGTGCAAGGCACAACTTCGTCAAGCGCAAGCGGCCCGCGGAACGGCGAACCTGTTGGTGGCGGCCCGGCCGGGAGGCGGCAACGCGGGGCGCGCGGGCGCTCAGGGCTTGGCCGAGACGTAGAGGTCCTCGTTGATGTCCAGCCCGAAGCGCCTGCGCTCTTCCTCGCTGAAGGAATGGGCGTATGGCACGATTTCCACTTCGAAACCGGCGGCTTCCAGCAGGTCCCTGTAGTCGGGTCCGTAAGCCCTCAGGTGTCCGGGGTACTTGAGGATGCGGGCCGCCTGCGCCTCGGTGAGGTCCTCCCTCTCGACGGTCTTCGGAACGTGGATGGGGACCTGGATGATCGCCCACCGGCCGGGCTTGAGCACCCGCCAGAGCTCCGAGAGCGCAGTTTCAGCGTCGTCGATGTGCTCCAGGACGTGGTAGCAGATTATGCAGTCGAAGCTCTCGTCCGGCAGGTCCAGCGACCGGATGTCCATGTGCTTCATGGCGATGGGGGACTGGATATCGACCGAGAGGTAGTCGATGTTGTCGTGCCGCCGGCAGAACTCCTGGAACGTATACAGGGGAGCGACATCGAGCACGCTCATTCTGCGCTTTCCGAAGTCGGTCTCGTGCTCGAGGTAGTGGCAGAGCAGGCGGTAACGTTCCACGGACAGGCAGTTGGGGCACAGCGTCGCCATGTACTTGGAGTAGAGGAAGAGGCTGAACGTCCGGCCGCAGCACGGGCACTCTACCTTGTCCCCGCGGTAGATGACGCACCGCGCCTTCGCGAGAGCGTCCTTCACGATGAACCTCGGCGGCCCGCCATCTTCTTCGACCCTTATCGGCCTTCTGATCCCTGGCAGAAATTTCACCTTCCGTCCCTCCTCGAGCCCGCACGATGTTACCACAACGCGGCCCCCCCGGATGGCGCCGGGAGGGTGTCGCTCATTTTCCACTTGTTTCCACCGCCGGCGAAGTGGTGTAGCCGACCGGCAGGCATCACACCGGTCCATCTCCGGCAGGGCTGTCGGGACAAGACCCGCGAGGCCGGGCCATGCAGGAATCCCATCCGGGGCCGCGAAGCAAGTGGCGACAAGCATTCCTGCGATTCGATTCAACGCGCCCGCGCAACCCCCCGGCAGGAGGCATGCGCCGGCCGGCCCGCCGCGGAGGACGCGAGGCGCCCGCATCGACCCCGGGAGGGACCAATGACCCCGCAGGCACCCGAACCGCCGGCAGGCGTCCAGCGCATGAACGTAGGTATCATCGGCAACTACGTACCGAGGCAGTGCGGCCTCGCTACGTTCACAACGGACGTTGCCACGTGGGTGAGTTCCACCCTGGGCCCCGGGTCCGACGTGTTCGTGGTCGCCATGAACGACCGGCCCGAGGGATACGACTACCCGCCGATGGTGCGCTTCGAGGTGCTCGCCAGCAATCCCAGGGACTACCCGCGCGCGGCCGACTTTCTCAATCTCTCGGAAATCGACCTGGTCTGCGTTCAGCACGAGTTCGGCATATTCGGCGGCTCCCGGGGCAACTACATTTCCGACCTGCTGCGCGACCTCCGCAAGCCGGTGGTTACCACCGCCCATACCGTACTTCCGCACCCCGAGCCGGACAGGCGCGAAGCGCTGTCCGAGGTCTGCGCGCTCTCCGACGCCATCGTCGTCATGAGCGACAAATCAACCGACTTCCTGGAGGAGCACTACGGCGTGCCCAGGGAGAAGGTCTTCCTCATCCACCACGGCGTGCCCGACATGCCGTTCGAGGATTCCGGCAAGCACAAGCAGCGCTGGGGGCTCGAGGGACGTACGGTACTCCTCACGTTCGGACTCCTGCACCCCCGAAAAGGCATCGAGTACATGGTCAAGGCGATGCCGGAGATAGTCCGGCGGTTCGACGACGTGGTCTACGTGGTCCTGGGGGCGACCCACCCACCGGTGAAGCGACGTGAAGGCGAAAAATACCGGTTCGCCCTCAAGCAACTGGCCCGCGAGCTGGGCGTCGAGGATAACGTTGTCTTCTACGACAGGTTCGTTTCGCTCGAGGAGCTTACAAGCTTCCTGGCCGCCTGCGACATCTATGTCACGCCGTACCTGGACATGAACCAGGTCGTATCCGGGACCCTTGCCTACGCGCTGGGGCTGGGGAAGCCCGCGATTTCGACGCCGTACTACTACGCGTCCGAGCTGCTGGCGGACGGACGCGGCGTGGTGGTGCCCGTGGAGGACCCGGCCGCCTTCTCCCGCGCCGCGGTCGACCTGCTGTCCGACCCTGGCCGGATGGGGGAGATGCGTCGCAGGGCTTACGCGCTCGGCCACGAGATGCGCTGGGAGGTCGTCTCCCGGCAGTACGTGGACCTGTTTGAAAAAGTGCTCGCCGGACGGGAGGCTGCGCCCGCGCCGGCAGCCCCTCGGAAAGCGATCAAACTGCGCGACCTGCCGCGTCCCCGCCTGGACCACCTGGTCCGGCTTACCGATAGCACCGGCCTGATGACCGCCGCCCACTTCGACATCCCCGACCGCGCCGGGGGTTACCGGACGGAGGACAACGCCCTCGCCCTCGAAGCCGCCGTCCTCCACCGCGTGGTGACCGACGACGACACGGGCCTCGACCTTGCCCGGACTTACCTCGGCCTTCTGCGCTACATGCAGCTCCAGGACGGACGGTTCCACGACAGGCTCAACTACGACAAGAGCTACGCCGACGACTCCGGTGGCCAGGAGTGCCTGGGCAAAGCCCTGGAGGGGCTGGGCGTGACCGTGGCCCTGGAGGAGGAGGAAGCGCTGGTATCGTTCGCGAAGCTGATGTTCGACGAGGCGCTGGTCGGCCTGGAGCTGTCCTATCCCAGGTCGATGGCCTACGCCGCCTGCGGCTGCTACCACTACCTGACGAGGTTCCCCGGGGCGAGCCTTGCCGAGGCGGCCCTGGAACGACTGGCGAGCGACCTGCTGGAGGCGTACCGACGCAACGCCCGGGAAGGCTGGGAATGGTTCGAAGACGAGCTCACGTACGCGAACGGGCTGCTCCCCCGCGCCCTTTTCCTGGCGTTCCGGGCGACCGGAGACGAGCGGTACCGCCGGACCGCGGCAGACAGCCTGGGGTTCCTCACCCGCGTCTGTTTCACCGACGGGTACTTCGACCTGGTGGGCGACCAGGGCTGGTTCCGGCGCGGGGGAGAGAGGGCGAAGTTCAACCAGTTGCCGATCGAAGTGGCTTCGCTCGTCGGGGCCTACGTGGACGCGTTCACGGTCACGCGCTCCGACGATTACCTCGAGCTTGCGCGGGCGGCGTTCGAGTGGTTTCTCGGACGGAACGCGCTGAACGTCCCGCTGTACGATTTCGCGATGTTCGCGTGCTCCGACGCCCTGATGGTTCAGGGCGTGAGCCCTAACATGGGAGCGGAAGCGACGGTGGCCTGGCTGATCTCCCTCCTGAGAGTGCAGACCGTACTTCACCTCGGCCCCCTGGGTGCGCCCGGGCCGGACGCCGCCTGACACCCGGGCAGGGGGGTGCGACGCCTTCCAGGCGGTGCCCGTGGTTTCTGGAGGTGAAGCGGGCGCGTGCGAGAAGTAGAGCGGAGGGACGGCCCGGGTCGGCGCCGTCCTCTTCCGGGGCTCCCGGGCTTGAGCCCGGCAGGATCGCGCCCCGGGCGCCGGAGGGGAAAGGACAAGTTCCGGGGGGTGGCGAATTGGCACGCTCGAAGGAGAGGCGGCGCAGCGGGGATTTCAGCGAGGACGGGCTCGAGTACATAATCACCAACCCGAAACTCCCGCTGGCCTACATAAACTACCTCACCAACGGCCGGTACTGTTCGTTCATCACCCACACGGGGGGAGGCTACTCCTTCTGGAAGCAGCCCCCCGCCTACGGCATCAACCTCTGGGCGCCGGCGCTCGACAACAGCCCGGGGCGCTTCGTCTACGTCAAGGAGGGCGAGGACATCTGGACGCCCAACTGGATGCCCGTCCGCAGGGACCTGGACGACTGGAGGTGCAGGGTAGGGCTCGGCTACCAGAGGCTCGAGGCGGAGATGGGGGGACTGCAGGCGTGGATATCGTACCTTGTGCCCCTGGACGCCGACCTCGAGTACTGGATCCTCCACTTCATCAACAACTCCGGGGAGCGCAGGCGCTTCGAGGCCTACCCGATGGTGGAGCTTCTGCTGGGCCAGCACATGCCCAACATCATCTCCTACTACTCGAACATCCTGTTCAACAGGGTCAGCCGCGTGGGCGAGGTGCTCATCGCCGAGAAGACTTACTGGAACCGCGAGGCCTACATGCCCAACAGGGCCTGGCCCATCAAGGTCTTCTTCGCCAGCACCGGCAGGTACGACGCTTTCGAGACGCTCAGGGAGAACTTCCTCGGCCCGGGCGGCGGGGCGGCCTGTCCGCTGGCGGTGAAGGAGGGGCGCCTCACCGACAGCGAGAACGACGGACGCCCGGCGATATTCGCCCACAAGTACACCATCGACCTGGAGCCCGGCGCCGAAGAACGGATCATCATGGCGATGGGGGTGCTCGAGACCGACGAGGACTTCGAGAAGATCGAGTACCACATAAGGCCGGACGTATACGAGCAGAGGTTCGAGGCGTGCAACCAGTACTGGCTGGACATCGCCTACGGGGACACGGTCTTCACCCCCGACCACCGCATGAACCACTTCCTGAACATCTGGAACAAGTACCAGGCCCGCGTCTGTTTCTGGTGGTACCGGTCCGACGGCTCCTACTTCATCTGCAGCGGGAACGAGACATGGGGCTACCGCGACTCCGCGCAGTGCATACTGGGCGCGCTGCCCCGGTTCCTCGACGACGCCTGGGAGCGCATCCAGAGACACATCGGACTGGTGAGGTCGGACGGTTCGGTGGACCAGGGGTACGTGCGCGACCTGCATCTGCCGGCGGGCATACCGGGCAACATCGACGTCGCGATGTGGCTCCCAATCTCGATCTTCTTCTTCCTCAAGGAGAGCGGAGAACTCGACCTCCTGGACGACATGGTCACCACCTTCGACGGCGTGGAGATGACCCTGGCCGAGCTCGTCTACCGGATCATCGAGAACGTCTGGCAGCGCAGGAGCCCGCGCGACCTGGTCCTCATCGAGAAGGGCGACTGGAACGACGCCATCAACTACGCCGGAAGGGAAGGCAGGGGCGAATCGACGATGGCGTCGGAGCAGTTGCTCTACCTCTGCAAGGAGTACCTGCGCCTGGCGAATTTCGTGAAAGGCATGCCCGGGGTCAAGAGCGTCGGCAATGTGGCCAGATCTCTCGAGGCGGCGCTGGAGCGTCACATGTGGAACGGCGAGTGGTACCGGCGAGGGACCAACGACGAGGGTGAAGTTATCGGAGACAGGGGGAACGCCGTCGGGGAGATATTCGCCAACGCGCAGTCGTGGGCGGTGATAGCCGGACTCGACCCGGAGAGATGCCGCAAGGCCATGGCGGCCGCGAAGGACAGGCTGCTCACGGACAAGGGGTGCGCGCTCTTCCTGCCCGGGTGGCGCGAGCCCGACCCCGACATCGGCATTATCACCAGGTTCGCGGTCGGGACCAAGGAGAACGCGGCGATATTCCTCCACGCCACTGCCTGGGCGACGATGGGCTGGGCGCTTGTCGGGGACGCCGACACCGCCATGGAATCGTTCAGGCGGGTCATGCCCAACATCCGCTCTCACGAGGACGGCGACCTCTACCGGTCGGAGCCTTACGTGTACGCAGAGTACATCATCGGGCCGGAGTCGGAGTATTTCGGGGAGGGCTCGCACTCGTGGTTCACCGGGGGCGCCGCCTGGCAGTGGCACGTGTTCTGGGGCTACATCATAGGCGTGAGGCCGGGCTACGAAGGTCTCGAGATCGACCCCTGCCTGCCCTCCGAGTGGGAGGCCATCACCGCCAGGCGCTGGTTCAGGGACGCCGTCTACGAGATAGAGATCGACAAGCCGCGCGGCGTCAGCAAGGGCGTGAAAGGCATCACCGTCGACGGATGCCCGATCGAAGGAAACGTAATCCCCCCCCACTCCGACGGCGAGGTCCACCGCGTCAGGGTGACAATGGCCTGATCGACCCCGGTCTGGAAAGCGGGGGCGTTCATCCTTAGACTGTTGTCAAGGCTAGCGTGAGGAGCGGACATGCCCGACGACATTGGCGATGACCTTACCGAGGCACAGAAGCAGCTCTACCGGAAGAAAAAGGTGCCCAAGAAGTTCTGTCCGTACTGCGGCACCAGGAACGAGCCCGAGGTCGACAGGTGCGTCAGTTGCGGAAAGGACATCTCCTGGATCAAGGTGCCGGAGACGCTTCCGCCGGAGGAGCGCCCGTTCCAGGTGCCGAGATCGCTCCCCGAACAGGAGAAGCCCGTCTTCACCTGGAAGGCTATTCTGGTGTTCGTCCTCGTCCTGCTGGCCATCGCCGCGCTGGTCCTGGTGATCTACTTCACCACCAGGGACGGCAAGGCAGGCGCGTCGGCGGGGATCCGGGTGACGGCGATCTCAGCGCCGGGGCCGTGCGAGTACCGTGTCGCGCGGGCGGCACGAAGCTTCGCTCAGAGCGGAAACCCGATGACGTCGTGCCCCCCGGACCAGCGCCCCTGGTAGTTGAAGTACATCGGCCGCTCCACCAGGACGGGCCGGTCCGAGGATACGCGCGCGGCTATGGAGAGCCCCGCGCCGGCGTCCGTGTTCACGTCGATTGTGCCTCTCGAGCCGGGCCCGACGGTGTGCTTCTTCACGATCGGGCGGCCGCCCTCGGGGTAGTAGGTCACGGTGAGGTTGGCCGTTGAGCCCGTGGCGTTCTGGACGCACAGCCACTCCTCGAAGTTCTCCCCGGTGTAGCCCTCGGCGAAGAGCACATCCGTCGACGGGCGCGCGCCGATGACGTCGTGCCCGCCGTCCCAGGCGCCGTGGTACATGAAATACATGGGCCGCTCGGCGATGAACGGGTCGTCGGAGGTCAGGCTCACCGAGACGTCCTTGCCCGCGCCCACCGCGCGGTTTACCGAGACTGTGAGCCGCTCCAGCCCGGTCACGTGGTAGGTCCTGTTGACGGCCGGGCCCTGCCCGGGCCCCAGCAGGTAGCGCGCCTGCACATCTATGGCCCCGGCGTTGGGGTTCTGGATGCACAGCCACTCCTCGAAGCCCTCCCTGGTCGTGCCCTCGGCGAAACTCGCTTCGGTCGAGGGGGCGTTGGTTCCGAGTACGTCGTGCCCCCCGGTCCAGCCGTGGTTTCCCAGGCCCCGGTAAGAGAAGTACATAGGCCTCTCCGCGACGACGGGACGGTCGGAAGTAAGCATCAGGCTGACGTTCTTGCCCGCGCCGACCTGGTCGACGGTCTTGAAGGTCGCCCTCGACCCGGCGTTGACCGTCCCCGGGACTACGACCTCCCCGGCGCCCTCCACCATGTAGTGGAACTCCAGGTTCGCCGGTGAGGACTGGGGGTTGAGGACGGTGACGTACTCCTCGAAGCCGTCCAGGGTCGTTCCTTCGGCGAAGTACCATTCCGCCGACGGGGCCCCCGCCCCGATAACGTCGTGCCCCCCGCTCCAGCGCCCCTGGTAGTTGAAGTACATCGGCCGCTCGGCCACCACGTTCGCGCTGGTGGAAACCACGCGCATGCCGAGCTCCCTGCCGGGACCGGCGAGCTGGTTGACGTCGATCGTAAGGCGGCTCGAGGGGTCCAGGGAGTACCACCGGGTCTGGCTGGTCCCGTCGGTGAACATGCAGGTTATCCAGGCCGGGGCTGTCGAGGCGTTGGGGTTTTCCAGGCAAACGTACTCCTGGAAGTCGGTCCCGGTATAGCCCTCGGCGAAGTAGAACTTCGACTTCCACTGCGAGGAGGGCGGAACCGGCGGCTCCGGTGGCTCCCCTCCCTTGAAACGGTTGTAGGCCACGTTCAGAAGGGGGACGTATTCCGCGGTGGCTTTGACGTTCCCCGCGGTGTTGGGATGATCGGGGCTGCTCGACTGGTAGGCGAGGGTGTTCCCCCCGTAGGCCACCTGGTGCTGCACCGCGCCGTTCCACCACCTGTGGTGGTTCCCCCCGGCGCTCCCGGTGTCCGCGGTGTACGCACCGCCCCCGTTGCTGGTGAGGACGTTGTAGTAGTCGAAAACGAATACGTTCTTGTGCGGGTAGCCCCTCAGCCAGCCGTCGACCAGCCAGTTGTTGAAGGCGCGGGCGTTGGCGGCGTAAGTCCCGTGCGCCAGGGGGGGCGCGGTGATGACCACGAACAGCTTGTCCAGCCTGGTCTTGAAGTACTCCAGCAGGTCCACATAAATGCCTTTCGCGTTGCCGACGGTGAAGACGTCCGGGTCAAGCGTCTCATCACCCTTGAGCGGATTGCCGGCGATGGGAGTGGGCGGGTCCGATGGGCTGCCGCCCCGGCCGGAGTTCGGGTAGCAGGACTTGAACATCACCACGGAGTTTTCGCCCCCGGGGTCGGCCCCGCGGGTGTAGGAGCACGACTGGGCGCTCTCGGAGTACAGCGCGGCGAGGTACGCCTCTCTGTCGGGCCCCCGGAACCACGTCCACCAGGAGCCGATGTTGGTCAGGTCGCCGATGCCGCCCGGCCCCCACCCGTAATTGGTGTCGCTCACGAAGTAGTTGTTGTTGCGCAGGGCGATGCCCAGCCCGCCGGCGAAGTCGGAGGGCGGGTCGGCGAGCCAGTTCTCGCCGGAGGAGTGATGGATGAAGACGAGCTTTGTCGCGCCCGAAGGCGGCGCGGGGCTGTCAGCCGCGGCGCACGGCTGAATAAAAACCGCCGCCAGGATGGCCGTAACAGCGGCAGCCAGCGCGGCCGCCGCGATGGAGGGCGCGTTTCTTCCGGCAATCCTCATCTCGTTCCTCCCGGTTTGTTCGTGCAGGCAGCGCGCGATCACGCAGACTGCTGAGCCGTTTCGTTGTTTGAAACGTCGATAAGCCGCCATCGATACGTCCGGCGTGAGAGCGCGGCCCGGTTCGCGTGCCTGCGCCGCGCCGACACCGAAGGATGCAAGCCCCAGGATACCGCCCCTGCCGCCCCCCGTCAGGGGCCGAGCGTCAATGGGCGCCGGCAGGAGGCCGGCCCTTCTGCCCGGGCATGCCGGACCGGTGACGCCGTCGCGGAAAAAACGGACACAAGGATTTGACCAACCAGTTCTGATAGGTTATAAGTTTGTGTTACCTCAGATTGAGCGTCGAAGATAGCAGGTAATGCCTGGACGGACGATTGGAAGGGGGTTGCGTCGTGTCTCTGATGAGGAGCCTGGGAAGGCTGAGCGGTAAGATGGGCAGCAACAAGGAGTTGATCGCCGGAATGATGGAGGGCCTCGACGCCAGGGCGATTGCGGATGCGATCAACGAGAACGCGGGCTTCATGACCGAGGTCATGTCCCATCTGGACCCCAAGGCAATCGCCGATTCGATGAACGACGGGCTCGGTTTCATGGGGGACGTCCTCAAGTACATGGATCCAAGCAAGGTCGCCGAGGTCGTGAACAAGAACGAGCGGATTCTCCCGCGTTACATCGAGTGCATCAACCCCAACGTCTTCACCCGCAGCGCGGGGACCGTTCTGACGAAGCTGCGTTACGCGACGTACAGGCCCCCGGTCTTCGGAAAACCCGAGGAAGTCGCGGCGGAAGGCTGAGAACGGCTCGAGGGAAATACAGGAAGGGGCCCGCGGGTCCCGTACGGATTCAACGCGCCACCGGCAATCCCGGTGGCGCGTTCGCGTTGCCGGCCGGGCAGGGTCACCGGCGGCAACGGGGGAACCTCCGGGTAAAAGGAATTGAAGCGCCGAAGGCCGAAAAGAGTCTCAGGATGCCGTCGTTCGCCGGCATTGTCCGAACTCGAGGAGGGCATATGAAAGACCGCAGGGGCATGCTCCTGACCGCCGCCGTGCTGCTTGTCGGCCTGCTGGCTGTGTCGCTGGCCGCCGGGTGCGGGAGTTCCGAACCCGTGGCCAAGCCCGAGATCAAGGACATCGACCCCCCGGTCGGCGTTGCCGGTGCCCAGGTGAGCCTGATCGGCGCAGACTTCGGCACGACGCAGGGCAACGGCGTGGTCCATTTCGGGGGCAAGGTTGCGGACGTGGTCTCCTGGACCGACGTGCTCGTAACCGCCAGGGTACCCTCCGGCCTCCCGGCAGCCGTCACCGGCGTCACCGTAATGACCGCCGACGGCCAGAGCAACGAGTTCACCTTCACCGTGATCGCCTCCAGCCAGCCGGACCGCAAGCCGGCGGAGGTGGAGAGCAACACCCCTGTCCAGGCGATGGTCTTATTCGAGAAGAAGAAAGGCGTGGACGCCAGCAACTGGACTTTCAGCGTGGTAAAGCAGAGCGCCCAGGACGCGAACTGGAAGATCGACCAGGGGGTCCCGCCCGGCGGCGGAGCGCCGGTGTACTTCCTCCTCAAGAGGGTCAACAAGCTCTGGACCGTTGTCGATGACGGCAAGGCACTCACCCAGCAGGAGCTTCAGGGGACGGGGGCTCCGGCGGACCTGTGGGTGGACCTGCCGCCGAAGACACCGGCGAAGTCCCAGCAGCAGGTCATTCTGGAATACTTCACGCAGAAAGGCGTGGTGACGACCGGGGCCGCGATCTCCTTCATCAAGCAGAGCAAGACCGACCCGGCGTGGGACCTTTTCATGGTTGACTGGCCGGTCGAGGCGCAGATACCGGACGCTTACGTCGTGCTCCACCAGGAGAACGGGCAGTGGGTGGTGAAAGGCCACGGGGCAGACATTTCGAACACGCCCGGGATGCCGGCGGACCTCAAACCGTAGAAGAACCGGCTAAGCCTCAGATCCTGCCCAGCGGCAGGTAGTCGACCCAGGTGGGGCCGGCCCATCCGAGGTTGCCGTCGTCCTGGACGGCCCGCAGGTAGTAGAAAGAGTTCTCGCGGAATGACGGGTCCTTCCAGTCGATGACCACCTCGGTCGACCCGCCGCCCTGCCAGACCTCCCGGTAGCCGTTCGAGTCGTACTTGACCAGTTCGACCAGTTCAAGGGGTGAGGTCCCGACCACGTGGCCGGCGACGTGGACCGACCCGTCGGAGTCAATCTCCGAGCCGTGGGGCTCCCCGTTGATCGAGAACTCCAGCAGCATCCGGTTGCCGGTCGTGGCGACGACCCGGCGCGCGCGGAGCCCTTCCCACGCGGCTTCGCGGGTGCGGGCCGGGGCGAATATTCCCGTGGTGCCGCCACCGTATATCTGTGTCGGCGCCCTGTACGGGTCGCTTCCGGAGATGTGCTCGTCGCTGCCGGCGGTCAACCCGAGCCTGTACCCGGCGGCCAGGGCGTCCCTTACGTAGCTGCCCGACTTCTGCCCCGCGTACTCCTTGCGCAGGACCGCCCGGAACGCTTTTCCCCTGGCCCCTTTCACCAGCCCGACGTGCGATACAGGGCGCGGGCACCCGTGGAACTCCGAGTTCCCGTGTCTCGAATAGACCTCGACAAGCCTTTGCAGATCTCCGCCTGGTCCGGAGCGCTCGTCCCGGGGACCGTAGTCGAAGCGCATCTCCCCGAAGTGGGTCTTCCAGGCGGGGTGGTGGGGTATCACCAGGGCGTCCTTCCCCGCGAGCTCCGACATCAGCCTGGCGGGAGTGTCGCTGCGCGGGTCGGTAAAAGGCAGGAACACGGGCGTCTCGTCGGGGCCGAAGAGCACGTTCCTGTGGCCGCGGACGTGGTGCGACCACTCGTACGTCCGGAAGGTGACGAACTCGCCCGGCGCATAAGCCTCGTCCGCCGCCGAGATCATCAGCGCGAGCTCCTCCGGCGTCTTGGCGCGCTCTTCGCCAAGGCTCCAGTTGTCGTGGTCGGCGACACCCGTGAAGTCCCAGCCGAGGAGGTCTCTCGCGCGGTGGTACATGTACCGGGGCTCCTGGGTTCCGTCGGATATTATCGAATGCGTGTGGAGGTCGCCCCACAGGAGCCGCGCCCTGGTCGCCCGGCACACTATCGGGTTGCTGGCGCCCTCGATGCCGCCCACGGACGAACGCACGTGCACCCGGGCGACCCCGCCGCCGCGGACCCGGACGACGAACCAGGCGAGGCCGCCGGAGCTCTCGAGCATGACGGCGGACGGTGGAGCTTCCACCGGGCCATGGGCGTTTACGAGGAGGGTTCCCGCGTACTCCGGGCTGATTACCCCGCTCTCGTCGAGGCACCTGACCAGCACGCGGACATCCTCGCCGGGTGCCGCGAGGGTCGGCGCCACCACGTCGAACCTTGCGGGCCGGCCACCGACCGCCTCGAGCAGCGCCGTGGAGCGCTCCAGCTCGAACGACCCGGTTCCCGCGCCGTCGACTTCGAAGGCGAACTCTGTCGGGACCGCGACCAGGGGCGGCCTGAGGCCTTTCCCGTCCCCGAGCTCGAACTCGATGGAATCCCCCTGCACCAGAGAGCCCCGCTCGAGACGGACGGTCACCTTGTGGTTCGCCATGAACACGTCCCGGGGGTCCAGGGGCGGCAGCTCGAAGCCGAGCTTCTGGAGCATCTTGCGCTTCAGCCACATGAGCTGAGTTCGGTCCATGGCCTTCTCCATCATCGACACAGAGAGCGCGACGTCGTCCCTGCTCGCGCGCACCTGGAGGTGGTTGGCTTTGGAGGGGTTTCTGCGCTGCAGGTTTCCCCATCCGCTGCCCCACTGCAGCCGGAGCTGCCAGGCCGACGGGCCGTACCTGAGCACGGTGCCGGGGCAGAGTCTCACGGAACCGCCTTCGGCGACGCCTCCCTCGCCGACGACGTAAGTCACGGTCACCGGGGAGGGTGCCCCGCCGGCGGTCAGTGAGGGGGGATCGACCTCGCAGGAGCCCCCCGAAACCGGCTGGCGCACGGGTTCGGCTTCGCCCCCGGCGAGGGTCCTCACGAGGACCAGGAACGCCGCTAGAAGCGCGAGCGGTGGCAGCAGCACCGCGCACGCGAGCGCCGCGGCTACGATGAGCGCTATCCTCAATACTCGCTTATGCTTCCCCAAGTCATCACCTCACGGGGTTCGACTGCCCGCAGATTATACCGCACAGCAGCGGAGACGGCCGCCGGCGGCGGGGCGGTCCGCCGCGGCGGGGGCCTTGTGATATCATTTCGTTGCCCCGGGATACCGCGCGCCGCGGGCGCGAGAGACCGCAGAACCGTCTACCCACCGTCTCCCGTGCGAAGGGGACGTAACGACAGCGAGGTGTTCAGATGCGCAAAACCACCAGGTCCGCTCTACTGGGGGTTCCCGCCGCCCTGGCGTCTCTGGCGGCGTACGTCACGGCCAGGCTCCGTCTCTCGGTGCCGAAGACAGGCGGCTCGCTGGCCCTGCCGTGTCTCGACGACGGGGTGGAAGTACTGTTCGACCACGCCGGCATCCCTCATATCACCGCGAAGAGCGACCTGGACGCCTACCGGGCGTTGGGCTATATCATGGCCCAGGACAGGATGGTCCAGATGCAGACCATGCTCAGGCTGGCTACCGGCACCCTCGCCGAAGTCGTCGGCTCCATGGGCGTGGACATGGACCGCTTCATGCGCACCATCGGCCTCTCCAGGATCGCGGAGACCTTCGCCGGCAACATGGACGACGAGTCCAAACGGGCGCTCGCCGCCTACTGCGACGGGGTGAACTCCTACCTGGCCCGGCCGGCCTCACGGCTCCCGTTCGAGTTCATGTTCCTGAAGGGCAGGCCCCACCCCTGGAGCCACGCGGACTGCCTGACGCTGGGCCTCCTCACGACCTGGCTGCTCGACTCCTTCTGGCTCGCGGACCTCATGCGCGAGAGGCTGGTCAGGAGCCTGGGAAAGGAACGCGCCCTGGAGCTCCTGCCGGAGACCGCGCCGTATAACAACCCCCCGGTGAAGGTGGAGGGCCCCGGGCCATCCGCGGAAATGATCGAACCCGGCGAGGAGATCGACTGGGGCTTCGACGAGGAACCGGCGGGCGGCCACTGGATAACCCCCGCGGGCGGGCTCGTCACCCGCGGCGTGTTCGGTTCAAACAACTGGGCCATAGACGGCAGGCACACCACCACCGGAAAACCGATACTGTGCGGCGACCCGCACGTACAGCACAACGCCCCGGGCATGCTCTACATGTGCCACCTGACCACGCCGGACATGGATATCATCGGGGCCGGCTTCCCGGGCCTGCCTGTCATTCCTTACGGGCACAACGGGTACTGCGGGTGGACCGCGACCAGCCTGTGCCCCGACACCCAGGACCTGTACGTGGAGACGTTCGAGTCCGAGGACTCCGCCAGGTACCTTTTCGAGGGAGGCTGGCGGGAGGCGAAGGTCACCGAGGAGGTAGTGAAAGTCCGCTTCGGCAGGGACCGCAGGCTTCGGGTGCTGGAGACGGTGCACGGACCCGTCATAAGGCGCAAGGGCGCGAAGGGGCTGGCGTTACGCTGGGTCAGCCAGGACACCACGCTGGATTCGCTGGACGCGATGTTGAAGCAGAACCGGGCGAGGTCGTGGGACGAGTTCGTCGGTTCGATGGAGAACTTCATGGGCCCGGCGCTCAGCCAGGTCTACGCCGACGTTGACGGCAACATCGGCTACATGGCCTCGGTTAAGATCCCCCGGCGCGCGAAGGGAGACGGCAGCCTACCCTGCGACGGCGCCTCCGGCGAGTACGAGTGGGAAGGTTACGTCCCGTTCGACGAGATGCCCAGGGCGCTCAACCCGGAGGAGGGTTTCATCACCACCGCGAACTCGAAGATCGTCAGCGACGGATTCCCGGCGCTGATAACCACCGCGTGGGAGGCGCCGTACAGGAACGGCAGGATCTCTGAGCTGCTGAGGTCGAAGGACGTCTGGTCCCCCGACGACATGCCGGCGATCCACGCCGACACCTTCACTTTTCCCGGCAGGACGTTCGCAACCCTTGTCCTCGAGGCGGTCTCGTCCTGCGGCGAAGGGCGCCTTTCGCCGGCGGCCCAGGAGGCGGTCGGCCGGCTCGCCGGCTGGGATTTTCAGGCGCGCGCCGATTCCGTGGCGATGTCAATCTACTACTACTCGTGGCATCACCTCCGCGAGGACCTGCTGCGCCACAGGCTGGGCAGCACCCTGTTCGCCGAATATACGACCAGCTGGACGACCTGCAACCTCGCGCTCGAAAACATCATCGGGTCGCGGGACGCCTTCTGGCTCCCGCCCGGCGCGGCGTCTTTCGAGGAGGCCGCCCTGGATGCCCTCGAGCGGGGCATAGCCGACCTGGAGTGCGTCTACGGGACACCGGACCAGTCGGCCTGGGAGTGGGGCCGCGTCCATTACCTGACCTGTCAGAACCTGCTGGGCCTCTTCTGGCCGCTGGACAGGATCTTCAACGTCGGGCCGGTCCCCAGGGATGGTGAGGGCGACACGGTCAACGCGTCACCTTCGTGCAGCGACAACCTGACCCAGCTCCTGGCACGGGGGACGATGGGAGGCTGCACCGACATGGCCCTGTTGCCGGACTGCACCAGCCACGCCGCTTACGCCGGCCCGGTCCTCAGGATGATCATTGACTTCAGCGACCTGGACAACTCCAGGGCGGTGCTGGACGTCGGGCAGTCGGGCCACCGGCTGAGCCCGCACTACAAGGACCACTTCCCGACCTGGTGCGAGTGCGGGTACCTGCCGCTTCCGTACAGCCGCGAGAAAGTTCTGGAACAGACGGCAAGCACCCTCCTGCTAACGCCGTGAAGCGTCGGGAGGGCAGCGTCCGTCTTCCGGCCCCTCGTTCCAGTCCTTCAGAGTGAACTCGATCACGGCCCCGCCGTCGTTTCTGGCGGTCACGGCGCCTCCGTATACGGAGACGATCTTCCGAACCGTGGCAAGACCGAGCCCGGTCCCGCCCCGCTCCCCCTTGGTGAACGGCTCGAAGACGTGCTCGAGCAGTGCCGGGTCGATGCCGGCGCTGTTGTCCCTGATGCGGTAGGAATGCGCGCCGTCCCCGGCTGTCCCCAGGTAAGCGATCTCGAACGTGGGTTCGGACGGGGCGCTGTGCTTGACGGCGTTGGAGATGAGGTTCGAGAACAGCTGATATATCTGCGCGGGGTTGGCGCGCACGGTCCCGAGGTCCTCCTCGACGCGGACGTCTATCCGCTTGCGCTCGATCTCCGGTCGGTGCTCGGACAGCGACCTGGCGACGACCTCCGACACTACGACGTCCTCGACCTCGGAGGGAACCTGGCCCGCTTCCGCCAGCAGTAGCAGCTCGTCGATGAGAACGGTCGCGTTGCCGATGTTCCTCCGGATAATATCGGCGAGCTCCGACAGGGGCATTCCCTCGGACGTGCGGAGCTCCTTCGGCGCCAGCTCTTCGACCAGGAGCCCGCTGGCGAGGGAAGCGGAGGCGAGGGGGCCCTTGATGTCGTGCGATACGGTGTGGTCGTACTGGCGCAGCTCCTGGGTCGTGCGCTGCAGCTCGGCGGCCATCCGGTTGAACTCCGAGGCTACCTCGTTGAACTCGTCGTCGCTCCCGATGTCTATCCTGGCATCGAGGTCGCCGCTGCCGAACCGGGCCGCGCCCTCTTTCAGGGCCTTGAACGACGTCGCAATTTCCCTCGTGAAGAAGAACGCGATGATGGCGATGATCAGAAGCCCGGCGGGGGCGAAGACGAGCGTCACGTTACGGGCGCGGCTCGTTGCGTCGCGCGACTGCCGGTCCGCTGCCGCGGCGTTCGCCTGCTCGCTCTCGATCACCGCGTCCAGGCCGGGCTGGAAGGTGTTCTCGTAGAGGTCTTCGGCAGCCGAGGCGAGCTCGACCGCCTCGGCAGCGCGCCCGGCGTTACTGGCCGTTGCGGCTGTGTCCACCCGGCCCGCTATCGTTGAATACGTCTTTCGGAGAGCCTCCACGCGCGCCAGGAGGTTCTTCTGGCGGAGGCCCAGGCTCGAGTCGCCGGAGATATCGATAGCCTCGAGGAGGGACTTCTCCCAGGCGATGAACCCGCGCTGGACCTCGCGGTTGTAGTCCGTCGCCTCGTAGCTGGTGCCGCCCGAAGCTTTGAGGTCGTTGGCCCTGCCCATCTCTTCCGCGGCGCCCTTCTCCACGACCTGCGCCTGCGAGAGGCGCCTGAGGGTCAGCCGGACCTGGTCGTCGCTGCGATCCGCCTTGCCGGTAGAAACGACTATGCCGAGGATAATGAGCAGGAAGATCAGCAGTTCCACGATGGTGCCGCCGATTATCCTGGTTCTTATCGACACGTTGCCGCCTGCCCTCGACGCCGGGGGCGCGTCAATCCGGGGTACTGCCGCTCGCCTCCCGCGACAGCACGGGAGGCAGTCCCGGCGGTCCTTGTCCATCACTACTATTATGTCCTATCGACATCCGCGCTGATAAGGGAAAGGGCGCCCGCAACGTGAATACTAGTATTGTAGGGAAGCTGGCAACGGGCTAACGAAAAGTCGGACATGGCCAGGAAAGAAAAGAAGAAGAAACGGGCGCGTCTCGAAGAGGGCGGAGCCGAACGGCCAGAGGCGGAAGGCGGTGTGCCGCCGGGAAGTCCGCCGGAGCATGCGGCCGCCCAGAGGTTTCATCCTGCCGGCGGGGGCCAGGCGCCGATGCCCGCCGGCGTCGTGGGTGATGCTCGACAGCCGCCCATGTCGGCACCGCCCGCCACGCCGCCCGCGAAACATGGAGAAGGGGTGGCGCCCGCGCCGCCGCCGCTGACGCCCGTGCCACCACCGCCCCCGAGGGAAGCCGGACCGGAAGTGTCGCAGGCCCCTGTCCCTTCACCGCCCCCGAGGGAAGCCGAACGGGAAGTGTCGCAGGCCCCTGGCCCTCCACCGCCCCCGAGGGAAGCCGAACGGGAGACAGCGCGGGGCGCGGGGCAGGCGGAGATGCCTCCGGGCGGGACGGTGGAGCCGCCTCCGCCCGCGGCCGGTCGACCGGCATGGCCGCAGGACAAGGGTCGCGCGACGGACGGTCCCGGGTTCGTCCCGCAGGGCATGCCCGCCCCCGGCTATGTCATGCCGCCGCCGTGGTTTCCCCCCTACGGTTTTCCTCCCCAGCCGTACTACGGGTACCCGATGCCCGGGCAGACCGGGCAGATGCCTGTGCCCATGGGACCGGGAGTCGTGCCGGTTCCGGGCGGAATGACCGGCGAGATCCCGACAATGATGCCCGGGCCCGGCTTCATTCCTCCATTGGCGGGGATGCCCCCGGGGGTCTACCCGCCCGGAGCCATGCCCCCGTCACCGATGCTGAGCCCGCTCGAGGAGACGGAGTTCGGTTCGCTCGCGGGACAGGAGACGAGCCACTGGCGCGTTGATTTCAAATGGGTCTTCGGGATAATCACCGCGATGCTGGTCCTGGTGACCCTCGCCACCGCGGGCCTGTACAGGGTGACCGGCCCGGGGGCGGCGAAGCAGGTGCTGGTTCCCCTGATAGAGGATTCCACCAGGGTCGGCGAGATGGTGCGCGAGAACTATCAGCAACTGAAGTCCAAGGCGCGCAAGAACGCGTACGCGGACATCTACATACCTGACGTGGGAGTCACCCTCACCCTCAAGAGCGACGTCATCACCTCCCTCTCGGCGGAAGACCTCACGCAGAGGGTGACAAACGAGATCGCGAGTCTCATTTACCGGAACGGCTACCGTCAGAGCCTCCCCATGGAACCGGCGCGGGGCGCCGGCGAAGAGAGGGCCAAGGCGATATGCGTGACCGTGCTGAGCAAGTTGAACAAGGGAACCCACAGCGCTCTGCTCTGGCCGATGGTGATCTTCGGCGCGCTCGCCTTCGCTTTCGGGATACTCTTCCTGGTGTTCTGCAGGGAATGGGGCAAGGCCCTCGGCGCCGGTATCGCGATAATCGGCGGGTCGCTGCCAGGCTCGCTCTTCCTCAGGGTCGGACAGCAGTTCCTCTGGAAATCAGGCGCGCCGGGCACGTTCAAGCCCGCGGCGAACCAGTCGCTCAGTACGATGAGCTCGATGGCGCTCGCCTACTTCGACATAGCACTGGCTTTCGGGGCGCTGGTTCTTCTCGCTGGGGTCATCGGGGCCGTGATCGTCAGGAAGTCCAGGCAGCGTGTCGTTCCCTTCAACGAGCTCGGGGCGACTGGCGAACCGCGGGAAGCCCCGGTGGGCGACAGTACCGGGACCCCCGATGACGAACCGTTCTTCCTGGACTGACAGACAGAGGCGTCGTTCACTTGCCACATTTCTTTCCACTTCCGCCGCGCCCGGTAACCCTCGCCCGGGAGAAGGCGCTCAGGGGCAGCCCCGTCCCGGGACCCTGGCCGAGGACAACGGAGCCCACATCCATTGCTCTACTACGGGGGCGGGAATGGAGAAAGAGACACGTTAAATAAGAAACCCGTGGCCGGGACGGTCACGGGTTTGATATCGAGCCGGGCTCGAGGCCTAGGCCTTTTTTGCAGCCTTCTTCTTCCCAGGCTTCTTCGCGGCCTTCTTCTTCGCAGGCTTTCTACCGGGCTTCTTTGCCGGGGCGAGCTTCTTCTCGAGAACGGCGAGACGGTCCTCTACGCCTTTGATGTCCTTCTTGGTCACTATCCCGAGCGAGTCGAGCGTGTCCCTCACGACGCCGCCGATAGCGTCGACAAGCTCTTCGCTCTCTTTCTTGCCCCTCTTCACGAGCTCCTGGATAGTGGACTCGAGCTTCTTGTCCTGGGCCGTCTCCTTCACCTTGGCCTTGCCGCCTTCCGCCAGGTCCTTGCCCTTCTTGATCATGTCATCGACGTTCTTTATCGAGTCGTCCCTGACTGACGCGAGGGCACCGAGAAGGAGGTAAGGCATGTCGTTGAGCTCCATATCAGCACCTCATTTCAAAAAAAAACACCCGGGGCCTGGTGCCCCGCGTTACTTGATGCGCTTCTCGATGTTGGCGAGCCGCTTGTCGAGCGCCCTGATATCGTTCTTGGTTATCGCGCCCATGTTGTCGAGGATCCTGGTTACTTCCTTGCCTATGGCGCTCAAGAGGTCTTCCCGCTCTTTCTTGCCTTTTTCGACCAGGTCCCTGACCGCCTTGTCCGCCTGCACAATCCCCTTCGCGCCCTTGCCGCCACCCGACTTGCCTTTTTCGACCAGATCGTCGACGGTCTTTTTCGTCTCCTCCCGAATGGTGCTCATCGCGCCAAGCAGAAGATATGGAACATCCTTTGGCTCCACGGTTACACCCCCCTTCGCCCGTGCCTGAAACAGTGACAGTCCGCTGCTTGCTGAGAAGTAATGCTCAATTATAAGGGGGCTACTATCAATGTCAAGGTTCGGCCAGTTTCCCCGGCTGGATACCGCGCGTTGCGAGAGGAATCGAAGGTTCCGCATCGAATCAGGTGAGCAACCAACTGGCAAACAGTGCGGCCAGGTGAGATAATGGCGGCGCGGACAGACGACGTTCCAACGATGCGCGGAAGTCGGTCAACGCACCAAGTCAACGGGGGGCGATTGTTGTGGCGAAGATGACCCGAAGCGAAGCGGGGCGCAAGGGTGGCCAGACCACGAAGAAGAAGTACGGCTCCGAATTCTACTCGAAGATCGGAAGCGTGGGAGGCAAGAAGGGCGGCCAGACCACGAAGAAGCGTTACGGCACCGAGTTCTACCAGAAGATCGGGCGCAAAGGCGGAATGAAATAGCTCTTGCCCGCCGGAAGCCCTTCCCGCTGACAGCCGGCACGCGAGCCGGAGACGCGAAAGCCCGCACGTTGTGTATTCGATGGTGCTCTCATGTATTCAAGCCTCAATGTTCATAACCGCCTGCAGGAGCTGGACATACCTCACGAGCTGTTCAAGCTTGCCGGTCAGGCCGGAAGCCTGGAACGAGCCGCCGCCGCGCTCGGCCTCGAGCCCTGCCAGCTGGCGCGCATCGAGCTTTACCAGATCGACGGCGACCCGGTGGTGGTGATACTGCCGGGCGACAGGCAGGTCGACGAGGTGAAGCTGCGCGAGGTCGCGGGCGCGTCGGAGGTTATCAAGGTGCCCGACGGAGACATCCCTTCGCTGACGGGGTACATGGCGAACGGCCTGCCGCCGGTGGCACACAAGTCCGAGATGAACACGTACATCGATTACTACACTCTCCGCGAAGATGTGGTATATACTGGCAGCGGTGAGCCCACCGCAATCCTGAAGATAAGGTCTTACGACCTCGTCAGGGCGACGGGCGGCGAGACGGTCGATGTAGTTTCGGAATCCGTCGAAGGGCAGAACGCGTAAGATGCCCGCCGGGCGGTGAGACACCGCGGCGGGAACCCGGGCCGTGGGCGAGTGGTGGAATTGGTAGACACGCAGGGTTCAGGGTCCTGTGCTCGCAAGGGCATGAGGGTTCGAGTCCCTCCTCGCCCACCAGCTCTCCGGGGAAGCCATGTCTTTCGAGGGCTCCAGTTACGATACAGATTGGACGGTAACGCTGCCTATATGACCATCGCGAGCGCGACAGAGCGGCGCGGCTGATGTGGGGTCGCGCGCGATCGGCTCTTTTCTGGTATCCTGTACCGCGCTCATACAACCTCACGGGAAACCATGGCACAGTTCTCTAATTCCAGACCAAGATACTCCTCGGGCCGCAAGAGGAGGAGTTCGCGTTCAAGGCGATCGGCTTCGGCGGGACCAACCCCGGCGCGCAGGCGCGGCCCTGCACCGGCGCTGATTATCGTGGCCGTGGTCGTGCTGCTCGTTTTCTGCTGGATATTCGGCCGCGGGTGCGGGGGAAACCAGGAGGCCAAAGAGAACGAGAAGCTCCGCGAGTACACCTCGACTTCGAACAAGCTCATCAGCAGGTCGGCGACGGTAGGGGCGCAGTTCGAGGCGCTGCGAAACGAGGTCAAGGGAATGGCCCGCGAGGACGTCGAGAGCAAGCTCAACCAGATGGTCAGCACGTGCAAGGAGATCGCCAGGGACGCGGGCCTGGTGAAAGCGCCGTCCAAGGCCGACACGCTCCAGCCGCTGCTCGAGCTCACGTTCGACCTGCGAACCGGCGGCATCGCGCAGTACAAGAGCGCCATCCTGGATGTGCTGGACAAGAAGAATATCGACACGGCGACGCAGACAATGTCGTCCGGACTGCTCGACCTCGTGGTCAGCGACCGCTCGCTGCAACGATTCCGGGGCGGGCTGCAGGAGAAGCTCAGCCAGGCGAAGTTCGGTTTCGAGAAGGTCGCCGACTCCGTCTACCTGCCGAAAGTCGACGCGGCGCTGACCGCCGGGGTCAACGAGTACATCAACGGCATATCCGGGGAAGAAACCGGCAACGCGCTTCACGGTGTGGCGGTCATCGGACTCACCACCGCTCCGGCGAAGGTCGATTCCACGGAGTCCGGCATGGCGATACTGCCGTACTCGGCGACGTTCACCGTCAAAGTGACGGTGCAGAACCAGGGCAACCAGCAGGAGGACAACGTACCCGTGGTGGTGACCCTGGAACAGGACCCGGAGGCGACCCCTCAAAAAAAGACCCAGAAGATAACCAGGCTCAAGGCGGGAGAGACGGCCACCCTGGTGTTCGAGGACATCAAGCCCGGGACGGGCGCGGACATCGTCAACACGCTCAAAGTGACCGCGGGCCCCGTCCCCGGGGAGAAGAAACTCGACAACAACACGATGGAGATCGCCTTCATCATGCGCTCCGACTCCACCCAGACCCGCTAGAGGGGTTCCCCCGCAGTTCGTCGCCTGCCGCCGCGGGACATCCCGTGCCGGCGGGGACCCATTTCTCCACGGCCGGAAGGCGCCGTGACGGTGAAGCCAACGGAAGGAGAACCGAAAGCGCCCGGCCGCGCAAGGGGCGGGGCACTCGTTTGAAGAAGTGCCAGGGTAGAGGACTCTTCGACGGGAGGTTTGAGATGACCGGTGCAAGGAGGTTCTTCACCGCCGCCGCGTGCGCCGCCATCGTGCTCGCGCTCTCCGCGAGCGCCGGGTGCGGTCAGGGCAAAGGTGTCATCAGCTCGGTGACCCCGAAGAAAGGCCTCGCGGGCACGGGCTTCAAGATCTCGGGCAGTTCGTTCGGGAAGGCCGGGGACGGGAGCAAGGTGACCGTCGGGGGCAGGAAGGCGAAGGTGGTCGCCTGGGGCGACACCTCGATAACCGCGGTCGTGCCCGGAGAACTCAAGGCCGGCTCCCACAAGGTTGTTGTGGTCAACGCCGGGGGGAAGAGCAACGCCGCCGGTTATACCGTGCACCCCACCTACTCGGGGTCTACGCCGCTTCCCGCCATGGCCAGCTGGCTCAAGAGCGAGGGCATCGATGCCAGCGGGTACGAGTACTCAGTGGTTGCGACCAGCGCGATCGACCCCGGGTGGAAGCTCGACAAGGCCGCCAAGGCCGGAAGCAGGACGTACTACTTCCTGTTCCACAAGAAAACGGACGGCTGGACGATCGTGGACGTCGGAGAACGACTGACCGCTTCACAGGTGAAAGCCGCCGGCGCCCCCGCCGACCTCAAGCCGTGACTCTCATTCCAGGGACTGCTGGGCCAGGAGCTGCGCGGCGCGGAACACATCCTTGATCGGCACCCCGCTCTCACCGGCGATCCTGGCGCAGTCGGAGAACTCGGGCGAGACGCTGGTGACGTGACCGCCCTCGCGGCCTATCTTCACGCGAACCGGGCCCCACCGGGTCTCGACCTCGACGAACGCCCGCTCGATCGCTTTCTTCATCACCGTGGACGTGCGAAGGCCGAAGGTGCTCGTCTCTTCCAGCAGAATGCTCTTGAGGTCACTCGCCTCGGCGGGGGAACTCAGCACGTTTATAACCACGCCGGGCCGGGTCTTCTTCATCTGGGTCGGGGTGAGCCACACGTCGTGGGCCCCCGCGGCGAAAAGGCGCTCCATGACGTACTCGTAGAACTCCGGGTTCATGTCGTCGACGTTGGTCGAGATGACGTACGCCAGTTGTTCGCCGTCCCCGGGGGTGTCGGCGAGATCGCCGGTGACCACTCGAAGGATGTTGGGTACGCCGATGTCCTTGGACCCGGCCCCGTAGCCGATAGCGCCTATCTTCATGGGGGGCATGACCCCGAATGCGCCTGCCAGGGACTTCACGATGGCCGCGCCCGTCGGGGTGACGATCTCTGTGGGGATGCCGCGCCCGTACGTGGGCGTGTCCCCGAGGATCTCCAGCACCGCGGGGGCGGGCACCGGGAGCGAACCGTGCTGGGTCTTGATCATTCCGTGACCGAGTGGCAGCGGGCTGGCAAAGGCCTCGGTGATGCCGAGGGCGCTCATGCCGTATGCGGTGCCGACAATGTCCACGATCGAGTCCACGGCGCCGACCTCGTGGAAATGCACCTGGTCTACGGGCTTGTTGTGAATGACCGACTCCGCGCTCGCTATCCGCATGAATATCTCGAGGCTCATGGCTTTGACAGGTCCGGGAAGGTCACTGTTCTCGATTACGTCCCTGATGTTATTGAACGTCCGGACGAGGACCGACTCGGGGACGATCACGTCCACCTTGGTGGCGCGCAGGCCGTAACTCATGACGTCGCGCGATTCGATGCGGAACTCCTCCAGGTCCAGCGAGGACAGACCGCGCGCCAGCTCGTCGATGTCGAGCCCCAGGTCGACAAGCGCTCCCAGCACCATGTCCCCGCTCACTCCGCTGAAGCAGTCGAAGTATGCGACCCTCATCCGCCACCGGCCTTTCCCCTGGAGACCAGCCTGTTAACGAGGCCGGCGAGATAGCCGGCCCCGAACCCGTTATCGATGTTGACCACGCTTACGCCCGCCGCGCAGGAGTTCATCATCGCCAGCAGCGCCGCCAGTCCTCCGAACGAGGCCCCGTAGCCTACGCTGGTGGGCACGGCGATCACGGGACAGGAGGCGAACCCACCCACCAGGCTAGCGAGCGCCCCTTCCATCCCGGCGACCACGACGATGGCGTTCGACCTGTCGAGCTCCTCCTTGTGCGCGAACAGGCGGTGGGCGCCGGCCACTCCGACGTCGTAGAAACGCCTGGAGTCGCTGCCCATGACCGTCGCGGTGACCCACGCCTCCTCCGCCACCGGCATGTCGGCGGTGCCGGCGGAGACGATCGAGACCCGTCCGTAGGGCTCGCTCCGTTCGCGTTCTATCGCTACGGCGCGCGCCTCAGGGTAGTAGACCGCGCGGTCGTCCAGTTCGCGCACCCTCCCGTAGACCTCGGTGCCGGCACGGGTGAGGAGGACGTTGCCCTTGTTTTTCTCCAGGAGGGCCTCCGTTATCCGCGTGATCTGCTCGAGAGTCTTGTGCTCGCAGAAGACCACCTCGGCGAATCCCTGGCGCAGCTCGCGGTGATGGTCCACCTTCGCGAAGCCGAGGTCGGTGAACGGCATCGAACGGAGACGGGCCAACGCCTCCGCCGCCGGGAGTCTGCCCGCCTCGACCTCCTCCAGGAGCTGGCGGATGGAGTCCTCGTAGGTCATGGCGGACCCGCCGAGAGAGCCTCGTTCAAGGCCCCCGTCCGGTAGCCGGCGAGGTCGAGAGTCACGTAAGTGAAGCCGAGCGACCGCATCCTGTCAACAACCCGCTCGCGAATGCCGTCCGCGGCTAGCCGTGCCAGGCCATGCTGGCCGACCTCTATCCGGGCGACGCCCCCCTCGAGACAGCGCAGGCGCACGTCCTTGAAGTCCAGCTCCCGGAGGAAATCCTCCCCGGTGTTGATGACCTCGAGTTTCTCCCGGCTGATCCTCTCCCCGTAAGGGATGCGTGTCGCCAGGCAGGTGCCGGCGGGCATGTCCCAGGTCGCCAGGCCCAGCTCCCGGGAGAGGGCGCGGATTTCGTACTTGTAGAACCCGGCCTCGACAAGGGGGCTGCGGATGGAAAGCTCCTCGGCCGCCGCCATGCCCGGCCGGTAATCGCCGAGGTCGTCCGCGTGAGTGCCTTCGACGACCTCGTTGATGCCCTCGCGGGTGGCGACGTCCACCAGCCTGGAAAACCGGCCGCGCTTACAAAGGTAGCAGCGCTCCGGCGGGTTGGAGGTGAAGTCATCGTCGGAGAGCTCGTCCGATTCTATGACAATCTGCTCCACCTTGCAGCGGGCGGACATCCTGGCTGCGGTCTCCATCATGGAGCGCGGGTGGAGAGGCGAATCGACTGTTGCCGCCAGGAAGTTCTCGCCGAGCGCCTCGGCGCCCACGGCAAGGAGAAGGGTGCTGTCCACTCCGCCGGAGTACGCCAGCAGCGCGCTGCCCATTTCCGACAGGGAACTCTTGAGCCTGTAATACTTCTCGTTCAGGCCGGCATCCATGACACGTACCGCCTGTGCGTTTTTGACAGTCACGGATTATCATACAACATCCGGACCACTCCCCCGGACGGCCCGGCGCCGCAGGAGGCCGCGTCTCCGCCGGAGGGAAGCCCCGGAGGAAGGGGAGGAGGGACCGAAGGGCACCCACCTCTCGGGCAATCGGACACCCCCACATGTTGTATAATCCAGATTTGTGCCGCGGGGCACGTCCCCGGGAAGGGGAAGAGAGAGCAGGTCCATGGTTCAGAACAACATCACCGCGATTGTGATAGCGCTCAGCGCCCTGTTGCTGGCCGCCCTGGGGGTCATCGCGTACCTGTTCCTGCGCACCCGCCGCCTCGAGCTGGAGTGCGAGCTGCTCCTGCGCGGTTCGGAGGGCACGAACTTCGTGGAGATCGTCAACGATAACATCGACCAGGTGCACGGTCTCATGGAGGAGGTCAACGCGCTTTCGGAGCGTTACGCCGCTGTCCTGCGGCGGGTTGCCGGCGCCGTCCAGCACGTCGGGGTGGTGAGGTTCGACGCCTTCCGCGACCTCGGGGGGCTACTGAGCTTCGCGGTGGCGTTGCTGGACGACAGGGGCAACGGGCTGGTGCTCAGCTCCATCTACGGGCGCAGCGAGTCGCGAACCTACGCAAAACCGGTCATCGAGAGGTCTTCACCCTACGAGCTTTCCCCCGAGGAGCGAGAGGCGATCCGGCTCGCCATGCAGAGCAAGGAGATGGGCGCACTGCCCGTGGAATCGAGGGACCGCGACCACGAGGAGAGGATGGCCAACCTCCGGCTGTTCCATGACAGGGAGTACCTGCAGCGTCCGCCCGAACGCGACGCCGCACGGCTCGAGGCCGAGGAGAGGGCGTCCGGGGGGAGAAGCCCCGACAGACTCGAGCGGACCGACCGGCCCGAGCGGGGAAGGCCCCCGGAACGAAGGCCGGCCAGGAGGCCCGAGGCCGCCCCGAAGGCGGAACGGACCTCCACCGCGCCGAAACCGCCCAGGAGGCGCGAACCCCGGGGAGTGAACCACGTCAAGGCCCCCGAGTGGGCCACGGCCCCGCCGGGGGACCCGGACAGGGCCGATGGGACAAGGTCTTTAGACGAGGAGGTCCAGGCCCTTCTCGAGCCGGAGGGAGAACCCTCCCCGACCGCTGAACGGGACCGGCGCGCCGAGCGGGCCGCGCGAACGGCGCCGGCGCGCCGGCCAGAAAGCCACGGCAGGGCCCCGGCCGAAGCGCGCCCCAGGGGGCTGGACACGCCGGTGGACAGGTTGAGGGACAGGAAGAAGGATTGACGTGCCGAGCATCGGCTACCTGGGGCCAAGAGGCACGTTCACCGAGGAAGCCTTGAGGACCCAGCTCCCCTCGTGTTTCGACCCGGAGACGCCCTACCCGACGATTCCCGAGGTGCTCGGCGCCGTACAGTCGGGCGGAGTCGACAAGGGCATCGTGCCCATCGAGAACTCCATCGAGGGTTCGGTCAACGCCACGCTGGACACCCTCGCCTTCGAGACGGACCTGGTGATCGAGAGGGAGGTCGTTCACCCCATACGGCATTGCCTGATCGCACGGGCCGGCGTCGGGAGGGAAAAGGTCGAAGCGATCGTCTCCCACCCGCAGGCTACCGGGCAGTGCAGGGGCTTCCTCGCGCGCTGGTTCCCCGAAGTGCCGGTGGTCGCCGCCAACAGCACCGCCGACGCGGCCCTGGAAGTGTCGCGCTCCGCGCGGCCGCTCGCCGCCATAGGCACCGAGCTCGCCGCGGAGATCTACGGGCTGGAGGTGCTCGACCGCGACATGGAGGATTACCAGGGCAACGTCACCCGGTTCGTCGTCGTCGGGAGAGAGAAGGCCCCTCCCACCGGGAACGACAAGACGTCCATCGCCTGCTTCATCCAGGCCAACCGGCCGGGCAGCCTGCTGGAGATACTCCAGGAGTTCGCCGGCAGGGGGATAGACCTCACCAAGATCGAGTCGCGCCCGACAAAGAAGGTCCTGGGCGAGTACTACTTCTTCATCGACGTGAACGGGCACGTCGACGACGCCGGCGTCGCCGCGGCCATCGGCTCGCTGGTCGGGAAGCTCCGGGAGCTCAAGCTTCTGGGGTCTTACCCCGCGGCGTGATCCGGGGCCTGCCGGCTCACCTCCTTGGGCTATAATTCTCTTATGCTCGATATCAAGGTGCTCCGGGAGGACCCCGAGCGGGTCAAGAAGGCAATACGCGACCGTGAGATGAGCGCCGAGGTCGCCGACGTGGACGGCATCCTCGAGCTCGACTCGCGGCGCCGGTCCGTGCTGGTGGAAGTGGAAGAACTCAAGCACGAGCGCAACCGGGCTTCCGAGACCATCGTCGAGCTCAAGAGGAACGGCGGGGACACCTCGGAGATAACCGGACGGATGCGCGACATCTCCGACCGAATCAAGGAGATGGACACGGAGGTGCGCTCGATCGACGAAGCCCTCCGGGCGATGATGCTCGACGTCCCCAACGTCCCCCATGAGTCCGTCCCGGTCGGCCCGGACGAGAGCTTCAACGTGGAGGTGCGCCGCTACGGCAGGGCGCCCACTTTCCCCTTCGAGCCCAGGCCTCACTGGGACGTCGGGGAGGACCTCGATATCCTCGACTTCGAGCGCGGGGCGAAGATAGCCGCGGCGCGGTTCACCCTGCTCAAGGGAGCGGGAGCGCTGATGGAGCGCGCGCTCGTGAACTTCATGCTCGACATGCACACGCGCGAGCACGGTTACACGGAGGTGTTCCCGCCGATCCTGGCCAACGAGGCGACCTTCACCACCACCGGCCAGCTCCCGAAGTTCAGGGAAGACATGTACCAGTGCCAGGACAACCTGCTGCTGGTGCCCACCGCCGAGGTTCCGGTCACGAACATCTACCGCGACGAGATCATCCCCGAGTCGGACCTGACCGTCAACTTCGTGGCCTACACCCCCTGCTTCAGGCGGGAGGCGGGGTCATACGGGCGTGACGTGCGGGGGATAATCCGCCAGCACCAGTTCAACAAGGTCGAGATGGTGAAGTTCGCCCACCCCGACACCTCCTTCGACGAGCTGGAGAAGATGATCGCTAACGCCGAGGAGGTGCTCAGGCGGCTGGACCTGCACCACCGGGTGGTTCTACTTTCCACGGGAGACCTCGGGTTCTCGGCCGCCAAGTGCTACGACCTCGAGGTCTGGATGCCGGCCTCCGGCGAGTTCCGGGAGATATCCTCCTGCTCCTGCTGCACCGACTTCCAGGCGCGCAACGGCAACATCAGGTTCAAGCCGGCAGGGGGCGGCAAGCCCCGCTTCGTGCATACCCTCAACGGGTCGGGAATAGCGGTGGGACGCACCGTCGCGGCCCTGCTGGAGAACTACCAGATGGACGACGGGCGCGTCGTGGTGCCCAGCGCCCTCCAGCCGTACATGGGCGGTCTCACCATTATCGAATAGACGCCGTTCGCTTTCCCCGCCCCCCGGCTCGGCAGCCGGTTCTTTTACCGGAACAGACATGCCCGTGACCGCTCGAGAAGGTCGGGTGGGAAAAGTGGAAAATGAACGGCGTCCGGTATATTCTTTAGCAAAACCAGGGGGAGAAGAATTATGTTTTGCAGCAAGTGCGGCGGTGAAGTCCAGGAAGGCAAGACGTTCTGCACCCATTGCGGCGCGCCGCTGGTGAAAGTGGAAGTGCCGAAGCCGCAGGCCGCCGCGGCGCCCCCGGCACCCGCGTCAACCTCCGCACGGGAAGCGCCTGCGGCGGCAGCGCCAGCGGGAGCGCCCGGAGGCAAGCGCTGGTTATGGCTTCTGGCCGCAGGGGTGGGGGCGGCCCTGCTGGTCGCGGCCGTCGTCCTGGTCCTGGTCTTCGTGGTCTTCAAGAGCTCGGGCCCTTCGGCGACCGTGGCTTCGTTCTTCAAGGCCGTGGAGAGCGGGAACACCGACGCCGTTGCGAAGACCATCGACACATCTTTCTTCAAGGATGACGAAGAGATGGAGAAAGTCTTCAAAGAGGAGATCCTGGGCACGATGCCCGAGGGCGCGAAGTTCGAGGGCATGCGTTACGAGACGGACACCACCGGCGGCAGGGCCGTTGTCAAGGTCACGAACGGCACCTTGAGCTACTCCGAGGACGGGAAGCGACAGACGCTCGACATCACCAGGCTGGAGAACGGCAACAGGTTCGACATGGTTGAAGTTAACGGGGCCTGGCTGATATCGCCCACAACGTTCGGGGGAGTGTTCGCGGGCGCCTTCAAGGAACAGGCCGACGGCGTCTTCAGCAACGAGATCGAGCCTAAGGCCGGCGAGCTGGAGAAGGCCTTTACCGACCTGAGCTCATCGATGTCCGCGGATACGCTCCCGAGCGCCCAGGACCTCAGAGGGCAGTTGAACTCGGCCAAGAAGCTCCTCGAGGAGTACCGCTCCCTCGGAAAGAAGGCCAAGGCCAAGTACAAGAGGATGCAGGACTTGAGCGGCAGCGGTCTCGAGGACTACAAAGCATACGCCGCGGCGGGGATAGGGTTCATCGATACTTCGCTGAGGATGTTCGACGAATCGACGAAGTTCCTGGATTACGTCATAGGCGTGCTGGCCCGGCGTGAAGCGGGCACCATGCCCGACCTGGATGAATATAACCGGAAGACCGAAGAGTACACCAGGCTGACGGCGGAGCTGGAGCAGCGCTTGAGCGGATACCAGGAGAAGATGGAATCCCTCGGTGAGAAGCTGAAGTAAGGTCCCTCAGCGCAGCACGTCGAGGAACTCCTGGAGCCTGCCCTTCTTTCGCAGGGACTCGATCCCCATCTCCCTCATCGAGGCGGGCGTCGGGGATGCCCCCTCGCGCCGCACAAGGGAAAGGGCGCCGGTGTCACACCCGGTCACGCACAGGCCGCAGCCGATGCAGCGCTCCCCGGTGACGAGGGCCACGTCGTCCACGACCTCGATTGCCGTGACCGGGCAGCGGTCCTCGCACACCCCGCAGCCGGTGCACAGGTCCTCCTCCAGCTCCGGCAGGAAGCCTGAGCTCGCGAGGAAGCCGGGCATGTTCAACTGCCCGACGCTCCTGAGGAACCCGCAGCAGCACGAGCAGCAGTTGCAGATGAACTGCAGCTTGTCCCGGGAGTTGTTGACGTTGTGGACCAGCCCGATCCTGTCGAACTCGCGGAGCTTCTCCTTCATCTCGTCCTTGGTTATGTAGCGCCCGAAGCCCCGTTCCACCAGGTAGGTGCATGTGTCGTCGAAGAGCATGCAGGCCTCGAGCGGACCGTCGCAGTGCCCGAACGCGTTGCGGCAGGCGCAGACGGCGAGGCCGACGACCCTGGCCTCATCTATGAGCTCGTACACCTTCTCGTAGGTGAGCACCCTGGGTTCGTTTTCGACCTCCTCCTGTATGGGGACGACCCTGGCGAAAGGAGTCCCGGTCTCGGATACGTCCAGGGCGTGGGTCATCAGGTATTTCTCCCAGAGGCCCGCCAGCCTTTCGAGCTTCTCATTCTTAGGCACCTTCATGTAAGGAAACTCGAAGATGCCCGGCATGATAGGCAGGAGCGCGTAGCCCCACTTTCCGTCCTTCTCGCGCGCGTACACCAGCCCCTTGTCCGCCATGCTTTCGAGCAGGGCTTTCGCCTGGTGCTCTTCGAGGCCGGCCTTTTCGGCAATCCGCGAGGGCTCCTGCGGCATGAAGGGAACGCTGCACGCCGCCCTTGCCTCGTCGGGCTCGAACAGCTCGGATAGTATCTCTATGATCTCCGGTGATTCCGGAGCCCCGCTGGGGTGCCTGTCCAGGTGCTTCCTCAGGTCCTCGTAGACGTCCATCCGTCCTCCTAGCATCCGGCGCCGCGTTCCATTACAGGATAACACTACCGCGAGGAAGGCCCGCGCCGCAGCACGACGGGACAACAGGCAACGACGGCGGTTAGAGTCCACGCTGGTGGTGTAAGTTCCCGATATCAAGAGGTCGGACTGAGTG
>CAZEJS010000030.1:0-36670 GCA_964512645.1 uncultured Acidimicrobiales bacterium
GGCGGCAGTCGGTGCCGTCACAAACTAGGGTGTCAACAGAAACGGGGCAACATCAGCCCCTGGTGGCCGAGCGTGCCATGTACTGGGACGTGGGAACCGGTCAGTGCTTCCACGCTTCCATAGGGTTGGCTGAGCCCCACATGACCTTCCAGTGCCCCGACGGACAGGTGGGACAGGCGCTGACCTATACCCTGGTGACAAACCCCAACCCCGGCGCCGTCACCGTCCGTATCAGCTACCTGCCTCAGGGCGGGGGAAAGACCACCAGATTCACAGCGGAGATCCCCGCCGAATCCCGCGCAACCTTCAACATGGCCGACAAGGTCTCTTCGGGCCGGGCCGCAATACTGGTCGAGTCTCTCGATGGCGCCCGTCCTATCATGGTCGAGCGCTCCATGTACGGTTCCGACTGGGGTTCGGGAACAAACACGATAGGGGCCTGTTTGGACCCTGAGGACTAAGGAAAGACCAGAGACAGATTGTGCCCCGCCATTCCGGCGGGAGCGCTTATTGAACGAACGTCATCAAAGCTGGAACCACTCCTCAAGCCGTGTGCACAGGATGGTGTCGGTCCTCCGACACCACCACGCATCGTACGCAATGCTAATTACAAGCTGCACTATCGCCTGGGATGCCTTGCACTCAACGAGACGTGGATAGAGTCGCGGCGATCACTTTCCTGGAGGTTGTCTGGAAGCCCGACGCCTTCGGACTTCGTTTGGCGAGTACGGAAGAATCCGTAGTCGGGGTGGCTAAGGGGCCAGTCGCAATCCGACTCTGTCTGCGATCCGATTCAGAGCAATGTCGGATGATAAAAACAAGGACCCGGGCTCCCTGAGGGCTGCCGCGAGCTGAAGTGAATCAAGGGTTCTCAGGGTCGCGTCAATACCGAACTCCAGGATCAATTCAGCGGCCCTCTCGTAGTCTTCGTCGAACAGGTTGATCACTTGCATCTGGATGGATTGCAGGTCGTCCTGGAAGGCGCCCCAGATCTCGCAGCAGGTCTTTGCGTCCATCTCTCCCGTTCGCGTCTTTTTTGCCAATGCTGATGCGAATTCGACTCTGGATAGCTCCGAAATAGAGACTCGCGCAGCTCCGAGGATCTTTTTTTCGATCTGGTCGCTGTCGGGCTCCGGGTAGTACAGTTTGACCAGAGCGCTGGTGTCGATAAAGAACTCCAACTTCAGAAACGCTCCTCGCGCTGCTCGGTGACTATTTGAGAAAGAGGTTTGCCGTTGGTGGCAACGCGCGACCTCAATCCCTGATGACTCTCCAGCGATCGCGCCTGCTTCTTCGCGAAAGGTACGATCCTCGCCAGAGGTTCGTCTCGTCGGGTGATGACAACCTCTTCCCCTTCTTGTACCTTACGCAGATACTCGCTTAGCCTCTGCCTGACTTCTCGGACGCCAGCTTTGATCATAAAGCCCTCCTTGTGTCTACAAGTGTACACTTACAAGTCAGTGGAGTCAACGAGTAGGGAGACTCCATGTTAATGCGGGTTGTACCTGGAATAGCCGGTCATCATCGGAAGAAACACTCAGAACGAGTGTAATTAGAGTTGAATCCGCCCTTCCAGCCTGTGGGGGCCAAAGTGAGGCCTGCCTGAGAACGGATTCGACCATGCTCCCGTCGCTTCGCGCTACGGGCTTTCTTCCGGGAGTATGACAGACCACACCGCAAGGGTGTAATCTTGAGCCGAACCTCGTCTTGGAGAGAGGGAAAGTACACCGGCTTGTGGACTCAACTGATGTTGCGGTACACCTCGGTTTGTCCAAGGAGCAGGTTCTCAAAGTCCTGTTCTCATAAGTCTCATCACTCAAGTTTCCGGTTTGGACAGCTTGATGGTTTCCTCAATCCTATGGGAGGTTCGTTGTGTCGCTCCTCCGACACCGCGCAGTGTACGACATGTCCAGTCGCGCCATGCCAAACAGGTGGATCACGCCGTGCCAACCGTTACGTCCTCCACTCGCAGATGCTGTCGCAGATGAAACTGAACGAGGATGGCTCGACGACCACCTACATCCAGAAGGACTCTCCGGGCGGGCTCAAGCGGGTTTCCGGCCGGGAACCATGCGGGCGCTCGGAAGACTCGGGTTCGGGCTCCGTGCGGAAATTTCTCGGAGACTTCAGGTGCCGGCGCTCTACTTCGGCTAAAATGGAGGGGTTCCAGACGAGAGTGGATAGTTCTGCTATTGAAAGACCTGAAGAATATTGCTTAAACTGTCAGGAACGCTGAACCGGAACAGGACAGACAGGGTTGTCAAACGGGAGCACGCATGCTGGAGATAAGGTTTCACGGGAGGGGCGGCCAGGGGGCGGTCACCTCTGCTGAGCTGATAGCCGCGGCGGCTATCAGCACGGGCAAATACGCCCAGGCTTTCCCTAGTTTCGGGCCCGAGCGCAGGGGCGCCCCGGTCGTTGCCTTCTGCCGGGTTGACGATAAAAGGATCCGCGCTCGCGCGAAGGTTTACGAGCCCGATGTCGTGGTCGTCCTGGATCCGGGGCTCTTGACCTTGATCGACCCGGTCGAGGGCCTTAAGCCGGACGGCATACTCATTATCAATTCGAAGAAATCCTTCGAGGAGATCATGGATTCTTGCCATTTCACCTGCCGCGTCGGCATCGTCGACGCCGACAGGATCGCCCGGGAGGAGCTCGGGCGGGTCATCGTCAACACCACCATGATGGGAGCGGTCATCAAGGCGACCGGCCTTTTCGGGGTAGACGATATTCGCGGACCCATGCTGGATCGCTTCGGGCCCAAGCTGGGAGAGAAGAACATGAAGGCCCTGCAGAGGGCGTATGCCGAACTGGTGATAAAGGAGTAGGCGGAAGTGGCCAGACCGATTGAAGAGATAAAGTGGCAGGACCTGGAAATAGGGGCGGCGGTAAGCGAACACGGAAGCGCCAGGGAGTACAAGACCGGCACCTGGCGATCGCTCCTGCCGGTGGTCGCCAAAGACCAGTGCATCCAGTGCGGCGTCTGCTGGCTGTACTGCCCGGACGCCGCCATCAACCGGTCGGAGGAGGGCCATTTCGAGGCCGACCTGGAGTACTGCAAGGGATGCGGTATCTGCGCGAGGGAATGCCCGGTAGGCTGCATATCGATGACGATCGAGGAAGTCTGACATGGCTAAGGAACGCAAGGGAATAGAGGTTTCGCTGGCCGTCGCGGAGGCGGTGGGACAGGCGGACTGCGATCTCATAAGCGCTTACCCCATCACCCCGCAGACCCACATAGTGGAGCACCTCTCCGAGATGGTGGCCGACGCCCACCTGGACGCGGAGCTCGTGCCGGTGGAGAGCGAACATTCGGCGATGAGCGTATGCTGCGGCGCCGCCGCCGTCGGAGCTCGCACTTTTACCTCAACCAGCTCGCAGGGGCTGGCATTGATGGCGGAGATATTCTTCATCACCTCGGCCATGAGACTGCCCGTGGTCATGGCCCTGGCGAACCGCTCCCTCTCCGCGCCGCTGTCAATCTGGAACGACCATACGGATACCATGATGGTGCGCGACGGGGGCTGGATACACGTATTCGTGGAGAACGGACAGGAGGCTTACGACCACGTGTTCTGGGCCTTCCGCGTGGCCGAGGACCCGGCGGTGCGGCTGCCCGTGGCCTTGAACATAGACGGGTTCATAATGACCCACATGATCGAGCCGGTCGACTTCGAGGACGACGAGCTGATCAAACGATACGTACCCGAGTACACGATGGAAAAGCCTCTCCACCCGGACAACCCGATCTCCATGGGTTGTTTCGCCATGCCCGAGATATACACGGAAACGCAGATGATACGTGAGCGGGCCCTGGTGGATTCCTACGACACCTGTGTGAAGGCGTGGGAAGAGTGGGCCGCGCTCACCGGACGGCAGTACCATCCGGTTGAGACGTACCGGGCCGACGATGCCGAATACTGCATTGTCACCATGGGCTCGCTTGGCGAGACGGCCATGGCGGCGGTGGACGAATTGAGAGAGCAGGGAGAGAAGGTCGGGGTCATCAAGATCCGGCTGTGGCGTCCCTTCCCGTTCGATGATCTCTACCGGGCGGCGGCCGGCAAGCACGCCCTGATCGTGCTGGACCGCGCTATAAGTTTCGGCGGTCCGGGCGGCCCGGTTGCCCTGGAATTGAGAAGCGCCATGTGCAACAAGCCGGAGGCCCCGGTGGTCGTGGATTACGTCGCGGGACTGGCCAGCAGGGACGTGACAGTGGAAGATTTCAAATCGATCATCCTCGGAGGGAAAGACAGGGCTGCCCGTGGCGACGTAGCCGGTTACACTCTCTACGGCCTGCGCGGGTGAGGAGCAAGGAATGGACAAGTACTCCGTATTCTCAGCGAGATTGGTGGAGAAGGACGAGTATTTCACCTCGGGCCACCGCGCCTGCCAGGGCTGCGCCGAGGCGCTGGCCGTCCGGCTGGTAATGAAGGCCCTGGGGCGCAATACCATAGTGGCAATGGCTACAGGCTGCATGGAGATCGTCTCCTCGCCTCTGCCCACGACGGCGTGGGAGGTGCCCTGGATACACGTGGCCTTCGAGAACGCGTCGGCGGTTATAAGCGGCTGCGAAGCCGGCATGAAGGCCATGATGCGCAAGGGAAAACTGCCGCCCAAGAAGATCAACTTCGTGGCCATGGGCGGTGACGGCGCGACGGCCGACATCGGCATGGGTCAGCTTTCCGGGGCCCTGGAGCGCGGGCACGACATGATCTACGTGTGTTACGACAACGAAGCATACATGAACACCGGCATCCAGCGCTCGAGCTCTACACCCTGGGGCGCCAGCACCACCACGAGTCCGGCGGGCAAGGTGTCCAAGGGCCAGTACACCCAGAAAAAGGACATGCCCAGGATCGCTATCGCCCACAACATTCCCTACGTGGCTACCGCCTGCCCGAGCTTTCCCTTCGACCTGATGGAGAAGGTAGAGAAGGCCGCCGCCATCGAGGGCCCGGCGTATCTTCATGTCCTTTCGGTATGCCCGACGGGGTGGCGTATTCCGACTGAGGAGGCCATCAAGTACGGGCGACTCGCCGTGAACACCTGCGTGTTCCCGCTGTACGAATACGAATACGGGAAACACAACCTCACGTACAGGCCGTACCCTGTCCTGCCGGTGCGGGAATACATCCAAGGGCAGGGGCGTTTCCGGCACCTGACGCCCGAGGACATCGATTCCATCCAGGAACGCACCACGACGGAGTACGAGAAGCTGGTCAAGCTCAGCGAAGAGAGTTGATCTCATGACGGACGTGACTCAGTTCGACCGCATCATAGACCGCTACGAGAAGTCCGAGGAATCGCTGCTGGCCATCCTGCAGGATTTCCAGCGGGAGTTCCACTACGTTCCCGAGGAAGGCATACGCCGCCTGAGCGAGGTCATGGAGGTTCCCGAGAGTAAGATCTACGCCATGGGCACCTTCTACAAAGCGCTTTCACTCACCCCACGCGGCAGGCATACCATCAAGGTCTGCACCGGGACGGCCTGCCACCTCAAAGGAGCGCCCCAGATCCTGGAGACGCTGGAGAGAGAGCTGGATGTCAAGCGCAACGGTACTACGGCGGATGGCGAATACACCCTGGAGTGTGTCAACTGCGTGGGTGCCTGTGCGATGGCGCCTTTGACCCTCATCGACGAGGACTATTACGGGCAGACCCGCTCCTCGAAGATCATGGACATAGTCAAGAAACGGGCGGGGAGTTAGCGATATGGGAGCCATCAACTCCATCGAACAGCTTGAAGATTACCGGCGGGAGGTCGAGGCAGAGGCCAGGGCCGACGTTCCCACCGTGCTGGTGTGTTTCGGCACCGGGTGCCAGGCCAACGGCGCCAGGCCGGTGGCCGAAGCCTTCAGCGATATCATAGAAGAACAAGGGCTCGAGCTGAACGTGAACATCGCCGTCAAGACCACGGGATGTCACGGCTACTGCGAGAACGGGCCGCTGGTGGCGCTCCAGCCGCAGGGTATTCTCTACCTCAAGGTCAAGCCCGAAGACGTGGCGGAGATCGTTGAAAACACCATCAAGCGCGGTGAGATCATCGAACGGCTCGTCTACAAGGACAAAGCCACGTCGGAGATGATAGCCGAGTACAGCGAGATCCCGTTCTACAGGCATCAGCACCGCATCGCATTGAAGCGCATTGGAAACATAGACCCGGCGAACATCGACGATTACCTCCTGGCCGGGGGTTACGCCGGGCTTGCCAGAGCGCTGGAGATGGAGCCTGAGGGTATCATCGCCGAGATAGAGAAATCTGGGCTTCGCGGACGCGGAGGCGGCGGCTTCCCCACAGGGACCAAGTGGCGCTCGTGTGTGGCGGTGGACAGCGATGTCCGCTACGTGCTTTGCAACGGCGACGAAGGCGACCCGGGCGCTTTCATGGACCGCTCGATCATGGAAGGCGATCCGCATGCGGTTATCGAGGGCATGATAATCGGGGCAATCGCCGTGGGCGCGCACAGGGGCTACATCTACGTGCGCGACGAGTATCCACTGGCGGTCTCGAATTTGACCACCGCCCTCGAAGCGGCGCGCGAAAAGGGACTGCTGGGCGAGAACATCCTGGGCAGCGGTTTCGCCTTCGATATCGCGATCAGCCGCGGCGGCGGCGCTTTCGTGTGCGGGGAGTCCTCAGCCCTGATGCGCTCGGTGGGCGGCGACATCGGCGAGCCGCGCGCCAAATACATACGTTCGGTCGAAAGAGGTCTCTACGACAAACCGACGGTCCTGAACAACGTCGAGACCTGGGCCAACGTGCCCGATATCATCGTCAAAGGCGCGGATTGGTACGCGAGCCTGGGCACAGAAGGCTCAAAGGGCACCAAGGTCTTTTCCCTCGTGGGCAAGGTCAACAACACCGGCCTGGTGGAAGTGCCAATGGGCATCTCTATAGGCGAGCTGGTGGAGAACATCGGCGGTGGAATACTTAACGGCAAGAAATTCAAGGCGGTCCAGACCGGCGGCCCCTCGGGCGGTTGCATCCCGGAGCGCATGTCGGACCTCCCGATTGACTTCGACAGCCTGACCGAGGTTGGATCGATGATGGGCTCGGGCGGCATCATCGTCATGGACGAGGACACCTGCATGGTGGACGTGGCCAGGTACTTCATCAACTTCCTGGTTGAGGAGTCCTGCGGCAAGTGCACTCCCTGCAGGGACGGCCTTCCGCGCATGCTGGACCTGCTCACCGATATCACCGAGGGCCGCGGGGGAGAAGAGCACGTAGCCCTGCTGGAGGAGCTGTGCGACATGCTGACATGGGGGGCGCTCTGCGGCCTGGGGACCTCGGCGGCAAACCCGGTGCTCTCGACCATCAAGTACTTCCGCGATGAATACGACGCCCATATCAGGGACAGGAAATGCCCCGCCGGGGTCTGCAAGGCGCTTATCACCTATGAGATCGACCCGGAAGCGTGTACCGGGTGCCGCCTGTGCGCCAAGAAATGCCCTCAGGAATGCATTACCGGCGAGCGCAAGGAAGCCCATGTGATCGATACGAGCAGGTGCATCAAGTGCGGCGTTTGCAAAGATGTGTGCACCTTCGATGCAGTGAGGATCTCATAGCATGGAAAAAATAAGCGTGATCATCGACGGCAGGACGTTCGAAGCGGTTAAAGACCAGTGCGTGCTTGAAGTGGCGCACGAGAACGGCATATACATCCCTTCCCTGTGCCACAACCCCGAGGTGACGAGCAGCGGCGGCTCCTGCCGCGTCTGCCTGGTGGAAGCCCACCAGAACGGCAGGATGAGACTGGTCACGTCCTGCAATTATCCGGTGCGCAAGGGCCTGGAGGTGAAGACGGACACCCCCCTGGTGCGTAAAATCCGCCGGGGGGTGCTGGAGTTGCTGATGGCGCGGGTGCCGGATTCGCAGGTCATCCGGGAGATGGCCGCGGGTGAAGGGGTGACCGGGGTCCGCTTCCGCCTGGACGAGGGCGAGAACGAACGCTACAAGTGCATCTCCTGCGCTATGTGCACGAACGTCTGCGCTGAGGTGGTAGGGGTCTGCGCCATCAGCATGGTCGACCGCGGAGCGGACAAGAAACCCGACACCCCCTACGGCAAGCCGACGGACGTGTGCATCGGTTGCGGCGCCTGCGCCTATGCCTGTCCTACGGGATCGATAGTCCTGAAGGAGAAGGACGGCGTGCGCCGCATCTGGGGCAGAGATTTCAACATGGTCAGATGCAGCGTATGCGGCACCCCGTATATCCCGGAAGCCCAGGTTGACTGGATAGTGAGGACGACCGGCAAGGACAGGTCGTTCTTCGACAAGTGCCCTGACCACAGGTGACTACCGGGGTTCTCCGCGACAGATATCCGGAGAAGCGTTAAGAATCTTCCTGACGGCGGCTGAACTTCACTACGTTTGCGTATCTATCCTGGTTCCCGATTCGACCCTGTGCCGCAGCTCCTCCAGCAGCTTCGAGTCGGGCGAGACGGTGACTTTGATCGCTTTGCTTGGGCAGGCGCTGGCACAGCATCCGCACGCGAAACAGAGGTCGCCCATCACGGCCTTGCCCGACGCCAGGGAGATGCATTCCACGGGACAGACGGGCACGCAGGCGCCACAGCCCTCGCAGGCGTCGGATACTTCGACGCTCACCCCGTCCAGCGGCAGAATGGTGTTCGGCCAGGCGCCCTTGATGTAGCGCATGTTTTTCAGGAACATGCAGCAGCATTCGCAGCAGAAGCATATGGTTAGGAAGCGGTCGAACCTCTTCATCCCGAACAGCTTGGAGTCGACCATCAGGTGCCCCACCATTGGAACAAGCCCCATATCCAGGGCGCGATCGACGTGCCCGGCCGCTTCCTCGACCGAGACGGAACGGCCAACGGTTGGATGAAGGTCTCTGGCGCCTTCTCCAATGAACATGGAACCCACTTCCATCGGGAAGCTCCTGCATTTGCCGCCCGCGCGGCACACGCATTCGTCCGCCAGTGCGCGGTAGCCGGCCCTGCTCAAGAAATCCATGATCACCTCGCGGGGAGGTATCACGCTCGGCGGTATCTCGACCGCCTCTCCGACCGGGATGAAGGAAGCCCGAAGTCCCTTCTCTGAGTAAAGGGGCTTGAAAAGACCGCGGAAGAGCGGGCTCCTGACAAATAGTTTCGACTTCTGGATAAGCGGCCAGTGAGAGATGATCCGGTCGACCTGCTTCTTGCTCCTGGACATTTCGTGGCTCCTTCGTTTGCCGCTCCGCGCCGCATTGAACCCGGCCTTGAAGCGGATAAGCCGCTGAGCGCCGGCACTGCCGGATCGGGTTGCTGCATGGCGCCGGCGTCGCACCCGGTCTAGGCCGCGTGGCCATCCGCTGTCAGCACCCGCTCCATGAACCGCAGGATGTGGGGCAGGACGTCCTCTTTGATGTTGAGTCCCTGGAGTAAATCGACGTGGCCGTAGCCTTCGACGCGCCGGAACCCCTTGATCTCGCTTCTCACCTGGCTGTAACCGTCCCTGAAGAGGATGTCGGGGCGCACCGGGTCCAACTCCGCGGCAATGAAGTAGGCCGGCGCGGTCAGGAGGTGCATGTTCCGGGTCAGGTTGTGCATGACTTCGCCGTGGCTGCCGTCCGGCCGGAGGGCGCTCACCAGGAACTCTCTGGTGACCACCCCGTTCAGCAACTGGAACAGCACCCTGAACGAGACGTCGCTGGTGCCGGAAAGCGCCGATTCCACTAGCATCTCCGGGGTCATGTTCCTCGGGTTGAAATAGAACCAGAAGAAAGGGAACGAGAGCGCGTACGCCAGGCCGGGCGGCAGACGGTAGAGCCCGGCGACGCCCTCCTCGATCGGCACCCGCCGCAGGAGCGAGCAGGCGCGCCTGACAGCGGCGGCAAGGGCGCGCACCAGCAGGCGCGAAACCGGGCTGCCGGCCACCCAGTAGAACCGGTTGCCCCGTGGGAAGTGGAAGCTGGCAGGGCCGGCTACAGAGACCACTCCCCGGACAGCGGCGTTTCTTCTGACGGAGAGCTCCGGGTCGGCGACGGTATTGCCCTCATTGTCGTAAGTCGCCCCCTGGAGGTAGCCGTAACACACGACCCCGCCCATGCTGTGCCCGAAGATGAACGGCTTCATCCCGGTGCAATCGGTCACGGCGTCGACGATTGCCGGGAGGTCGCAGGCGGAGAGGTCCTGGATGTAATGATCGAAGGAACCCCCGTCGCTTTTGTACGGTTCGCGCCCGGTCCCCCGGAAATTCGCGATCCACACGTCGTAGCCGGCGCGGGCGAGGAGCAGGGCGAAGTTGCTGTCCTCGAAGGCGATGTCGTAGTTGAACCCGTTGCCGGCGAAGCCGGCAAAAAGGATCACCGGGGTGCGGCCGGGGTTCGGGTACCGTTTGCCTCGAAGCGTCAGGCCCCCCGAAGACTCCACCTCGAACAGCTTCGGTGGGAAGTCGGCGGGTGTGAACCCAGGGTAGCGCGCCCCGCTGAAACCCTGCCGTTTGCCCGGGCGGCGCACCGCGGCCGTGGCGGCAATGGCCGCGGCAACAAGGACCGTGAAGACAATGCTGCGTTTCATCAGGATCACCCCGGTTCGTCGAGGTCTGCAATTCCCGGATAACCTTTCCGTCCGCCAATTATAAGCCGAGGCGCCGCGGACAGTCTCGAAATCGGCAGATAGGATGCGTTGCCGTCCGGGTTTTAAACTCGCGGGGAGGAGTGGGGGATTGCCCGGAGGGCCGATGAGGTCGCGCGGTTCAGCCCGCGTTCGAGCCTTCAGGGCGTCCGCCGGCGTAAGGCCTGAGATCCTTCCGGACCGCGGGGCCTCAGACTTCGTAGAACGAGGCGACCCTCTCGAGCGCCCGGCAGGCCGCCTGCGGTGAGAGGAACGAGGGTATGCCGGCACGGCAAAGCTCGGATACGAACGGCCAGGCTATCCCGCTGGGAATGCCGATCACCACCAGGGGCTTGCCGGTCTGCCCAGCCGCGCCCCTTATCTCGGCCGAATGCATGTTCATCAGGCCAAGGTCGCCTTTGCGCGAAGCGGGCGCCCCGCCTACCACCATAACCACGTCTACGGCCCCGTCTCCGGCAACGACATTGATAACGGAGGCGAGGTTGCCCGGGACCACCGCTCCGAAACCCATGTCCACGGGGTTGGCGAGCACGGTTCCCACAGAGGGGAGGATGTCCGCGAGCCTCTCGACGGTGGAGGCGGCGAGCCGAGGCAATTGCAGGTCTGACCTTTCGACCATGTCCGCCGCGTTCACGGCGATTCCGCCGGGAGCGCTGATAACGCACACGCGCCTCCCTTCAAGAGGGGGGAGGTGGTTGAACGCGGTGATGAGGTCTATGGCGTCGGAGAGGTCATCGACGGGAAGGATCCCCGCCTGCCTTACGGCCCCCTCCCACACCTCCGGGCTTCCGGCGATGGCGCCCGTATGCGAGGAGGCCGCGCGGGCGCCCCTGTCGGTGAGGCCCGCCCTCCAGACCAGCAGCGGTTTTCTGCCCCGCACGCCGGAGGCGGCCTCCAGGAAGCGCGCTGCGTCTCGCACTTCCTCGAGGTAGGCGAAGATCATCTCCGTATCCTCGTCGTCGGCGAAGAAGTCGAGGAAATCGGAGCAGTTCAAGTCAAGCTCGTTGCCGCTGCTGACGATCTTGGAAAACGCGACCCCCCGTTCCATGCCCAGCATGAACAGGAAGTTGGCGATAGAGCCGCTCTGGCTTATGCAGCTTACCTTCCCTTCCCCGGGCCGCTGCCCCACGAACGAGGCCAGCTTTCCAGTCGAGGAGTATATGCCCATGCAGTTGGGACCTACCAGCCTCATCGGAGCACCGTCCAGGGCCTGCAGTATCTCCCGCTCCAGCGCCGTGCCTTCCGGGGAACCCAGCTCCGAGAAGCCCGCCGTGTTCACAACGCACCCTTCGGCCCCTGTTTCGACGCACTCCTTCACCAACCGCGGAACCGACCCCGGGGGCACCGAGAGGATGACCAGGCCGGGCGGTCCGGGAAGTTCGAGCAGCGAGGGAAAACACTCGAGTCCCTGTATCTCCGGGTGATTGGGGTTCACCGGGTACAGCGGCCCTTCGAACCCCATTTCCTTGAGGGCGCGAAGGAGCAGGGTACCCGGATTGTCCGGCCTCGAGGAGGCCCCCACTACGGTAACCGAGCCAGGGTTGAATATGCCGTCGAGCTGTTTCATTCGATCTCCGCCGGCACGGCCACTCGGGGTTGCCTACTGCCAGGAGACGACAGGCAAACGGTTGCAATCATTTCTTTCACCCGTCGGCAGTTGTTGTCCGCATGTTACTGACGCATCATCACCACGCGCAGGCGTTCTTCCGGCTTGATCAGGTGGTTGTGGTCGTCCGAGCCCAGGTCGATCTGGACCCACAGGATACGCCCGTTGAACCTGCTCTCCACGGCGGTAATGTCCGCCGGGACAACCGTGCCGCCTTCATAGCCTATGTCCAGCGTCTCGTCGAGAGAGTAGGTCATCGGCTGGGTGATCTCGACCCGGCCTTCCCCGGTCTTCTCACCGTCCAGGAACAGCGCCACGCCGCCTCCCCGGGCAAGCCCGCCGCCGTCATAAGAGAACTCCATTCGCACCTGGTGTTCCCCCGAAGGCAGTATCGAGTCAGATTCCGCATAATAGCGCCTCATGCCCAGGAGGTTGTAGCAGAACTTGAGCCTTCCTTCTTTCACGTACAGGGACCACCCGCCGAATGCCCCTCCCTGGGCCACGATCGTTCCCCGCGCTTCGCCCTCCGGGAGCGCCACCTGGGCCGTCACCGTATAGGATCTGTTCTTGAGGTTGAGGACCACGTTCTCCCCCAGGCGCCCCATTCCCGCGTACAGGAGCTGTGAGTCGCCTTTTATGAGGCTGGGCCGCCCGGCGATATCGCTGTTGAAGAGCAGGATACGCCTGTCTTCGAGAGGCAGAACGTTGTGCCTCGCCGCCTCAATCAGGAACAACCGTTTGAGCTCTTCGAGCTTTTCGGACATCTCCTTCGAGAGATCGTCAGCCTGCGTCCAGTCGGGGGTGGTGTCGTACAGCTCCCAGGTATCGTCGTCGAAGGAGGGGACCTCGCTCATGCCCCAGGGGAGGCTGTGGCGCGTGACCGCCGTCCAGCCCTTGTGGTAGATGCCCCGGTTGCCGAACATCTCGAAGTACTGCGTATCGTGCCTCTCGGGAGCTTCTTCTTCGTCGAAGGAGTAGGCCATGCTCACGCCCTCGTACGGCTTCTGCTGCACGCCGTTGACCATGACCGGTTCGGGGATTCCGGCTGCTTCCAGAACGGTCGGCGCCACGTCGATGACGTGGCTGAACTGCCCGCGGACCTCGCTCCTGGCATTGATGCCGTTCGGCCAGTGAACTATGGTGCCGTTTCGCGTGCCGCCCCAGTGAGACGCTACCTGCTTGGTCCACTGGTAAGGGGTGTCCATGGCGTGGGCCCAGCCCACCGCGTAGTGGTTGTAGGCGGTCGGCGTTCCGAACTCGTCTATGTGCTCGAGGACGAATTCCGGGGTCATCAGCGACATGATCTCCGGAACGCCGTTCAAGGTGACGTACTCGTTGAAGGTGCCGTTGATCCCCCCTTCGGCGCTTGCGCCGTTGTCTCCGATTATGTAGAAGACCAGCGTGTCGTCGAGCACTTCAAGGTCCTCCAGGGCGTCGATGAGTCGGCCCACCTGGCAGTCCGTGTGCTCCAGGAAGCCGGCGTACACCTCCATCTGGCGGGCCAGTACCGGCTTCATCTCCTCGGGCATCTCGTCCCACGATGGGATTTCCGGGTGGCGCTCGGTAAGTTCCGCTTCCTGGGGAATGACGCCCAGTTCCTTCTGGCGGGCGAATATCTCTTCGCGGAGCCTGTCCCAGCCCTGGTCGAATCTGCCTTTATATTTAGCCGACCACTCCAGTGGTACGTGGTGGGGCGCGTGGGTCGCACCGGGCGCGAAGTAGACGAAGAATGGTTTATCGGGCATGAGCGCCTTCTGCTGGCGCACCCAGTTGACTGCCCTGTCCGCGAGGTCCTCCGTGAGATGGTAGCCCTCTTCGGGGGTCCTGTCCGGTTCGATGTGCTTCGTGCCCTCGACCAGCGCGGGATAGTACTGGTTGGTCTCGGCGCAGACGAACCCGTAGAAGTATTCGAAGCCGCTTCCCGTCGGCCAGCGGTCAAAGGGACCCATGGGGCTTGTCTCCCACACCGGGACCTCGTGGCACTTGCCGAACTGGGCCGTGGAATAGCCGTTCAGCTTCAGTGTCTCCGCCAGCGGGGCGCAGGTGTTGGGGCGTATAGAGGTGTAACCGGGCGAGGAGGTGGCCAATTCCGTGATCGAGCCCATGCCGGCAGAGTGGTGGTTACGTCCCGTCAGCAAGGCCATCCGGGTAGGTGCGCAGAGGGCGGTGGTGTGAAAACGGTTGTACTTCAATCCGCCTTCCGCGAGACGCTCGGCGTTGGGGGTGTTGACCGGTCCGCCGAAGGCGGATGACGCTCCGAAGCCCACGTCATCAAGCAGCACGATCAGCACGTTCGGGGCGCCCTCGGGCGGGCGCAGGGGTTCGATGGGTGGAAAGTCCGCCTCCGGGTCCTTGGCGTCGTAGGCGGTCGGACCGTCTCGACGGATGTCCGGTACCGGCAGGATTTCTCGCTGTATTCCGTCCCGGTCGTTCATGCATGCCTCCTGTCCATGAAGCCTGTTGTGCTGCGACTGAGAGGAGTGACAGCCTGTCAGTGGATCTTATCAGCCTAGTCCGGGGCCTTTCAATTAGGCGGAGGCCGTGTCACTCCGACCGCCCCTGTGGAGTCAGATCAGTTCCACAGGGTCGCCTTTCCGTATCAAACCGCCCTCTACGACCTTGCAGAAAAGCCCTTCGCCGGGCAGGAGGCTCATCCCGAACTTCTCGGTGACCACGCTCGGAAGGTCCTCTTTGCCTTTCTGTGTAACTTCCAGCACCGCGCTCTTGCCGAGCCGCAGCTCGCTCCCGACCGCAACCGATGACAGGTCAAGCCCTTCGACGAGGATGTTCTCCGCGAAGTCTCCGGGCCCCGCGTGGAAGGCGTGTTCCGCGTTGGCCTTCTCCACGCTTGCCCAGTCCAGGCAGGTTACCTGGCGGCCCCACGCTCCCGCGTGGGCGTCACCCTCGAGCCCGTGGTCCCGCAGCAGCCTGGCTTCGGGCACCTCGCTTTTCAGTTCCCCCCGGCGCTCGCTTATGGAGATGGCCCTGATCGTCCCTTCGTTCACAAGCACCCTCCCGGTGACGGAACCTGCCACGGGTGTTTCAACAGCTCAAGCGCCCGGCCCGCAGCCGCGTCGTCCGGCCGCCTGTCCCTGGTTCCGCCGGCAGATCCATGATCTCGGCGGGCGAGCGTCCGGAGCTGTAGAGCCCGGCCATGCGCCTCATCGGCTCTTCCACTCCCTGGAAAAACCTGCGGTATCCTTCACAAAGGTAGCACAGTCCGGGCTCACCGTCCGGGGCAGTGGCGAAGCGGTTCTTGGGACACTCGCCCCCGCAGGCGAAGAGGAAGTCGCAATCCCTGCAGTATTCGGGGAGGGAGTCGCGTTTCGCATTCCCGAACGATTTCTGTTCATCTGAGGCAACCAGGTCGGACAGAGGCCGACGCATTATGTTGCCCAGCAGGAACCCCGGTTCGACGAAATGGTCGCAGGAGTACAGGTCGCCGTTGTGTTCGAGCGCCAGCGCGTTGCCGCACGTCTCCTGGAATATGCACATCATGGCCGGCAGGCCCACCCACGAGGCGAAGGCCGATTCGAAGAAGGTGATGTGGACGTTGCCGACGTCGCGCTTCAGCCACTCCGAGAAGACTCCCAGGAGGAACGCGCCCCACTGCTCCGGCGCGACCGACCTGTCGGTGACCGTCTCGCCCCGCTGTAGAAGGCAGGTGCCGTCTTTGTTAATCCGCTCGACGATCGGGATGAACTGGATCCACCTGGCACGCACCTCGTCGGTGAAGAAGCGGTAAACGTTCTCCGGGTGGGAGGCGTTGGCGGAGTGAACGCTGCAGAGTATGTTGAACTCGACGCCCTCGTCGCGGAACATCCGCGCCGCCCGCATGACCCTTTCACAGGTGGGCGCTCCCGATTTGTCCACGCGGTACCGGTCGTGCAGTCCGGCCGGGCCATCGAGCGACAGCCCGACGAGGAATCGGTTCTCCCTGAGGAATTCACACCAGCGTTCGTCGATGAGCGTGCCGTTGGTCTGGATCGTGTGGGAGACCGTCTTTCCGTCAGCGCAGGACCGGGCAATCTCGACTGAGCGACGGAAGAAGTCGAGCCCCATGAGCGTGGGTTCTCCCCCCTGCCACCCGACAACCACTTCTTCAGCCGCCTGGGAGCGTACGTAATCCCCGATGAACGATCGCAGAACCGGCTCATCCATGCGCATTCGCGAGCCGGGATAGAACTTCTCTTTCTGGAGATAGAAGCAGTACTCGCATGACAGGTTGCATGCCGACCCGGCCGGTTTCGCCATGACATGATATGCGCCCTGTTTCTCGCCGGGCGAGGCGGCGGGATTCGCGCTGTACAGTGAATAACCCTCCCGGTTGTCCTCGAAGTCCGCCCTCTTTTGAGTCGTTCAACGCCTATTCTATATAATTGACAATGACCGCAAGGAGGTGGGGGAATACGGGCTCTTTGCTGGGCAACCTCATACCGCTGGCCATCGGGTTCGCAATCAGCCCGGTGCCGGTCATCGCGGTCATACTGATGCTGTCCTCGGAGGGAGCGCTGGCCAACGCCGTTCTCTTCGACATCGGCTGGCTTTCGTCCATTATCGCCACCAGCGCCGTATTTCTGCTGTGTTTCGGCAGCAGGACCATCTCCGAAAACGAGGCGACCGGCACTGCAGGAGCCGCACTCCGCGCGGCACTGGGCATTCTCCTGCTCCTGCTCGCCGGCAGGCGCTTCATCCAGCGGCGCAAGGCGATTCCCCAGAAACAGCCCAGGCTGCTGCAGTCGATAGAGTCCGTTGGAGCGGCCGCGGCGCTTGGCATCGGCGCGGCGACGGTCGTCCTCAATCCCAAGAACCTCGTACTGCTCCTCTCGGCGCTTTCACAGGTCATTCAGACCGGGGCGTCCACCGGCACCAACGTCGTGGCGCTCGCCATCTTCACCCTCGTAGGATCGATCGGGGTTTTATTGCCGCTTGCGATATATGTCATTTTCCGTGAAAAGGCTTCGGCGATACTGGGCTCCTGGAATGCCTGGCTGACCGCGCACAACAGCACCGTCATGATGTATCTCCTGCTGGTGCTGGGGATCTTGCTTGTGGTCAAGGGCATCCTGGGGCTGGTCTGATGCTCCCGGTTCAGCCAGTCGCGAAGCTCCCGTTTCTCAACCGGTTCTTCCCCGTCACCAGGTGGCTGCCTGAATATTCGAGGTCTTTCCTGCCGGGTGACATCGTAGCGGGCGTTACAGTATGGGCGCTCCTGATACCTCAGGCGCTGGCTTACGCCGGGGTCGCAGGAGTCCCGGTGCAGTACGGTCTGTATGCCGCACCTGCGGCACTGCTGGCTTACGCGGTCTTCGGGGGCTCGCGGCGTCTTATGGTAGGGCCTACCTCAACGGTCGCCATAGTGTCCTCCTCCGTGGTGGCGCCGCTTGTCGTTGCAGGCGGGCAGGAGCGTTACATCGCGTTGACCATAGCGCTTGCCCTGCTGGCGGGGGTTGTCCTCGTTATCGCGGGGCTATCGAGACTGGGCTTCGTCGCCAAGTTCCTGGCGAAACCGCTGCTGGGTGGGTTCATCATGGGGATGGCTTTCACCATCGCCATCGGACAGGTGGCCAGGATGCTCGGCGTCGACGCGGCCGGGGAGACATGTCTCCAGAAGACGGTGAATATCTTCCGCCTGGCGGGTGACTGGCACTGGCTGCCGCTTGTGGTTGGTGCGGGATGCCTGGCGGTACTTCTCCTCATGGGCAGGCTGGCCCCGCGTCTGCCGGGCGCCATCTTCGTGGTAATCGCCGCCACACTACTTGCCTGGTTGCTCGACCTGGGAAACCACGGGCTTTCGTTTGTGGGGAGCAGTCCGGGCGGATTGCCGGCATGGATGCTCCGAGGAGTCAGCCTCGAAGACGTCTACCACCTGTTGCCCGGCGCCCTGGCCGTGGCCCTGGTGGTGTTCTCCGAGTCCATAGCCATAGCCAAAGAAGATGCCATGAGGAACGATTATGAGATCGACCCCAACCAGGAGATGATAGCGAACGGCATGGCCAACCTGGGCTCGGGGTTCATGCAGGGGTTCGCCGTCGACGGCAGCCTCTCGAGGAGCGCGGCGTGCGAAACCGCCGGCGGCAATACACAGTTGGTGTCACTTCTGGCCTCGGCCCTCACATTTCTGACGATCCTCTTTCTTACCGGCATGTTCAAGTACCTTCCCGAGGCGACACTTGCGGCGATCGTCATCCACGCCATCAGGAAGTACTTCTCCTTCAGTGAGCTCGCTCGGCTCTACAGGGTTCGCCGGCCAGATTTCCTGCTGGCCGTTTCCGCGCTCGTTGGCGTGCTGGTCTTCGGCATAATTCCAGGCATTGTAATTGGAGTGGTCCTCTCGCTGGTGCTGCTTCTCCAGCGCTCCGCCAGCCCCAACTCCGCCGTTCTCGGGGAGGAGCCCGGCGGAGGGCGATTCGCGGACATCACCAACAACCCGGCCTGCAAGACGACCCCGGGGCTCCTGATATACCGCTTCGACGCGCCGCTGGTGTTCCCGAATTCAGAGCGTTTCGTGAACGAACTTCGGGCGCTGGTCAAATATGCCGAGCCGGCGGTTCGCGAAGTGCTCGTCGATGCCGAGACCATATCGGACATGGACACCACCGCCGCGGACCAGATCAAAGGACTGGTCGGGAGTCTCGGCCGCGCGGGCGTGTCTTTCACCATGGCAAGGGTCCACGGACCGGTCCGGGAGTTTATGAGCAGGGACGGGCTGCTCGACATCGTGGGCGAAGGCAACCTGTACCCGCGGGTGGCCGACGGGAAAGCGGCTTTCATGGAGTTGTCCCCGTCCGGAACGATCCCGGATCTGAGCAGCCCGCCGCCCGGCAAGTGACCCAGGACCGTAATACCGTTTTCGCTGGGGCCCGCGGGCCAGCGTAGTGAAGCAGGACCAGGTGCAGACAGGCAGCAAGGCGGCCCCCGGGAGCGCACTGACTCGACTGCTCGTGACGTCCGTGGTTATATTCGTTCGAGAAACCGGTTCTTTCGCCGGGCAAGGATAGGTTTGTGTACGTCTTCATATCGCTTCTGGTGGGATTTTTTGCTATCGGGCTTACCAACATGTTCGGGGTGGGCGGCGGCGGAGTGGCCACTCCCGCTCTGAGGATCTTCCTTGGTGTGACCCCCGCTATCGCCCTGGGGACTACGCTGCCGGTGGCGATACCCGCGGCGGTGGCCGGCGCATACACCTACTACCGCCACGGGTATGTCTCCGTGACTTCGGCGTTCTACTGCTGTCTGGGAGGGCTTGTCGGTTCGGTCGGGGGCGCGTTGCTGACCCGCGTGGTGAACTTGAACTACCTCATGATAGCTACCGGGGCCGTGGTGTTGTACCTTGCCGCCATCGTGGAGCGGCGGGGAATAACCGGGCGGAATATGAAGTCCAGGGCGCCCGGCCCGCCAGGGGGCGGCGGCGCCGAGCCCGGGCCCGAACGTAACAGCAGGCGGCGCCTGTTTCTTGCTGTCGGAATCGGGCTTGCGGCCGGCCTTCTCTCAGGGCTGCTGGGAGTAGGGGGCGGAATAGTGCTCATTCCGTCGTTTCTCTATCTCCTCGAATTCCCGCTCAAGAAGGCGTTCGGAACTTCTCTGGCGGTTGTAGCCGTTATCGCGGTTCCCGGCACCATAGTGCACGCGTTCCTGGGCCATATATCCTGGATGCTGGCCCTCTACCTGGTGCTGGGCTCCATTCCGGGCGCCTATCTCGGCGCGCGCATATCCATCGAAGCCCACGAGCGTCTGCTTTACTTGCTGTTCGGCGCGGTGTTGTTCGCGTTCGGCACTTTGTTCATCGTGAAAGAGGTCCTTCAGCTTGTGGCGTAAAACGCTGCGAGACGGCGCCTGCTGATTCCGTGCGTCAAGCAAGGGAACTGCTCGAGCAATTTCGCGAGCCGGGACAGCCGCCGCTGGTTTGCCGGCATGGACCCGGGGAGGCATGGGGAGGCGCCAGGGCGCCATCTCGCGAAGTGATAATGCGGGCGCGGGGCTAGCACAGTCCGTCGCGGATGTACCGGCGCGGGAGCGAGGTTGTCGATGGTGCTGAGCCCCCGTCTGCGGGTGAAAACCTGAAAGAGCGACGGGTAAAAACCCGGAGGTGCGGATATCACAGACGAAGACACTGTGCTCGGTGGCCTTGGAAAACCGGATCTCGGGGGCTACAGGGGCCTGGTGCGCAACCGGGATTTCCGCCTTCTCTGGCTCGGCCAGATACAGACGGCCATCGGGGACTGGATAGTGGTCGCGGCGCTGTTCGCCATGGTCGACAAGCTGTCGGGAGGGCGCGCCATCGGGATCACGCTGGTGATGATGGCCAAGTTCCTGCCGGCGATACTGCTGGGTTTCCTGGCTGGGATATTCGTCGACCGCTTCGACAGGAAAAAGATCCTGATGATAAGCGACCTCGCCAGGGCGGTGCTGTATGTCATCCTGCCGTTCAGCCCGAACCTGCTGATGGTGTGCGTACTCGTTTTCATAATCGAGGCCTTCACTGTCGTATACGGTCCGGCGAGGGACGCCAGCGTGCCCGACCTCGTGGCCCCGGAACACCTGGTGCACGCGAACTCGCTTAACCAGTTGACCCTTTACATATCCATCGCCTTCGGCACCGCGATTGCCGGAGGGATGCTCTCTCTTTTCACCTGGCTCCAGAAGGTCGAACCGCTTTTCTTCGGCAGGTTTGTTGATCCAACCGTCGCGGTGTTCGTCATCGACGCCGCCACCTGTGTTGTCTCCGCTTACCTGATCTTTCTCATCAGGGGCTTCAAAAAAAGACCGGCGGGAACCGGGGAGAAGATATCCACCGGCGTTGTGCTCGAAGACTTCAAGGAAGGCTTCAGGTACCTGTGGCGAACATCCTTCACCAGGACCGTCCTGGTGCTCATCCTGGTATGTTTTCTGGGAGGGGGCACCATGTACGTGCTGGTCATCGGGTTCGTGAAGTACGTCCTGAGCGCGGGGGACACCACCTTCATGTACATCCTTACCGTTCTGCTGGTGGGGATGATGATCGGCTCCGTCCTTGCGAGTTTTCTAAAGGACAGGTTCACCCGCGACGCGATACTCGGCAGGTGGATAAGCCTGTTCGGACTGTCCGTGGTCGCTTTTTCGCTGGTGACCGCGTTGTGGCTCTCGTTCACCCTGGCGCTCGTCGGGGGGCTGATCCTGGGATACGCGGTGGTAATGATGATGTCCCTGCTGATGATAAGGGTCGAAGAGTCCTTCCGGGGAAGGGCGTTCGCCACCATCCAGACAATGATGCGCACCGCCATATTCCTCTCCATACTGGTCGCCGGCCCGCTCGCGGACGTCATAAACGCGATAGGACGCAGGTGGGCGGCCAGGCCCGTCACCTTTATGCTCTTCCGGTTCGGCGGCTCTTACGTCGGCAAGGTTGACGGCTCCAAGGTTGACTTCCGGTTTCTGCTTAACGGGTCCCAGGTGATCCTGCTGCTCGGCGGGCTGACCATACTGGCAGCAGGGCTGTACGGCAGCCGGGCTTTCAAGAAAGCGTCCCGCGAACTTCCGGAGACGTGAGCGCCGCTGTCACTTCGAAGCGCCTCTTTGCCCGATATTGGCATAACTCAAAGTAGGGAAGCGGTTTGCCATCTATAATTGTTGAGCCGGAACGCGCGGAGGGAGCGCGGCATATCGGGTACCGGCCGGGGGTAAGTGAAAAGGGTGTCGCGGGTGTAAATCCGGCAGTGCACTGACGAGCTGACAGGCGAGGAAGGTGGGGGTTCTTGGAGGAAGCGCGAGTTGCCCAACGCAGGGGGTTCCGGCTGTCCGCGGCGGGGTTTGTCTTGATCATGCTTCTGGTTTCCGGCTTTTTCGCACCAGGGCAGAAAGCGAACGCTGCCAACCTGGTGCCCAACGGCTCTCTCGAACAGGTTTCGGGCGTGGACCCGTCAATGCCCGAGAGCTGGCAGTATACTTCCTGGGGGGACAACAATGCCGATTTCGAGTACCTGAACAGCGGGCATACCGGTACGAAGAGCGTCAAAGTAACAGTCAGCGACCACGTGGACGGTGACGCGAGGTGGTACTTCGATCCCCAGCCGCTTTCAGTTCAGCAGGCGTATCGTTTCACCGTATATTACAGGACCAACGCGCAGCCCAATGTGACCGCCGAGCTGACCCACGATGACGACACTCTGAGCTACTCGGAGCTGGCCAGGCCAATGCCCGACGGAACCGCCGGATGGCAGCGCTACGAGGAGTCCTTCTATGTTCCGGCGGGCATCAAGCTGGTTACCGTTTTCATGCGCCTGGAGTGCAACGGGTGGCTGCAGACCGACGATTATTTCATCGACACCTACACGCCGGCCGGTTTCGACAGGCCGCTGGTGACCCTGACCTTCGACGACGGAATGGAAGAGAACGTATCGACTGTACTGCCCCGGCTCGCGGCGCTGGACTACAAGGCAACCCAGTATATCGCCACCAAGTACGTCGAGGGGGTTCCGGCCATGGAGGCGAACCTGCTCGCGTTCAGGGACGCCGGGCACGAGATAGGCTCGCACTCGGTCAACCACGATGACCTGACGAACCTCACGCCGGCGCAGCTGGATTACGAGCTGGTCCATTCCAGGGACTATCTCCGGGGCCTTACCGGGCAGAAGATATGCGGTTTCGCCCTGCCGTTCGGCCTCTATAACCGGGAAGTGATAGATGCGGTGATGAGCTATTACAGGTCGAACCGCACGGTGGACGCGGGTTACAACTCTCGTGACAGGCTTTCTTCTTATCGCATCCTGGTGCAGAACCTGGCCAAGGACACCACACTCGCGGAATACCGGTCGTGGCTGGACCAGGCGAAGGCCGACAACACCTGGCTGGTGCTGGTGTACCATCGCGTGACCGACACCGAGATGAACCCGTACGATACGCATATTGCTGATTTTGACGATCAGATGCAGGCCCTCTCTGACAGCGGCATTGAAGTCAAGCCCATGAACGAGGTGCTGAACGAGCTCACGGTGCCGCGCATAGGTTCGATCGGTCCGAACCGCGGCCCTTACGGCTCCAGGGTAACTCTCGAGGGAGAGGATTTCGGTTGCGAGAGGGGTTCTTCCACGGTGACGTTCAACGGTCGTGCGGTTACCAGCTACTTCTCCTGGTCGAACGGGAAGATCGAGGTCGGAGTTCCACGGGGAGCGACCACGGGCCCCGTTAGAGTGCATACGCGGGGCGGGGCAAGCAATGGAGTGACGTTCACGGTCGATTATCCGGCGCCGATCGTGAAGTCGATAACGCCCCCGGGCGGCACCAACGACGGCGTGGTGCGGGTTGGCGACCTTGCGGGCGCCAACTTCAGAGACGGAGCGCGCGCCTTCCTCGTGGGCCCGGCGCGTGGTTCCGGGACAGAGGCCCCGCCGACCATCGAGGCGAAGAGGGTCGAGGTCGTATCGCCGGACAGGATACGCTGCGAATTCGACCTCAGAGGCGCGCCCCCCGGCGAATACGCCGTCCGGGTGCGCAACGACGACGGCAAGACGGCGCAGAAAGACTCCGCCTTCAAGGTCAGGTCCCCGCAGAGCAGGTATTACCTGGCCGAGGGTTCGACCGCGTGGGGTTTTTCGGAGTACATCTCGGTGGAGAACCCTAACAACAGGGCGGTCACGGTGAGGGTCACCTACGGGACCGCGGAGCACGGGGCGGTACCTGGAGGGGAGCACTTGCTGCCCGCGTTTTCGCAGACGGTCATAAACCCCGCGGAAGTGCTGGGGGCTCAGGATTTCTCCACCTCCGTCGAATGCCTGAGCGGGGATGTCATCGCCGTGGACCGCACCATGTCCTGGACCGGCCCCGGTTACGGCCCGGAGCGGGGCGGTTACCACAACTCGATCGGGGCCACCGGGCCTTCGAGGACCTGGTACCTCCCGGAGGGTTCATCGGCCTGGGGATTCGAGACATGGACGCTCGTTGAGAACCCCGGCCACGCTGCGGCCGAAGTCACGGTCACTTACATGACCGGATCAGGACCGGTCCCCGTCACGCGAATCATCCCGGCCGGTTCGCGCGCCAGCTACTTCATGGCCGAGGACCTGCAGGGCCAGGTCGATGCTTCCATAATGGTCCAGTCCGATCTCCCCGTGGTGGCGGAACGCTCCGTTTACCGGGACAACCGCAGGGAGGGTTCCTGTTCGGTGGGGGCGAGCGCCCCCGCGGACGATTTCTACCTGTCCGAAGGAGCAACCGGCTACGACGTCGGGTTCACGACCTACATACTCGTGCAGAACCCCGGGGGAGCATCGAACGATGTGTCCGTTACCTGGCAGACCCCTGCGGGGCAGGTTGCCGGCCCTTCGTTTACCATGCGGCCCGGCACGAGAGCGACCGTAAGGGTGAACGACCACCTGCCACCCGGGACCAGCGCCTCCACGCTCGTGCACGGCTCCGGGCCGCTGGTCGCGGAGAGGGCCATGTACTGGGACAACGGCACCGGCGAGGCGTTTCATGCCTCGATAGGCCTTGACTCGCCGCATGGCGTCTTCTGCCTGCCCGACGGACAGACCTCGAACGGCGTCGAGACCTGGACACTGGTGCAGAACCCGAACCCGGCTCCGGTAACGGTGCGCGTCACGTACCTCCCGGAAGGGGGAGGCGCCCCGGTCTTCTTCACCGACGAGATCGCCGGAGAATCGCGCGCCACTTACAGCATGGCAGAGAGAATGGGCTCCGGTGCCAGGGCGGCTATCGTAGTGGAGTCGCTCGACGCGGCCCGGCCTGTCGTTTGCGAGCGCGCCATGTACATGAACTCCCGGGGGGCCGGAACGAACACCATCGGGAGCTTTTCCGGCGCTGGAAGCCGGCCACGTTAACTCCACTTCGGGCGCCTCCGGCGCTCCCCGGACGCGGCTTCAAGCGGTCCCGGAACGGTCCTGCCCTGTCTGCCGTGCGCTCCCGGTCCGCGCAAGGAGGCCTTTTCCCGCGTTCGGATAGAGAACGGTGCTTCTGCTCCGGCATGTTAGCACGGACGCCACTGTGGCGTGTTAGCATAAACGCCGAGGCATGGAAGTGCGTGGCCGTGCCGAACTGGCAGAGCCACTTGTTATCGTGCCACAGGGGTGGTCCGGCAATTTGGAGAAAATGGTTCGAAATGCACGACAGGAGGGGTCCGGGTCATGAAAGACAGTGAGACCCAGCGCAACAGTCTCATGCGCGAGGCCGCCATTCCGCTGGAATCGGTGCTCTTGTTCATGGCCGGAATCACGATGCTCATTACGGGCGCGCTGTTGTTCCCGGTATCCTCAGGGCGCCTGGACTACAACGAGAGCGGCCTTTACGGCCTGCTGCTGGTGTTCTTCGCGGTGCAGACCATCACCATGGGCAAGACGCCGTTTGGCGAGGCCCGGCGGTCTATCCCGGTGCTGGTTGCCGGGGTGTTGCTTGCCGTCGTGGGCATCGCCACGTGTTTCGTCCCCGATCTGTACGCGTGGCTGCCACGGTTGCTGCTGTCGGTGTTCTTCGGGCTCGGCGGCCTGGCGCAGCTACTGCGGATGTTGATCGACGAGGACAAGTTCCGGACGTGGAAGCGGCACGGGGGCCTTTTCGATCACCTGATAGCCGGATGCGCGGCGGTGTACCTGCTGCAGATAGGCCTGGCGGCGCTGATCCTTTGCAGGAACCTGCTTTCCGTCGGCTGGACGGCTGTGATTGTGCTGGCTTTCGGAGTCGCGCTCGTCTACCTTGCCGCGGTGATCTGGAGAATCTATTCCCTCTATGTCGAAAAGGACGCTCCGGACGCCCCGGGAGCCCGTTTGAATATTTCAACTGACAACGCTTTGATGATGGTCGTAGGCATGTACATGTTTGTCCTCGGCATCCTGCTCATGCCCGTCAACATGGGACTGCTGCCGTTCTCCGGAAGCGCACAACTGGGGCTTCTGATGGTCCTTTTCGCCATTCAGATGCTGGCCCTCGGGGCCACTCCCCTCGGTCAGTTCCGCCGCTCGTGGCCGATGATACTGGCAGGGCTGCTCTTTGCCTCTCTTGGCGTTGTCTCCTGCGTTATTCCCGAAGTGCTCGTGAGTGCGCTGACTTACCTTATTGGGGCATTGAACGTGCTCGGCGGTTCGATCGGTATTATCAGGGTGGTCGCCCCCCTGGTCGGGAAAACCAGGTCGCCCGGAGAGCCCCTGTCCCCGATCCGCAGAAGGCTTGACGCGGCCCAGTTGATCATGAACGCGCTGACGGTCCTGTTCGGTGTCTCCATGCTGATCTCGGGGCTTATACCCGGACTGGTGCTCGGGGGCGTTCTTGCGGCGAACGGAGCGGTTCTCCTTTACATGTTCTATCTCATAGCGGTGCTGGAGAACCCCGTAGAGAAGGAGGAATAAGATGTTCCGGTTTCTTGAGGGTTACAGCTACACCATGCCTCCGCATTTCGGCGGGGTCGAGGGAGACGGGATGCAGAACCTGCAGTACGATGACGTCACCTGCATCGGGGTCGATTACCGTACGGAAAGGGAGCAGCTCGAGCGATACGTGCCGGACGCGTTCGAAATACTCGAGCCGAAGGTGTCCATAATGTACCAGAAGTGCATGGGGGTACAGTGGATGGCCGGCGGGTATTACAGCCTCATCGCCGTAATGACTCCGGCGCGGCACCTGGCAACTGCGACGGACGGCGCTTACGTCCTGATCATCTGGGAGGACAAGGCGGCCCCCATCCTCGGCGGCCGCGAGTCGACGGGCATGCCCAAGGTGGCCGCCGAGATCCCCGACCACCACCGCCTGGGAAATCTCCTGACCGTGCACGCCAGCCACGAAGGAAGGGTTTTCCTGGAGATAGAGCTGGAACTCGAAAGGGAGTGCACCGCGGAGGAACTCGCGGAGATGAGCGACAGGGGGAGGATAAACCAGCTCGGATGGCGCTACATACCGAACATAGGGAAGCCGGGAGCGGCGCTCTCCCACGCCACCCTTTACCCGGTGGACGCGCGTTACCTCTCCGCCAGCACGGGGTCGGGCAAGGCAACATGGACCAAGCCGAACCCGCTGTACAACCCGTCGCAGGGGCCCGCGGTCAACGCGCTGGCCGACCTGCCGGTTATCGAATATGAAGGAGGCCTGTTCGCCAGAGCGGTGACAAACCTCCGCCAGGACCTGGCCCGTGATCTGGGATGAAGGGGGAGATGGTAATGGAGGACGGATTCGATTCGAAAATCTGCATCGTAACCGGCGGCACATCCGGCATAGGACTTGCGATATCGAAGGCGCTCCTGGGGCGTGGAGCGGCAGTCTACGCCGTCGGTTTCCCCCAGGACAGCGTTGACGCCGCGAAGGAGGAGCTGTCCGGCTACGACAGGGCCCGCGCGGTGCTGGTGGACGTTACGGACTACGAACAGGTCCAGGGGATCGTGGACAGGGCGGTGGAGGAGAAGGGCCGGCTCGATTACATGTTCAACAACGCGGGAACCGGCGCAACCGTTCCCTTCGAGGTGCTCACTCTGGACCACTGGAAGCAGATCATGGACTTGAACGTGTGGGGGGTCATTTACGGGGTCCATGCGGCGTTTCACGTGATGCTGAAGCAGGGCGGAGGGCACATAGTGAACACCGCCTCCGTCGCCGGGCTTATGCCGCCGCCGTATCAGGCGGCATACTGTGCGACCAAGTACGCCGTCGTGGGCCTGACCGAGGCCCTGCGTTACGAACATGCACATCGGGGCATATACTTCTCGGTGCCCTGTCCTTTCAACGTGGCAACTGCGATATTCGGTGACGCCCCTCCCCCGGATGACGCCATCAGCGCCGAAGAAGCGGCGGAGCACATCCTCGCGGGAGTGGAGCGCAGGGAGGGGATAATCGTCTTCCCGGAGCATGAGAAAGAAAGGCTCATGCGCTGGAAGAGCGAGCCCCGGGAGAAGACAGACGCGGAGTTCCTGAAGATGGCGGACGAGCGCCGTAAGGCGTTCGAGACGACCGGGCGCTACTACTGAGACTCTGACGCTTCGAGATTTCATTTAGAGGGGGAGGGGGGAGAACGCGCGGCCGCTTACGGCCGGCCTTTGTCCTTGACTCCCCGAAGTATCTCGTATATGTTCCTAAATAAGAATCATAACTAGTTTTAAGCGGTCGTGATGAAGCCATCCGCAAAAGAGGTGCGAGTCCGCATGCAGCGGTTTGAGCGGGCTATGCGCGATTCGGGACGAAGCATCACTCATCAACGCACCGAGATTTTCCGCGAGGTGGCGGAGTCCGGCGACCATCCCGATGCCGAGGCGGTCTTCACGGGCGTGAGAAAACGGATGCCCACAGTGTCCCTGGACACCGTTTACCGTACGATGTGGACGCTTGATGAAATGGGGCTCATCAGCGCGTTCAGCCCGCTTCGGGGAAGGGTGAGGTTTGATGCCGATACAAGGCCCCACCACCACTTCGTATGCACGGGATGCGGCGCGGTCGAGGACGTCAACAGCAGGAGCTTCGATGAACTGGAGTTGCCCCCGGAGGCAAGCCGCATCGGAGAGGTGGTCACCACCCACGTCCAGTTCAGGGGCCTGTGCTTCCGCTGCCGCGGAGAAGGTGGTGAGCCCGAGCCGTGAAAGCGCCGGCGGAAGGCCGGCCAGAAGAACGCCAGGGTGGAAGACACTCGATTCGAGCGTGCGCGGAACAGTGGATCGTGAGGTCCGGGAGGACAGCACATGCATGTGTAGAACGAGATACAGGCGTGGGGAAGAGAAAGGAGGGATTCATGGCCAAGGGCAGGGATTCATGTGTCCAGCCGGCCAGGGGACCGATCGGCCAGGAGGAAGAGGTGCAGCCGGCTGAAGCGGCCGGGGTGAAGGAGGTCAGGAAGATGACTGCAAGCGTGGGCAAACCCGCGCCCGACTTCGAGGCCAGCGCCTTCGTGGGCGACGGTTTCGAGAACGTAAGGCTTTCCGACTACAAGGGCAAGTGGGTGGCGCTCTGCTTCTACCCCGGGGACTTCACATTCGTCTGACCGACGGAACTCGCGGCGGTCGCCGCGCACAAAGATGAGTTGGACGAACTCGGTGTACAGGTGCTGTCGGTGAGCGTGGACAGCCGTTTCGTGCACAAGATATGGCAGGAACAGGAGCTCTCCAAAATGGTGGACGGGGGCTTTCCCTATCCCATGCTTACGGACGCCGGAGGGCGGATTGGTGCGGTTTACGGGGTGTATGACGTCGACGCCGGCGTCGACATACGCGGCCGTTTCATCATCGACCCCGAGGGCGTCATCCAGGCGATGGAGGTGCTCACCCCTACCGTGGGCCGCAACGTGGAAGAGCTCATCCGCCAGGTCAAGGCGTTCCAGCACGTGGACAGGACCGGGGAGGTCACCCCTTCCGGCTGGCAGCCGGGCAAGAAGACGCTGACGCCGGGGCCCGGCCTTGCCGGCAAGGTCTGGGAGGTCTGGAAGCCGGGTGACGAGTAGGAACGCGTAAGAACGGATTATCCCGGAAGTTCGAGAGGAAGCGCCCGCGCCCGACAGCGGGCGCTTCGCCTGCCCGGGAGGCGGGCGCCGGGCCTCCCGCGGGAGGAGGCTTGAATATTGTCCCCGTTCATGATGCGTCTGCCGGGTTTCATTGTTTTCCGACCCTAGCACCTTGGCGACGCGCGGCAGTGCGCATGTTCGCACAAGCGGAGCCGGATTTCACCGGCGCGCGATCCCCAGGGCCCCTTCAGTCCCTCCAGCGAATGCCTCTTATCAGGTCGATCCGGGTTACTACGCCCTGTATGGAGCCCTCTTCGTCGACAACGACGAGAAAGCGCGTTCCGTCAACGAACATCTTCATGGTCGCCCGCTGGATGGTTTCGCTCGGCCTGGTCACGAACGGCGGCACGTGCATTATGTCCCCGACGGTCCGATACTCGGCGACGAAGGGATCACGGGTGGCGAACATCGAAAGCACCTCTGAATCCCGGACGATGCCGACCAGACGGTTGTCGTTGTCGACCACGGGCAGTCCGTGGAAGTGCCGGACAAGGAACTGTTCCACGAGGTCGGATATTGGCTGGCACGCTTGTATCGTGACCGGGTTTCTGGTCATAACATCTTCGACTCTGCCGCTGAGATACGGCTGCTTATGAGTTTCCACCGCGGCTTCCCTCCTAGAGCTTCGCTTCACCGGCCTTGATGACCGCGTACCTTGTGCCAGGCGGTCCGACGAGCTGGAAAAAGAGCGAAGTCGCCGCGATCACGCTGATCGCCATCATTCCCAGTTCTGCTCCCGCCGCCCCGTACTTACCGCCGCCGAACGTTATCGCCGTTTGAATGGACAGGCCGATGGCAACGCCGGCCTGAGAGAAGAGGCACAACCCGAGATAGCGCCTGACGCTGCCGGGGGCCTCCGAAATAACTCCACCAAGATACGCCCCGGAGATCTTGCCGGCCGAGCGGAAGACGACGTACAGGAGCCCGATAACGCCGAGGCTGAGGAGTTTTCCCGCCTGTAATTGCGCTCCTACCAGGACGAAAAAAATGACGAAAAGAGGCGGTGTAGTGGACCGGAGGAGCTCGAAAACGTCCTCCCTCTTCCAGCGAGTGAGATTCACCACGGTAAGACCCAGGGACATGTTGGCCAGTATAAGGGAAAGGTGAAGCCAGTTGGCGAGGCCGGTTGTGGCGATAATCACACCCCAGGTGAGAACCAGAAGGCCCCGCTTCGCGGTGTAGTTGCGGATAAGGAAGAGAAACGCAAGACCGGCGACCAGCCCGATGCCGAGCGCGGCTGCTATTTCCCCAATAGGCCGGAGGACCGCCTCGACGGCGTTGACGCTTTTGTGGGAAACGAGCACTTTCGCCAGGAAAGCGGCGAAAGCGTATATCATCACCGCGTACGCGTCGTCGATGCCGACCACGGCAAAGGTCGTGGTTGTAAGCGGGCCTGACGCCTGGTACTCACGAAGCACGTCCACCGTGGCCGCCGGGGCGGTCGCCGACGCCAGGGCACCGAATATAATGGCGAGGTAGAGCTTGCGCGTGTACAGGTAGATGGCAGCCGTCACCAGGATGCTGGCCCCCGCGGTCTCCAGCAGGGATATCCAGATTATCGGCTTGCCGAGCTTTCGCATCTTGTGAAATGCGAGTTCGCCGCCGATGTCGAAACCGATGCAGGCCAGGCTGATGTAGGTGATGAAATAGAGGCCGGTAATGTTCCTCGCGTTGAACACACCCAGCAACGACTGCCCGAGGATGATTCCCACGACCAGGTAACCGACGACCATTGGTATCTTGACCTTGCGACACAGCAGGCCGGCGGCCCAGCCAAGGAGTAGTGCGAGGCCTATGACCAGGGCAAGGAAGTTCGGGTCTTTCGGGATGAGGTTTCTAAGCATCTTTCTCGGCTGACGGCCCCGCTTTGAGGCTCATGTAGCTGTCGCTGAACGATCCGAGCGCGCTCTCGAGCCGTGACACTTCACTGCTGTCCATGCCGCGCAGCACCCGGCCAAGCAGGTCTCTGCGGTGCGCGTTCACCCTGTGGACCACGTCTACTCCGGGATCGGTCAGCATGAGGACGACTCGCCTGCGGTCGGACTTCGAATTCCCGCGTACGAGCAAGCCCATGTTCTCCAGTTTCTCCAGTGTCCAGGTGAGGGCGGAAGGGGTGACATCGAGCATTCTGGCAATCTCGGCGGGTTTATCCGCGCCTTGAGAGATCATGTCCAGGATGCGAAACTGTGGCGCGGAGAGGCCGTGGACCTTCTCGTGCAGCAGGGATTCGGCCAGGATGTTGACCATGATCCTGGAGGCGCAGAGTATTTTGTCTTCAAGCTCGAACATCCCGGCCTCGCCTGGGTTTCCCGTGGAGGGAGCGAAATTCTCGCTCGCCCGATCTCGATAATATTATGATAATCAAATAGCTAAATTATTAAAAGATTATTTTCAAGAGAGACCTCACGACGCGAAGCCCCATCAGGCGGAGTCGTTCAGAAGACATTCTCCACTTGCCGGTTTTCGGCGCCGCGCGACGGCGTGGATTATCAGACCCGTATCACCGCGCACCGTGTCGGTTCGGCGTTGAAGAGGAGCTCAACAGCATCATATTTCAGGACTACTGTTTCGCAAGCGGCGGTACGCCGGAAAGGTGGAACCCGTATGGCTAGAACGTAACGATCCTGTCGGAGTCCCGCACGATCTCGTACTGGTCTTTCAGCGTGGAGAGGGGGCAGGTCTCCGAACCTTCCGAGTCGCGGAGTTTGAGACATGCCCCGCAAGCGAAAATATCACCGCCTGCTCTCAGCACCTCCTGTGCCAGGGTTTTCACGTCGAACGGTTCGACGGTTATCCGGTCGATTTCCACCCCTTTTCCTGAGAGGAATACTCTTACCTCATCCCCCTGCTCGAGGCTGTACAGCGCGAGCCTGAGAGCGTTGTACACGGTTTCGGGGTCTGTCTGGGTGATGACGATTCCGAGCTTCATGTTTCCGCCTCCGTTCCTGGCTTCCTGCCGGGCCTGTACGTGCCTGATATCGATTAAGAACATATGTTCATATTAATTGTCAACTGGCACCACGGCAACACCCGCTGAGGGGCGCGGGGGTTGAGAGCACCCCTCTCTCGCTGTTGACATCTTATAAATGTTAAATTACACTTAGATATAATATACATATATATGTATATAGCAGGTGGTGAGCATGTCAGCAGGACACGCTAAGAAAATGAAGACAGCCGGCAAAGACGCAGTGTTAGACCAGGAGAGGTTTCTCCGGGAAGGACCTCAGAGGAGGTTCATCGAGCCCAGGCTTCTCTACCTGATCAAGAGAAGCCCGACTTACGGGTACCAGATCATCGAGGAGATCGGCGGCCTGCCTTTCCCTGGCCCGGTCCCCGATTCCGCCGCGGTGTACAGGATGCTCCGGGAGATGGAGAAGTCGGGGCTGGCTCGTTCGGAGTGGGAGCACGGCGAGGCGGGGCCTTCCAAGAGGGTCTACTCGATAACTGCCGAGGGGGAGAAGAGGCTGGACTCCTGGGTCAGGGCTCTGAAGGAACGCGTGAAGATGCTGAACGAGTTCATATCGCTCTGCGGGAAGCCAGTGTGATGACCGGCGAATGTCCGGGATATCTCGGTGGCGAATGTCCGAGGGGCCTGCCAGCGTTTTGACGGAAACGGCTGAGGGGAGGAAAGAGATGAACGTCATTGCTTACGAGGAAGCGCCGAAACAGGATACGCCCCATGGAGTCGACGTGCGCAAGCTCTTCGATTCCGAGCACGTTCAGGTCATCGAGATCAAGCTGGCGCGTGGGGAGAGCTTGAAAAAACACATCACCCCGGTCGACGTGGTCTTCTACGTGCTCGAGGGCGCCGGGGAGATCGAGATCGGCGATGAAAAAGTCGCGGTCAAGCCCGACGACTTGATTGAGAGCCCGAAAGGCATCCCTCACAGGCTTCTCAACGAAAACAGCCCGGCGTTCCGTTTCCTGGTGATGAAGACGCCGAGGCCGACCACTTCTACCCGAGTACTGTGATTTGGAACGAAAGGAATTAAGGCGAGATGTTCTGTTTTCAGTGCCAGGAGACCGCGAAGAACACGGGGTGTACGGTCAAGGGAGTCTGTGGCAAGCCGGAAGAGACGGCACTCCTGCAGGACCTGCTGATCTTCGTCCTGAAGGGGATTTCGATATACGGCGTGAAGCAGAAGGAGCTCGGCGCGCCGGACAGGTCGAACGACAGGTATATTGCCCGGTCGCTCTTCGCGACGATAACCAACGTGGAGTGGGACAACGAACGCTACCTGGACCTGATAGGCGAGGGCCTGGAGAGGAAGCGAGGCGCCCGTTCGAGATTCCTGACCCTCTTCGAGGAGCGCGAAGGTCACAGGTTCGAAGCGGAACTTCCGGATGCGGCGACCTGGGACACGGATGATCCGCAGGAATACAAAGGAAAAGCCGCTGCCGTAGGCGTCCTGGCGACTGAAGACGAGGACGTGCGCTCACTGCGGGAGTTGTTGATCCTCGGCCTCAAGGGGATCGCCGCGTACGCCGAACACGCCGCGGTGCTGGGATTTCGCAAGGACGAGATATACGACTTCATGATGGAGGCCCTTGACTCCACGACCCGGGAACTCCCGGTCGCGGAGATGATAGGTCTGGTGCTGAAGGCCGGTGAGTACGCGGTCGAGTCGATGGCGCTGCTGGACGAAGCGAACACCGCGACCTACGGACATCCGGAGGTCAGCGAGGTCAACATCGGGGTGCGTGGCAACCCCGGGATACTCGTCAGTGGCCACGATCTCAAGGACCTCGAGGAGCTGCTGGAGCAGACCAGGGGCAGCGGCATAGACGTTTACACCCACGGGGAGATGCTCCCCGCCAACTCCTACCCGGCGTTCAAGAAGTACGAGAACCTCGCGGGCAATTACGGGGGCTCCTGGTGGCACCAGACCGACGAGTTCGAGTCATTCAACGGGCCGGTTCTCCTCACGACCAACTGCCTGGTCCCGCCCAGGAAGAACAACACCTACCTCGACCGGCTGTTCACTACCGGTGAAACCGGCTACCCCGGCGCGGTCCACATCCCCGACAGGCCGGAGGGCGGGGCGAAGGACTTCTCCCCGCTCATCGAGCGGGCCAGGAGCTGCGACCCGCCCACCGAGCTCGAGAGCGGAAAGATAACCGCTGGCTTCGCTCACAACCAGGTGCTGGCGCTCGCCGACAAGGTGATCGGGGCGGTCAAGAGCGGTGCGATCAAGAGGTTCGTGGTGATGGGAGGGTGCGACGGGCGGCATAAGTCCAGGAGTTATTTCACCGGGGTGGCCGAAGCGCTGCCGCCTGATGCTGTCATTCTCACAGCGGGCTGCGCCAAGTACCGCTATAACAAGCTCGACCTGGGCGACATCGGGGGGATACCCAGGGTGCTCGATGCCGGGCAGTGCAACGACTCCTACTCGCTGGCGGTTATCGCGCTCGAACTCAAGAAGGCATTCGGCCTGGAGGACATCAACCAGTTGCCGATATCTTTCGACATCGCGTGGTACGAGCAGAAAGCCGTCGCGGTGCTGCTGGCGCTGTTGTACCTCGGGGTGAAAGGCATCCGGCTGGGGCCGACGCTGCCGGCGTTCGTCTCTCCCGGGGTTCTCGAGGTGCTGGTGAAGGAGTTCGACATAAAGCCCATCGGTGCTGTTGAGGAGGACGTGGCCGCGATAATGGACGGAAAATAGGCGGCAACAGGCCGGCGGGCGCGAGAAGAAAGGAATGCGGCGAAGATGTCGGTTACGGCGATAGTGATAGACGCGCTGGTCGCGGTCTGCCTTGCCGTATCCCTCGTGAAGAGCCGGGAGAAGACGTGGCAGGCGCTCCGGGTCGCCTGGTTCGCCCTCAGGAGAATGGCCCCGATGATACTGGCCATCATCGCCGTCATCGGCCTGCTAATGGGCTTTGTTCCCCCGAAGTGGATCGCGGGGACGATCGGACCGGATTCCGGCCCGCTGGGGGTCCTCATCGCCGCCCTGCTTGGTTCGGTGCTCATAATACCGGGGATCATCGCTTTTCCCCTCGCCAGGTCGCTGCTGGACATGGGCGCAAGCGTGATGTCGATTGCCGCTTTCGTCACGACCCTCATGATGATCGGGTTCGTCTTCATTCCCCTGGAGGTCCAGCTGCTGGGCAAGAAGTTCTGCGTCATCCGCAACAGCCTGTCTTTCGCCGCGGCGATCATCATCGCCGTGGTGATCGGCATCGTCCTTTGACGAGGTGGAAGATATGACACCTGAAACAGAAGGGGAGCAACGGGCGCGGCAGCCTTTGCGTAAAAGGATCAACTGGTCCTGGGTGTTCTTCGTTGTTGCCGCGCTGACGCTTGTGGTCATGTCGCTGGCCTTTCCCTCGAAGGGCAGAATCGCCGGCAAGGCGACCTGGGCGTACGTCCGGGAGATGCTGTTCATCTTTCCCGCCGTCCTGGTGGCGATGGGGCTTTTCATGGTATGGGTGAACCGCCAGACGGTGATGAAGTACCTCGGAGATACGTCAGGTCCCGGCGGACTTCTGCTGGCTATCGCCCTGGGGACGCTCCCAACCGGCCCGCTCTACGTGGCGTTCCCACTCGCATTGATGCTCATCAAGAAGGGGGCCAGGGTGGCGAACGTAACGGCGTTCCTCTGCTCGTGGGCGGCAATGAGCATCCCGGCGGAATTGATGGAGTTCCGCTTTCTCGGCTGGAGGTTCACCCTGTTGCGCTTCGGGCTTTCTTTCGCTCTTATAGTGCCCCTCAGTCTGTTCGGAGAGTTCCTGTTCCGACGGTGGGACGGTATGCGGGAGCTCGAGATGAAAGACGACCTGGACGCCGCTTGACCTGACGGGGAGCGCATGCGCGCAGGCGCCTGCGACACCTTCAGGAGCCCAGAATGATGCGGCGTCCTGGAAAGAACCTGCCGGCGTCCGGTGGGTAAACTCGCGCGCGTGCTCCCCGTGCTCCACGCAAGCCGCCGACGTCCCGGCGCTTCCGGGCCCGGCCTCCGGGCGGTCGTGTAAAACATGAGTAGGTCTGTAGGGGAAGACGGTTGCTGCCCCGGAAT
>CAZEJS010000031.1:0-35711 GCA_964512645.1 uncultured Acidimicrobiales bacterium
ACTCAGTCCGACCTCTTGATATCGGGAACTTACACCACCAGCGTGGACTCTAACGCGAGTCCAGGAGCTCAGGGTTGAGCATGGGGCCGGACCGGTAGGCCAGATCGTCGCTGTAGACAGCCCCGGGGAGCCCGGCTGAGGCCATCGCTTCGAGGATGAGGCAGTAGAGGTCCGTGTAGAACAGGATCATCCTGTCGAGGAGGCCGCGGTTTCTGCGCGTAGCCATCGCGAAAGAGTCGAAGCCCATGCACTGCCAGGTGATCTCGAAGAGCCCCCCACAGAAGGAGCCGAAGACGAAGATGTCGTCGCCAAGTTCCCGCTGGATACGCGCATACGCCTTGAGATTTTTCGCCGGCAGCCTCATCGCCCCGCGCTTGTCCCAGGAACTCCAGGCGTCCGGCCCATCGATAAGGCCGCCGGAGTACATGGGGCTCAGCAGGTTTCCAGCTTCGTCGAAGGCCAGGTTGAAACGCCGCCCGAAAACGTCGATTACCGTTTTAGAATCTCCACCGTTCCAGGACGGGGCGTGCTGCACCCAGGCGGAATCGTAGCCCATTCTTACCGCAGCCTCGGTGCGGTCGCGGGCGAAGGCGTCCATCGCGATGTCCACGGGCAGTGAGCTGAAGGCGCGAGAGGCCAGGAAGTCGATCGCCCGGGCGGACGCCCGGTTGTCGAAGAAAGGCTTCAGGGGCACCGGCCGGCGGCCGAGGATCTCCATGATGTTTCCGTACTCCACCATCACGTCCATCGTGGGAACCCTGTCGGGCTCTCGCCGCTCCAGTGCCGCGATTACGCGCTGGTGGACTTCAGACATCTCCACTCCCGGCATGTCGTCTTCGCGGGCCGTCTCCAGCAGGCGTGGCGTCCACGCCGGACGGCCCGAGAGTAGAAAAAGGGGGGCCGCAATTGGCCCCCCCCGTGTATCGACAAGGAGTCGAACGCCCTCAGGCGGCGGCGAGGTTGTCCGGGCCCATGCCCTCGAGGTCCCTGACGAAGAAACTGGCGAGGGCGGTGAACAGGCCGGTGACGATCAGGTAGATGCCCGTCACTAGGACGATGCCGAAAGCGCCGGAGATGGGAAAGACGAGCAGCAGGATGCCCAGTATCAGCGCCGTAGCTCCAGTCAGGCCGAGAATCCACTTCACGCCAGCCGAACCGGATATCTCGAACGCCGAGACAACCATCAGGAACCCGCGGATAACCAGCCAGATGGCAATAACCATCAGGAGGGCCAGGGCGGTGATGCCCGGACGGGCGAGGGTAATGACCCCGATTATGACTCCCAGCAGGCCTAACATCAGAAGCCCGAAGAACTTCTCGCTCTTGGAGGCCCTGGCAATGGCGAAGCCCACGGTGATAAGTCCCTCCACCAGCACGTAGCAGCCGAAGAACACTATCAACACCAGGACGGTTGCCTTCGGCCATACCAGGAGGATGATCCCGAAGATGATCGCGAGGATGCCGCGTAGCAGGTACGACCACCACCTGTCCAGACCTGTCGCCATTTCCATCGTTGGCCCCTTTCCATATAGATGAACTCGCGCGATAACATGATAAAGATTATTCCTGGTCGTTTTCAATAGGCGTCTCGATGTTCGCGCCGCGGCGGGCTGTTGCCTTCCCGGCGGGAGAAGCGTCTGTGCATACGCCGGAAAGCCGTTTCAGAGGCCGTCCGCGGGACTGCCGGAAGGCTCGGGAACTTCCGGGTTCGCGGTGGTGTACTTGAACAGACTGGAGAGCGTTTTCCTCGTATGGCCCTCAACCATTTGTTCGTCGTACAGGGCGTGGATTATCTCGGCTCCCAGGAAGATTACCATCCCTGTCAGGTGAAGCCAGACGACCAGCACCACGATCGTGGTGAGGCTGCCGTAAACGCTGGGAAGCTTGGAGATGCTCCCGAAGTAGAACGCCAGCAGGTACTGGAGAACGACGAACACCACCGCCGAAACAGCCGCGCCTACCGCCGAGCGCTTGACGGTCTGCCTGACCGGAGGTATGACCTGATATATGAACAGGAACAGAGCGAAGTTCACGGTAATGCCGATCAGAGGCTTCAGAACGAAGGTCCCCGCCGAGTACCAGAACCCCTGTCTTCCGACCATCCAGCCCCAGGCCGCGGCGAAAGCGAGCTGGATTACCACGGACAGGATCACTATCACCCCGGCGAGGAAGATCATCAGCAGGCCCATTGTTTTTCTCTTGAGGTAAGCGCGTTTCTTCGTATCCCAGATGATGCAGAAGCCGTACTCGATGGCGCCGAAAAGCTTGCTCCCGGTCCAGAGAAGGCCGAAGAAGCCGACTATGCCTACGACGGTGCTGTTGGCTACCATCGCCCTGGTAACCTCGCTCGGGGTACCGCCGATCACGGGGATTATCGCCTCGGTGGCCTTCCGGATGTCCCCCTGGAGATGAGGATCGGCCCTGAGGACGATGCCTACCACGGCGGTCAGGGCGAGAAGCATCGCCAGCATCGCCAGCAGAGCGTTGTAAGTGAAATGCCCGGCGTAATAGTAGAGCCTTTTCTCCCAGAAATCGACCAGCGCGGCCGAGGTCACCGTGAACCATCTTCTCTCGGTGACCAGCTTCGAGTACACGGTCCCGGCCGCTTCTTCCAGGTCACGCAGGCGCGCAAGAGCCTCGTTCTTCGCAAACTCCGCAGTCTTTTTAATAGCCATGCAAGAATAATATCTCACGGTAGAACCGCGTGGAAACAGAAAACGACGGCACCGCCGATATTTCCGGCGCCGTCGTTTTCGACCCGGAGTTCTACCCGCGGGCGCGCGGAACAAGCTCCGCCGTGTACTCCCGCTAGCGTTTCCCGCGCAGCAGCCTCTTGAGCACCTTGAAGGCCGCCAGTGCGCCCAGGGCCGGCGGCCCGTATCGCATCGCCAGCTTAATGAACGGCATCAGGCCCCTGTCGGGGTTGAAGTCGGTGTTCAGCGACAGGGACTTGCCGAGCTTGTCTCCGGCGATGAGCTCGGCGACCTTGTTGGCGTTCCAGATGGCGGCCTCCATGCCGCCTGAGGACACTGGGGTGCTGGTGTAGTCGCCGGTGAGATAGAAGTTGTCGTACGGCGAGCGCTGGAACGGCCGGCGCTTCTCCATCCCCGGGAAGGCGCGGTATACGCCCTGCCGTTCCCGGACGACCCTCCACTTGCGGACTCCGGCCTCACGCGCGAGGGGGAAGAGGTCCTTGATCTGCTCGATGGCGATATCGAATATGACCTCGTCGGGGAGGCCTTCGATGTGGTCCCCGGGGGACAGCACCATCTCGAGCATGCTCCCGCCCTTGAAGATGTGGGGCAGGACGTTGGAGAGGTCGGCATAGGTGTTGAAGATGCAGTCGTTGGAGAAGAAGGTCACGTCGATGTCGGTGAGCTTGCGGTCGAACCATACCTGCAACGACAGGGACGGGGCATATTGGAAGTGCCAGAGGTCCCGGAAATACTCCAGCTTGAACGACTGGTCCGGGAGGACCCGCCGCAGCGAAAACGGGCTGATGGCCGAGATGTAGAGGTCGGCGGTGAGCTCCTCTGTCCCGTTCACGGTCACGCTTTTCACCGTGCCGCCTTCGATGTTGATAGAGGTGACGGCCTTCTCCAGCTCACAGGATCCGCCTCTGCTCCTGATGTACTCCAGGCAGTTGTCAACCCAGATCTCCCCGAGGCCGCCGTTGGCGAACCCGACGCGCGAAGTCTGGGCGGAGCCGCTGACTTTCTTGAACCAGTTCATCATGACCTTCGCGGAGATCATCCACGAAGGGGTGAACGTCAGGCCGTTTATTCCCGGTTCCATAGGCTTGAAGGCGCCTTTGGGAGCGACCCTCATCGCCCACTGCCCGAACGTGATCTCGTCGAGCTCCTCGAGTTGCTGTTTGGAGTAGCGCGAGATACCCATCCCCATGCCCAGGGCGGCGAACACCAGTTTCCACTTGGGGAGTCCGGTGTACGCCTTGAAGAGAGAGAGATACGCGGCCGCCGCGTGGAGGGGGGCCGGCAGGTTCGGGAAATCGAGGACCGCCTCCTTGCCGTCCTTCTGCATGTAGTAGAACTTGGAGTCCTTCCAGATGATGTTCTTGTCGATCCCCATCTTCTCGAAGAATCTGACCAGGTTGACATAGTACGGGAAGAAGACGTGCAGGGCGTTGTCGATCATGTCCCCGTCCTCGTCGAGCCAGGAGCTCGCGCGGCCGCCGAACATGGTGTCAGCCTCGATCAGTTCGACCTCGATACCGAGGTCCAGGAGGTTGATGGCGGTGGCGAGGCCGCCCATGCCGCCTCCCATAATGAGCGCTTTCATCTGTCCGTTCTCCTTTCAGGTGTCCTGCTCGTTCTTGTTCGTGATCGACTCGAGGAGCTTGTCAATCGCCTGCATGGCCTTGTCCCTGGTCAGCACGTCCTCGAGGTCCAGGGAGAGCGCCAGGTAAAGGGTGCTGCCAAGAGAGGCGATCTCCCAGGCGGTGAGCGGGACGTCTATGTCCTCAAGTATCTCACCGCGGGTGATCCCCTCCTGCAGGACGCCCTCCATCAACCTGAGCATGAGCTGGAACTTGGTCCTGAGGGAGGAGCGCATCTCCTCGTTGCGTGTCGCGTTTATCGCCTCCCAGAGAACGCGCATCTCATCCGGGTTGGCAATGCCGAAATCGTAGATGGCGCCGCTCATAAGCCGTATGCGCTCCAGGACGTTTCTGGCGTTGGACGCCGCCGACGCGGAGAAGAACATGAGCCGGACGGCTATGACGTCGAGTGCCGCCAGAAGGATCTCCTGCTTGTTCTTGAAGTGGCGGTACAGGGTAGGCTCGGAGACCCCGACCTCGGCGGCTATCTTCGCGGTCGTTGCCCCGGAGACGCCGTGGTCGGACATCAGACCGATGGCGGATTCGATGATCTGGGACCTGCGGTCCCTGGCTCCCGAAGAGGTCTTTTCGGCCATGCGCTCTCCCTGGTTAGCAGCCGCTAACGTTAGTGAATACTAACGATATGGCAGGAGGGTCCCTTTGTCAAACATGTGTACGGAGACGCGAATCCTCACAGACATTCGGCGCATCTCCGAGGGCGGCGTTTCTCAAGGCCAATAGCGGTTACTAACGTCCGCTGCGGCGTCGGGCGATCGACCTTGACTGTAGAAAAACCGTCAGGTGGACGCGCCACCTTCGGCGGGAAGGTGCTTTTTTCGGAGGAACGGGAGCCTCTCGATGGCGCTGGTCAAGCGGACCAGGGCGCCTTTCCGCGGAATGTAACCGTTTGCCTCGTACCAGTCGAGCGCCCTGCGGATAGAAACCTCCACCGGGGTGAGCTGCAGCCCGAGTTCACGCTGGGCCTTGGATACGTCGTAGAACAGATACTGCCGCGAATAGGCGACCTCCTGGTGGGTGGTGGTGGGTTGCGTCCCGGTGAAGTCGGCAAGCTTCTTCCACAGGTACCCGTAGAGAAGCGTCAGCGGCATCGGCATCTTGATTATGCGTACGTCCACGCCGGCCTCGCGGGCGGCGAGTTCGAACAGCTCCTTCATCGTGATGTTCTTGTTGCCGAGTATATACATCTCGCCGACCCGGCCTTTCCGGGCGGCGAGGACGTGGCCGCGGGCGACGTCTTTGACGTCCACTACGTTGATGCCGCCCTCGTAGGTCATGAATTGAACCCTGTTGGCGACGTCGAGGAGTATCTTGCCTGTCGGCGTGGGAGCGACGTCTCCTTCGCCGTACGGGAAGCATGGGTTGACGACGACGACCGGCGTGCCTTCGCGGGCGAAAGTAAGGGCCTCCTGGCAGGATATGTGCTTGGTGAGAACGTAGTCGTTCGCCCTGTGATACTGGTTGAAAGGCGTTTCCTCGTCGGCGCAGAGCATGCCTTTCTTCACCCCCAGCGCGGCGATCGACGCGGTGTAGACTACTTTTTCGACATCCGCGCGCCTGGCCGACCAGAGGACGTTGCGCGAACCCTGGAGGTTCACGTCGTAGAAGATCTTGCGCTCCGGCGCCCAGAGGGAGTACACCGCCGCCAGGTGGAAGAGGGTGTCACAGCCGGAGAGGGCCCGGTCGATGCTCGAAGGGTCGAGGACGTTTCCCTCGATTCTCTCAATATCGAGTCCCGCGAGGTTGCGGGTGTCCTCGCCGGGCAGGACCATCGCGCGGACTTCGACGTTCTCCGACAGCAGTTCACGAACAACGTTCGACCCTATGAAACCGGCCGCCCCGGTCACCAGCGCCTTCTTCATCGGGACCTCCTCGGGTGAAAGGGCAGGTCACGCGCCGTCGAACCAGCCCTCCTCGATTACCTGCTTGCGCAGCTCACGCTTGAGCACTTTCATGGTCATCGTCAGGGGCATTTCCTCGACTATTTTGATGCGCCTCGGGCGCTTGTAGCCGCCGATGTGTTCCTTGCACCACTCGAGGAGTTCCTCTTCCGTCAGCGTCTCGCCCGCGTTGAGTTGAACGAAAGCGACCGGGACCTCTCCCTTGGTCGGGTGCGGGGCGCCGACCAGCGCGACCTCGTAGACGGACGGATGGGCGAGGATCTCCTCCTCGACCTCTCTGGAGAAGACGGAGTAGCCCCCGGCCTTCACCACGTCCTTTTCCCTGTCGACGAAATGAAGGTACCCGAGGAGGTCGCGGTAGCCCATGTCGCCGGTATGGAACCACCCGTGCTCGAACGCCTGGGCGGTGCGTTCCTCGTCGCCCCAGTAGCCTTTCATCACGTTCGGGCCCCGGACGACGAACTCTCCGACCTTTCCCCGGCGGAGCATCGCGCCGCTGTCGTCCATGACCTTCACCTTCACCCCGGGGATGGGGATTCCCACCGTGCCGGCCCTGCGGATGTACGGCGGGTTGACCGAGATGATGGGGGAGGTTTCGACCAGTCCGTACCCTTCGATGAACTGTCCCCCAAGGGCTTCGAGCTTTTTGATCTGTTCGACCGGCATGGCGTCGGCGCCGCAGAGCCAGTAGCGCATGCTGGAGAGGTCGTAATCCTCGGGCTTGAACAGGAGGAGCATGTTGTACATGGCCGGGACGCCCAGGAACAACGTGGCCTTGTGCTTCTGAATGTTCTCGAGCGCCTTGACGGGGTCGAAGTACTTCATGAGGGTTCCCGAGGCGCCGCAGTAGAAACCGCCGATTATCGTAGTTGTGAAGCCGAAGATGTGTGCCAGGGGAAGTGCCGCGACGCAGAAGTCGCGCTTCCCCAGGCGGAGCATCCGGGTGCTCAATGTGACGGTGGACAGGAGGTTGCGGCTGGTGAGGATGGCCCCCTTGGGAAAACCGGTGGTGCCTGACGTATAGAAGATGGCCGCGGGAGAGTCGGGGTCCAGGGTCTCCGGCTCGACCGTGGAGTGGGCGTGTCCCTCCGTCAGGGTGTCGATGGAGTGGAAGCCGTCCGGGACCTGGTCCGCCGGGCCGATCATCACCCAGTGTTCGATCCCGGGGATGTTCGCCTTGTCCTTGATGTTGAGCCAGTAGAGCTCCGGTTCGGTGATTATCACCCGGGCCTTGCAATCGTTGATCGAGCGGGTGAGTTCCTCGGCTTTGAGCATGTAGTTGAAAGGCACGGTGATGGCCCCTATTCGGGCTGCGGCGGTGAACAACAGTCCGAACTCGACGACGTTGGTGAGGACGACCGCGATCCTGTCGCCGCGCTTCACGCCCAGCTCGTTCCGCAGAACGTAGGCGATGGCGTTGGTAAGGCGCAGCGCCTCGTTGAAGGAAGAGGACGTCGCGCTTTCGTCCAGGTCGAGGTTACTGTAGGGAAGCGGCTGGTCGAACACCACGAACGGCTTGTCGCCGTACTTCGCGGCGGCGCGGTCCACCAGGTTCGCCACCGTGAGAGAGGACGCCATCTAACCTCCTTGAAAAAAGGGGCAGGCCTGCCGTGCGCAGCTTGTGCCGACCCGTCCGGCGCGCGGCCGCACCCCGATTCCGTCGGGCCCGGGGGACGGCCGCGCCGGTGTTGCTTCTAGCCTACGAGAGCGCTCAGTTCGATGGCAAGGGGCATGTTGCCTTCGATCTTGAGCTGGCCGCCCATGAAAGCGTTCACCCCCGACACCTCGCCGCTGCTGATCTGCACCCAGGTGTCCAGCGAGCACTTGAAGACGGCCTTCGGCTCCGCGGCGCCGTTGAAGGTTACGCTCATGTTGACCGGGGAGCCGTCCGGCTTTGTCAGGTCCAGGACGAGGGAACCCTTGATGTCCTTGAGTTTTTCGAAGCGGGCGCGGTTGGCAACCTTGTTGACGTCGGTGAACATGTCGATGGCGCCGCCCAGCTTGCCGGTGACCGCGTCCCGCCATACCGACTCGTCCATGTCCAGGGTTACCAGCGCATCGTCAACAGGCCCGGAGATGACCTCCAGGTCCTTCGCGTCGGTTATCACCAGGCTGTAGGTGTTCTTCTGTCCGCCGCTGTCCACGTTGAATGTGAGTTTGGCTACGGTGCCGTCCATGTCGCTTATGGTAGCGCCCTTCAACTGCTCCGCGAACATCTCCGGAACGTAGTCCTTGAAATACTCGTCGACCGTGATGTCTTCCCTGACCTCCTGCATGTGTACCCCTCCTCATCGAGCCAAATGGACTAGACCGACACGTCAGTCTAGTATAAGGTTGATCTCCGTGTCCAGTCTTTTGTCTGCCGCGACCGGCAGAGCCGCCGGGCCTGCTCCGGGCATCAGACGCGACCCGGTGGGGAGGCTGGAGTGTGATGAACAACGGATAGAACGCCGGGTGTTCCCGGCCGGGAGGAGAAGTGGCAGAAAAGAGAAGCGTCCTTCCGCCGGCGGAGAGACGAGAAGCTCTGCTGGAGGCCGGCGCGAGGGCAATTTCGGAGAAGGGGTACAGGAACGCCTCTATTCAGGACATCATCGACGCCGCGGGCGTGGCCAGGGGCACATTCTACCATTATTTCAATTCCAAGAAGGACATATTTCTCGACCTGATAGAGCGTTATTTCACCGGCTTCGCGGCGATCCTCGAGGAAAACCACGCCCGCCTTTTCAGCGCGCTGGAGGAGGGCATGGACCTGCCCGGCGCCTGGAGGAGCAACGCCTATGCCATCCTGGAGTTCCACAGCAGGAACCCGGAGTTGACCGCGCTTGTCTACAGGGAGGCGATGGGGCTCGACGAGAACTTCAGCGACAAGGTCAGGGAGTTCTCGAGGCTCGCGCGCAGCCGTATGGTCGAGGAGTTCCAGATGGTGGCGGACCGTGGGCTCATGGTTCCATGTGACGTCGAGCTCGTGACCACGATCGTCAACGGCGCGGTGATCAACATCATCATGGAGTACATACTCGCCGACGGGGAGTGCGACCTCGCCTACCTTGCGGACGCCCTGGTGAAGAACCAGCTTCGCGCGCTCACCCCGTCTCGCCCCTCTTGAGGGCGCCGGGTGGTATATGCTGTGCGTGACGCCCGGCCGACCGGGCCATGATGTCGAGTCCCAAACGGAGGTGGAAGGATGGAACTGAACGGCAAGCGGGTGCTCATAACCGGCGCGGCTCGCGGCATGGGCAAGGAAGAGGCCCTGGCGTTCGCGCGCGAGGGCGCGGAAGTCGTGCTCACGGACATTGACCGGGAAGGCGTCACCAGGGCGGCCGAGGAGTTGAGGTCGATCGGCTACAAGGCTCCGTGCTTCGACTTCGACGTATCCGACAGGGAGGCGTGTTTCGAGCTGGCTCGCCGGGTCAGCGACGAGGTGGGGCCGGTGGATGTCCTGGTGAACAACGCAGGCGTGGTCGTGTGCGACCACGTGCTGAACCTCTCCGAGCACGACTTGAGGCGCATGATGGACGTCAACTACTTCGGCATGGTCTGGATGATGCAGGCGTTTGTGCCCGGCATGGTGAAGCGAGGGAGCGGGCACGTGGTCAACGTGTGTTCTTCCGCGGGCAAGATAGGCGTCCCGGGGATAGGGGGCTATTGCGCAACCAAGTTCGCCGCCATCGGCGTAACCGACTCGATACGGCCCGAACTCAAGCGATCGGGCGTGCGTTTCACCATAGTGAACCCCGGGTATGTGAACACGGGAATGTTCGGCGGGTCGAAGGTCCCCTTCATCACCAGGTGGCTGAAGCCCGCCACGGTGGCCGCGGCCATGGTGACAGCGGTGAAGAAGAACTACGCCGAGATCTGCGTGCCCAGGTTCTGGGTCAGGGTCGCGACTTTCGTGAGGGGCCTGTGCCTTCCCAGGCTTACGGACCCGGTGCAGGGCCTTCTGGGGGCCCACCGTTCGTTCGACACCTGGCAGAAGGACGCTTCCCGACCGTTCTGAAGGATGGACTACCGCGCGTAAGAACGCAGGGCGGCCAGCGCCTTGACCGCCGGTTCGGGGGATGCGAAGACGGGGACCGCCGGCCCCGAGATCTCCCTCATCCGTTCGATGAAATCGTGGTGTCCCACCGCGCAGACAGCGAGCGGCTTGGCGGACCGCTCGGCGTAGATTCCGCTGATATCGCCGAACCAGTTGACCCCCGTGGAACCGCGACCGGTGACGGCGCGGAAGATGGCGTAAGGCATGACCGTGATCGCCAGGACCATGTCGATGCCGGGGTCTTCCAGGACCGCGGCGAGAGCCGCGGGAAACTGGGTCGAAGGGCCGACGTCAACTGGATTGCGGACGTTCATCCATGCGGGCGCGCCCAGGGTAATCCTCCGGGCCGTCTCGGCTCCCAGAGCCGGAACCACGAGCCCGCGGGAGACCGCGGTGTCGGCGGCCAGGACACCGAGGCTGCCGCTGGAGGTAACGATGGCCAGCCTGCCGCCGCGGGGGAGCGGCAGGGCGGAGAACGCCCGCGCCATCTCGACCAGCTCCTCGAGCGAGTCCGCCCTGACGGCGCCGGACTGCCTGAAGGCCGCGTCGTACAGGGCGTCTTCCCCGGAAATGCTGGCAGTGTGCGAAGCGGTGGCGCGGCGTCCCTCCGGGGAGCGGCCGCTCTTGAGGACCAGCACCGGTTTCTCCCTGGCGGTGCTCTCGAGGGCCTCCAGCAGTTCCCGCCCATCCGCGGCGCCTTCCAGGTACATCATCACCACGGTGGTCTGCGGGTCCGCGCGCAGGTACTCGAGCACCTCCGCTTCGCCGACATCCATGCGGTTGCCGAGGGTAACGGCCTTGGAGACGTACAGACGGTGTTCGTGGAGCATGTCGAGCATTACGGCGCCGAATACGCCGCTCTGGGCGATGATCGCGGTGGACCCGGGGTTCATCGCCTCGTCGATGACCTCGACCGTGCTGAAACCGTTGGCCGTGTTGACGACGCCGACGCAGTTCGGGCCGATCACGCGTATACCGTGCTCGCGCGCTGCCGCCATCACCTCTTCCTGCAGCGCCGCGCCGCCGGCGCCGGTCTCGGCGAAGCCGGCGCTTTCCACTATCGCGTGGCGGATTCCCTTGCGCCCGATGTCGTCCATGACGCCGGGAACCGATCGCGCGGGAACGACGACCACGGCGAGGTCGACCGATCCCTCCACGTCGTCGATCGAGCCGTACACCTTCATGCCGTGGAGGTCTCCGCCCCGGGGGTTGACCAGGTAAGTCCTGGCGGCCCAGCCGTGGCGCTCGAGGACCAGGGGGATTCCGTATCCGAAGCCGGGGGAGCTCCTGGCCCCGATCAGCGCTACGCCTTCGGGCTCGAAGAAGACGGAAAGGCCGGGGGCGCTTCCACCTTTTCTGCCGGCCGGGCGCACCCGGGACCCGTCAGTACCAGCCGTAGCGGAGCACCGCCCTGGAGACCGCGGCAACGTTGGCGGGCTTCGCGTCAACCGGGATGGAGCACCCGCTGGAAAGGATGAACGCTCCGTCGGAGCCCACGTCATTTATGAGCGTCCTGCAGTATTCGTCGACCTCGTCCGGTTCCCCGAGCTTGAGCAGCGTGGCGGGGACGTCACCCATTATGCACATGCGCCCGTCGAGAATCTCTTTAGCGGCACGGATGTCGGTGGCCCCGTCGAGGTTCATGATGCACTGGGCAGGAGGGAAGTCGCGGAAGTAGTGCATGAAATCGGTCCAGTCGCCGTCGAGGTGGAGGATGCTGGTTATCCCGAGCTTGCAGTAGAACTCAACCAGCTCCTGCCACTCGGGAAGGGCGATGTCCTCGAACTGCTGCGGGCTCATGAACGCGGGACTTGTGCGCGCCCCGCCGAAGAAGACACGCCTCACCCGGTTGATCGGCATCGGCACCAGACCGGCCAGCTTGAAGCTCCCCATGAGCGCCCGGCTGGCGGCCTTGATCTCGTCGGGATGGCGGTACAGGTCGAGCGTGAACTCCTTGAAGCCCCGCAGGTGCACGGAGATGTACTCGGCGGGCGTGAACGTGAAATTCGAGGCGACGAGGGTCTCGACGCCGCGCGCCCTCCAGCGCCTGACGGACCTGGCGATGGCCAGGTTGTCGGCCGCCATGCCGCGCAGCTCGGAAGCCAGGCCGCGGGGTGTCGCCAGGTGCGGGTGCTCGATCTCCAGCTTGCCGCGGAGCCAGTTGATGGCGCCCTTTTCAGCGATATCGCGGTATTCGTCCGGCTCCATGACGGAGCGCTCGCAGAACTGCCACGGCTCGTCGACCGGCACGCCGTCGATGCCCGGGACCCTGGGCAGGTTCGGGGTCAGAAAGCGGAGAAAGCGCCCGAGCCCGGCGTACGTCATGTTCTGTCCGTCGATGGGGCCCAGGCCCTTCAGGGTGTTATCGAGGGCGAGGTCCGCTTTGGGCACGTCGTACAGGAGGTCGTGCTGGGTGATGCCTCCGTAACGGGTCGCGAAAAGGTCGATGATGGGGACGTAGGGGACGCGGTCTGGTTTCTGGAGACGGACCGCCTTGTTTATCCTCTCGATAGCCGGGATGGTCAACTGGCTCCTCCTCCTATGGCCGGAACGGGTTCTTTCAAGGTCATAGGGTACACGGAACGTGCGGTAGCCGCCACCGTCCCGGGGTTGCGCCGGGGGAAGCGGACGCCGTGACGGACGCGTTCGGCGGGGGCGTCCGGGCGTTCGTTCGACGTGCGGCGGCGGGCGGGGCGGCACTTCCCGGCACGACTGACCTCCACGGCCCACTTTGGTAGAATCTTCTCGAGCCACCAGGTGACATCGACATAGCGAGGTGACAGATGGAATACGACGAAATCATGGAGCGCAGGGCCCGGGTGATGGAAGACGAGCTGCACCCGATCCCCGACGAACTCCTCGAGAAGGTCAAGGCGGATTTCTACCGGACCCGCGCGAAGTCGCTCAAGCTGTACGAGGAGCTGCAGTCTTACGTTCCGGGTGGCGTCGAGCACAACCTGGCCACCAGCCACCCGTTCCCGCTGGCCATGGACCGCGCGAAGGGCTACCACATGTGGGATATCGACGGCAACGAGTACGTAGACTACCTGATGTGCGGCGCGCCGATCATACTCGGCCATCACTACGATCCGCTTGACAATGAAGTCATCGAAATCATCAGGGAGAAGGGGCCGGCCACGGGGCTGACCTCCGAATACGAGTTGCTGGCCGCCAGGAAGATCGTTGAACACATGCCGGCGGTCGACGTGGTGCGCTTCCTCCAGTCCGGGACCGAGGCGGACATGGCGGCCTTGAGGATTGCCCGCACGGTGACCGGTCGCCAGAAGGTCATCAAGGTCGAGGGCAGCTATCACGGCTGGTACGACCAGTACGTCTATTCGCTTCACGTCCCGGGCACCGCGGGGCTCAACTCACCGGGGATACCCCCCGCCACCTTCGACAATCTGGTCGAGGTGAAGCCCAACGACTTCGAGGGCCTGGAGAAGGCGTTCGAGGACAACAGGGACGAGATCGCCTGCCTGGTGCTCGAACCGGTCGGCGGCGAGTCGGGCGTTCACCCGGTTCACCCGGACTGGAACGAGCGCTGCGCCGCGCTGTGCAGGGAACACGGCGCCCTGCTGGTGTTCGACGAGGTCGTGACCGGTTTCCGGCTTGACATGGGGGGCGCGCAGAAGAAGTTCGGCATCACCCCCGACATAACGGTTCTGGGAAAGATCGTGGCCCACGGGTTCCCGTCCGCTGGTGCGGTCGCCGGGCGCAGGGAGGTCATGGAGATCGTTGGCGCCGGGATGGGACAGAGGCCCTACATGGGGGGTACGCTCGCGGCGAATCCGATCTCGTGCGGCGCCTGTTACCACGCGATCAGGCTCATGGAGGAGAACGACGCCGTGGGCAAGGCGACCGCGGCCGCGGACAAGCTGACCGGTGAGCTGAACAGCCTCTTCGCCACCAGGCCGGACCTGCCGTTCTTCGCGTACAATTTCGGCCCGATCATACAGTACGTCACCACCGGCTTCTTCTGGGTAGATATAACCGGCCCGAGGGCCTTCGAGATAATAACCAGGCGTAAGGCCGCGGAGGATTACCAGATGGTGGCTTCACTCAACGGGCTCTGTTCGCTAGCGGGCACCCGCATGTACACGTGCATGCAGCACGACGACGAATCGCTCCAGAAGACTCTAGGAGTCTGGGATACGATCCTGTCGATGATACCCAAGGGGTAGCACGGGCGGGGAGGAAGAGCGCCGGGAGCCCGGCAACCCCGGTGCGATACCGGGGCAAGGACGTCGGCCGCTGCGCCCGGTTGTCAGAGGATTGCCTCGTCCTTCTCTTCCCACGCGGGGTCTACCACGCACAAGAAGACCAGGTCGTCCTCGCCCGCGTTGGCGATGTGTTGGACGCACCCGGGAGGGATGTAGACCGTGTCCGTCGGACCGACCGGTTGTTCCTCGCCGTCGATGGACATTTTCCCGGACCCCTGGAGGATGTAGTAGACCTCGGAGGAGTTGAGCCGGTGGGGCGCGCTCGCGCGGCCCGGGGGCAGCTTGGCGTGCGCGAGGCTGTAACGGAGTTCGAGGGGTGCCCTGACGGGGCTCAGCAACTCTCTGAGGATGCAGCCGTCCCCGGACAGGAACTCCTCGCAGTCTCCGAATTTGATCACAGACACGGCTCCTCCATGGCAGGGTGCTGGATGGCGTTCACTCGCGGATCAGGGTCAGGAGCATCTTGAAGCGCACTGGAGCGTGGAGGGAGTGGGGCACGCCGGCGGGCATGATGATCGCCTGCCCGCGGGCCACCGCGTGGTCGGCGCCGCCAACGGTGACGCGCGCGGAGCCGTCCAGCACCTGGACAAGGGCGTCGAACGGAGCGGTATGCTCGCTGAGGCCTTCTCCGGCGTCGAACGCGAAGACGCTGACGGTCCCGGCTTTGCCCCTCATTATCTCCCGGCTCACCACGGACCCGTCCTGGTAGGTCACCAGGCTGCCCGGGTCTATCACAATTCCCCGCACCGTGGTGTCGCCCCGGTCCACGTTCATGCAAACCCCCTCCGGTTTGTCGGTACTCAGAGGCCGCCCGGAAGCGGCCGCCGGATTAGATTACCATTTAGTGCCGGACGGCACATCCGGTTGCCTCCCCGCGACACGACGCGGCATGCCCGAGAATGCCCGCCTGATATTACCAGGTGGTCGAGCATGGGTTCGGATCAGCACCTGCGGCGCGAGGGGAGAAACCCGCCGGCGAAGCCCTCATGCACAGGAAATGACTTCGCAGTACAAATTGCTCTCCGGTTCGCATATACTTCATGAAGCCCGGACAGACCTGGCTGCAAGTAGCCTTACCGAGGAGGAGGGATCGATGAAGGCACTGGTGATGGGCGGCGGCATGAGCGGCCTCGCGGCCGCAATAAACCTGCTGGACCTCGGTTGCGAGGTGGAGCTGATCGAGCAGGATACGATCTTCGGAGGAAGGGCGTCCTCCTGGCTCGACGAGGACGGCGACATGATAGACAACGCCCTCCACGTCTTCATGCCCTACTACGTGAACCTTTTGAAGTTCTTCGATAGGATGGGGATCTCCGACAACATCGTCTGGAAGGATTCCGCGTTCTACTACGCGCAGAAGGACGGCGACCTCGCGAGCCTGAAGTTCGCCAACCTGCCGGCCCCCCTGCACGCGGCTTACGCGATGGCCCACCTGCTCAAGGATTTCCGGGGGATACCCCTCTGGAAACTGGCGACCGCCGCGCTTCCCATGGGCCTGGGCGTCGGCGCGAACCTCCATGATATCGACGCGCTCGACGCTATCAGCATGGAAACCTTCATGGCGCGCTATCACGCCGAGAAGACGATGAAACCCCTGATGGAGCCGGCGATCAACGGCCTGACGTTCACGCCTTCCTACCAGATCTCGGCGAAAGTGATGCTCAACTGGTTCCTGAAGATGTTCGTGTCGGCGAAGAACTCGAGGATCGGGTTCGCCAACGGCGGCCTGGGTGAGATCTGGGTAGACAACTGCCTGGAGTACATCAAGAAGAAAGGCGGGACTGTTTCGCTGGAGAAGGGGGTCACGTCCATAGAGGTGGAGGACCGCCAGGTCAAGGGCGTGACAGTGAACGACACCGAGACCATGCATGCCGACCTCTACGTGTCGGCGATGAGCCCCTATTCGCTGAGGCGCGTCCTGCCGGACGAGTGTTACGACCTCGAATACTTCCGCGATCTCTGGTGGTTCCAGTATGCGCCGTCCCTGAGCATCCAGATCTGGTTCGACAGGAAGCTCACGGACATCGACTGCACCTTCTTCTCCAACGACTGCGTCTTCAACACCTACGCCGACCTGTCCAACGTCCTGCCCCACATATTCAAGGGCGGGAGCATGCTGGAGATGGTGATATCGCCTGCCGATCCCATCCAGGGCCTGCCGGACCAGACCATATTCGACCTGTGCATTGAGCAGATCAAAGATGTCTTCCCGATCGCGCGCGAGGCCGAGGTGCGCAAGTGGAAGGTGGTGCGCGAGAGGCAGGGCGTGTACCGCGCCTACCCGGGAATGGAGGGCCACCGTCCGTTCCAGCGCAGCCCTTACTCGAACTTCTACCTGACGGGGGATTTCACCGATACGCACGTGAGCTCCGGCGGCATGGAAGCTGCGATATGGACCGCGAACAAGACCGCGGAGCTGATCTCGATGGATAAACTCGGCAGGAAGATATCTCTGAACGAGGAGTATAAGCCCTACAATATGCTGATCCGTTTCGCGCAGGTCCAGAGGGTCGTTACGATCGTGATGGGCGCCCTTTTCGCGCTCAACCTCCTGAAGAGGCTCTGGAGGCGCCGGCGCGGGAAGTGATGCGCGGGAACCGGCGGAGAAGCATCAGCGGGCGAGGCCGTTCGCACCGGCGGCCTCGCTTTCTGTTTTCAAGGGGCCGGCGTTTTCGGGCTGAGCTGTGGTAGTCAGAAGTAGTTCTACTATAAGCAACTAAATTGACTTATGGGCTTGAATATCTTAATAATTGTCATATAGTTTGATTAAGTACAACTAGATTGAGATGTCCAGACAGATTCAGTCCGTAGAAAGAGGGCTCTACATCCTCGAGGCCATCGCCTTCGGCGACGAGCCCGTCACCGGCATCGAACTCGCCCGTACGCTCGGCGTCCACAAGAGCACGATATCCCACCTTGCGACGACGCTGGTCGAGGCGGGTTACCTGGCGAAGCAGCCGGGTTCCTCGAAGCTTCGCAGGGGTCCCAAGTTGTACAGGATAGCCCGTTCCGTGGGTCTGTCCGGGGAGAAACTGCCGGAAATGCCCGTCACCCTGAGAGGTCTTACCGACGTCACCGGGGAGACCTCGCACCTCGCCGAACTCCGCGGCCGGTACGTCGTCTACCTGCTCAACCAGTACCCGCGGAAGGCGCTCAGGGTGCAAACGGAGAGCGGTTCGGTGGAGGCGGCGCATTCGACCGCCGTGGGCAAGGCTATCCTATCGTGTCTCCCCGAGGACGAGGTAAGGTCCCTGTTCGAAGGTGTCGCCATGGAACGGTACACTGAGCGTACGCTAACCACGATTGAGGAGCTCCTGGAGGACCTCGCCCGCGCCAGGGATCTCGGTTACGCCACGGACCGCGGTGAACAGACGCCGGGCATCGGTTGTCTGGCCGCGCCTGTGAGGGACGCCACCTCAATGGTCGTAGCCGCCGTCGGGGTCTCCGGGCCGGAGTCGAGGGTATTCGCCGGCGGATCAGGCCCGGGAGAAGAGGTGCTCGCCTGCGCTTCGTCGGTGGAGCGAGCGCTCGGAGACTGAGGACAGGGGGTTGCCGGATGAGGCTTACGGGCGGAGAAATAGTCGCGGAGTGCCTTGCGCGCGCCGGTGTTCCGTACGTCCTGGGCATACCGGGCCACGGGTGCCTCGGGCTGGCCGACGCGTTCATCGGTCGCGAGGACAGGATCAGGGTCCTGCAGATGATGCAGGAGATGAGCGGAGTGCACCTGGCTGACGGGTACTACCGCGCATCCGGCCGTCCGCTGGCGGTGTTCACCAGCATTGGGCCCGGCGCTGTGAACACGGCGATAGGCGCGGCAACGGCTTACGTCGATTCGACGCCGGTGCTCGTAATAACGGGCTCCGCGCACACGTACATGAGGGGCAAGGGACTCCTGCAGGAGATCGAACGCTCCCGCGACGACGACTTCGAGAGAGTGCTGCAGCCCGTTGTGAAACGTTCGATGAGGGTGGATACGGTGGAGGCTCTGCCGTCGATAATGAGGCGAGCCTTGCGGGTGATGATGAGTGGAAGGCGGGGCCCGGTGAACGTGGTCCTGCCGATGGACGTGCAGTGCGCTGCCGCGGAGCTTGCGCTGCCCGAATCGATACCGTTGCTCGAGAGCGGTCCGGCGCAGGGCGACCCGGCGGAGATCACCCGAGCGCTGCGCCTGTTCGCGAAGGCCAGGAGGCCGGTCATTCTTGCCGGAGGAGGGGTGGCCGCTTCGGGAGCGGCAGAGGAGCTCAGGAAAGTCGCCGAGCTCAAGGGAGCGGCGGTGGTGACGACGATGCAGGGCAAGGGGTGTTTTCCCGAGGACCACCCGCTGTTCGCCTGGCACACCGGCTCGAAGGGCACGTCGGTGGGCCTGCACATGACTTCGACGGCGGACGTGATACTGGCGGTGGGGTGCCGCTTCGCCGATGAGACGGCCTGTTCGTTCAGGCACGGCGCCGCCTTCTCGATACCGCCAACCAGGCTGGTCCAGATCGACCTCGACCCTTACGAGATCGGCAAGAACTACCCGGTGGAAATCGGCATAACCGGTGACGCGGCCGCGGTGCTGCGCCAGATGGCCGCGGGGCTGGTCGAGATCGCGGGCAGGTGTGAGATAGTCGACGAGAGCTTCCTGAAAGAGATCGCGCGCGAGAAGGCGAAGTGGTTGCGTCGCGTGGAGGGGCTCCTGTCGGCGGACACCGAACTGCCGACTATCTCCCAGGTGCTGCGCGAGGTCAGGAACGCGATGCCCGGGGACGCATACCTGGTGACCTCGTCGGGCAACACGCAGGCGCAGATGCTGCAGGAGTTCCCCTTCTACGTGCCGGGAACCTGCATCACCACCGGAGGTTTCTCCACCATGGGTTGGGCGCTGCCCGCCGCGATAGGCGTGAAGCTGGCGAGGCCGGACCGCGCAGTCGTCGGCATGGCCGGGGACGGCGACTTCCTGATGACCATGCAGGAGATGGCCACCGCCGCGATGCTGGGGACCGCGGTGGTCATGGTAGTCGTCAACAATGGCGGTTGGCTGGCGATCAAGGACCTTCAGATGGACGCCTTCGGTGAGAACAGGGCGATAGCGACCGATTTTAAGAGGTCCGACGGCGGAACGTACACTGTTGATATGGCCGAGGCCGCGCGGGCCTTCGGGTGGGAGGCGCGCAAGACTTCGACGCGCAGGGGGATCGGGCCGGCGGTCCGTAAAGCGCTAGCGTCCGGCGGCCCGGCGCTCGTGGAGGTGGCGGTGCACCGTGATTTCCCGTTGTCGGGAAGCCCGGCGGTCGGGTGGTGGGACGTGCCGGTGCCGGAGTACCTGAAGGCCAGGAGGGCCCGCTACGAGAAGGCCCGTACCGAGGAGCGACTCTAGGATCGGAGGGTTTATGCCCGCAAGGACCTCGAAACCCAGGATAGCGGTCCAGTATATCCTGGATATCGCGAAGCTGAGGACCGTACCAGGTCTGTCTGAACACGTGAGCTCCGTCAAGAGAAGAGTCCGGTCAATGGGTTGGGAGTTGACCGAATTCGGTCCTGACATCGACCCTGATGTCATCGGCGCCAACGCGCTCTCCTGCGCCGGCCAGTACGCCGGTTTCCTGGGCGTCACCTTCACCGGCACATCGGCACGGCAGACTGCTGCCACCGGGCGGTTCGATGGCCCGCAGGCGGTGTGGTTCTTTCCGGAAAAACCGTGGTGGAGCATGGCGTCCGCGGCCTCCGGGGTAGGTTACCTAAGGGACGAGGCGCACGCCCGGGGCCGGGCGCGGCGGAGCGTCTTCGCGATATGGGGAGACCCCGAAGACCCGGGTACCGTCGAGCGGCTGGAGCGGTTCGCCAGAGCGGCGCACGCCGCGTTCGCCATGAAGCGCGAGAAGATCGGCCTCGTCGGCGGTTCTTATTACGACGTCATGCCCGCCAGCAACTGGCACCCGGACTCGCTTTCAAGCAGGCTGGGGCCTTCTTACGTCGAGGTGGACATCTCGCAGCTCGAGGAGGCAGTGGGCCGCGTGACGCCCGGACAGGTGAGCGCGCTCGCAGGGGAGCTGAAGTCGTCGGGAATGTCAGTAGCCGGGGACCAGGCCTCGGTCGGGGCAATAAAGGCCTCCGCGAAGGTCTCGCTCGGCGTTGAGCGCCTGCAGGAGGAGTACGGCCTTACCGGGGTTGCCTTGAACTGCTACGGGGGGCCGGACCCGGGCAGGTACACGGGGGTGCTGGGCAGGTGCGGTGCCAGCGGATGCCTGAAGGGCCACGCCCTGGGTTCGGTGGTGATAGGTTGCGAGAGCGATGTCGTGCAGTGCGCCCAGCAGTCGCTGTTCAAGCACCTGCTGGGAAAGGTCCCCTGCATGGCGGATCCCTGGACAGTTGACTCCGACGGGCTCCTCCTGGCGGGGACCTGCAGCGGTCCGGCCGAGCTGGCCGGCGATGCGGGCGCGGTGAGCGTGGAGGCCGGAACTCTCATGAGCCTGTACACGGTGGGTGTGATCGGGGCCTGTTTTCCCGAGATGGCGCCCGGCCGCGCGATCGTGGCGCGGATCTATGGGCGCGAACTGGACCGCATGGTGCTGGCGACCGGGCAGTTCGTTGGCTCGGACAGCACCACCATCCCCGGCAGGCTCTGCCTCAAGGTCAGGCTTGACGACCACGAGGCGTTCCTGGAGAAGGGGGCCATCGGGAACCACTACACTTTTCTGCCGACGGCGACGCTCGATAGCGACGTCCGGCGAATCGAGGCCGCGTGCGCCCTGCTCGGCATCGCAATAGACGCCATGTGACGCCGCTGGAAGGGGATCGTTCGCTTTCTATTTGATTTTCCACTAGACGAATATCCGGAACGGGGGCGGGAATGGCTTACGCCGATGCGGATGATGTGGTTGGGTCCAGGGTACCGGCGCCGTTCGAGAGGGCGCTCAAGGTGGTGATGGACCCTTCGACCCATGACGATGTGGAGCGGTTCACCCTCATTTTCTCGGAGCTGGCGCCGGGGGGCGGCTCCACGGATTTCCACCTGCACGAGGGCTCGGGAGAGCTGATGGTCGTCACCAGTGGAGAGGGCAGGGCCTGGCTGGGCGGGAGGGAGTACCCGCTGAAGCCCGGAGTGGCGCTTTACGCGCCGCCGGGGGAGGAGCACAGGACTCTGAACCCCGGCGGCGTCCCGCTGGAGATCGTCTGTGTTTTCATGCCGCCGGCGCCGGCCGATTATGTCCAGTCGATGATCAGGGCCGCCGGGGCCGAGCCCCGGCCGGATTGATGGAGCGAGCATGATTGGAAAAGACCTCCGGGCGTCGGTGGCCGCGGCTTACGGCAGGTTCAGGGAAACCGGTTCGCCGGCGTTCCCCGAGGCGCTGGTCAAGTCGTGGCTTGAGACGCTGCGAGTGCCCGTGCCTCCCGGGCGTGTCGCAGGAACCGCAAAGGAGGCCTGCCGGGTCGCGGAGGAGGTGGGCTACCCGGTCGTGGTCAAGGTATCCTCGGCCCGGATGCTTCACAAGACCGAGTCCGGTGCGGTGGTCACGGGAATACGGGGACCCGGTGATCTCCGCCTCGCGTTCGCCGAGGTGCGGTCGCTTGCCGTGGACGCTCCCCGAGGCGACGGCTTCGAGGGCGTCCTGGTGGAAAAGCAGGTCCCGGCGGGGGTCGAGGTCATAGCCGGTCTCCAGAACGATCCCCATTTCGGCCCTGTCCTGATGGTGGGCATCGGGGGCACGATGGCCGAGCTCCTCGACGATGTGACTTTCATGGCCCTCCCCGTAGGACGTTCCGAGGTCAGGCGGATGCTGTCGCGTCTCAGGGGGCTGCCTCTCTTGAAAGGCTTCAGGGGTTCCCCTCCCTGCGATACGAGGGCGTTGGAGGACGCCGTGCTGGGCATCGCTCGGCTGGGCGAGGAGGTATTTCCATACATGGAGAGCGCGGACTTCAACCCCGTCATAGTCTCTCCCGGGGGCGCGGTGGTCGTCGACGCCAAGGTGGTGCTCACCGAGGAACCCCGCCACGACGCGATGGAAGCGGAAGGCCCGAGGACGCGGCACCTGTCCTCGTTCTTCGACCCGGCGAGCGTCGCGGTGATCGGAGCTTCGGCAAGCCCGGGGAAGATCGGGAACGTCATAGTCGATTCGCTCGCAAACCACCGTTTCAGGGGACGGGTATACCCCATCAATCCGAACAGGGGTTCGATACTGGGTATCAAGTGCTATCCGGGCATCGCCGCCCTGCCGGAGCCCCCGGAGCTCGCGGTGATGGTCGTAGACCTGGTCGAAGGTCCGCGGATCATGCGGGAACTGGCGGACGCCGGCACCCACAGCCTGCTGGTGGTATCCGGCGGGGGAAAGGAGCTCGGCGGCGTGCGTCAGGATATCGAGCGCGAGATGGCCCGGCTGTCCCGCGAACTGGACATACGGGTAATCGGGCCAAACTGCATAGGCGCCTTCGACGGGGAAAGCAGGTTCGACTCCTTTTTCCACAGCAACGAACGCCTGCGGCGCCCACCGGCCGGGCCCATGAGTTTCATCACTCAGAGCGGTACCTGGGGCTGCGCCTTCCTCGAGGCCGCGGAGACCACCGGTGTCGGCAAGATGGTCAGTTACGGAAACCGCGTGGACGTGGACGAAGGGGACCTGGTTGCGTGGATGGCATCGGACCGCTCGACCAGGGTTATTGGGTCCTACATCGAGGGCCTGGAAAGAGGGCGGAAGTTTCTTGCCGCCGCAAGAAAGGCCTCCCGGGAGCACGGGAAGCCGCTGGTCGCTTTCAAGACCGGCCGAACCCGGCGCTCCGCGGCCGCCGCCGTTTCCCATACCGGGGCGTTCGGAGGCTCGTACGGGGTCTACGAGGGCGTTCTGGAGCAGGCGGGTGTGATAACCACGGATTCGTTCCACGAGATGTTCGCCGCCTGCCAGGCCCTGGCGCTGCAGCCCGCCGCCGCGGGAGCGCGGGTTGCCATGCTGTCGAACGGGGCCGGCCCCATGGTGAACGCGCTGGACCTCTTTCCGAACAAGGGTCTGGAACTGGTCAGGCTGACGCGTTCCTCGGTGAGGGCCATGCGCGACCACTTTTCTTTTTTCTATCTCGTGGAGAACCCGGTCGACGTCACCGGTTCGGCATCGGCGGAGGACTACGAGTTCGTCATAAGGACGCTGCTGGAGGACCCGCGGGTGGACCTGATAATGCCGTTCTTCGTCTTCCAGGATACCCCGCTCGACGAGAGTATAGTGGAGAGGATTGAGAGGTTGAACGCTGTCGCGGAAAAGCCGATCGTCGGTTGCGCCTCCGGCGGACAGTACACGCGGGAGATGTCCGCGGCACTGGAGGAAGCGGGAGTGCCCGTCTTTCCGGATGTGGCGCAATGGGTCGCGGCGTCGTCCGCCCTGGTGCGCTGGGGCGGAATCAAGAAGGGCCACAGATGAAGAAGTTGATCATTACCGCCGCGCTCACCGGTGGTCTGCACGGAAAAGAAGCCAACCCGGCACTGCCGGAGCAGCCGGAGGAAATCATCGAAGAGGCCGTGAGGTGCCGGGAGGCCGGCGCGGCGATTGTGCATCTTCACGCCCGTGATGCCTCTGGAAAGGGGGCGGGAGACCCGGGTGTCTTTCGCCGGATGAACGAGGGGATAAGGAGGCGCTGCGACGTCATCGTGCAGAACACCACCGGGGGTCCGGGGATACCGCTCGAGAGTCGCATCCTTTCCCTTGAAGCACGTCCGGAGATGGCCTCCCTCAATATGGGAACGGTGATCTTCCTCACCGGGACCGGGGAGGCGAAGCAGGAAGTGCCGTTCGTCAACATGCGTTCGGAGATAGAGATGTTCGCCGGGGCAATGTCCGAGGCGGGGATCAAACCGGAGCTGGAGGTGTACAACCCGTCGATGTTCGCGGAGGTTGAGAACCTGGTCTCGAAGGGGTTGGCCGGAGAACCGCCGTACGTGAACATGGTGATGAACGTCGGTGGAATGGGGGGCTTCGCCGGCACTCCGGAGAACCTGCTGGAGATGGCTCGACACCTGCCCGCCGGCGCGGAGTTCAACGTATCGGGAATAGGCAAGGCGCAGATGGCCATGAACGTGATGTCGATGGTCATGGGCGGGCACGTAAGGGTCGGCCTCGAGGACAACGTATACTACCGCCGGGGAGAACTCGCCCGTTCCAACGCGCAGTTCGTAGAGCGGGTCGTGCGACTGGCCTGTGAAGTGGGCAGAGAGGTCGCCACACCCGATGAAGCCCGCATGATGCTCGGCCTGCCCGGCCTGTGAAACGTGGGCTCGGCGCGGGCACCCGTATTCGGCAGCCCGGCGGAAGCCGCCGCATCAGGCCTTCTCGGTTCCGGCGCTCCCCGGGAGGGTTCCGGCCGGCGGGCCGGCGGGCCTGGCCAGGGCCAGGTAGTGGTATTCACCTGAATCGCCGATGTCAACGACCACAAAGCCGGCGCGGGATATCATGCCCGAAGCTTCCTCTTCGGTGAACCTCACTTCGAGCGGGGGCCCGAACGGCGTCTCGGCCTTTTTCCAGTCCAGGTCGACCAGCAAACCCGCCGGCCTGATCATGTACAGGGCGTTCTCGAGGACTATTTCGGGGTCTTCGAAGTCATGCAGGTCATTTCCGAAAAAGACGATGTCGGCACAGCCTTCGCATGCCCGTGTCTCCTCGGCCCGTCCGACGGTCAGCCTGACGTTCTCGAGGCCTTCACGCTCCGCTCTCCGGCGCAGTTCGTCGATACCGGACGCGTCTACGTCAATGCCGATGACGGCGCCCCCGGGTCCCACGATGCGTGCCGCCGGAAGCGCGAAAAAGCCGTTTCCGCAGCCGACATCGACGAAGACGTGCCCGGCCTCCAGGCCGATGCGCCGCAGTATCGATTCCGGGTCCTGCCATGTCCGTCTCTTCGATTCGTCGTGATGGCGGAACCCCTGCCACCTGTCTCGCACACTGCCTCCTTTCCTGGCGAATCTCGCTGTGATCCGGCGCCGCGCCCGCGCCCTGGCGACGGGCCCCCGGGAGGGGAAGCGGTGAAGGTGTTCTCCTGCGCGAATCCCCTGCGCTCCCGGAAGCGGGCGCGGTTACCGGCCCGGCCGGGGGCCGGTCCGGCAGTGAACGGACAGGAACCGCGCGGCGGTGGCGTATCTCAGGTCGCCCACGGCCTTGCCGGAGAACCCCAGCCGGTCGAGGTCTTCGAATATCCGTGACGGCGGCCCCATTCCCACCGGGTGGTCGGTGCCGTGCATGATGCGGTCGCTGTGTTCCTCCACCAGGGCGTGCAGAGATTCGACGAGGCGCGCCCCGTCGTGGAAATCCGGATCGAAGGTCGAGGCGTCGCCGGGGAAGCTGTCGTACAGGCGCAGTGTGCCGGGCACGTTCGTCAAGTCCAGGAAAAGCCCCGGGTGCGATTCGACGAGCCGGTGGGCGAGTTCGAATCTCGGAAAGAGGCAATGGACGAGCACCAGCGGCATATCCGGGTATTCCTCCAGGGTGCGCTCCAGGCGTTCCAAGTCAAGCTTGCGGCCGTAGAAGGTATCGAAGCCGGTATGCACGAACAGGGGCGCTCGCAGGGCGTTCAACCTGGCGAACAGGGGATCGAATTCGTCGCAGAAGACCTCGAAGCGCTGGGCGTACGGGTGCAGCTTGATGCCGGCGAGACCCATTTCGTTGATGCAGGCCTCGGCCACGCCGCCTTTATCAGGCGTCGCCGCGTGCATGGAGCCGAACGGTACGAGCATCGGGTGCCGCCGCGCGATCTCGTCGGAGAACCGGTTGAGCGGTTCGGTTTCCTCGTCGTCGAGGGGAAAGACGAAGTTGAACGCGCGAACGCACCCCGCCGCCCGCAGCTCGACGACCATCTCTTCGCAGGTCAAGTCCTGGCGGGAGGGGTGGTCGGGAAAGGCGCGCTTGATCCAGCGCACCAGTCCGGCGGTGCGGTAGCCGGGCATTATGTGGACATGGGCGTCGATTGTCTCCAAGTCGAACCGGACTCCATGGTCGTGGCTGAAATAAGCGGACGTCCCTTTCGCGGATCATTATACCGACCGGCGCTCAACAAGGCAGTGACGGCTCCGGCGCATTGCCCGGCGGGACCCCCGGTTGTAGACTATCCGGGACGCAGCACGGCGTTAATCCGTTCTCGAAAGGAAGATACGATGTCAATTCTCCTAAACCCGAAAGACAACGACCGCGAGTACCCCGACGCGCGCTCGAAGGAGATCATGGACAGAACCATACAGTTCTTCGAGGACAAGGGGCGCGGAAAGAGCAAGAAAGACGACCACGAGCGGACGTGGTACCGGGACTTCCTGGACTTCCAGGCTGAGGAAAAGGTGTTCTCCGACCTCCTGACTCCATCCGGCTACGGACTCCGGCCCGACGCGCGCTGGGACACCTGGCGAAACTGCGGGTTCAACGAGATTAGCGCTTTCTACGGGCTGAACTACTGGTACACGTGGCAGGTGTCGATACTCGGGCTCGGGCCGATATGGATGGGACGGAACGAGGAGGTCAAGGAGCAGACCGCCAGGCTGCTGCTCGACGGCGGCATTTTCGCCTTCGGGCTGTCCGAGAAGGACCACGGGGCGGACCTCTATTCCACCGAGATGTCGTTGAAGCCCCTGGGGGAGGGCCGGTACGCGGCCAACGGCCGCAAATACTACATCGGGAACGCGAACGAGGCGGCCCTTGTCTCGACGTTCGGGAAACTCGCCGATAGCGGGGACTACGTGTTCTTCGTGGCCAGGTCCGGGAGCGGAGGCTACGAGGTGGTCAAGAACGTCGTGAACTCGCAGAACTTCGTGGCCGAGTACGCGCTCGAGGAATACCCGGTGACGGACGCGGAAATACTTACGCGTGGCAGGGACGCGTGGGATTCGGCCCTCAACACCATCAACGTGGGAAAATACAACCTCGGGTGGGCGTCGATCGGAATATGCACCCATTCTTACTACGAAGCAATCGACCACGCGTCAGGCAGGTTCCTCTACGACCATTACGTGACCGAGTTCCCCCATATCAAGCAGCTTTTTGTCGACGCGTACTCCAGGCTGGTGGCGATGAAGCTTTTCGCTCTGCGGGCCAGTGATTACATGCGGTCCGCCTCCCCGCAGGACAGGCGCTACCTGCTTTACAACCCGATGGTTAAAATGAAGGTCACTACCCAGGGGGAGCAGGTGATGAACCTCCTCTGGGACGTGATCGCCGCCAAGGGTTTCGAGAAGGATATGTACTTCGAGCAGGCCGTCCGTGACATAAGGGCGCTTCCCAAGCTCGAGGGGACAGTGCACGTCAACATGGCCTTGATCATCAAGTTCATGCCCAACTACTTCTTCAATCCCGGAGATTTCCCGGTTATCGGGAAGAGGATGGACGCCGCCAACGACGATTTCCTGTTCGAACAGGGGCCCACCAGGGGCCTGGGCAAGATACAGTTTCACGACTACAACACCGCCTACGCGAAGAGCGGCCCTCCCAACGTCGAGGTCTTCAAGAAGCAGACGGAGGTCCTCAAGGAGATGCTGCTGGCGGCTCCCCCCGGCGCCGAACACATCAAGGACATCGGGTGGCTGCTGACCCTGGGGGAACTGTTCACGCTGGTGGCTTACGGGCAGCTGATCCTGGAGAACTCCGAGATCTACGGCCTGGACGACGCGCTGGTGGACCAGATCTTCGATTTCATGGTCAGGGACTTCTCCGGCTACGCCCTGGAGCTGTACCAGAAGCCCAACAGCACCGACGTCCAGATGGGCCTGTGCACCAGGATGATCATGAAGCCCGTCTTCGACGGGTCGAGGTTCGGCCGGGTGCTTGAGGAGGCTTACTCGCTCCGCGGCCGGTATCGCTGGAACGACTGAAGCGTGGGACGGCAGGGGCGGAAGGCGAACGCCGTCCGTTCGACAGGAGTGACCGGCGCGGTGCGCGTCAATCGGCCGCCGGGAGCCTGGAGGCGGTCCACCCCAGCATCCTGTCGAGGGACTCGAGCACGTGTTCGGCTTCAGGCTTTGTTATGACCAACGGCGGGACTATCTGGCTGACCGAGCTGTCGTTGTTGGCGTACACCGTGAACACGCCGTGCTCGAACCCGGCGACGGTCATAAGAGGCCCGCACATCTCGTTCTTCATCTTGATGCCCATGAACAGGCCGCGCTGCCTGGTTTCGACAACGATGTCACGATGACGGCTACGGAGCTCCTCGAAGCCCCTGGCGAAAACCTCTGCCATCTCCTTCACGTGGCGAAGGAAGCCCGGTTCCTCCAGCATGTCGATGACCTTCATCGCCACGCGGCAACCCGGCTCGGGACCTCCGAAGGTCGAGATGTGTATGAAGGGGTTGTCGTGCACGAAGGAGTTGAGGCGGTCGCTGAAGAGAGTGGCGGTTATCGGGTAGACACCCCCGGAGAGACCCTTGGCGGTGACGATCACGTCCGGCGTCACCCCGTAAGTGTCGATTCCCCAGTAGGCCCCGCATCGGCCAAGGCCCGTCTGCACCTCGTCGCATATCATCACAGCTCCGCGCTCGTCACAGATACGCCGGACCTCGGCGAAGAACCCCTCGTCCGGCAGGACCACGCCCAGGGTCGCGGGAATCGTCTCGAAGAGGACACAGGCGGTCTCCTCGCTTACGGCGTCCTCCAGGGCGGGGACGTCGTTGAACGGCACGTGGCGGTAGCCCGGGACCAGGGGGACGAAAGGCGCGCTGTACTGCTCGTGCCCGGCCGGCAGGGCGAATCCGGTGTGGCCGTGGTATCCGCCCGCGGCGCTCACGACCCCGCCTCTACCGGTGAAGCCCCGGGCCAGCTTGATGGCGGCGTCGATGGCCTCTCCGCCGCTTACCCCGAATATCGCCCTGTTGATGTCTCCCGGGGATATGGCGGCTAGCCTCTCGCCGAGCAGCGCCCTGTGCTCGCTGACGGTGTGGTGTGTTCCGATGTCGAGCTCTTCGAGGGCTCCCCTGAGGGCGGACAGGACCAGGGGGTTCCTGTGGCCCAGGTTGAACACGCCGCCGTTCGAGTTGCAGTTCACCAGTCTCTTTCCGCTGACGTCGTAGATGTAGACGCCTTCGCGCCTGCCGGGGACGAAGTCAATCCCCGCATTGGCGAAGAACTCGACCTTGCCGCTGGATACGTGCCTTGCGAAGAGCCTGTTTATCTTCTGCTTGGATTCCTGCCCAACGATAGACATGTCGTCCTCCTGTCATCTCATCGCTTGATCCTGCCGGGAAGGATGTACGGGTAGCTTTTGTGCGAAACCTTCGTGCGCAGGAACCTGTCCGCCTTGCGCGCTCCCAGGTACAGCCTCCAGATCAGCGCGTCTTCCCGGTAGTAGGAGCGCACTTCCTTCTCCGTCACCGGGTCGGTCGCGAAGCCCGCGACCCCGCGAGAGAAGAAGTCGTTGGCGGCGCCCACCAGCCGTGGTATGAGCCCGGCGAGTTGCTCCTTGTAGAAGTTGGCGATCAGGTCCACCACCACGAGGTGGAAGTCGTAGTACCTGTCCATGACGCCCTGGAGGAACAGCGTCCTGAGCAGCCAGGCCATGAAAGAAGGAGCGCTGCGGAGGAACAGCTCGGGGTTCAGCTGCTCTGCCCCGCCGACCCTTATGAACGGAGTGCTGGTGTCCAGGTACACCAGCTCCACGTCCCCGGGGAGGGCTTCGTCCGCCGGGTCGATGGATGTAACGGCCCAGTTCGAGATCTGGCCGTCTATGCCCAGGAGCACGTCGTCCCGCAGGGCGTTGTACTCCCAGAGCAGGGCAAGGCGTTCGAGGACGGCCTCGAACAGCCGGACCGCATCTTCCGGACCGACCCGGTGAACGACGTTGCTGGCGATCGAAGAATGGTGATATTTTTCCTGGGCAAGGAACACCACCGGTTCGCCGTTGCGCCCCTCGACCGAGGCGAAGCCGCAACGGGGGAGCCGGAGGCCGACCTCGTCGGTCAGGAGCCTGACGTATTCGTCGAAGACCCGCCGGTACGCCTCCAGCTCGGCCTCGTTATCGAAGATCGGCATACGCTTGTACGCCACGTCCGACTGGGCACCGGAGCCTATCTCGAAAACCGTGCTTATTTCGCCGTAACCGAGAACTCTGGCGGGGATGACGCCCTGCTCCGGGTGCCTGGGATCGAGGTGACGCTCGAACGCGTCGAGCAGTTCGAGGTCGATGTCGAGTTCCACTTCCATCCTCCCCTCGCGCGGGGCAGTGCATATTTTGAGTGTACCACTGACGGTCCCACGCCGTCGCGGCGGCCGGACCGTCAGCACTGCCCCTCGGGTTGATCAAATCCCTGTCATAACCGCCCGGGAACGGTTATCATTCTGCGGTAAGACCGGGAAATTAATGACGCATGAGGTGTTTACGGGAGGTTGTCGTGAACGGTCATACTTCAACCAATCTCCTTGCGGCCTCCCTGCTCAGGGTTATGGCCGCAAGCTTCAACAGGCGCCCCTCTCTCCGGGAACAGATGCGCTCCAACGGTTCATGGATCGATTTCTCCGTCGGGGTAAGGACCGAGGACGGAACGGTGGAGCAGTCGATAGCGTTCAAGGGAGGGAGGGCGCGCGTATCGGGCGGGGTGCCCCGGGGAACCGACGTGCAGATGATCTTCAGGGACGACGCGGTGGTCAAGGAGATGTTGAGCCTTCCCCCCAACGAGGTCCTGACTCTGCTTCTGAAAAGCGGGTTCAGGCTCGAGGGCAACCTGTCGTACATGAACCTTTTCAACTACTACCTCTCTCTGCTGCTGGCCAAGAAGCACCGCAAGATGATCGCGAAGGCGAAACGCGCCGATGCGGAACTCCGCGCCCGGGAGGCGCCGTCCGTCGACGCCGGTCTTTCCGGGGAGATGGCCCTGCGCCGGCGCGAGAGGCTCGAGGCGCCGTCGGTGGACCCGGGGGTGAAGTACCTGGAGGAACCGTACCTTTCCCGGTACGGGATCGAGGATTTCCCCAGGCTCCAGAGGTTCCTCGACATACACCACTCGGTCGTGCCCGAGGTTTGCTGCGAACGCCCCTCGATTCTCACCGACTGGTTTCTGGAGAACGGCTTCGAGGTTGATCGGGAAGGGCGCGAGTGGTCGCCGGTCCTGCGACAGGGCCGGGCGTTCAAGCACCTGATGGAAAAACGAGAGCCGATCATAAGGAAGGACGACCTCCTTGCCGGGACCACCACCACAAGTGAGATAGGGGTCGTGGTCTACCCGGACAGCCACGGGACGATGATATGGGGCGAGCTGGGCTCGGTAGAAGACAGGCCGCTCAACCCTTACCGGATCTCCGCCGAGGCCCGGGACACGTTTCATCACAAGGTTTTTCCGTTCTGGTCGAGCCGCAACATGCGGGAGTGGGTCAGGGAGAACAAAGGCGCCCCCCTCTCCCAGAAGCTCGACGAGAGGTTCGCGGTCTATTTCATGTGGAAGACGGCGGCGCTCTCGCACACTATTCTCGATTTCCCGAAGTTGCTCGCCCTGGGGACCGACGGCATTATCGCGGAGATCGAATCCGAGCTGGTACGCGATGGCGGCGCGGACGAGGAGAAGCGCGACACCCTCCGGGCAATGATAATGTGTCTCGAGGGGCTGAGCGCATACGCCGCGAACCTGGCGGACCGGGCGGAGGCCGACGCCGCGGCCGAGCGAGACCCCGGCCGCCGGGCGGAGCTGGAGGAGCTCGCCAGGATATGCCGGAAGGTGCCGCGCCGGCCCGCGGATACACTGCACGAAGCGCTGAACGCGATATGGATAGGCTGGATCGGGCTGCACATGGAGAGCACCAACGCGGGCCTGTCCATAGGCCGGATGGACCAGTGGCTGCAGCCGTTCTTCGAGGCGGACATCTCCCGCCTTCCGGAGGGGGAGCCCAGGTCGCGCTACGTGGAACGGGCCATCGAGCTCGCGGGGTGCTTCTACATGAAGTGCACCGACCACCTTCCCCTCATCCCCGACATCGGCAACTACCTCTTCGGGGGCTCCTCTTCCGACCAGGCGATTACCCTCGGTGGCGTCACGCGGGACGGCGAGGACGCCGTCAATGACATGACGTACATATTCCTGAAGGTGACGGAGATACTCGGGATCAGAGACCCCAACGTCAACGCCAGGTTCAACCCGGAAAAAAACTCCGATAGCTACCTTAAACGTCTATGCGAGGTCAACCTCATCACAGCCGCCACGCCATCGATGCACAACGACCTTGCGGTGATGAAGTCCCTGGAGGAGTTTGGTTATCCCGACGAGGCGCTCAGGGACTGGGCGGCCACCGGCTGTGTCGAGCCGACGCTTTCCGGACAGCACATGGGGCACACAAACTGCATGATGATGAACATGGTGGCCGCCCTGGAGATGGCACTGAACAACGGGCGCCACCCGTTGATGAACTGGGACGTCGGCCCCCGCACGGGAAGCGTCGAGGACGGCGATTTCGAGACCTTCGAGGATTTCTTCTCCGCTTTCGAGGAGCAGTTCGGCTTCCTCATAGACTGTTCGGTGGAGTACAACAACATGCTGGGGGAGGCCCACAGCCTCCTCAGGCCGACTCCGTTTCTTTCTTCTCTGATGGACGACTGCATCGAGCGTGGCCGGGACGCCACCAGGGGCGGAGCGCGTTACAACTCCTCCGGGTCCGCCTGCATAGGGCTCGCGGACATCACCGACTCGATGATGGCGGTGAAGAAGCTCGTCTTCGAAGACAAGACGGTGGCTTTCGCCGAACTGAAGCGGGCGGTCGACAGGAACTTCGAGGGGGACGCGGCGCTGCTGGCTACGGTGACCCACCGGGTTCCGCTGTTCGGATCCGGAGATCCCGACGCGGTGGCGATGGCGAACAGGGTGGCCGCCTTCGCCCACGACCGCTACAAGGCGCATACGAACTTCCGGGGCGGCCCTTACACCGCGGGGTTCTGGTCGATGTCGAACCACGTGGCGTTCGGGACGCTGACCGGCGCGCTCCCCTCGGGTCGGCTGTCAGGCAAGGCGTTCACCCCGGGCCTGACCCCTGAACCGCACGCTTCGCCCAGCCTGCTCGACAACATAAGAGACGTAGCGAGCCTGGACCCGGGCAACATGAACAACAACATAGCGTTCAACGTCAAGGTCGTTCCGGCGCCCGGGGAGAGCCACCGGAGCGTGGTGGACAGCATGTTCTCTTACGTCAAGACCTATTTCGATCTTGGCGGAATGCAGATGCAGATGAACGTGGTGACCACCGACATGCTGCGCGACGCGATGGCGCACCCCGAGAAGTACCGCAACCTGCTGGTAAGGATCTCCGGCTACAACGCCTACTTCGTCACGCTCAACCGGGACATGCAGCTCGAGCTGATCGAGCGCGCGGAATACGGCATCTGAGAATATGACCAGGCTTCCGCCCACCCGGCCCCTGATACTGGAAATCAAGGGGAATTCCCTGGATGACGGCCCGGGGATTCGCACCGTCGTCTTCTTCAAGGGGTGCCCCCTCGACTGCTCCTGGTGCCACAACCCGGAGAGCAAGAAGACGGTCGCCGAGCTCTCTTTCGACGCCGTGGAGTGCGTGGACTGCGGCGAGTGCATCGAGGCGTGCGCGAAGGGCGCTCTGTCACGGGAGACGCCTGGCAGGGTCGAGAGGCTCATGTGCGACGTCTGCGGTGCCTGCGTGGACGTATGCCCGTCGAGGGCGCTCAGCGTGGTGGGCCGCAAGATGGACGTGCAGGATATCATCCGGGCCGTCGAGAAGGACATGCCGTTCTTCGAGACCTCGGGCGGAGGGGTGACGCTTTCCGGCGGCGAACCGACCATGTTCATGGACTTCTGCTCCCGGCTGCTCGTGGGCCTCGAGGAACTCGGCGTGCACACGATCGTGGAAACCTGCGGGCTCTTCGACATGGCGAGCTTCGAGGAGCACGTCTTACCTCACGTAAATTCCGTCTACTACGATTTGAAATTGATGGACGGGGAGTCGCACCGCCGTGAGTGCGGCACGCCGAACGACCGGATTCTGGAGAACTTCAGGCATCTTGCAGGACTGAAAGAGGCCGGCGCCGTGGACCTGCTGGCCAGGGTTCCCCTGGTGCCGGGAATCACCGCTACCGAGGAGAACCTGCGCGCGGTCAGGGCCCTTCTCGACGAGTGTGGGCTGGAAAGGGTAGCACTGCTCGAGTACAACCCGCTATGGCCGGACAAGGCCGCGAAGATAGGTCGCCCGGAGCCGTTCCCCGGCGTGGAGGCCATGCGGCAGTGGATGCCCCGGGAACACATCGAGGCGTGCAGGGCGGTCTTCGACGGGCTGGAAGTGCTCTGAAGGGGCGACTACGGGGAGTGCCGGAGGTGGTCGATGGGAACCGTGGCGCTGGCGGTGGGGGCCCACCCGGACGACATCGAGTTCATGATGGCCGGTACGCTGGCGATGCTCCGGCGGCGCGGTGCCGAGGTGCACATGTGGAACCTCACCGACGGATCGCTGGGCGGTTTCGGTGAGGACGCCGGGGGGGTCGCGGCGATCCGGGCCGCCGAGGCCCGCGCATCCGCCGCCGTCCTCGGCGCCACCCTCCACCCGCCGATCGCCCGCGACATGGAGCTGAGCTTCGACAGGGAGGCGCAGGCGCGGGTGACGTCGGTGATAAGAGATGTCGAGCCGGCCATTATACTGGCTCCATCGCCGATGGACTACCATCCGGACCGCGAGGCGGCTTCCAGGATAGTGGTGGCGGCGGCACTCGCCAGGGCACTGCCCGCTTACAGATCGGACCCGCCGGCGCCGCCCTGGGGCGGCGACCTGACGATTTACCACGCGCTGCCCCACGGTCTTCTGGATCCCCTTGGAGGAAAGGTCGCGGCCGGGCTGTACGTCGATGTATCCGGACTCATGGACATCAAGCGAAAGATGCTCGACGCCCACGACAGCCAGAAGCCCCTGCTTGCATCGACCCAGGGGGCCGATCCCCTGGTGCTGATGGAGGCGATGGCCACCGCTGCCGGCGCGGATTCGAGGGCGTTCGCCATGGCCGAGGGCTGGCGACGCCGCGCGCACACCGGGTTGAGCAGGAGCCCGCGGGACCCCCTGGCGGAACTGCTCGATCGCGGCTGCGTCAGAGGTCCGGCCGATCGTGGAGACAAGCGCTGAGGCCCCGGCACTCAAGGGCGAACGACAGGCGCACGATATCGCCTGCGGGGAGAGACCGAGCCCGCAGCCGGTTCAGCCGCCGCCGATGGGGGTAATCTCCTGGCTCAGGCTGTCCATCTACTCCTTGACCGTGCAATTTTTGGGGTCTAGTGCC
>CAZEJS010000032.1:0-31767 GCA_964512645.1 uncultured Acidimicrobiales bacterium
CGCGGGGGCGCGGGGGCGCGCCGCGGGTCGCGCGCCGCCGGGCGGCCCGCCAGCCTACATGAGCGCTCCCGGCGTGGGTCTCAACGGCGCCTCCGGCACGGCCGAGGCAAGCTCCGCCATGTCCCGCTGCTCCTGCTTGCGATGGGCGCGTTCGGCCTTGTAGCGGTGCTTCAGTTCCGAGAGCCAGTAGCGGTTGCGGTTTTTCCACCGGGTAAGGGTGCGATGTCCGTAGATCCTGGTGGCCATGTCCCGCCAGCGGAAATGGAACCCCAGCTTCCAGCAGGATGCGATGGAGTAGAACTTGCGCGTCGCCTTGATGCCCGCTTCTTTCTGCAGCAGGTAAGGCGCCATCTTCTTGGGTTTGAAGACGACGTGGTGCCCGCTGAACTTGCTCCAGTCGCGCTCGAATATCCGCCCCTCGCGGCACATGTCCTCGTACGTCTCGCTCCCGGGGATCGGGGTGAGGATCATGAACTGAACCGTGTCGATGCGCGCCCGTTTGGCGAAACGCACGGTCTCGCGGATGGACTCCCGGTCGTCCTCGTCCGCGCCCATCACGAACATGCCGTGGACCTTGATCTTGTGGCGGTGGATCGTCTCCACCGCGCGCTCGATGTCGGCGACGGTCTGCGATTTCCTGTAGGCCTTGAGGGTCTCGGGGTTGGCCGATTCGAGCCCGAGGTAGAGGAACATGCAGTTGGTGTCCCGCATGAGCTGCATCAACTCCGGGTCGTCGGCCACTTCAACGCGGGCCTGGGCGGTCCAGCGCGGCTCGATGCCCCTCTCCTTCATGCGGCGCAGCAGTTCCTTGGTGTGCTCCGGGCGGGCGGTGAAGTTGTCGTCGTAGAAGAAATAGACCGCCCGCGGGTAGAGCCTGTAGAGGTGCTCCAGCTCGGCGATGACGTCCCCGGTGTCCCTGAAGCGATACCGGCGGCCGAACATCGTCGTCACCGAGCAGAACTTGCAGTCGAACGGGCAGCCGCGCGAGGTCATGACCGGGATGACGGGGCGCCTGTCGAAGCCCTGTATCAGCGAGAGATCGGGCCAGGGCAACGCCGAAAGGTCGGCCGACCTCTCCCTTTCCGGGTTGTGCACCGCTTCGCCGTCCTTCGCGAACGAGAGGCCCCTGATCCCCTCGACCGGCGGGGCGCCTTCATCGCCCTGCAGGCTGCGGACGAGCTCGACCAGCGTCTCCTCACCTTCGCCCCTTACCACGTAATCGGCGCCGCTTCCGAGGCCCTCGTCGGGCAGAAAGGAGACGTGCGCGCCCCCGATGACCACGGGCACGCCGGCGACCCGCTTGATCCGGGCCACCAGGTCGTAAGCAGCGGGAGCCGTGGGAGTGATCGTTGAAATGCCCACCAGGTCCGCGCGGGCGACCTCGTCCCAGTCGATCCGGGCGCACTCCTGGAAGAAGATCTTGACCTCGACGCCGAGTTCCCGCTCGAGAACGGCCCCGAGGAGCGGAAGCCCCAGGCGGGGCAGCTTGTACCGCGAGAAGACGTGGAAGCCCGGGGCCCTCGGTTCGATGAGGACGACCCTCCGGATCCGCCGATTTTCGCGCGCGCTCACAGTGCACCATCACCTTCCGGGGTCTGAAGCCCGCAGTTGCCTCCTCGACCATTGTAACGCCTTCAGGGACATCCCGCCGGGTGAAAAGAGCTGCGATTATTCCCTTAGCTCAGAAAAACACCCTATGTTGTGTTTCAGGTTTAAGGGAGCTGTTTCATAAAACGACCCGATGAGGCTCTCTCAGGTGGTTCCATAGCGGACCAGTTTCCGTTTGAATTGGAGTAGTTCTCCACCGCCACCAACGAATGAAAGAGCCCTCCACAAGGAGGGCTCTTCTTATTGGGAAATCAGACACAGGATATGGCGTCATTCTGAGCCAAGGGAATAATCGCAAAAAGAACCGGGGTTCGGTGGGCGGTCCCTTCACGTCACAATTGATACGCGCGCGGTCGCTTCCCGGTTTCACTCCCGGCTGTCCCGCCCGTTGAGGTCGCGGCCGGTTCTGGAGAGGGCGGGATAGAGAGCGCGGAAGTTGCGGTAGAGCAGTTCGTATTCCGCGGCGCGTGCGGGGTCGGGTATAAAAGTGTCACGGACCTTCACCAGCTTTTTTATGTCCCTGTATTCGTCCACGATGCCCAGGCCGACGGCAACCGCGAGCGCGCAGCCCAGCGCCCCCGCCTCCTGCGGCCTGGCGACCGCCTCCACGCGGCGGGAGGTCACGTCGGCTAATACCTGCATCCACAGGTCGCTCTTCGCCCCTCCCCCGATCGCCCGCAGCGACGCCGCCGGATAGCCCTTCCCCGCGACCTCGTCGATCATCCAACGCAGGTTGTACGCAATCCCCTCGTAGATCGCCCGCAGCATGTGTTCGCGGGTGTGGCCCAGCGAGAGGTTGACGAACGCCCCCCGCAGGGTTGTGTCTCCCACCGGCGCCCTCTCGCCGAACATCCAGGGCATGAAAACGAGCCTGTCAGAGCCCGGGGGCACCCGGGAGGCCACTTCGTCCAGCACGGCGTAGACCGCCATCTCCCGCGGTCCGGCGGCCTCTATCTCGGAAAGCGTCGCCAGGTTGCCGGCGAACCACTCCAGGCAGGCTCCCGCGGTCTCCGATTCGCCGATCATCACGTACATCGAGGGGTCGGGTGACGCCACCGACACGATCCCGTTGCGGGGGAGGTTCACCGGCTTCGACACCGACAGGCACAGCCAGGAGGAGGTCCCCAGGTAGACGTGGGCGTCCCCGTCCTCCAGCGCCCCCGATCCGGTTGCCGCCGCCGGTATGTCGGCCATGCCCGCTATGACCGGAGTGCCCTCGGGCAGGCCTGTGTCCCGCGCCGCCCCGGGGGTCAGGCCGCCCACCACGTCGACGCTCCCGCGGATGGGGGGCATCTTGGAGAGGGGCACCCCGCAGAGCCTCGCGAGCAGCGGGGAGAACTCGCGGGACCTTGTGAGCAGTCCCGTGCCGCCCGCGCCGGAGTGGTCTATGCCGAGTTTGCCGGTGGCCCGCGCGACCAGGTACCCGGTGACGTCGAGGATGGCCCCGGTCTCCTCGAAGACCTCGGGCTCGTTCTCGCGCAGCCACGCTACCTTGCAGACCACGTCTTTGCCGGTGGGAAGCGCGCCGGCGATCAGGGAGAACGCCTTTTCGCCTCCCAGGCGCCTGATGAGCCTGGCGGCCTGCTCGTCGGCGCGGCTGTCCATCCAGATAATCGCCGGGCGCAGCGGCGTGCCGTCGGGCGCGACGGGAATCACGCCGATCATCTGGCCGGCGAAACCCATGCCCTTCACGTCCGAGGGGTCGGCCCCGCTCTCTCTCAGGAGCCTGCGCGTTGTCGAGGAGACGGCCTCCCACCAGATGGCCGGGTCCTGTTCGGCCCAATGGGGCCGGGGAAAATCGACCTCGTACGGACTGAAAGCGCTGGCAAGGACGTTACCCGAGGTGTCCGCCAGGACGGCCTTGCTGCCGCCGGTCCCGACGTCGTGGCCGACCAGAAGGTCAGGCATTTGCCGCTCCGTGATGCGCTCCGCGACAACTCCCGCGGGCGGCCCGCCCGTGTCCCGCGCGAGTGCGTTCCGGTATCTTCACGCCCCGGCTCAGATCTTGAAATCCACGCTCTCGACTTTGCCGCTGCCGTCGATGTGGTCGATGTAGATTGGTACGCTGTCGCCGATCCCCGTCCCCTTGATGACCTTCGAAGCCAGCTCGATCATGTCCGTCGGGACGACCCCTCCCTCCGGGGGGAAAACGCCCTCGGACGGGACTTTCCCCGCGAGCGTCAGGAGCGCGCCCAGGGCGGCGGGGATGCCGGTGCCCTCTCCGGCGCCGGCCCCCTGCGAGTACATGGAGAAGACATAGGTGTGCTTCTCGCCGCCCTTGATGCCCTTGACTTCGACTTTGAGGCAGCCGCTCGGCTCGGTGATCCCGGCCTTCGCGATCAGCTCCGGCCTTCGCGAGATGATGTAGGCGACCTCGAACTCGATCGGCACGACCTCGCGGCCCTGCACCATCACCGGCACCTCGGTGGCCAGCCCCAGCGCCACGGAGTCCATCGTCAACTGGAAGTAATCCAGCGGTAACACGATGCCCATGTTCGTGACCTTCCTGATGCCCTCGAAGTACCTGGGCATGGTGATCGTCTCCGGGTGGGGGTACGGGTAAACCGGGCAAGTCCCTATGTTCTTGAAATCGGTCCTGGACCAGAACTCCCGCCCGCCCTCCTCGAGCATGCGCACCTGGACGAACCTGCCGTCCACGAACAGGGGGATGTCGCTGGTCATCGCGTGGATGCGGTGCTTGATGACGGCACCGCCCTCGGTGGGTTCTCCCCCGTGCGCGTGGTAGATATTGACCTCTTCGACCTGGTCGAGCATCGAGTCCACGCACCACCTGGCGAGCACGTTCGCCATCCCCGGCGAGTTCCCCATCCCGATAAGGGCCCCGATGCCGGCGGCGCGGGCCTTCCCGTCGAGCTCGAGCATTCGCTCGGTGGCGTCCAGGTCGTCGCAGACGTCGACGTAGGGAATGCCCGCCTCGATCGCCGCCGACAGGACCGGTGGCCCGAAACGGTAGAACGGACCGATGCAGTTCAGGACCACGTCCGAGCCCTCCATGGCCTTGAGCAGGCTCCCCGGCTCGGCGGCGTCAACCCGCGTCGCCGACGCTTTCGGCCCCAGCTCCCCCGCATATGAGCAGGCCGCGTCGTAGCGGTTGTCGGCAATCACGACTTCGTCCACCATGCCTGAGGTCACCAGGGTGCGCGCGGCCACGCTGCCGATGCCCCCGCAGCCTCCGAGAACAGTTATCCTGGACATCTTCCCGCCTCCCGCGTGCGTCTTTTGAACCTGGCTTCGTCGTCCGTCATCCTATCAAATGCCGGCAGCCGCTCTCTGCCCGTCCGCGCCCGGCGGAGCTGGTCAGGCGCAGAAGCCCTCGAAAATCCTGACCGCCTCGACCGCGTCGCGCCCTATGGCGTCGACGCCCATCTTGTCGGCGAGCTCCCGGGTGGTGCAGGCGCCGCCGATGGCTATCTTTACCTGCCGGCGCAGGCCGGCCGCCTCCAGCGCCTGGACGACGTCTCCGATCGACTGGACCATGGAGGTCAGCAGCACCGACAGGCCCAGCCCTTTCGCGTTGTGCGAGCGCACCGCCTCCACCACGGCGGACTCCGGAACGTCGGTGCCCAGATCGACCACGGTGAAGCCGGATGATGAGAGCATCGTCCCCACCAGGTTCTTGCCGATGTCGTGGATGTCGCCTTTGACGGTGCACAGCACCACCGTACCCTTTGCGCCGGTGTCGCCGGCCCGGAGGCGCGGCTCCAGGACCTCGAGTCCCTCCTTCATGCCCTCCCCCGCAAGCACCAGGTCCGCCAGGTAGTACTCGCCCTTCTCGAACAGTTCGCCGACCATCCCCATCCCCCGGCACATCGCGCCCAGGGTATCCGTCGCGGTCTCCCCGCCGTCCAGGGACGCCCGCACCGCGGGAACGATCCCGTCTATGTCCAGGTCGGCCATCGCCTGTCTCAGCCTGTCCAGATTCTCACTCATTCAGCCCTCCTTGACCGCAACATCGGCACCGGGCCGATTTCCCGCACGACACAGAACGCGCCGGGCGCTCGTCACAAGAGGTCCAGCGGGTACCTTCCGTACTTCTTCGTCGCCTCGACCATCCACTCGAGCCGCTCCAGCGAAACATCAGGGTGGCTGTTGGTAGGAGCCACCATGTAGCCTCCGCCCTCTCCCGCGGCACGGATGCTCTCCCGCACCGCGTCGAACACCTCGTCCCTGGTCGCGTCCACCAGGATCCGGGTGATGTCCAGGTTGCCTATCAGGCACATCCTGTCCCCCACCATCTCCTTCACCTTCGCGAGTTCGACGCCGGCCGTGGGCTCGAGGGCATGCACGCCGTCGAACCCGCAATCGGCCCACCACTCGAGAAGCTCGTACACCCTTCCGCACGAGTGGACCACTATCTTCATCCCCAGCTTGTGCGCGGTCTCCGTAATGCGACTGAACGAGTCGGTGTAGAGCTCTTTCATGATGCGCGGGTTGATCATCGGCCCCGAGCGGAACGCCTGGTCGTCCGTGTAAACCACGCCCGGCACCCCGGCGTCCGCCCACGCCTCCAACATCATGCAGAAGTGGTCCTCGTAGAACTTGATCACCCGCTTGAGGAAATCACGCTCGCGGCGGAGCGCGATCGAGAAACGCTCGAACCCCAGCGGCTGCCAGGAGTTCTCGAAGAGACCGAACAGAAATCCGGCCATTACGAATATCCTGTCCCCCATGTCTTCAATGATGGACTTGAACGCGCGGTTGGTGCGTTCCGGCCACTTCAGGAGCGCTCTCTTGTCCCAGGCGTACCAGTCCGCGGGGCTGGTGATGAGGCCTTCCCGGAACATCGGCGTACCCATGTTGCCTTCCCTGTCGAAGACCACGTCGTACGCCCTGCCGTATATGTCAGTCGCCGTCCTGGAATCGCGGAAGCGCCATATGGGCACGTGCATGACCCAGGCGGCGTCGTACCCCAGCTTCGTCGAGGCCTCCGTGCGGTCGTGGGAGAACCTGTCCATCTCCCGGTCCATCAGGTTGGTCGCGTTGATGAGCGGCGCCAGGCGGTCAATCGCCGCGGCCGTGTACCTGTTGGAGAAGAGAAAACCGAGGGGGACCGGTTTCTTCTCCAGGATCCTGTAGACGTTGGCGTACTCCTCCATGACGTCGAAAGTCGGGACCCGGTCGGGCTCCCGCCGCTCGAGCGCCGCGGTCACCCGCTCGATAGAGGTCATCCTCTCGGACATGCGACCACACCCTTTCAACAGCTCCGCCTTGCATGAAGACTGTCATCAGGCCGGGCGTGCCCGGCCGCCACCCGGGCCCCGGTCTCAACGCCGCGGGGAGACACCTCCTGCGCCCCGTCTCGCTCAGGTGAAGGCGTCGGCGGGCACCGGCTCGCCCGGCGGCACCACCAGGAACTCCTCCTCCCATTCCCCGGCGAGCATCATCAACAGCATGCGGTTGGAACCGGGCAGCTCCTCGTACCGGAGCTCCAGGAACCCGGCCATCGCGCGGGCGAAATCTCGGCAGGTTTCGATCCGGTAGTTGCCGGTATTGATGAGCGCCACCCGCGTGTAGTTTCCGAACACGGTGCGCGCCACCTTCAGGGCCCTGGCGTCCCCGTACCGCTCGCGTATCCTCGCGTACTCCCGGAACGCGATCTCCTGGGCCTCCACCCAGCCCTTGGTCAGGAAGTAGGTCCCCGGCTCCTCGGCGAGCATCCGCTCGTGCTCGGCCCGGGAGCCGAGGAAAAGGGCTATGCAGTCATCGACGAGGGGGATCACCAGGGTGTGCCTCTGCGACACCAGGCCGGCGACGGCGAAGGAGCACAACCCGTAGCCCAGCAGGATGTCGCAGTCGCCGTCGATTCCGTCGACGGCCTCCTGGAGCTTCTTCTTGAGCTCCTCGGGGTAAACGTGCAGCCCGAACTCCAGGACGGTGAGGTTCGTCTCGGCGACCCCCAGCTGCCGGAGCTCCTCCGCGACCGTGGCGCACGCTATGATGTGCGGCTCGCTCATGAATTGATTATAGTTGACGTCTTCCGCTCTGTGCCTTTTTCTTTCCTTTACTTCCGGTTTTCACCCGCCGGCGCCAGCGATGTAGTAAAGGCGGTTGAAATCGACTACGACTGAACCGCCGGCGGCTGCCGCCTCCATCTCCTCCCGCACCGCCGCGCAGAACCGCTCCCGGTACCCTGGCGGCTGCTCGATGTCGTAGTACTGGCTGCCGATGAAACCCTGGGCGGGGCCGGCGGTGAATATGCCGAACGCCTCGTCAACCGCGTATCTTGTTGCCTCGTACTCGATAGCGGCGTGTTCGGTACGAAAACCGCGCTCCTCGAAGAACCTCACATAAGCCTGGAGGTCGGGCAGGTGGAACCACGGGCTGGAGCGGTGGGCGTAGACGGGAGCTATCTCCGGGCGCGAGACAACGGCCTCCACCACCCGGTTGAACCACGGCGCGAACTCCGGCGTGGACGGGCAGCAGACCCCCAGGCGCCCTCCCTCGCGAAGCGCCGCCCGCATGCCTCCAACGGCCCTGGGCCCGTCTTCGAACCACTGCAGGGTGGAGTTGCTGAAGACGATGTCGAACTCACCGTTGTAGTCCAGGTCCTCGGCGGCGAGACGGCGGAACTCGACGCCGGGGTTCTCCTTTTTCGCCTGCTCGATCATCCCCGGCGAGATGTCCACCCCGACGACGCGCCCGAGGGTCTTCCGGGCGATACTCCCGGTCACGTGGCCGGGCCCGCACCCGACGTCGAGCACGTCCTCGTCAGGCCCCGGCCGGAGCATGCCCAGCAGCCTGTCGGCCGCCGCCGCCTGCGCCAGGGACTTTCCCCGGTAATCCGCGGCGACCCGGTCGAACGCGCACCCGTCCAGGCTTACCACGCTCCGGCGACGATCTCGTAGCGGAACTCAAATCCGTTCTGCCCGGCAATCGCCTCCAGGCCGGCCCGGACACCGCGGAAGTCGAACCGGTATTCGTATTTCCTGCCGAAGAAATCCGACTGCTCCACGATCGTCCCTTCACGTGGCCCGGCCCCGGTCCTGTACGTCTCGGTCTTGAAGCCGAAGCCGCTGGACATCCCCCCGTCCATGTCCATCCCCGAGCTCATGCCCGACCCGGACTCCACCAGCATCTCGGTGTAAGCCATCCTGCGGGAGGCTTCGTCGATCTTGAGGCTCCCCACGTAGTCGAGCTTCTTCCTGGACAGGAACGCCTTCCGCTCGGCTACCGTCCGGCGGAGCTTGAGCGCCCCTCGTTTCTCGACGAGCTCCAGGCCCTGGGACTCCGCGAACGCTCTGATCTCGTCCATTAACGCCATGTTCCCCCCTAGGGTGAGTAGCCGACGACGTCGTGGCCGCCGGTGATCACGCTGCCCGCCGCGCTCCCGTAGTCGAAGTACACCGGGCGCTCCACAATAATGCCGTCAAAGTCGAGGCTGGTGCTGCACACCAGGGCCGAGAAGTCATGGGCGGCATCGTCGCCGCGGCCGAGCACGTCCTTGACCGCCACAGTCTTCCTCGAGTTGCGCTTCACGACCAGGTCGCGGTCGACCGCCGACCCGTCCCCTTTCATGAACGTCACGCGGACCGGCACGTCGGTCCGGCCCGGGTTCTGAACGCAAAGGTAAGTGTCGAAGCCCGGCCGGCAGGAACCTTCGGCGAAGTAGAACGCCCCCGCGGGATACCGCGCCCCGACCACGTTGTGGCCGCCGGTCAGCTCCGCCACGTGATCGCCGCGGTAACGGAAGTACATCGGGCGCTCGGCGATGATCCTGGCGCCGCCGGCCGCTTCGACCTTCGCCGAGAAGTCGTGCTCCTCGTCTTCCCCGGAGCCGAGCGCCTCTTTCACCGTCACCGTCCGCCGCGACAGGGCGGGTACCTCGATATTCCGCACTTCGCCGGTGCCGTCCCCTTTCATGTAGGTTATCCTGACGTCCGCCGCTCGACCCCCCGGGTTCTGGATGCAGATGTAGCTGTCGAAGCCGGGGCGGCAGGAGCCTTCGGCGAAGTAGAAGCGCTTCCCGGGGGTCGACGCGCCGACCACGCCGTGCCCCCCGGTCACCGGTCCGCCCGCCAGGCCGTCGTACGAGAAGTACATCACGCGCTCGGCCACTATCTTCGTGCCGTCGGTCGTCCGCACCTTCGCCGAGAAGTCGTGCGCGGCGTCGTCGCCCGAACCCAGGTGGTCCTTCACCGCCACGGTTCCCCGCGAGCGCGCCTTCACCAGCACCGTCGAATCCCTGGCGCCACCGTCCCCCGTCATGTAGGCGATCTTCACCCGGGCGTCCGAGGGCCCGGGGTTGAGAATGCATATATACGGATCGAAGCCGGGGCGGCAGGACCCTTCCGCGAAGTAGAACGTCGTCCGTGGACGAAGCGCCCCCACCACGTCGGTCCCTCCGGTCACGGTGGTGCCACGCGCGCTCCTGTAAGAGAAGTACATCGGGCGCTCGGCGATGACGGCCACGTCGTTGATGCACTCGACCTTCGCCGAGAAGTCGTGCGCGGCGTCGTCACCCGAGCCCAGCTTCTCCTTCACCGCCACGGTTGCCCGCGAACTTCCCGGGACCGAAAGGGTCTGCTCCGTGGTTGCGCCGTTGCCGCACATGTAAGTGATCCTCACCCGTGCCGCGGCCGTCGGGTGGGGGTTCTGGATACATATGTAGGGGTCGAACTCCGGCCGGCAGGAACCTTCGGCGAAATAGAAGGCGGTGTTACGGGCCTCCAGCATCGAGTAACCGTGCAGGAAGACGCCGGCGTCACCGCAGGCGTAGACGTGGTCCGTATCCAGGGCCGCCACGGAACGAATCGGGGAGCTCACCCCGGTGCCCGCCACCTTCCACGCGGCCCCGTCCCAGTAGCAGACCCCGCCGGAATCCGACGCCGCGAACACGTGCTCGGAGTCCAGGGCCGCTACCCCTCTCAGCGCCCCGCTCACGCCGGCGCGGAAATCGGCCCAGGAGCGGCCGTCGTAATACTTCACGGTGCCGCCGTCGCCGACCGCCCACACGCAGTCCGCGTCCAGGGCGCTGACACCGCGCAGCGTGCCAGGACCGCCCGCGGAGCGGTCCAGCCACGCCCGTCCGTCCCAGGCGAGGACGGTGCCCCGCGCGCCCGCCGCCCACACGTGCTCGGAGTCCAGGGCGAAAACGCTCTCGAGGGTCCGCCCGGGGAGCGGCGTGGCGACCGACCAGCGGGTGCCGTCGAAGAAATAGACCCTTCCCCCTTCGCCGACGGCCCAGACGTGGGAAGGGTCCAGGGCGGAAAGGCTGTTGACGGTGCCCGGCGACGGGAGCGGCTGCTCCGCCCAGGAGACACCGTCGTAAAAGAGCATCATGCCGGCTTCCCCCGCCGCCCAGACGTGGGAGGAATCCAGTGCGGCTACCGCCGTCAGGCGCCTGCCCGGCGTGTCGCGCATCGCCGCCCAGGAGCGGCCGTCGAAATGGCAGACCCTCCCACGGTGAGGCGTCGCCGGAACGGTCCCTGCGGCGTAAATGTCCCCCGGCCCCAGGGCCGAGACGCAGACAAGGTCTATGCCGTCGGACAGGGTCGACGCCGCCCAGCCGTACCGGGGAACGGAACCCGCGCGGGCGTCGCCCGAACCGGTGCCCGCAATCGCCAGCGCCGCAAGGACAAGGGCCGCCAGCAGGCGACTTCCCGCGCGTCGATCTCCCGCCACCGGATCCCCCTCCCTGAAATCCGGACCGTCTCTCACTCTCATCTTCCTCTACGAGCAGCACTGACGAAACACCTTTACCAATCGATTCGTATATGTCATAAGTGAGCCATGGAACGCAAAGGCGGGCGCCGCGTCACGGGCAGGCGGGCGGTGTCGGTCTTGATAGCCTGCGTGAGCGTGACTGTTCTCGCGGCCCCGGCGGCGATGACCGCCGACCGGGCGGCCATGCCCAACCCCTTCAGGTCGATATCGAAATCGATCGATTCGGCAATGGGGTTCCCCGACGGCGGCGTGGTCGTAGGCAACAGGCTCATCACTTTCAAGGAGGGCAGCCTGCAGGGCGTCCTGCCCGCGGTGACACCCAGGGTCATCCAGAGAGGAAACCCGGACCTCAAACGGGTTGCGCTCACCATCGACGACGGCTGGAACCCCGACCCGCGCATCCTCGAGTTGTTGAAGCGGTCGAAGGTGGGGTTCACCGCCTTCCTCATCGGTGGGCGCGGGGTGGCCGACGCCCATCCGGAGTTCGTGGCGCAGATCGCCGAGGCCGGAGGCGAGTTGTGCAGCCACACGTGGTCCCATTACGTCATGTCGGGGAAACCGGAGTCGTTCGTCATGAACGAGCTGTGGAACGGGCAGGGGGCACTGACGAAGATCACCCACGAGGTGCTGCCGTACGTGCGCTTCTCCGGCGGGGCGTACGACAAAGCGGCACTTGAGTGGACGGGACGGGAAGGGTTCTGGATCGTGAACTGGACCCTGGACACCCGCGACTCCACGCCTGCCCCCACCCTGGAATCCGAGGTCGCGGCGGTAATGGGAGGCCTGTGCAACGGGGCCATCATCCTCTGCCACTTCGGGGGCCACAACACCTACGAGGTCCTCGCCCGCGTCATCCCCGAAATACGAAAGCGCGGTTACGAGGTGACCAGCCTCTCCCGCGTGTTCGAAGGGACGCCTTACCAGCTCAAAGGGTCCACCCCCGGCGGGTTGAAGAAGTCCGGCGACTGACCGCCCCGGTTGCCGTCGAGGCACCGGGTCAACAGGGTCGGAGGGCCGAGGATGACGGTCGAGAACTCCCGCGTGGCGGCTATCTTCGACGAAGTCGCGGGCCTGCTGGAGATAAGCGGCGCCGGCTTCTTCCGGGTCCGGGCCTACCGTAACGCCGCGCGGATGATCCGGGACATGTCCACCCCCATCGCGGAGTTCGCCGCGGGCGAGGGGGGTAAGCTCGAAGACCTGCCGGGCATCGGCAGCGACCTCGCCGCCAGGATCAGGACCATAGCCACGACCGGCGACCTGCCGCTCCGCATCGAGCTCGAGGAACAGGTGCCGCCCGGCCTCCTGGAGGTGACCGGGATCGCCGGCATCGGGCCCAGGAAAGCCCACGCCCTCTTCCTGGAGCTCGGGGTGAAAGACCTGGAGAGCCTCAGGGAGGCTGCCGCTTCGGGAAAGGTCCGGCTGGTGAAGGGCTTCGGCCCCAGGACCGAGGAGAACATCCTCGAGGGAATCTACGCGGTGAAAGGCCGGGGCGGCAGGATGCTGCGCCCGGAAGCCGAGACGCTCTTCGATTCGGTCAAGCGTCACCTCGATTCCATGCGGGGCATCAAGACGGTCGTGGCGGCGGGGTCCTACAGGCGCCTCGCCGAGACCGTCGGGGACCTCGACATCCTCGTGGTCTGTGAAGACGCCCGGGAGTTCGCGGCGCGTTTCGTCGAGCTCCCCGGGGTAACCCGGGTGATCGCCGGCGGGCCCACCAGGGTATCGGTGGTGGCTGGTGATAACAGGCAGGTCGATACCCGGGTGATCGAGGAGGATTCCCTGGGGGCGGCGCTGCACTACTTCACAGGCTCGCGGGCGCACAGCGTCGCCTTGAGGAGGATGGCCCTGCGCAGGGGCATGAAGCTGAACGAGTACGGCCTCTTCGAGGGGGACAGGCGGGTGGCCGGTTCGACGGAGGGCGAGGTGTACGCCGCGCTCGGGCTCCCCTTCATCCCCCCCGAACTGAGGGAGAACCGCGGCGAGATAGGCGCTGCCCTCGAGGGGCGCCTGCCGGACCCCGTCGACCTGCCGGACATCCGGGGCGACCTCCACGTGCACACCGACCTGGCCGAGGGCAGGGACACCGCGGCGGCGGTCCTCGCCGAGGCGAAGAGGCGAGGATACCTCTACATCGCAGTAGCCAACCACGCCCGGCGGGCCCCGGCAGGCCCCGGCGGCCTGGACGGGAGGCGCCTCCTGGAGCACTGGGAGGAGATGGCCCGGCTCGACAGGGAGACCCCCGGCATCCACGCCCTCAAGGGGGTCGAGGTGGACATCCTCGAGGACGGGAGCCTGAGCATCGAGGACGAGGTCCTCGCCGGGGCGGACTTCGTCATCGCCTCCGTGCACGACGGCAGGAACCTGACCCGCCCCCAGATGACCCGTCGCGTCGTTAGGGCCATGGAGAACCCGCTGGTGGACGCCATCGGCCACCCCATGGGACGCAGGCTCAACGAGAGGCCTCCCTGGAACATCGACATGGACGACGTCATCGCCGCGGCGGCCCGGACCGGCACGGCGCTGGAGCTGAATTCCAACCCGGGGAGGCTGGACCTCGACGACCGCCACTGCAGGGCGGCGAAAGAACACGGCGTGAAGGTGCTGATAACCACGGACGCCCACGGCGTGGACGACATGGAGTTCATGCGCTACGGGGTCGGGCAGGCCCGGCGCGGCTGGCTGGAGGCCGGCGACGTGCTCAACACCCTCACCTGGCGCTCACTGATGGCCCGCCACCGCAGGGTTCGGCGGGCGGGCGCCGTATTCTATTGACAGGCCACCCGAGACGGGAGGAGCAGATGGCGGACGAAGCTTTGTTCAAGGAAGACGCCGAGCGCCTTGCCGCGCGGATAGTGGACGAAAACCCCATGGTAGACATCCTCGAGATCAGCATGGACCCTGAACTGGGCGGCTACACCATCACCGCGTACGACTACGGCGCGGACGAGGAGTTCACCGTCGAAAAGGTCGAGGGCTGGAACGCCAGGCGTTCGCAGAGTCACGAGGTCCGCCTCGCACGCGGGCTCGCGGCAACGGTTCGCGAGAAACACGGCAGGAAAGTGGGCTCCATCACCGGTCACTGGGTGGAGGTGCGCCCCGATGACTGGCCCGAGAGTGTCTGCGGCGCCGTGTCGGAGCGGCGATACCCGGGCGAGGCCATCGTCGAACTCGAGCCCTCGCTCGCGGAGGCCCAGACCGTTTACCCCGGCGGAGGCCCGCCCGACGCTTACGGGTTCGACGGCAGCTACCTCGTCATGGTCTCAGGGGACGATGCCAGGGTCTTCAAACAGATCGTCAAGCTGGCCAACTTCACCCTGGAGGACCAGTCGGGACGGGTCGGAGACTGGCGCACCCTGGGCTTCGACATCGCCCCCAGGCCGGAGGCCCCGTTCGTTGAGCACGGCGGCGACGGGTGGAGCGAGGATGGGGTGGTCGAGGAGGTCAGGGACCGCCTGCTCGACCTCTCGGAGCAGGGCTTCGGGGCGATACTCGTCGACGGCGCCACCAACGTCACCGCCTACGCCTGGGTGCTGGCCGGGGCGCTCGGCCTCAAGGTAGTCACCGCGTGGGAACAGAGCGGGGAGGGAGAAGGGTCGGGTTTCACCGGCATGGGCTTCACCGAGCTCCTCAACTTCAAGGAGGTGGAAGGCCTCCTCTGAGAGCGGTCCCGCACTGCCTGCGCGCCCCCTTGTCGCGCCCCGGGGAGATTCCTGCTATAATGCACCACATCGTTAGCGTGACAGGTTTCGAGGTGGGTACTGGTACTTTTCCCGAGGGGTCCGCATCCTCGGGTTTTTTTTCGAGGAGGGGAGGTGTAACAGTGAAGATATACGTTGGTAACCTCAGCTACACCACCGACAACGACGGGCTGCGGGCAGCATTCGAGCAGTTCGGCGCGGTCAATTCGGCGGAGGTCGTGTTCGACAGGAACACGAACAGGTCGAGGGGCTTCGGTTTCGTCGAGATGCCTAATGACGACGAGGCGAAGGCAGCCATCGACGGTCTGGACAGCAAGGACCTGGACGGACGCCCGATCAAGGTGAACGAGGCGAGGCCTCGGAGGGAGAGCGGCGGAGGAAGCGCTTACCGTTACTAATCCCTGAATACTGGAGCCGCCCGTGAGGGCGGCGGCGCCTTGACGGCGGCAGTGAGTCTTGAGAAGCGGCACGGTAGATCCTCGCTCGACAATCATTTCCTCACCTGGTACGAGCGCGCCCTTTTTCAGGGTGAAAGGTTGTGCCGGGTCACCGTCGAAATGAGCCTCACACGGCATTTTCGATGGAGGTTTTGTGGCTTCGAGCGCGACCGGCACGGCAGGCGGGGACCGTCTGCCCGGTTCATCCGACTCCCCGGGGGCGGGCCTGGCCGGGCTTACCTCGGAAGAAGCGGCGTCGAGGCTCCAGCGCTACGGCCCTAACGAGATCCCCGAGCGCGCCGAAGGCGCGCTCGTTTCTCTCCTTAAACGTTTCCTGCAGCCTTTCACACTGATGATCGAAGTGGCAATCGTCGTGTCAGTAATCCTTCGCGACTGGCCCGACGTCGCGCTGATCTGCTTGCTCCTGGCGCTCAACATCTCGGTCGATTTCTTCCGGGAACGCAAGACCGAGAACATCCTCAAACAGCTCGAGGGCAGAATGGCCCCCAGCGCACGGGTGCTGCGAGACGGCGCCTGGCGCTCTATCGGCGCCCGGGCGCTGGTCCCCGGTGACGTCGTGACCGTTCAAGGCGGGGACATCGTTCCCGCCGACATCGAGCTCCACGACGGGTCCCTCGAATTAGATGAATCCTCTCTCACCGGCGAGAGCCTGCCCGTCGAGAAAAGCGAGGGTGAAACCGCTTTCTCCGCCTCCACGGTAAGCCGGGGAGAATCGGTCGGCCTGGTGGTGGACACCGGGGAGGGGACCCTTTTCGGCCGCACCGCTTCCCTCGCCGAGGAGAAACCGCCCCGCAGCCACTTCGAGCGCGGCATCGACAAGGTCGGCCGTTACGTGGTGGTCCTGGCCGTCTCATGCATAACCGTCATCATCCTCGTATCGTTCCTCGCGAGGCACCGGGAGGTCGGGCCTACCCTCCTGCTGACCCTTACCCTACTTGTCGCCTCCATCCCCGCGGCCCTGCCCGCCGTCCTCACCGTGGTGCTGAGCGCCGGCGCCAGCCACCTGGCGAAAGACGATGTGCTCGTGCGACGTCTGCCGGCGATCGAGGAGCTCGCCTCGGCGGACGTCATCTGCTCCGACAAGACCGGCACGCTCACCACCGGGAGGCTGGAGCTGTCGGACCCTGTCCTCTACTCGGGGCTCGGGGAGGAGGAGGTCCTCGAGATGGCGCTCCTCTGCTCGAACTACCCCGCGGCGGACGATCCCATCGACCGCGCCTTGAGCGAGGGCGCCTCGTCCCGTAAGGCGGCCGGGCCGGAAGCGGGGCCGTGGACAAGGGTTTCCTACGCGCCGGCGGACCCCGTCTCGAAGCGCGCGGCGTGCGTGGTGAAAGATGACGGCCGCGGGCGCAGGATCATCAAAGGCGCTCCGCAGGTGGTGCTCGCCGCCTGCGACCCCGCTTCAGGGGTCGCCGAACGGATGCGGCGGGACGTCTCCGGCCTTGCCGCCAGGGGTTACCGGGCGATAGCACTCGCTTACCGTGACTCCCCCCCGTTCGAAGAGGACGCGGGAATGACGCTCGCGGCGGTACTGCCCCTGCGCGACCCGCCGCGGGCGGACACCCCCGCTACCGTGGAAGCGGCCCGCGGCCTGGGCATCGAAGTGAAGATGATTACCGGGGACCATTACGCGGCCGCGGGTGAGGTCGCGGCCGAGACAGGCATCGAGGGAGAGGTCGCGACCGCCGACGAGATCAACTCGTGGAGCGACGAGGAATTCGGCTCCCTGGTCGAGACGTTCAGCGTCTTCGCCCAGGTGCTGCCGGAGAACAAGTACCGCATCGTCCAGGCGCTGCAGGGAGCCGGACATATCGTGGGGATGACGGGAGACGGCGTCAACGACAGCCCGGCGCTGAGAAAAGCGGACGTGGGCATCGCCGTGGAGGGCGCCACCGACGTCGCCCGCGCCGCCAGCGACGTGGTGCTTACCAAGCCGGGGCTCAGCGTGATCATCGACGGCGTGCGCGAAGGCAAGACCGTCTTCGCCCGGATGAAGAACTATGTAATCTACCGGGTCTCGGAAACGACAAGGATCATCGTCTTCATGACACTGGCCGTACTCGTCTCCGGCATCGTCCCGATGGGCCCTCACCAGATAATCCTGCTCGCGATCATGAACGACATCCCTATTCTCCTGATATCCGGGGACAGAGCCAGCCCGGCCCTGGAGCCGGAGAGCTGGGGCATGAGGCGCCTTATCGGCACGGGTACCCTGCTCGGCATGGTAGGAGTCGCTACGTCCTTCATCCTCTTCGCCATCGCCCGGCACTACGTACGCGCGGGCGCGATCACTTCCGGGCAGTTGCAGACCCTGATGTTCCTGAAATTCTCCATCAGCGGGCATATGCTCTTCTTCGTCGCCAGACAGCGCCACCACTGGTGGTCGCGCCCCCGGCCCAGCAAGAGCCTGCTCGCCGCGATACTTCTTACGATGGCGGTCTCGACGACCATCTCCACAGTGGGACTCGGCGGTCTTCTGCCGGCGATCCCGATTGTCGCTACGCTGGCCGTGTGGGGATGGTGCCTGGTGTGGATGCAGATCGCCGATTTCGTGAAACTCGCGGCATACCGGATCGCCGGCCGGGAACCCGGGGGCGGCGCGGGCCGCCGGAACGGGGGCCGGGGGACCGTCAGTCCACGCGCCGGCTGACGGCTTGCCCTCCCCCGCGTTTCTCGAGGTACTCCTTCAGCGCCGTGGCGTTGTTGAGGCGCTCCTCCCTGGAGCCGTAGAGCAGCAGTACGTCTCGCCCCGATTCGATCTCGAGGATCTTCTCCACTTCGCCGGGGTGCCCCTCGAGCTCCGCGAAGTAACGTTTCTTGAACTCCTCCCACTTCCCGGGCTCGTGTCCGTACCACTCCCTCAGGGCGTCGGAGGGCGCGACTTCCTTGAGCCAGAGGTCCACTTCGTCCTTCTTTATCCCCCGGGGCCAGAGCCTGTCCACCAGCAGGCGGAAGCCCCGGCCGCCGTCCGGGTGTGTGTAGACGCGTGCCGTCTCGATCACTGCATCCCCCCGTTCTCTCCGTGGACGTACCCTCGCTCCCGACTTGGACGCCGGCGCACGGAAACCTGCCGCGGGGACCGCAGGAGCCGGGCGTTCACCGCCACGATGATCGTCGAGAGCGACATGAATATCGCCCCCAGGGCGGGGGTAAGAACGATGCCCAGGGGGTAGAGGACTCCGGCGGCCGCCGGGATGGCGAAGACGTTGTAGCCGGTAGCCCAGGCGAGGTTCTGAACCATCTTGCGGCGTGTCGCCTCCGAAAGCCTCACGACCTCGACGACGCCGCGGGGGTCATCGCGCACCAGCACTACGTCCGCCGAAGCAATCGCCACGTCCGTCCCGGCGCCGACGGCTATCCCCACGTCCGCCGCCGCCAGCGCGGGGGCGTCGTTCACCCCGTCGCCCACCATCGCCACGGCCAGCCCGCGCCGCTTGACCTCCTCCACTTTCTGGGCCTTCTGGTGTGGGAGCACCCTGGCGAAGTACTCCTTGATCCCCAGTTCTCTCGCCACCGGCGCGGCCGCCCTCTCGCTGTCCCCGGTCAGCATCATGCACTTCATCCCCAGGCCCTCGAGCTCCTCCACGGCCTGCCGGGACTCCGGGCGCACCGCGTCCGATAGCCAGACGGCCCCAACGACCTCTCCGTCCCGCAGCACGTAAGCCCTGGTCAGGCCCTCCGCCGCCTCCTCGCCTTCACCGGGGAGCGGGACGCCCAGTTCATCAAGGTAACCGGGGCTGGCCACCACCGTCTCCTTCCCGGCGACGGTCGCGGCCGCTCCCCTCCCCGGCACCGCCCTGAACCCGGCTGCCGGTGGCACTTCGATGCCACGGGCACGCGCCTCCTCCACGATTGCCCTTCCCACCGGGTGCTCGCTCATCGACTCCACCGCCGCCGCCAGGCCGAGAACCTCCTCACGGGTGTAGCCACCGGAGAGCGACGCGACATCGCCCACAGCGAACCGGCCTTCTGTCAGGGTGCCGGTCTTGTCGAAGACGACGGCCTGCAGGCCGCGAGCCGTCTCGAAGGCGTCCCGGTCCTTTATCAGCAGTCCGCTGGAAGCGGCCAGCCCGGTGGATACGGTCACCACGAGAGGGATCGCCAGCCCCAGCGCGTGAGGACAGGCGATGACCATCACCGATACGGTCCTCTCCACGGCGAAACCCGCCGTCGCGCCGGCGGCAAGCCAGTACGCCAGCGTGGCCCCGGCGGCCGCCAGGGCCCCGACGGTGAGCCAGAGCGCCGCCCTGTCCGCGAGGTTCCTGGTCCGGGACCTCGCCCCCTGCGCGTTCCTCACCAGCTCAGCCACCTGGGAGAGATAGGTGTCGGCGCCGGTCCGTTTCACCAGGACCTCCAGGGCCCCTTCGCCGTTCAACGAGCCCCCGGTGACGGCCGTCCCGCTCGATTTATGGACCGGCATGGATTCGCCGGTCAGCATCGATTCGTCCACGGTCGTCTCGCCGTCAACCACCTCCCCGTCCACCGGGACTTTCTCGCCGGGCCTGACCTGGACCCGGTCGCCCGGTTCGAGTGAATCGAGCGGGACGTCCTTCACGGCACCGTCGAGAACGAGGTGCGCCTCCGCCGGCAGGAGCCTCGCGAGCTCCTCCAGCGCTTTCGAGGCGGACGACACGGAGCGCATCTCCAGCCAGTGCCCCAGGAGCATCACGTCGATAAGGGTGGCAAGCTCCCAGAACAGGGTCATCTCCGCATTCCCGGTGAGCCCGAATACGGCGGCGGCGCTGTACAGGTAAGCCACGCTGATGGCGATCGCTATCAGCGTCATCATGCCCGGCCTCTTCCCGCGCGTTTCCGAGGCCATGCCCCTCAGGAAAGGCATACCGCCGTAGAAGAAGACGACGCTCGACAGCCCGAACAGGACGTAGCGGTCGCCGGCGAAAGCAAGAGAGCGCAGGCTCAGGGCGCTCTGCACGGAGGGAGAGAGCGCGAGCACCGGCACCGTGAGGGCCAGGCAGATCCAGAAGCGCCTGCCGAACTCCTTCGCCGAATGCCCCGCGTGTGCAGTCCCCGGGGAATGTCCCGCGTGTGTCGCGCCCGGGGAATGTCCCGCGTGTGTCGCGCCCGCGGAATGTCCCGCGTGTGTCGCCGCGTGTGTCGCGTCCACGGAATGTCCCGCGTGGTGTGCGCCGGGCCCCTCGGTGTCCGCGGTCGGGACGGCGTCTCTCACGTGGCGGAACCCTTCGGCACCTTCGCGGTGCCCTTCATGGTCCATTTGCCGGCTCCCGGAGATCTCGTTGACGGAAGGTTTCGATGCCGGCAGTTCCGCTCCTGCCGGACCCGCGCGCCGGGCGCCGACTACTTCTCCGGCGCGTCCCCCCGCCTGCTCCCGAAGAGGTCTGTCAGGAGGAAGGTCCTCTCCTGCCCGTCCTTCCGCTTCACGACGAGCTTCTCCTCCTGGCCGGTGATCAGCGGGATGTCTATGGGGATGGAGACATCTTCGGACATGAGCTCGTACGACTCGAGCTCGTCCAGGGGGATGGCGTCAACCATGTAGATGTCGCGGTTGCCCGAGAGTTTGGCCATCAGGAAACGCCTGTCGGTGAACGCCAGGTAGTAATACTTGGGGTCCTCGCGCCCCGGGTCGCGTGCCATGCCCATGGTCATGACGCTTTCGCCCTCTTCGAGGCGCCGTCCCAGCGACTCCATCGCAGCGTCGAACACTTCCTTTTCGCGTTCGCTCTTGAATGCGGGCTCGCCGGGGGGCGCCATGATCAACCCCTTGCCCAGGGCGTAGCGCCGCAGCTTCTTGTCGAGCTTCTTCAGGGGGATGACTTCCCTGTCCTTGACCTCGTAGGACTTGGTGAACCTGATGAGGATTCCCCGCCTGTCGGTCTTGGCCGCGAAGTGCGGGCGGGCGAGCAGGTCCGTGCCCCTCGCCACGGCCTGGAGTTCTTCACCTTCCTCGAGCTGGTCGATCATTCGTTTCCTCACGGCCGTCTCGGTCAGAAAGGTCCCCATCTCTCCTCCAGAAAGCGATAACGCGCAGGGCCACTGCATGCATTCTGGTCCGTTTCGAGAAGAAAGGCAACGGGCGGGGGCGGGCTGTCTCGCCCGGGCGCGCGGCGGTCAGAACTTCTGCGGGTTGATGCTCTCGGACCGGCGGCGGACACCCCGCCCCGGGCTTCCCCGGTCAGCGGCCCCGGCGGACTCCAGCGCCAAACGGCGCCAGGCCGATAGAGTCAACGTATCCGCCTATGGTGTCGGCGCCCGAACCCCTTCCCTGCCCGTACATGGCCCTCTCGACCATGATCCTCTTCTCCGGTGCCAGTGAGGTTACCATCACCGATGCGTACTTGCCCTGGCCGATGTCGTCTTCCATGCTAAACGTCCGCCGGGACCGACCGGGTATTTCCAGCGCGAAAGATGTCGGCGCGGTTCCGTCGTTGAAGAAGTATGTCAGCTCGATATCAACATCACTCTCGTTGGGGTTCTGAACGAGCGTCCAGGTCTCGGAGCCGGCGTCCGATCTCCCGTCAGGCAGGAAGAAGCGGGTGTGGGCTCCGGCCAGGCCGATGGAATCGTGCATCGCCTCCCCGGTACCGTTGTCCCAGTACATCGCGCGCTCGGCGATGATCGGCACGTTGGCGTGCACCTGCGTAGAGAAGTCCTTGCCCGGAAGGACGTCGTTGACCCTTATCGTCTTGCGGGACTTCGGGGGCATCGTGAACGGGGGCTGGGGGACCGGCCCTTCGGGGGTCATGTAGGTGATTGTGACGTTCGCTTCGCTCTTGCCCGGGTTCTGCACAAGAACGTACGTCGTGAAACCGTAACCGCTGGTCCCTTCCGCCAGGAAATAATCGGTGGCCGGAGCGGTCGTGCCGATCGAATCGTGACCCTCGCGCCGGTTGTTGCGGTACATGGCCCTCTCGGGAATAACCGGCACATTTGATTCGACCATGACTGAAGCGTCGTTGAAGCCGATATCGTCAGCCATGAAGAACGAGCGCCGGCCGTTGCCCGGCACTTCTTTGTTGACGGTAACCGGGGGAGCGCCCTCGATCATGTAGGTGATAGCGCACTTCGCCAGGGCAGGGTTCGGGTTCTGTATGAGCAGCCAGCATTCGAACCCCCACTTTGAGGATCCTTCCGGCAGGTACCATCTCTTCGCCGGGCCGGTTACGCCTATAGAGCTGTGAGCGCCCCTGGTCCGAGCCCCCTGCCCGGTCCAGGACATGTATCTGTCGACGGCAATTGGGTAACCTTCGAGACTGATGACCCTTGTGGAGAAATCAGCGGCACCGAGGATTTCTTTCGGGTTGATACGCTCCTGGCTTTCCGCGGGCACCTCCGTTGAGCCGAGGGGCACCTCACCCTTGGTGGTCATGAAAGTTATGTCGACCGGCACGGAGAACACGTTGGGGTTCACGATGGTGATGTAGCAGTCAAAGCCCCAGTCAGTCGAACCTTCGGCAAGGTACCACCGCGAGCACGGTTCCGCTCCTGCTGGAACAGGCGCCGCGCGCTCGACCCGCGCCGCCGCGGCGGGCGCGGGCATCAGACTCAGCAGCAGCATGCAGGTGGCCGCGGACAGCGCGAGAACGGTCTTTCTGTATGCCATGACTCTCCTCCAGGGCTCGTGCCGCCGTACCGGGAGCGCGGTTCCCCTGGCCACGCTGCGCTGAATGCCCTTACGCCAACCCCGTGGCGACTTGCCGCCGTAACACGCACCAACAATATATCACGGGAAAGCGGCTGGCCGCCAAGGGACCGGGGGCTGCCGGCGCGCGGCGGACCGCAGGAATCCGGGGCTGTTGCTAGAACAAGGACGCTGTCACGGCGGCGCGCGATGTACCGGGGCGGTGTCTGATGGACCACACGATCAAGGTCGGGGGGGCGGCGGGTCAGGGGCTGCAGACCGTGGGGGGGTTTCTCGCCCGGGTTTTCGCCCGCTCCGGCTACCATGTCTTCGCATTCCAGGACTACGAGTCCCGGGTCCGCGGCGGCCACAACTTCTACCAGTTGAGGTTCTCGGACCTGCGGGTGCTCGCGCCCCGGCGGCCGGTCGACATCCTGGTCGCGCTGGACCGCGAGAGCGTCGACCTGCACGCGGGCGAGCTCGTCGCGGACGGCTTCGTGGTCTACGACCCTTCGGAGCTCAAACGGACGTTCGAGTCCGACCGTTTCGTCGCCGTGCCTTTCGGCGAGATAGCCGAACGCAACGGCGGCGACAGGGTCATGTCGAACACCGCGGCCTCGGGGGCGGTGCTGGGGATGCTGGGAATGAGCCCGGACCTGCTGGACGTGGTGGTGGAGGATGCCTTCGCCGCAAAGCCCGGCGTAATCGAGGCCAACAGGCGGGTCGCCCGGGCGGGCTGGGATTACGGCGGCTCGAACTGCCCGCGATGCGCATTTCGTCCCGCGCCCCGGGACACCGCGAAGCTCCTCGTCGAGGGAAACCAGGCGGTCGCGCTGGCCGCCATCGCGTCCGGCTGCAGGTTTTACTCCGGGTACCCGATGACGCCGACGACTGGGATACTCGACTTCATGGCCATGCACGCCGAACGTCACGAGATCGTGGTCGAGCAGGCCGAGGACGAGATAAGCGCCATCAACATGGTGCTGGGCGCCTCCTACGCCGGCCTGCGCTCGATGACGTCAACCTCCGGGGGAGGGTTCGCGCTCATGGTCGAGGGGCTCTCCCTCGCGGGGATGACCGAGACGCCCCTGGTCATCGTCCTCGGCCAGCGGCCCGGACCGGCCACCGGCCTTCCCACCAGGACCGAGCAGGCGGACCTCCTGTTCGCGCTCTTCGCCGGTCACGGCGAGGTTCCCCGGGTCGTCTTCGCCCCGGGGAACCCCGGGCAGGCCATGCGGCTCGTCAACAAGGCCTTCGACCTCACGGAGAAGTACCAGGTGCCCGCCATCGTGCTCACGGACCAGCACCTGGCCGATTCGTCGTGGTCGCTGGACGGCATCGACCCCGGCAGCTTCACCTGGCGCGATTACCGGCTGCGCGGGGACGCATTCGGGTCACTCGAGGAGTACCGGCGACACGCCTTCACCAGCGACGGCGTCTCGCCAATGGCGGTTCCCGGCGACGCGCCGCATCTCGTGGTCACCGACTCCGACGAACACGACGAGTCCGGCCACCTGACCGAGGACGCAGTCATCCGCCGTCGGATGGTCGAGAAGCGCTACCACCTCAAGCTCCCGAACATCAGCGCGGAGATAAGTCCGCCCGAGTTGTACGGGAGTGACCGTCCGGACCTCCTGCTGGTCGGCTGGGGCTCGAGCTACGGCGTGATGAAGGAGGCGGTGGAACACCTTTCGGCAACCCGCGACGCCGCGATGCTGCATTTCAGCGAGCTCCAGCCCTTTCCAGGCGAGAGCATGGGCTGGTACGTCGACCTGATGCGCGGCGCCGGGGAGGCCATATGTGTCGAGAACAACGCGGGCGGGCGGTTCGCCCGCCTGCTGAGGATGGAGACCGGGTACACCTTCCGGCGTTCCATCCTGAAGTACGACGGCAGGCCTTTCACCGTCGAGGAACTGCTGGAGGAGATAGATGGCCACCCTGGATGATTACAAAGGGCTCAAGCCGGCCTGGTGCCCCGGGTGCGGTAACTTCGGCATACTTACGGCCTTCAGGCGCGCCATGTTCGAACTCGAGGTCGAACCGCACGAGTTCGTCGTCGTATCGGGCATAGGCCAGTCCGGCAAGTTCCCCCACTACACCAGGTGCAACACTTTCAACGGCCTCCACGGCCGGACGCTCCCGGTCGCCACCGGCATCCGGCTCGCCAACCACGACCTGCCGGTCTGGGCGTTCGCCGGCGACGGTGACTGCTACGGCGAAGGAGGCAACCACTGGCTCCACGCGATGCGGCGTAACATCGGGGTGAAGCTGGTGGTGCACGACAACCAGGTGTACGGCCTGACCAAAGGGCAGCCTTCCCCTACCAGCCTGCCCGGAATGAACGTCACCAGCATGCCGACCGGGGTCCTGGTCGACGCGCTCAACCCGCTCCCGGTGGCGCTGGCGGCCGGGTGCGGGTTCGTCGCCCGCGGGTTCTCCGGGGACGTCGACGAGCTCGCGGACCTGTTCAAGGAAGCATGGAGGTACCGGGGGTTCGCGCTGCTCGACGTGCTGCAGCCCTGCGTCACCTGGAACAAGCTGAACACCTACGCCTGGTACCGGCAGCGCTGCCGTCCGGTCGGGCCGGATCACGACCCCACTGACTTCGACAAGGCTTTCGAGCTGGCGAGGCGGTTCGGCGACAGCATCCCGACGGGCGTGCTGTACCGCGTTGAGCGCCGGACCTACGAGGAGAAGCTGCCGGTCCTTGCGGGCGGGCCTCCGCTGACCGGGCGGCCGCAGGGACCCCGCCGCCTGGAGCAGACAATCCGCGAGTTCCACTGAAAGCCCGGCGTACCCTGCCGGGGCATTGAAGGCCGCCCGGCGGCATCGAAACGCGGGGGGTCCCCGGGGAACGTCGCGGTACCCGCCTCCCTCGAAGCCGCCTCAGGCTCCCCCGCCGCCTCCAGAAAAGAAGACCGGGGCCAGCGGGCCCCGGTCCGTCAGCGCCGTTTCGAGAGCGTGCGATCACGGCTCGGTGAAAGCCAGCTTCCAGATAACGTAGAAGTTGAACAGCGGGATAATGAGGAGTATTCCCCACCAGCTCTCGAACCCGAGCCGCTCGGCCACGTCCATCATGATCATCAGCGCCATCACCATGGTCACGATAGGGAAACAGAAGTTGAATATCAGCATGATAATGAACCAGGAGTTCTCCTTCCCGGCCATCTGGCAGAGCAGCCACAGATTGAGGAACGGGATGAACGCGAACCAGCCGTTCGGCACCCCCAGCCTGTCTGCCATCCTCATTATGCAGTACGACGAGAAGACGTACGCCGCAATGCCCACCAGGAACACCGCCAGGAAAAGCACCCACGGAAACGAGCCCCCGGTCGTGTAGACCACAGTCTGTGCCATGTCCATCCCCCTTTTCTTCTGCGCGCCGGCCTTGACGTAAAATACTCCATGCGGCCCAGGGACACAAGAGCACATTCCGCCCGGCGCGCGAAGCGCTCCCCGCCCCGGCGTCTTCCGCGCTTCCGCTCCCGCAAATCACCGCGGGTGATCCCGGCAAGATTGTTGTAGTATTAGACAAAGGCACATCCCGGTAGGAACGGCCGCGAGGGGGACATACTGGAACCGGAACAGTCTTTCGGCGTCTTTCGCTATCGCTGGGTGGTTCTCGGCTCCTTCATGCTCGTGGGGGCGCTGACACAGTTGATGTGGCTCAACTACGCCGCCATCACCACCTCGACGTCGGAGCTGACCGGCGTCGCCGGGCTGATGGGCGTCAGCGAATCGAGCGTGACGTTGCTGGCCACGATGTTCCCGCTCCTCTATATCCCCGTCTCGATACCAGCGGGCATCATCATCGACAGGAAGGGGTTCAGGTACGCGGTCCTGCTGGGCGCCGTCCTGACCGCCTGCTTCTCGTTTCTGAGGCTCTTTACCGGCAACTACGCCCTTGTCCTCATCGGGATGATCGGTATCGCCATCGGGCAGCCTTTCGTTCTCAACAGCATCACCAAGATGGTCGCCGCCTGGTTTCCCACCGAGGAGTCGGCGCTGGCCACCGGCATAGCGACGCTGTCGCTGTTCCTGGGCATGATCGTGGCGCTGGCGCTTACGCCCGCCCTGCTCAAGGCGTTCGGGGACAGCCTGTCGGGCTTGAGGTGGTTGGTCCTTGTATACAGCGTGGCCGCCGCCGGGGGCGCGCTCCTCTTCGCGCTGTTCGGCAAAGCGAAGCCGCCCAGGCCGCCGGCGCGGACGGAGGCCGAACTGCAGGAAGAGGACGCGGCCATCAACTGGGGCAGCCTGAAGGCCATCTTCGGCCTTTACGACTTCAAGCTCCTCTGCGCGATAATCTTCATCGGAAACGGCGCGTTCGTCGGGATACTGCAGCTTACCGACCAGATTCTCAAACCCAAGCACCCCACCATCAACCAGAGCACGGCGGGTTTCATAGGGGCGGTGATGGTGATAGCCGGAGTGGTCGGATGCGTCGTCATACCGGCGCTCTCCGACAGGTTCATGCGACGCAAGCCTTTCATAGTCATCGCCACCGCGGTGGCCATCCCCACGGTGTTCCTCCTGGCACAGCTCAACAGCACCGCGCAGATCTACGCGGTCTCGGCCGTCATGGGGTTCTTCCTCTTCAGCGCCTACCCCCTGGTGCTGACGTTCGCCGAGGAGACGACCGGACACGCCCTCACCGGCACGGCCACTTCCATCCTCCTCCTCCTCGGCAACGCCGGCGGGGTGGTGCTTACCCTGGTGATGATAGCCATGAAGCCCCTCGAGGGCGGCGGCCGGGTCTTCTACTGGTCGTTGGTCTTCCTGGTATTCCTTTTCGGTGTGGCCCTGGTCATTGCGGCGTTTCTCCGGGAGAACAATGACCTGAGCGCAGGGCCGGAGGCGTCGCGGCCCCTCCCTTCCAGGCTCGGAGAGGAGTGAGGAACTCGGGGCGCCAGGCGTCGGCACGCCCCCGGCAGCCGGCGCTCCCGGTGAAGCGGGAACAAGTTGTCCAAGACACCCTGCAGAGATGTATCATTGGCTGGTACTGAAAACCTCGCGGACGGCCGGCTGCGGCACCGCGGCAGGCGGAACAGGAGGCATTCCATGAAGAGACTGGTCCCACTCCTACTCGTAGTACTGCTCGTCGGTGGCCTGGCGGCCGCCGGATGCGGCAACGATACGGTGAAGGCCGAAGCGCAGAAGGCCATCAGGCGGGCCACCGCGGAGCAGGCGACGGCTAAAGAGGTTGGCGTCGAGGTCTCCCCCGCCGACATCGCGAGGATCGCGTCCGCGGAGAAGAAGCTCGATAACGACTCCGTGCAGGCCCTCATCCTTGCCACCGAGGCCCGGGCCAACATCAACAACGACATACAGGACGCGGTCAACCGGGCAAGGGCGACGTTCGACGCCTCGGCCGGGGCGGCCCAGACGATCATCTCCAGGGCCCCCGCGGGAACGGACATAGCACAGGCGCAGCAGTCCCTTGCCACCGCGAAGACCAAGGCCGACCAGGCCAGGACGATGGACGACTGGTACAACCCCGCAAACGGGGCGATCTACTTCGCGAACCTGGCCGGCCAGCAGGCCGCGGCGGCGGCGGTCGCCCGGGCGAGCGCGCAGGCCGCTCAGGCCGAAATACAGCGCATCCACCAGAGTGCCGTGCAGCTCGTGGCGCTGATGAGAGACTACATCACCGCCCGCGGCGGCAATCCCGCGGACTACAAGCTGGGCATCGCCAAGGTCAGCGCCGACGCCAACTGGGCGGTGGGCCACGCCACCCCGATCACATCGACACCCGGCAGCTCCCCGGTGAACTTCCTGTTCCAGTACGCCAACGGGGCATGGGTTCTCAAAGCCGCCCCATCGTGGACGCCGGGCCAGTTCGGCGCGCCGGTCGACATGGTCCCCTGAGACGGCACCAGGACAACAGGAGACACGGAAGACCCCCCCGGCGGGGGTCTTCTGTTGTCCATGCGGCAGGCGGGGCCGGCTCGCGTGCACGGCGCCGGGGACGTCCCGCGCCCGGCTCCACTCGACAGGCGACACCGTGCCCGCCGCCCTCGCCGTACGCGTCCTCGCCGTGCGCGCCCTCGCCCGCCCTCCAGCACGGCTGTTGCGGTATCCGGAGACCCGGTCTATAGTCTGTTGCGGCACGCCGCGGTCGAGTGCGCCTGACCGCGGCGGAAGAGGAAGAATACCGACGGGAGGCTTGCCTTGAAGACAGACATTGTCACCGGGGGATGCGGACTGACAGGGACCTACCTGATCAAACACCTCGTGGACGAGGGAAGAAATGTCAGGGCGACAGACCTGGCCGGCGCGTACGATTCGCCGAAGGCCGTGGACCTCCGCAGGGCCGTTGACCTCGATTTCGAGCGGGACGGAGTGGAATGGGTCCCTTCCGACCTGACCGACAGGAAGACCCTGCCCCCGCTCTTCGAAGGCGATACCGGGTGCCTCTACCACACGGCATCGCTCTACGACTACTCCGCTCCCTGGCAAGCGCTCGAGAAGGTCAATATCGAGGGCGTGAAGAACCTGCTGGACGCCGCCGGGAACGGAGGGATAGAGCGGATGATCCACTGGTCCACCTGCGGGGTCTTCGGGCACCCCAACTTCCCGGGGTCCTACCTCGAGGGCAGGGCGCTCAGGCCGGCGCTGGAGTTCCTCTGGAACGTGCTGGTGAGGCCCTGGAAGAAGGACCCGGCTTTCAAGCGTCCCGGGCGGAAGCCGACCAACCAGCCTATGACCGAGGGGCGGTCAAACCCCAGGAACACCGACGGGGACCGGCCCGTCGGGACGTACTTGAGCAACGAGTACAGCCGCTCCAAGTGGATACAGGAGCAGTTGGTGTGGAAGGCCTACCGCGAGACGGGCCTGCCGGTGACGGTTGTGCGGCCCGCCCCCATCTACGGTCCGGGGTCGGACTACGGGGTCACCGGACTGCTTATCGAGATGTCCGAAGGACTGCTTCCGTTGTATCCCGCCGCGAGCAAGTTCCTGATGTTCGGGGGGAACGTGCACGCGCGCGACATCGCCAGGGCCGCGGTGTTCCTCGCCGGGACGCCGGAAAGCATCGGGGAGGACTACAACGTCGCCGATAGCGACCTGCTCACCCACCGGGAAGCGATCGAGACCGCTTCGAAACTGCTGGGCAGGCGCGTTCGTTTCTTGCCCGGGATACCAATGCCGCTCTGGCAGCAGGTGGTCCGGGGGGTGTCCGCCGCGAACTACTTCCTGGAGAAGCGTTTTCCCTCATACACCCGCAGCAGGGTTCTGGACAGGGGACAGATCACCTACCTGACCATGGGCATCTGGATATCGAACAGGAAGATCAGAGACCTCGGGTTCGAGTTCGAATACCGCGATTTCCGCGAAGGGCTGGCCGACACCATCGCCTGGCTGATCGAAGACGGGCGGATCCAGTAGAGAGGACCCGCCGGGGACGGGGAGATTACAGGTCGTAGTCGCCGGCCGACTCAGGCTGGTACGGGAGGTCCTTCACCAGCAACCTGCGCCTTCCCCCGGGTACGTCCCACTCCACTACGTCGCCTTTCCGGTAGCCGATGATCGCGGTACCGATGGGCGCGAGCACCGATACCCTGCCCTCACCGCCGTCGGTATCCGAGGGGAAACTGAGCGTGAGCTCCAGCGTCTCGCCGGAATCGAGGTCCTCCAGCACCACACGGGAGTTCATCGTCACCACGTCGAGCGGTATCTCCTGCGAGTTCACGACGACCGCCCTCCCCAGCTCATCGCTGAGCTCCTTGAGGTGCTTGCTGTCGCGAAGCGCCCTGTTGCGCATGCCGCCGATGAGGCTCTTCAGCCTCTCGAGGTCGTAGTCCGTTATGACTATCTGCTTCACGCCCGGTTCCATTCAAAAAACCTCCTGTAGGCAAAGGGTTGCGCGAGGAGAACTGGAGGATCGATATATTGCTCAATGTAATTAGTATACCACGTTCCGCCCGCGTCCACCCGTGGTTCGCCGGGTGCGGACGGATGAGTCCGGGCAACGGCGCGGTCCGCAGCGGCATGACGCCTGGCGGCCACCCTTGACCACCTCGTTCGGTCCTGCCCGCGCCCGGTCTGAAACTCCGGCCGGCCACCGACCGGCAGCCTCCCCAGTATAATGGGAGGGAGTGCGACCATCAACCGACGAGTCCAGCAGCACGGCCCGATGGGCCGGTGCGCCGGAAGGAGCTGTCATGAGGAAATCAATCGCGTTCGGGTTGGGGATCTCGCTGCTCATCGCCGTCCTCGCCTTCGCCGGCTGCGGCGGCGGAGGGTCCGGCGGCAAAGGGCAGTCGGGAACGCCCGAGGCCGCCGCTAAGTCTTTCTGGGAGGCATCTCTCACCGGTGACGCCGATACAAGCTGGTCGCTCCTGTCCACGCGGATACAAACCGGCCTGGGAGACAAGAAAGCCTGGGCAGACTCCGGTGTCAGCAACAGCCTGGGAGACGGCAAGGTCGTTGCCGGCAAATCCACCGTCGAGGGAGACAGCGCCACCGTCAAGGTCAAGGTGCTCAACGGCGGCCGGGAGATCTTTTCCCACGATACCAAACTGGTCAGGGAGAACGGCGAATGGAAGGTAGCGGCCCCCTGAGGGGCCCGGGGGCGGCCGGGCGGGCGGGCGCCTGTCCGCCCGGAATGTCCGGCGGCCGCCGCCCCTACTCCGAGAAGCACCCCACGGTCCCGGTGCCTCCGCCCCGGTCGTTCATGTACATGGCCCGCTCCACCATCACCGGCCGCGCCCCGTCAAGGGACTCC
>CAZEJS010000033.1:0-25164 GCA_964512645.1 uncultured Acidimicrobiales bacterium
CAGAGACCTAGTGTCTCTCATACGGAGGTGTCAATGAAAGCGGGTCAACTCCACCTATGGACAGGAATGAGAATTGGAGAAGCAACAGCACTACGTTGGGAGAACGTTGACCTTGAGAGAAGAACAATCCAAGTTAGATTTACCCACTCTCCCGAACACGGCGAAACCCTCCCTAAAACCAAATCGAGCCTTAGGTCAATCAAACTGTCTCAATTTCTTGTTCCAGTATTGCAGGAACAGAAGGGTAAGACATATGGAGACGAGCGAAGTTTGGTGTTTCCTGACAAATCCGGAAACCACCTGACACGCCAGCATGTTGAACGGCAAATGTTACACCCTGCCTGTGACCGAGCTGGTGTCAGACATATCAACAACCACTGCCTGCGACACACAAACGTCGGATTAAGGCGAGCTGCCGGCGAAGATTGGTTCTTTATTAGCAGGCAACTTGGACACGCAAAAGCCTCATATTCTCAAGATTTGTATGGTCATATTTTGCCTGAAGTGTATGACCGTTCGTGTGAGGAGTTCGACGCTTTTATGGAACCGATTACTGGTACAATAGGCAAGCCACTTCTGCGAGTTGCCGAAGAATTGCCGAAATAGATATGGTTGCCACCTTCGGGAACTCTGGTAAGATGGTCGAAATTCGCTTCATGAAGCGAATATCTGCATCCGTGGTGAGGTAGCTCAGTTGGTAGAGCACAGGACTGAAAATCCTGGTGTCGGCGGTTCAAATCCGCCCCTCACCACCATCACCTCGTCCCGAGCGTCCGGGGACCCGGTCTTCGCTTTTTTCTCTATAATCACTGCAACGAGCGGTAGATGCCGGATGCAGCCGAGCGGGCTCGGCGGAGCGGGGGGAAGATGGATGGAATGCCTCGGGTAACGGTGGTGGGAGCGGGCATCGGGGGTCTTGTCTGCGGGGCGCTTCTGGCGAAGGAGGGCTGCGAGGTCCGGGTCTTCGAGCGCAATTCGTTCGTCGGCGGCAGGTGCAGCGCCACGGAAAAAGACGGGTTCGTCATCGACAACTTCGCCCACGCGTTCCCGATGGGGCCCAAGGGCCCGCACGGTCGCCTTTCCAGGGAGCTGGGGGAAGAGATACATTTCGTCCTGCAGGACCCCGCGGCCACCGTCATCGACGCTTACGGCGGGAAGTTGAACTCCTTTCACCAGCGGCTCGACATGCGGCCGCTGTGGACCCGTTTCCGGATGGCTCGCGACATCGGCGTGAAACCGGTCAACTTCCTGGGCGGTTTCCGCCTGTTCCGCAACCTCCTGCGCGCCGACGATTCGTTCGTGGAAGCGCACGACGACCGGACTATCAAGGATTTCATCCTGGAGTACACCGACGACGAGAACCTGCACCGGTTCTTCAACCTTCTCAGCCTGATGTTCTTCGTCGTTCCATACGACAGGGCTTCCGCCGGGGAGTTCGCATGGTGCTTCCGCGAGATGTTCATGAACGCGGCGTTCGGTTACGTCAAGGGCTCGACGCGGGCCATACCGGCGGCGTATCTGCGCGCCCTGGAGAAGTTCGGCGGAAAGCTGGGGCTCGGCAAACCGGTGGAGAAGATCATCTGCGACGGGGGTTCGGTGAGCGGGGTGCTGGTGGACGGCAGGGAGTTCCCGTCCGACGTGGTGATATCCGACGCGGGCATCAGGGGCACCATAGACCTCGCCGGCGAAGAGGCGCTGGGCAGGGAGTTCGTGCAGAAGGCGGACGGCCTGGAGTACTCACAGGGGAGCCTGGTCACCAAGTACCTCCTGGACAGGCAGGTGGTCGATGCGCCTTACGTCTGCTACATACCGGACGCCGAACGCCTGGGCGACCTCGGCAGGCTCTTCGAGGAAGATAAAGTCCCTCCCGACGTGGGGCTGTTCATGGTGGTCGTGGACCGCTGCGACCCGGACTGCGCCCCACCCGGGAAGCAACTGCTGATAGCGGCGACGCTGGGGCACAACTGGTTCGGCAGCAGGGCCGAGGAAGGGACGTTCAGGCGGACCGACGAGCGCGTGTTCGGGCTGTTCCCCGACGTGGAGAAGCACCTGATCGAAAAGCTCACCGCCAGGCCCGAGGACATCAGCAGGGCCAGCGGGCGCGCCGGGCTGGGCGACGCCATCGGCCTGGCGCAGATACCCGGACAGGTCGGCCGCAACAAGCCGTCCCCCGTCACGCCCGTCGAAGGCCTCTACATGGTGGGCTGCGACGCCGGGGCGCGGGGGATCGGCACGGAACAGGCGGCGGCAAGCGCCGAGAGGGTTGCCGGCATCGTGGTGGAGCGGCACCGGGCTTAGAAACCGGCGGGCAGTCTCGGGGACGGCCCGACCGAACCCCCGGGTGGGGCCACGGGGCAAGGCGCGCGCGCTCGATGCGGCGCGCCCCGCCGCACGGGATCAGGCCCCGGAAGGTTCCCCGGCCGCGGCGGCGGCGGGCTCCTTCGCGTGCCTCCTGTCGAGCACCCTGGAGAGCAGCACCAGGAGGCTCGGCAACACCAGCAGCGCGCCCAGGAGGGCGAACAGGAGCCCGACGGCGGTCGTCCAGCCGAAGTGGCGCAAAGGCTCCATGGTGGATATCCCCAGTATCGCGAACACACCCGCGGTCGTGAACGCCCCGGCGATTAGGGCTCTTCCCACGTGGCGCACGGTGGTCTGGAGGGCCTCCTCCAGCGGCAGGCACTTGTCGTAGCGCTGCTCCCTGAACCGGTGCGTGATGTGGATGCCGAAGTCGACTCCGGCTCCGATCACCAGAGAAGCCACGGTAACGGACATGATATCGAGCGGCCATCCTACGATGTAGAGAAAAGACATCTCGGCCGCCATTCCGCAGACGACCACCACCATGGTGACCAGCCCGAAGAGGAACGACCTGAACACCAGCACCAGTACCAGCAGGCAGAGCAGCAGCGCCAGGCCCGAGGTCTCCAGTTGTGTCGGGACTATGTTACCCATCAGGTCGGACACCAGGACGCTTATCCCGGTGGGCGTAGCTTCGAGGCCGGTCTTCTTCGCCAGCTCGCCTGACGCCCGGCGGAGGATCTTCACTTTCTCGGAGGTCTCCGCCTGGCTCGCGGGGAACGCCGAGCGGATCATGATGAGGGCGCTCCTGCCGTCCCTGGAGACCATCGATGTCAGGTCCATCTGCCTGGCGAGCTCGCCGAGGGCGCCGTTCACCGCTCCCTGGCTGTCCGGGAACCTGCCCCCGTTGGAGTTCGCGAGTACGTCGGCGATGGAGATGTTGCCCTCGCGGGTGAACGAGCCGACCCTGTCCTTCCGGTTGAAACTGTCGTCGGCGATCCGCTCTTCCGCCGCCAGGAAAGCCAGCAGGTTCTTGTGGTTCGTAACGTCGCCGCTGACGAGGATGACGTCGGCGTCCTGCGCCCCGAAATGCTTTGAGATCAGTGCCGCGGCCTTAGTGCTGGGCATGTCCTTGGGCATCCACGAGCGGACGTCCGCGCCCGTCTTGACGCTGGCAACCGAGAACCCTCCGAATCCGATGAGCAGCAGCACGCAGACCGCGAGCACCCAGGGGTGGCGGTGCGCGGCCCCGGCGGCCTTGCCGAGCGCGCTGTCGACGAGCGTCCCGTAGCGCGACTCCCTGCGGCGTTTTTTCATCTTCTCGAGGTGTTCCTCCAGCCTCTCCGCTTTCTTCCTCCGGTCGCGGAGAACCACCAGCGCCGGCAGCAGCGTGATCGCCAGCAGGAAACTTATCGAGATGCCGATCATGCACACCAGGCCGAAGTCCCTCATCGGCGGTATGTCCGTTATCAGGAAAGACGAGAAGCCGAAGACGGTGGTGATGGCCGTGAGGAACACCGCGACCCCGACCGTCTTGACGGCGGTGGTGGCGGAGAAGAATATGTCCCCGCCCTCCTCCCGTTCTTCGTAATACCTGTTCAGGATATGTATGACGTAGGCGATGTTGATACCCAGCATCAGCGGCATTATCGCCACGGACATGGTGGTGTAGGCGATGCCCACCCAGCCCATGAAACCGACGGTCCAGGCGATGCTCATGACTATGACGAACATCAGCAGGAATACGTCCGAGACCCTGCGGAACGTCAGGTAGAGAACCAGCATGATGTACAGGACGGCTATGCCGAACAGCAGGCTGGTCTGCCTGGCCATGAACTTCTGGGCGTCTTTCTGCTGGGACGCCATTCCGGCGAAATACCCCCTGGCGCCGATGGCGTGCAACTCGGTGTCGAGGTACTTCTCCAGGTCCACGGCGAGATTCATCTGATCCTTCTGGTTCAGCTTGGGGTTGATCTGCAGCTTCACCAGGGTGGCCTTGCGGTCGTTAGAGACGGTCTTTCCGAGGAGCTGCTCCTGAGCGTACGGGGTGGCCATGAACTGCCGTATCGCCTCGCTGAGCATGACGCCGGTAGGCAGCCGCATGCCCTGCATCCGGGTCATCTTCTCGAGGGGGTCCATGTAGGTCTCGATCTTGGTGATCCGGCCCTTCTTGATCCCCGCCTTTTTCTCCAGGGCCTCCGTTGACAGGCCGGCCAGGAAGCCTCCCACCTTGAAGCCGGTCACGTCGTCGGCGGTTACGAGGACGTTCTCGTAGAAGAGGCCGCCGAAGTCGTCCTGCACTTTTTTGAGCGCCTTGACCGACTCGTACTTGGCGGGCATCATGCCCTCCTGGCTGAACTCGGTCTTGAGCAGCCCCATTCCGCCGAGCATGAAGACGGTGAGCAGGCCGGCCACGATGACCACCGGCCAGGGCCGCTTCTCGGACTGCGAGGCAAGGAAAGTGAAGAACCTGCTCAACTGGAGACCTCCATCTGACTGTCACCGGCCCGCTGCTGCGTGCCTTCCTGGGCTTGCTCGATCCTCTTCAACAAAGAGAGGTACTCCTCCCTGTCTGACTGCGGTACGCTCCTGAACACGTCCCTGAAAATACCGATGGCCGCGTCTATGGCCCCGGCGGAAACCTCCTCGCCGAGCTCGCTCAGAGAGACGCGGACCACTCTCCTGTCGGCCTCATCCCGGGTGCGCGTCAACATGCCCTTGTCGCAGAGGCGGTCCACCATCCGCGTCGCGACCCCGTGTGTGACCGCCAGGACCTCGGAGAGCTCTCCCATGGTCATGGGCCCGCCCTCGCGGATCTGCCACAGCGCGAACAACTGGGTGCCGGTCAGGTCGTGTTCGTCGGACACCCCCTGACCGCCGTGCCTGATGCGCTTCATCAGCCTGGTAACCGTCATCCAGGCCTCCGAGATGAAGCCATCCAGCTCTTCCTCGCCGTCCGTGGAGATCGTCATCTCCTCCTGGTTGTTTGTATTGGGCAACATTTACAAGTGGAACGTATATACAACCCGCCCGGCGCTGCTGTCAATGGTCCGGGGGCGATTTCAACCGGGGACGCACATGATTTCACGCGGGGGGCCACTGGTTCGCCGGGGAAAGGTGCGGTTCGCCGGGTGGGGGGAGATTGGTGCGCGGTGGGGGGTGGAAGTTGGGGGGACACGAGTTCCGCGGTGGGCGGCAGGGATTCATCCGGGACCGGCCTCCGGCGCCGGTTGCTTCACAGAGGACATCTCGCGCGGTCCGCCCGCCAGGTAGTACGATTGAGGCGTCGGAACAAGGGGGAGGAGCGCCGGCGGGGCGATACGAAGAGGGTGGAAGCGGCGCCGGCGGGCCGGTTGGGAGGCGAAGTGAGGAGAGGCGCATCGGTAGAACCGCCCCGGGTGATGATCACCGGGGCCGCGAGCGGCATAGGCCGGGCCACGGCGCTGGCGTTCGCCGGGGAACGGCCCGCCGCGATGGCGGTGTGCGACATCGACGAGGCCGGCCTGGAGGCGACGGCGGAGGAGCTGGGGGCTTTCGGGTTTCCGGTGGTCGCCCTGAGGCTGGACGTGGCCGACGCGGAAGCGGTGGAGGCCGCCGTGGAGAAGGCGGTGGACGAGATGGGCGGGATAGACATACTGGTCAACGCCGCGGGCATCGGCATGATGGGCAGAATGGAGTGCCTCACGCCGGAGGACTGGAAGCGCATGATAGACATCAACCTGTGGGGCACCATCAACGTCGACCGCGCGGTTTACCGGCACATGCTCAAGCGCGGCTCGGGGCACATCGTGAACATCGCGTCGGCCAACGGTATCTACGCCCCCATTCCTTACCTGGCGCCTTACGCGACCAGCAAGTTCGGGGTGGTCGGGCTCTCGGAGGCCCTGATGGTGGAGGGATACCCGCGGGGCATCCGGGTCACCTGCGTCTGCCCGGGCAACGTCAGGACCCCGATATACGACAACGCGGTGTTCAGGGGCTTCGGTGAAGGGGCCCGTGCTCTCACCCGGATGAACAGGGTAATCGCCGAACCACCGGAGAGGACCGCCAGGCAGATCGTCAGGGCGGTCCGGGAGAATCGCTTCATCGTGGTGACGACGGCGGTGGCCCGGGCGAGCGCCTTCTTCAGGACCCACTTCCAGGCCGGGTGGTTCGCCTACACCAGGCTGTTCGTCCGCTTGAGCGAGCGCGTCATGGGCAGGTACCGCGAGGACTGACCGGGTTGGCGGAGGGGAGGCTTCCATGCCGTTTCTGGCCATATTGCCGATGGCCCTGACCATGAACATCGGGCATCGAGAACGCGGGCCCGCGGTGGGTACGGGGTCCATAATTGTGTTGCCTGGCATGCGGGTGATCAGAAATGCTATGCGTTGAACCCCAGAGAGATCCGGGGTTCTTTGCATCTGGCTCAGAGGAAAAGGAAGAAACAGATACTACATCCAGTCCCTAGCTGAGCAGAAGGCCTGATCGTGAAGTGGGAACACAGGTGGAGGGTGAACGACGCCTGTGTCCGGCGGCGGCACGTTCCGGTCGCGGGTCAGGCGGCGAGGATCTCCTTGATCCTGGCGACGAGCCCGGGCAGGTCGAACGGCTTGACCACGCACTCCTTCACGGCGGGATGGCCTTTCACCGTTTCGAGCATCTGGGGGTAGGCGGTCATGATGACGATGGGGATGGCCCTGCCGTTGTCGGAGGCCTCGAGCTTCTCGATCACGTCCGCGCCGGTCACCCCGGGCATGGCGATGTCCAGGAGTATGAGGTCCGGGGGGTTCTCGGCGGCGAGGGCGAGGGCCGCCGCTCCGCTCAGGGCGAGTTCGGTCTCGTAACCTTCGGCCCACAGCCTGATGTTCAGCATCTTGACCAGTGAGGCGTCGTCGTCAACCACGAGGACTTTTCCCTGACCAGGCAACGGACTCTCCTTCCCGTGCCGACCTCCGTACAAGCCGTTAGTACATTCTATTCCATTGTCGAGCAAATGGCGCCGCGAACCCGGGCGGGCGGATCCGGCGGCCGGCTCGTGGCGCCGGAGCGCGAGCCGGGGCTTCCCGGAGGCGAGCGCCGCGCCGAGGAACGCCGCGCGGTGGCGGCCTCCTGAACGGCGAGGGCCGCTGCCGGCGCTGCGAATGAAAACCCCGGTCAGCAGAACCTGGGGTAGCCGATTATCTGGAGGATGAGCTCCATGGGCAGGGTGGTCCGCCGGGCGATGTTCTCCAGCGGCACGCCGGCGGCCGCCAGCCTCTCCACCACCGCGCGCATCGGCTCGCCGACCTCCACGATGTGCCCGTCGGGGTCGTAGCACCTGAACGTGCGCTGGCCCCAGGGCTCCTCCTGGACCGGGTGTATCATCGCGGTTCCGGCGCGCTCCAGCAGGGCGTAGGAACCGGCGATGTCGTCGGTCTCGAAGTACAGTTCCATCTCGCCGGTCCCGCGCTCGGCCCTCTCGACGCGCCTGGAGAAGATGCTTTCCCCGGAGGCCTCCGACGCCCAGAGCGCCAGGCCGCCGCCGTAGGTCACGTAACCCCCGTGGTCGGTCTCCGCCACCAGCCCCAGCAGGCCCTCGTAGAACGCGCGGGCCCTGTCGATGTCGTCCACGAACAGGGCCGCGCCCTTGTACTTGAATGCCACCGGGGCGCTCTCCTTCACCCGCCGGCCGTCAGGGGTCGACGCCCGTGGTGGAATGGCCGCCCATCATCTCGTAGGGCTGTATGCCGGCCCTTACCCGCTTGTCCCAGTACATCGCCCGCTCCACCACTATCTTGCCCTCGGTCTCGACGAGGGTTGACACGTGGAAGTCGTCGGGCACGTAGTCGCTGACCCTCAGGGTGTATCGCGCGGTTGCCGGTATCTTGATCTTGAACGGCTTTCGCGGACCGGAAGCGGTCATGAAGGTCACAGTCGCCTCGGTGTCGGTTTCCTTGGGGTTCGAGACGAGCACCCAGTAATCGAAGCCTCCGCCGGTCGAACCTTCGGGGACCATCCATTTGCTGCCGCATGCGGTACAGCCGGTCGCCGAATGGCCCTCGCTCATCAGGGGGACCGAGGAGGTGACGCGCTTGTCCCAGTACATCGAGCGCTCGGCCACCACCGGCCGGTCCGCGGTCACCTTGGTGGCGACGTGGTAGTCGCCATCCACGTACTCCGAAACCCTGAATGTCGAACGCGAGCCGGGCAGCATCTTCACCGTCTTCTCCGCCGCCACGCCCTTGGCCGTCATGAACGTCGCGGTGACACGCGCGGAGGCGTCTCCGGGGTTCTGCACCAGCACGTAGGTCTCGAAGCCTTCGGCCGTGGACCCTTCGGCGATGAACCATTCCCTGGAGGTATCGTAGGAACCGGGGCTGGCGTGGCCGCCCTTCATCTCGTACGGCTCCAGCGCTTCCGCGTTGGGGTCCCAGTACATCGAGCGCTCCGCGACTATCGGCTGGTCGGAAGCCACCCGGACGGAGACCTGATCCACGTTGGGGAGCAGGTCGTTCAGGTGGACCGTCTGCCGGCTGAGCGCCGGGACCAGGACCGTCCCGCCGTCCGCGGCCCCCGAAGGGGTCATCAGCGAGAGCCTGGCGTGGGCGTCGGCGTTGCCCGGGTTGCACAGCAGTATCCAGGTGTCGAAGCCGGACGCCGTCGAGCCCTCGGGGAAGTACATCGTCTTCCTGGTGTCGGGACGGGCGAGCGCCACCGAATCCATCGGCGTGCCGCCGTTCGCGTGGCCCGCCTTCATCTCGTAAGGCTGGGGGACCCCGGCGACGCCGGACGCGCCCCAGAACCTCTTGTCCCAGTACATGCTTCGCTCGACCACTATCGGGACGTCGGATTTGACTATCGTCGAGACGTGGAAGTCGTCGGGCACGAAGTCCTGGATGCGCATGGTGTAGCGGGTCTTCCCGGGCACGACGACCTTCTCGGGCTGCCGCGGCCCTTCATGTGTGGTGAAGACGACCTCGACGTTCGCGTCGGCTTTCTGGGGGTTCTGCAGCAGGATCCAGGTGTCGAAGCCTCCGCCGGTGGACCCTTCGGCCACGAACCAGTCGGTCGAACCCAGCACCTTCTCCGCGCCGACGTTGAGGTAGGCGCTGGAGCTACCGCCGGCCACCGGGTCGCCGTGCTCGTCAACCAGCTCGGGCACGGTCATGGTGTTGGTGGTGTTCGGGGCAGTGCCCTCTTTCAGGGTCTTGAAGACCACGTCGATTATCTTGTAGTGCCCGGGCTTGAAGCCACGGCCGGCGCTGATGTCCGACCACTTGAGCGTGCCCTCTTTGCCGCCGGGGTCGGGGGCAACCGACGCCCGCACGAAGCTCAGATAGGCCTTGTTGTACCTGTCGAGGACGGGCACGGGCGCCATCACCCTGGTGTCTCCGGTGTTGGAGACGATCAACCGGAAGGTGACCTCGGCGCCGACCTTGACCTGCGTCGCCTGTTTCGGACCCAGGGTCTTCTGCAGCGCGATCCGCGGGTTGGTCAGCACCAGGCCGGTGTTGACGTCCTGCCCGGAAACCGGGTCGCCGTTGACATCCACGGCCGAGGCGTCGGCCCTGTTGTCGGTATCGGGGGTTCTCCCGGCCTTCAGGGCCCGGAACCTCACCGTCACGTCAACCGATGAGCCTGAGGGGATGCCCGCCCCGAGGGAGATGTCCTCCCAGGTGACCGCCCCGGCTCCGACCGCGCTCTGCGCGGGGCTGGCCCCGAGGAACTCCAGGAACCCGGGGTTGAACGTGTCTACGAGCCGTACCGGCTGGACGACGTCGGTGTCCCCGGTATTCTCGACGTGGATGGTGTAGGTGAGCTCGTCGCCCACCGGGACGAAGCTGTCCGGGTGGTCGAGGGTCTTGGTAACCTCGATCCGCGGGTCGGTGAGGACCAGGCGGTTGTTGGTGTCGTCGCCGGACACCGGGTTGCCCTCGCTGTCGGTGGTGTCGACTTCGGCGGTGTCGTCGGTGTTCGGCGTGCCTCCGGCCTGCAGTGCACGGAAGGTGAGCGTCACCGTTACCGACTGCTGCGGAGCCAGCCCCGCGCCGCCGGAGAGGTCGGACCACTCTACGCTGCCCGGCGCCTGGCTCGACGGCGTCAACGTCGCGCTCCTGAACTCCATGTAGGCCGGGTCGTATGCGTCGGTCAGGGGAACGGAGGGCACGTTGGTGTTACCGGAGTTGGTGACCGTTATGGTGTAGGAAAAGTCATTCCCTACCGGCACGTACCCGTCCGGGTCGTCCAGGGTCTTCACCACCGTCACCGAGGGGTGCTGTTTCACCTCTATGTCCGTGGTGTCGCCGCCCTCGGGCAGCGGGGTCCCGGTGCCGTCCTCGCCGAACCCGACCGCGGTGTTCGCCGTGGTGCCGAAGGCGGCCCACTGGTCCACGCGCATCCGGAACGTGAGGACCAACTGCTCGCCCGGGGCCAGAGTGGCGTCGAGCGACCACGTCCACGTCGGGTCGGTGCCCGACGGGTCGTCGGTCGAGGTTCCACCGGGCCAGGCAGCGCTGGTGCTCCCCGGCACGTAGCTGAAGTGCGGCGAAGGCAGCGTGTCCCGTATCCCGACGTCGCGGGCATCGGCGTCACCGTTGTTGGTGACGGTGATGCGGTAGGTAACCTCTTCGCCCCAGTCGGGGTTCGGGTTATCGGTGACATCCTTGACCACCGCCAGCGAAGCCGCTCTGGCGGTCACGCCGCCGGTGTCCTCGGCGGGCCCGTACTCCCTGCCGTATTCCTGGGGCTGGTCCCCGTTGTAAGAGGGAACCGAAGCGGTGTTCCGGATTACCTGGCCCTGGGTCACCCCTCCGTTGACGGTCACCCGGTAGCCCAGCGTCACCGTTTCGCCGGGGAGGATGGGGCCGTGGTCGGTCTGGACGTACCAGGTCAGGTTCACCGGGTCGATGTCCGTCGCGCCGGGCCCGTAGATCGTCCCGGCGTCATAGGTCAGGTGCGAATCGACAGTATCGTTAACCGTTACGTCGTAGGCGGGCCACAGCCCGTCGTTGCGCACCGTTATCACCCAGTTGACCTTCCCACCGGCTTCCGGCGTCGGGTCGTCGGCGCTCTTTTCGACGACCAGGTCCGGCTCCCGCACGGTCACGCCGGGCGCGCCGGCGGAATCCTCCTGGAGCGTCCCGCCGCTCAAAGCGTCGTACCACTCCAGGTCGGCGGTGTTGGCGAACAAGTCGCCGGCCCGGACGTCGCTCCCGCCGAAATGCTGCCGGTCAACGCGCACCGAGATAAGCAGGTCGGGGTGCACCGGGCTGTCGCTGTCGTTGGTGAAGTAACCGGCGCTCCCGCCGATCTCCCAGGTCACCTCGGTCGTACCGTCGAGCGGGTTCTCCTGGAAGTCCGCCGTCCCGGTGGACGGGGTGACGGCGGTGACGGTGAGGCCGTCGGGCAGGGTGTCTGTCACGATGGGTCCGTAAAGGGTGGTGCGCGCGGGCACCGTCACCGCCACCTTGTAGGTGAAGGCGTGTCCGATCGTGGTGATGTTGCCGCTTGCGTCATGCCCCTTTTCTACGGAGGCCCTCCGCATGGTGATCGAGGACACCTTGGTGTTGTCGTCGGCCGGGTCGTCCGTCCGCGGCGTCTCCTTTCCGTTGGAGTCCGTCCAGGAGTTGTAGCCGATGGAGGCCAGGGTATCCAGCGTCGCGCCGGCGCCAGCGTCCTGCGACGCGCTGGCGGTGATACTGGCCACCAGCCTGTTGCCGGCACCCGTGAGGATGTTCGTCTGTGAAGCGCCGTTATCAAGGTCTATCGTCAGCTCGCCGGTCGCGGGATTCCAGCTCACCCAGTAGTCGGCGTTCTCCACCAGCGGAGTGCCCGCCAGGGTCAACTGGGCGAGCACCGGGGCGTTGCCCCTCATGCCGACGGGGAAGGTCACCACCAGGTTGTTCCGGTACGAGGTCCCGGTGCCGTTGTTGGTGACCTCGATGGTGTAGTGGACGGCCTGGTTGCCGACGACCGGGGCGGCCGCGTCGTTCACGTTGGTGAGGACGAGGTGCGGCTCGGTAGCGGTGACCACCGGCGAATCGGCGTGCAGGGTCCGGTGCGTCCCCCCGGAACCGGCGTCGTCCCAGCCGAGGGAGGCCCTGTTGGCGAAGGTGGTCTGCGGAGGCAGTCCCCTCACCGGCGTGGAGTTATGGAACTCCCGGTTCACGTGGACGTCAAGCTCCAGGCGCAGGTACTGGTCGGCCGGGGTGGCGTTTTCCCATTTGTTGATATTCCAGGTCACGATGGTGGTGCCGTTGCCCTGAGGCGTTGCCTCCACAGTGCCGATCGCCTGGGGGTTCCCGTCCAGGTAGGTGGTAAGCCCGTCAACCGTAAGGCCATCGACCACCGTGTCGGTGACCTCGGCCTGGTAGAGGGTGGTCCGCGCGGGGGCCATGACCTCTACCGTGTAGCGGTAGGGCGCTCCGAGGTTGGCGCCGGCGACGTTCGGCGCCTTGGTGATGGTAGGCGCGGGAGTCATGACGCTGTCGTCGTCGGTGTTGCGCTCGGACACGTTGGTGTTGGTGGGCACCCGGCGGGCGTCGGCGCCGGTACCGGAGGCGAACGCCACCGAGGCGATGTTGGCCAGGGTCGCCCCCGCTCCGATGTCGCTGTTGACGGTGCCGTCGTACCCGACCACAAGGACCTGGCCCGCCGGTACTACGGTCGGCCCGCCGGAGCCGAGGGTGAAGTCGACGGTCAGCTTGCCGCTGCCGGAGTCGAAGCCGGCGACGAAGTCCACCCCCGCCGTAAGCGGGACGGCGTCAAGCGTCGCGGTAACGCTCGCGGAGGGGTCGGTGCCGCGCATGCCGATGTCGAGGATGTCCTCGACGACCACCTCGTAAGCGGTCGAGGTGCCGCTGTTGGTGATGGTGATCACGTAAGGTACCACGCCACCCCCGGCAACCGTCGAGGACCCGGTGTGTCCCTTGACCAGGTCCAGGTTAGGCTGGTGGACGTTCTGGGTCAGGCGGCTCGAGGACGCGCTGCGGTTCTGCGTCCCGTCGTTCCAGTTGACGGTCCCGGTGTCCCTGGCGGTGTTGTTGACGGTGGGGTTGCCGCCGGTCCTCCACCACCAGTTCCAGTTATTCTGGTCGGTTGCGCTTCCCCCCCCGCTGACCGGGGTTATCAGGCCGGTCACGGTGCACTTGAAGTCCAGCGTGAAGACGTAATCGCCGCTCACCCCGGCGCCGGTGTTCTTCACGTCGTTCAGCGCCCAGGTGAAAGTGGCCCCCGGGGTGGGCGTGCCGTAATTCGTCGAAGGATCGCTGCTCCCTGAGAACGCCGCCGGCGCCGTGGGGCTGCCGGAAACGTAACCGAGCGAGGAGGAGCCCGCCTTGTACTCGATGCCGTCGGCCTCGATGACGTCCACTATCGTCGGGCTGTAGAGGTCGGTGCCCTCGGGCACGGTCACCGTGAGCCGGTAGTCGACCACTTCGCCAATACGGGCGGGGTTCGGGCCGACGATCGCCTTGGTCACCGTGGCGGTCGGGGTCTGAACCGTCGAAGAGCCCCGGTTGCTGTTGGTGGAGTCGGAGCCGTTCTCCACGTGGCGCCCGCTCCCGCCGTCCTCGGAGTAGTACTCGACGTAAGCGGTGTTGGTCATGGACGCGCCGGAGCCGACGTCGCCGTTGACCTGGGCGTCGTAGACGATCACCAGCGTCTGCCCCGCGGGGATGTCCGTGGCCGAGGAGCCTCCCTCGAAGTCGAAGGTGAGCACCCCGGTCAGGCTGTCATATGAGCGGGAGTAGTCGGTTCCTTCGGTCAGTGGAGCGCCGTCGAGAGTAACCGATACCGTCGCCGGCGTGGCCGCGCGCATGCCGGCCGGAAGCGTGTCCACGACGGTGTTGTTGTACGAGGTGGTCTGGCCGCTGTTGATGATGCTGATGGTGTAGCGCACGGTCTCGCCCGCCCTCACCGGGACGGCGGGAGGACCCTGCCTGTCGTTGCTCTTGGTCAACCGCAGGTACGGCTGCTGGAGGTACGTGTACCGGTAGTCCGAGTAGACCGTGTCGGTAGTCGTTTTGTTGTTCCACCTGAAGTCGGCCCTGTCGCGGAGGCGGTTGTTGGCGTTGGCAGGGTCGCCGCCGGTGTTCGGCCAGAAGTACCAGTTGGACGGGTTGGTGGCGCTTCCCGCCGGGTCGATGAGGCCGTTCGCCAGCATCTTGAACTCGATCTGGAACACGTAGTCGTCGGCCCGGCCGCTGTTGTCGATGTCGTTGCGAAGGTCCCAGCTCATGGTGTAGGAGGGGCTGGGTGGCGCGACGCGTGTGACCGCCGGGTCCATGTCCGTCGGGTGGGCCATATCGGTGAACCTGGCCGGCGTGCCCGGGCTTCCGCTGACGTCCGCGAGTTTGGTGCTGCCGGTGATGTACATCAACCCGGCGCCCTGGTCCACGACGTCCCGGACCCTGTTGCTGGAGCCGAAGTTCGCGACCTGCCCGGCGGGCACGGTGACCGTAAGGCGGTAGGTGACCTGGCTTAGCGCGCCGTTGCCGATGGGCACATGGTCGGCACTGACTATGCTCTTGTCGATCTTCATGGTGTTCAGAGTGATGTTGGCGCTGGCCGTCACCGGGCCGTAGTCCCGGTTGGGCGTGCTCCCGCTCTTCTGGGCGCTGAACGTGGCGGCGGCCACGTTCGTCAGCGAGGCGCCGGCCCCGGTGTCGCCGTCCACCCGCGCGGTATAGTCGATGGTCACCACGCTGTCGTCCGAAGGAGGAGGCGGTATCTCGGTATCGATGCCGGCCCCGTTATCAAAGTCGATGAGCAATACACCGGTAGCGGGCGTGTAGGAGAGTTCGTAGTCGGTGCCCTCGACCAGAGTCGTGGTTCCGCGTGTTACCGTGACCGTTCCCGTCGTAGGGTCGAACTCTCTCATCCCCACAGGCAGCGTATCGGTTACCAGCACGTTCCGCGCGGCCGCCGTGCCCTCGTTGTTCAGGGTTATCCTGTAATCCACGCTGGAGCCCGCGCCGAGGGGCGTCGGGGTGCCGGTGACCTCCTTTTTCACCTTGAGGTCCGGTTCGGAATAGGTGATGGAGGCCACATCCCTCTGGGAATACTGGGAGTTGAACGAGTTCTCCCCGGAGAGCTTGCCGTAGTCGTAAACCAGGTCTCCGCCCGCGACCGCGGAGGCGTCCTGGACCACCACCTGGAACTCGACTTCCCACCAGCCCCCCGCGGAGATGTTGCCGAGCGACCAGGCTGCGCCCTGCAGGGCACCGGAGGACACGGGTTGGGGCTGGTCATTATACCGTGAAGAGAACTTGACGTCCGGGGGGTCGTAGTGGAAATCGCCACCGGCCCGATAATTCATCGATGCGGACGAGGCGACGTACTGGGTGCCCTGGGGGATCCAGTCCACGACGTCCACGTTCCCGAACTGGGTATCGCTTACGGCGGGGCCGGACCCGTCATTGGTGTTGACGCGCACCCTGAACCAGACGGTATCCCCCACCGTCGCGCTCACGGCGTGGGAGTAGGGGCCCGGAGAGCCGGCGTTATCGAGCGCGGCCTCCTTGGTGAACAACGGCCTCGGGCCTATGGTCACGACCGACGCCCGGCACTCCTCCTCGAGGTCGCCGGTCCTGGCGGTGTCCAGAGTGTCGGCCCAGTCCGCGTTCATCCTCACGCAGTTGACGAGCGTGTCGCCGGCCAGTATCCGCTGCTGGTCCGGGTTCGGCGGGTCGGACCATTCGTCGTCCACGGTGGCATCGAACGTTATCGAAGCCTGCGATCCCGCAGCCGGGTCGGCCAGGGTGTTCCAGATGAGCCTCGTCTGTCCGGGACCGGGGGTATCCGTCTGGATGGAATCGGGGGGCGTGCTGGCGCTGTTATTCACGTAAGTCAGCCCGTCCGGCAGGGTGTCGGTAATGACCAGCCCGCTCCCATCGTAGTACTAGGAGGCCGTGTAAGTGATGGTGAAGTGGACGGTCCCGCCGTTGCCCGAGGTAGTGGGATCCACACTCTTGGCGATCGTCAGGTAGGCGGCGGTGACGCGCGCGCTGGCGCTGTCGGAAACCGGATCCCCGAGGTACTCCGCGCTCAGGTCGGCGGTGTTACGGAAGCTGGTCCCGTCGGGAACCGGCGCGCCCAGCGCCGGAGTGCCGCTATAGTCGTTGTACGGCCGGTTGGTGCCGCCGTTGTCGGTTCCGAAGTAATCGTACCGGATGCCCGCGGAGTACCGCACGGTCCACGTCGCCCCGGGGGCCATGTCGCCGATCTTCCAGGTCAGGGTGGTCCTGCCCGTCGCGTTGTCGCGCGACACAGTGGTCGGCGGGCTCCCGGCGAGGATGCCCAGGTACTCCACGCCGTCGGGCACCACGTCGGTTACCGCCACGATATTGGTGGTGTTTACTTCGTTGTTGCGCACCTCGAGGGTGTAGGAGAACGGCCAGCCGCCGGCAGGGAGCTCCCCGCAGCCGGTAGCCTGTCTTGCGGCCGTGGACTGGTTCGCAGTCTTGGTCACCATCCTGATGGGGATGACCTCGATGTCGGCGGAGGCGCTGCCGTCTATCCAGTCGCCGCCGCCGTCCGCCCTGGTGTTGACCCTGGCGACCGCCTCGTCGTGGAGCAAGTCACCGACGGCCCACTCCAGGTCGGTCGTCCTCACTACCAGGTCGATGGTCACACTCTCGGTGGGCATCAGGTCGCGGATGCTGTCGAACCGCACCTTGAGCGCGTTGGTGATGGGGTCGGTGGTCACGGAAGTGGGGGTCAGCGGGCCGTCCGGGGTCGCGGCCGAAACGAACTCGACCGCCTTGTTCGTATCGTCAGGCTTCAGCGGAATGGAGGTGAAAGTATCGGTGATCTCCAGGTTGAACCCGCGTTCGTTCCCGGTGTTCGTTACGGTGATGCGCACGGTGGCCTCCCCGCCAAGGAGGACCTTCCCGCCGGATTTGGTCACAGAGAGCGCCGGCTGGGCGCCGGCTACCCCGGAAAAGACCACGCCGGTAAGCAGCAGCACCAGGAGCGCCGCCGCCGAGCAGCCGATCGCCACAGAACGAACGGAACGGTGGTCAAGGATAGCCACGATAATCAACCTCCCCGTTGCCCGCACGACAGAGTGCCACAGAGCAGAACTCTATCACACACATGAGACTGAATGAAGTCACATGACTGCGGCACACTGCTGTGGCCCGCTCGAGGCCGGGTTGTACCCGGGCATCACGGGCCATCTATCGGCCAGGCAGACTAATGCCTTTTTACCCTTGCGTCCCGATTTCTAACGTGTATAAGGAATACAGTCAATGCGGGAAGGCCGGAATATCAGGAGAAGTCCGTGAGCGCGGCCCCGGGGGGCACGGACGTGGGTGTTCCGGGAACGAATACGGGCGCCCCGCCGCCGCTCGCGCGCCGCGGCTCGCGCGCCGCCGCTCACTCCGGCGGGTTCACGCTGTTGATGAGTCGCTGCAGGGCGGTCAGGAACTCCCTGCTTGCGGTCAGTATCGTGTTGGCCTTCTGCTGGAGGCCCTGTGCGCTGCTCACGTTGGCCAGCGCGTTCTTGAGCCGGGCGTACGCTTTCTTCAAGTCGGCGATGTCCGTTTTTTCGAGCTTCTCGGCGTCGGCGACCACTTTCTCGTACTGGTCCTGGATCTCCGTCCACGCCCTGTCGAACGTCTCGTAGGACCTGTATGTGTCCGGGTCCGCGAGCTCGGTGAGGCTCGCCTGGAGGCTCTTGAGGTCGGTGGCAAGCGCGCGTTTCTCCTGTTCCGGGGAATCACCGCAGCCGGTGAGCGCGCAGGCTACCAGCGCCAGCACCGCCACCATCGCCATGACGGCCGCTTTTTTCATGACCTTTTCTCCCTTCGCCGGTGCGCCGCTCAACCATTGAAACCCCGCTTCTCTTTCTTTTATCCCCTGCGGCTCCCGCGCGCAACCCCCTGCCGCCAAAAAACGGCCCGCGGCAAGGGAGTGCGGCGAGTCCCGGCGCGGGAAGGAACCCGACCCCCAGGCGCCCCGCGGGGACCCCGGGCCGCCGGAGCGGCGGCGCACCAGGAAGAAACCGACCGCCGGGGCGGGACGTCTTACACCGTTGACGGGGAGGTGATCGACCGGCTGCGCGGCCCTCGAGTGACGGGTCCTGCCGTATAATTTCTGCCATGAAAAGACTACCCGCCGCCTTTCTGACATGCGCCCTTGCCGCCGGCTGCCTGTGCGCCTCCTCCTGCGGCGGTGGGGGGATCGCGACCTCGCCCAGGGTGGCGAAGATCGGGGTCATGCTCCCGCTGACCGGGGACCGCCCGCTGGACTGGGAGAGAGTCCTCGACTGGGAGGCGGCGGGCATCAACTCGGGTCTCGAGGGCACGGGCTTCTCTGTCGAACTCGTCTACCGCGACACCTTCGGGGTCGACGCCTCCGACATCGCCAGGGAGCTGCTCTCCGACAAGTCGCTGGAGGTCGCCATCGGCCCGATGACCAGCCGCGAAGCGATGACGGTGGCCCCGCAGTTCGAGCGCGCCGGCAAGCTGCTCTTGAGCCCCTGCGCGACGTCGGACGAGCTTTTCAGGGCGTTCTCCGGAAGGGGGTGCTTCGCGAGGACATGCCAGAGCGACGTCGCCCAGACCAACACCATCCTGAACATCCTTCGTGCGAGGGGCGTGGAGAAGCTCTCACTCGTCTACGAGGATACGACATACGGGCGGACCTTCCTCGACTGGACGGGGTTCCTCGCCCGCGAGATGGGCATGGAACTTCTCGGCGTGGCTTCATTCGCCCCCGGGCAGGCTGACGTGTCGTCGGTGGTGGCGTCCGCCGCGGAAGCCGGGCCCGAATGCATTCTACTGGCCGCCTTCCCCTCAGACGCGGAGAACAACATGCGGGCGGTCGACGCCCTAGAGCCGGGACCGGCGGTGTTTTCGACGGACGCCGCCATGCAGCCCTCGTTCTTCAGGATGCGGGGCGCCGCGGCGGAGGGCTTCGAGGGCGTGACGCCGTCCGGGCCTTCCGACTCCGGTTTCGCCAGGCAGTACCGGAAGGTGTTCGGGCGCGAACCGGAGGCCTGGTCGGCCGAGACGTACGACGCGCTTCTGCTGGCAGCGGCCACAGCCGCGAGACGGTGGCGCGCCGGCGGAACCGGGTCCGTCAACAACGCCTTCATGGACGTCGTAACCGGCAAACAGAAGACGTGCGATTGCACCTTGCGGGGAGTGAGCGCGACCGTCAAAGAAATCCTCAAGGGCGGCCTGCCCGCTCTGTCCGGGGCGACGGGGCCGCTGGTCTTCGACCGGCGGTACGGCGTCGATACGGTCGACACCTACTACGCCCACTGGAAAGTCGTGGGAGGCGAGATGGAGCTGCAGTCGGTCATCTCCTCCGACGAGATAGCGCCCGCGGCCCTGGTGGAACCTGGCGCACCGGAGGCCTCTGCGCTGCCAAGCCCGCGTTTCATGAACTACCAGAAGGGCATGCCGACCGGCGCCCCGTCGTTCGCCTCGAGGAGAGGGCTCAAGGCGGTCCTCCTGGCCAGCAGCTACGGGCTGGACCGATACAGGCACCAGGCCGACGCCCTCGCTTTGTACCACATGCTAAAGAGCAGGGGCGTCGCCGACGACGACATCGTCCTGATGATGGCCGATGACGTCAAGACCGACGGCGGCAACGTGCACCGCGGCGAAGTCCTGGACAGGCTGGGCGGGACGGACCTGCGGGCCGGGGCCGTCGTCGATTACTCCGGCGACGAGGTGACGCGCGAGAACTTCCGGGACGTCCTCCTCGGTTCCCCGGCGGACGGAGGCGGGCCCGTGCTGCGAAGCACCGCCGACACCGACGTCCTGGTGTTCATCTCGGGCGACGTCCAGGGCTCGGACCTGACGTTTTCCGGGAGCCCGCCTGAGACGCCCGGGGAGTTCAGCGAAGTCATAGAGAAGATGTCCGAGTCAGGGCGCTGCCGGCAGCTTCTGGTCCTGGCGCAGCTCGACGAGGGCGCCGATTTCTGCCGTGCCCTGCGAAGCCCCCGCGCCGTCGCCATGACCGCCTCTTCGCATGGCGAGACGGCGACGCCCGCTAACTACGACAGCGCACTGCACGTCTGGCTGGCGGACCGCTTCACCGCGGCGTTCATCCAGGCCGCGTCGAGGAGCAGGAACCTGTCCGTGGCCGACGTCTACAGGCGTGTCTACCTGGAATCCGGCGGGGCACACGTCTCTCTGGTGAACTTCGAGGACTTCGACGTGGAGGGCACCCCCATCTCCGACTTCACCAGGTAAGGAGGGGACGGATTGCCTCCAGGAGCCAGGTGGTGAGGACGTGTCCCAGCGCTCCCAGCGCCACGGCCCCGAGGCCGAACGCGAGTGAAACGGCGGACATCGCCAGCGGCGGCCGGCCGGCGCATTCCGCCTCGGCCTTTGCGAACAGCAGGTAGACAACCCTGCCCAGGCAGAGCAGTGCCGCGGCGCTCCCGAGAAACAGCAGCAGTACCGGCACGTACCAACCCCTGTCCAGCAGCCCTCCCGCCAGCTCCCACTTCGCGGTGAAGCCGATGGTGAACGGGACTCCCACGAGCGAGAGCGACGCCAGGGCGAACGCCGACGCGGCCACCGGACGCCGCCTGCCCATCCCCCGCAGATCTCGCACTCCGCAAACGTCACAACCGTGAGTCAGCGCCGAGGCCGACAGGAACATGCACGAAATCCCCACGACACCCGAAACGACCGCGAGCAGGCCGCCGGCGAGCGCGCGGTGAGAAGTCGCCGCGATACCCGTGACCACCAGGCCCGCCTGGGAGATCGAGCAGCGGGCCGCCATGCGTTCGAGGTCGTCCTGGAAGAGGGCGGTCACCGCGCCGAAGACAAACGCGGCCATTCCGACCCATGCCAGGGTATTGGCGGTCATGGACCTCGCCGTCTCGACCTTCGAAAGCCCCGGGGAGAAGACGGAGTAAAGCACTCTGAAAAAGGTGAAACAACACACAGAGACCACGGTCCCCGCAAGCAGGGCCCCGGCCGGCTCCTCGGAGGCCGTGGCGGCGTCGGCAAGCCACCAGCTCGCGGGAAACAGGGCGGAGGGCACCGCAAGCGCCAGGACGGACACGACCAGGGATACGACCGCGACGGGCACATACCCCTGTTTCAAGACCTGCAACTGGAGCGAGATCTTCTTCATGTCGAGGGCGCCGGTCACGCTGTACAGCAGGCCCGTGGCCAGCAGGAACATGACCGCCGACCCCGTCAGTGCTACCAGGTATCCGAACGCGGCCCGCGCCGCCCTCGAACCGCCACGCGCGGCGACAAACCCCGCCGCCGCGACACCCGTGACCTGCACGAACAACAACATGTTGAAGAGGTCGCCGCTCGAAATAACTCCCAGCGCCCCGGCAGTCCCCAGAAGCATGAGCGTGCAGGAGTACACCCCAGGCCTTCGGGCGGCCCCACCCGCGCAGGACGAACGCCTGTACGAGTAGACCATCATCAGCAGGACCGCCGACGTCACGGCGCAGGCGACCATCAACGCCGGACGGTCGATCCTCAGCCGTATCCCCCACGGCGGCGGCCAGTCCCCGAGGTCGTAGGCTACGGCCACGCCCGCCCTTGCGCTTCCCACAAGCGCCCAGGCGCAGAAGGAGGTCGCCGCCGCCCCCAGCAGTGCCCACCAGTAACACAGGTCGCGCCTCCACAGCCCGAGCAGCGGGCACACGGCGGCGAAGGCCAGTGGCACCGCCACAAGCATGATGGGGTGGTGCGCGAAAAAGCTCAAGGTTCCCCGTCCCCGCGCCCGGCTGTGTTTTCAACCCCGCGCCTCGCGCCGGCACGGGTCTTCACCGCGAGGGCCAGGGCCAGCGCGGTAACACCGGTGGAGACCATTATCCCGACGAGGACCATCGTATGGGGGACAGGGTTCACCAGCGTGGCGGCCCTGAATCCCGGCATTACGACGCGGGTTTCTCCGCTCCCCACGAGCCCCATCGAAACCAGGAACAGAAACGCGCCGCTCTGCATGATGACCAGGCCGATCACCTTCTTCACCGGATCTCGCCTCGCCGCGACGCAGTAGAGCCCCAGCACGACTATCAGCACGGCCCCCGCGTAGTTCAGGTTGAGAAGGACGCTGTCGCCGTGCACGTCAACCCTCCCTCATCAGAGCGAAGATGATCGACGTCACTATCCCGGCGGCGCTTACTCCTATGCCCAGGTCCAGCGCGTACATCAGGACCGCCCTTTCCACCTGCAGCCCCTTTCCCGCGAAGCCCGGGAGCGAGAGGGTGAGGAAGTGCGCTCCCAGCACGACCCCGGCCAGTCCCACCGCCATGAAGACCGCCACCCCCGCGCTCTCGAAGACCGTGCGCAGCCCCGGCCCGAGCTTTCGTGAAGTCTCCAGCAGGCTGAAAACGAGGGTCATCAGGACGATCGCGCCGCCCACCAGGATGCCGCTCTGGAGGCTGTATCCGAGCGTGTTGGCCCCCATGAGGGAAACGTACGCGGCGAACAGTATGGTCAGGGGGACCAGCACGACCGCTATGGTGCGCAGCATCACGCTGCTGGACACTTCCACCGGGCCCGGACCCGCCGGGCCGGCGCCGCTTCTGGTCCCGTCGAGCGCAAGCATCGCAGCGCACAGTGCGGTGAACATCGCTATGACGCCTGCCAGGGTGTCGTAAGCCCTGTAGTTCAGGAAAACGTCGTTTGGGATGCTCCTGTTGCCCGCCTCTTCGAGGCCCCGCTCGACGTACCTCGGGACGGCGTAGGTCTTGTCGGGGGCGCCGGCGTCCCCCATCCGCGGCATCAGCGCCACCGCGTACAGCAGGGCCGCGGCCAGGACCGTGAGTCCCGCGATGAGCACGGCTTTCCTTGTCACCGCTCCTCCTCGTCCCGCGAGGTGCGGTTCACGGTGATGACGAGCATCACCGTAGTAACGCATACGGTCAGCGCAACGTAGATGAGGGCGAGGTCGGGGGCACCGAGCCTCGTCCACAGCAGGGCCATGAGAAGGCCCTGCCCGCTCAGCAGCACCGTCGCGACCAGCAGGTCCTCGAGGAAGACGGCGGCGATGGAGGTCGCGAGTAGCAGCAGCAACAGGACCAGGTTCACCAGCCAGAGCACTCTGCCTCCTTAAGCCTTCGTCGGCCTGCCGGCCGGGGGTATGCCCGCCAGAAAAGCGCTCCTCCCCACCGAATGACCCGAGGGAGCGCTGGTCAGCAGCAGTATGAGTATGACCAGGATCAGCTTGAAAACCGCGATGTCCCACCCCGCGTCGAGAGACAGGGCGAGCGCGACGGAGCAGGCGCCCATGGTGTCGCATTTCGTGGCCGGGTGCAGCCTGGAGTAGGCGTCGGGACACCTCAGGAGCCCGATCGTGCCCCCCAGGAAGAAGACGACCCCTACCGAGGCGAAGGCCACGACCAGGATGTCATTGATCAAGCTTATCAAGTCCGCCTCCTGTTCCCTCCATGTAGCGGGAGATTCCGTAGACGACGACCAGGTACAGAAACGCGAACACGAAAGAGACGTCCAGGTACAGCTCCTGCCCGAAGAACGCGGAGAGCAGGAGCATTATGGCCACGGTCTTGGTGTTGAGTATGTTGATGCTCACCAGGGTGTCCTGGATCGTTGGACCCTTGATAGCCTGGTAGATGCAGGGCACGGTGTTCAAGAGGAGCGCCAGCGTGACGCCGAGGTAGAACTGCCTCACCTGAGCCTCCGCTCCCCGGCGGGGCCCTCGGCGAAGAGCCACGCGACCATGCGCTCGAGCCTGCCCCCGGCAAGGTCGGCATCGTGCGCCTCGGCCAGGCAGTGCACGAAGAAATGCGCGCCGTCGATCTCCAGCGTGACCGTGCCGGGCGTCAGGTTGATAGCCCCGGCCAGGACCGTGCGGGCCGAGTCGGACTCCAGGTACGAGTCGAACTCGACTATCCTGGGGTCGATCGGGAAGCTCGGCCTGACGACCCTCTTGAACACGTCCCAGTTGGCCTTGACGATCTCCCAGAGGAGCAGGGCGAAGAAGACCGGCAGACGCAGGGTAAACCCGGGGTTGACGTGGCTCTCGATGTGCGGCGGCACCATGGAGTTGGCGAACCCGGCCAGCACCAGCGACACCAGCAGCCCCCCCGCGATATGCCAGGCGGTCACCTTCGCGGTGAGCAGAAACCAGAAAGCGAACAGAATCAGCGTGAGCGCGAGGACCCGCTTGATGCTTTTCAATTGGCACTCCACGGTACCGGTCGCCGGTGCCGGGGCGTCATTTCACCAGTTTCAGCACCTGCTTGAACTCCTCGGTGCCCGCCCTCTTGAGGACCTCGTAGATGAACATCTCCGTCGACGAGATGGTCGCGCCGTTGAAGCGCATCCTTTCCAGTGCGACCTGCTTGTTCGCCGGGGCCCTCGACCCCACCGCGTCGGCGATAACGTGAACGTCGTAGGACGGCAACAGGCTCAGCACCGTCTGCGCCACGCATATATGGCTCTCGATCCCGGCTACGACGACGGTCTCGCGCCCCAGGTCCGCGAGCCGTTTCGCAAACAGCGGGACCTGGCAGGCGTCGAAGTCGAGCTTCGTCACCGGCTCGAACCCCTCGATCTCGGCCGAGAGCGCGGGAACCGTGGGGCCGAGCTTCTCCTGCTCGGTAACCAGTACCGGCAGCCCCGCGATACGGGCGAACTTCGCCAGCTTGAGCGCGTTCTGGAGGATGGCCTCTCTTCCGTCCATCACCGCCAGCAGCTTCTCCTGCACGTCGACGATGACCAGCACGCACTCGCTCTCCTCGACGAGGCCCGTCTCGTCGAAGAAGAGGCCGTCTTCAAATTCCCAGGACCCGTCCATGTCAGCCCCTTCCGGCCATCGGTTTCCCCAATGATATGGTTGACGTCGTTCACTTTCCACTTTTTTTTCACTCTTTTGAACCGGCGGAGGCGTCCGGGTCGTGTAAAACATGAGTAGGTCTGTAGGGGAAGACGGTTGCTGCCCCGGAAT
>CAZEJS010000034.1:0-21248 GCA_964512645.1 uncultured Acidimicrobiales bacterium
AGGCCTCGATGGGCTACGAGGGCAAGGAGCTGACGGTGACCGAGATCGGGTGGCCGCACGCCGGCAGGGCGGAGTTCTCGCCCGAGGGCCAGAGGCAGGCGATAGGCGACAAGGGCGTCGGGTCCCTCTGGGGCGTCGGCTGCCGCAAGATATGGATCTTCGAGGACGTGGACCCGGCCAAGTCCTGGGACGACGCTTATAACGGGATGTTCAACGTGAACGGCGTGGCGATGCCCGCCTGGAACGAGTACAAGCGCTGGCAGGGAATCCTGCCCGACTACGGGAACAAGCCCGGCCACCTGTGGTAGCGGCCCGGCGGACGGTCCCGCCGCGCGGCGCTATCACTCCCGGCCGCGGGCGGCCAGGTCGATCCGGGCCTGCAGGTGGGTCCGGGCCATCTCCGCCCCGACCAGGGTGGCGTTGCCGGCGGCGTCGCGTTTGAAAACGAGGGCCGGCATCGCGTCGGCGATGACGTTCTGCAGGTCGGTGAGCTTGTGGTTGTAGGCGTCGTACTCGGCGGTGCCCGGCCGGAGGCTCCCAACCTGCCCCCGCAGGGTCTCCATCCTGTCGATCATCGGCATGAGGGATTTCGCCACCCTGGCTTCATGGCTGACGATCGCCCACCTGGCGTAAGAGACGTCCTCGGTGCTCCGGCCCTGCGCCTTCCAGGCGAGCGCGGAGATTCCCGCAGCCGCCGCGACCACCAGCGCCGCGGCCACGACCGAGATCGTCGTCTTGAGCACCCTGTGCCCGCCAGCGTCGTTCTTCATACCCTTATAATAGGAGGGAAGGTCGTTCACTTTCCACCTGTCTTTCCGTTCTCCGGCCGTTCCGGGCCGGGAGGAGGGGAGGCAAGCGGGGACGGTGGTCGGCGTATTCCGGCCAAACGGCATCGATTGAAGGCGGCATGATGGCGAACGGACCGCGGGTCTCGGTGGTGGTGGTGCTTTACAACAGCGCCGACTACGTCGAGGCCTGTATGGAATCGATAAGCTCCTCGTCTTACGAAGACGTCGAACTGGTGCTGGTGGACAACGGCTCGAAGGACTCCTCGGCGCTTATCGCCCGTCGCGCCGCGGAGAAGCGCGGCCTGGGCTGTACGATCAGCGCGCTGGGGAGGAACAGCGGGTTCGCCAGGGCCAACAACAGGGGCTTCAACCTTACCTCCGGCGAGATAGTCCTCCTGCTCAACCCCGACACCGAGCTGTACGAGGACACCGTAGCCGAGCTTGTCGGGGCTTTCGAGGACCCTTTGGTGGGCATAGCCGGGTGCAAGGTGTACTATCCCGACCGCGAGACCCTCCAGCACGCCGGGGGTTACGTACGGGACAACGGCCTTACCATGCACTACGGCGTGGGAGAGAAAGACACCGGCGCCCACGACCGGCCGAGGGACGTGGCCTACGTCACCGGGGCGGCCCTGGCGGTGCGCAGGGACCTGTTCGAGCGGCTCGGCCTGCTGGACCCCGGCTTCTACCCCGCCTACTTCGAGGAGCTGGACCTCTGCCTGCACGCGCGCCGGCTGGGGTACAGGGTGCTCTACCAGCCCGGCGCGAGGATAATCCACCACGAGTCCACCACCACCGGCAGGTTCTCCAGGCGCTACTACTACCTCTACCACCGCAACCGGCTGAGGTTCCTGCTGAAAAACTTCTCCTGGCGGTTCCTGCTGGAGCGCTCGCTCGCGATGGAGAGGCGCTGGATCGATATGGTTGACCCGGTCGGACACCGCGTCCCGCTGATGAGGGCGTACCAGTCCAACTTTTTCAGGCTGCCGCTGGTCCTGCTGGCGAGGCTCGCCCTGGAGCGCCGGCTGCCGGTGCCGAGGCTCGAGGACACGGTAGGGGAGCTTTAAGTGCCTTACACGGGGCCGCTGCCGCGGCGAGGGCCTGCAAGCATCCGCGTCCGGCGCGGCCCGGGCCGGAGGATATTCGGGGACCCGGGGGGTGAACGGCGATGAAGGTGGCGGTCGTGGGGCCGACGTACCCGATACGGGGCGGCATCTCCCATTACACCACCCTGTTCGCCGAAGCGCTGCGCCGGGACCACACGGTCCTCTTCGTCTCCTACCTGAAGCAGTACCCCGATTTCCTGTTCCCGGGAAAGACCCAGCGGGACCGGTCCGCAAGCCCGATAAGCACTGACTGCGAGCGCCTGATCTCCTTTGCCGACCCGCGCTCCTGGCGCGCCGCGGCGCGCAGGATAGTCGAATTCGGGCCGGACGTGCTCCTGGTCTCGTGGGTGAACCCCGCGCTGGCGGCGCAGTTCCGCTGCGTTACCGGGTACGTCAAACGCCGCCTGCCGGGAACGAGTATCCTTTTCTGGTGCCATAACGTCGTCCAGCACGAGAGGCTCCCGCTCAACTCGCTGCTGACGCGCTTCGCCTTCCGGCGGGCCGACGGCTTCATCGTCACCTGCCGGGACTCCGTAGAGCACCTGAGGCGGATCAAGAAAGACAAACCTGTCGAGGTGGCGTACCTCCCGACACTCGATTCCTTCGACGGCGGCGAAGCGGAGCCGGACACGGTGAAGGCCGGGCTGGAGCCGGGCGAGGGCACCGCGCTCTACTTCGGGTTCGTCCGGGCGTACAAGGGCCTTTCTCACCTGATCGAAGCCATGCCCATCGCGCTGGAGCGCCTGCCCGGCCTGCGGCTCCTGGTGGTGGGGGAGTTCTGGGAGGACAGGGCGCCGTACGACCGGGCGATCGCGCGCCACGGGCTGGAGGGCAAGGTGCGCCTGGTGGACGGGTACGTGCCCAACGAGATGGTCGCCGCATACTTCCGCGCCGCGGACCTGGTGGTGCTGCCGTACGTCAGCGCCACCGGGAGCGGGATCGTGCAGGTGGCCTACGGCTTCAACAAGCCGGTCCTCACCACCAGGGTAGGCTCGCTTCCCGAGGTCGTGGAGGACGGGCGCACCGGTTACCTGGTCTCCCCAGGGGACCCGGCGGCGATCGCCGGGGCGATGATCGATTTCTTCGAGCGGGGGCGGGCCGAGGAGTTCTCGCGCAACGTGGAGGAGTACCGGAAGCGCTTCTCCTGGGAGGGGATGGTCGAGGCGGTGGAGTCTCTGGCGTGAGCCCCGGGACGTCCGGCGGCCGCGGGGCCCCGGCTTGCCGCGCCGGTGGGCGTTGGGATAAGGTTTGGGCTATGAAAACAGGGAGTGGCACGTGAAAATCGAGAAAGTCAGCGTCGTTGTGCCCGTTTACAACGAGGAAGAGGCGATATCGGGCGATCTCGACGTCATCCTCGAGACGATGGAAGCCGCGAAATGGGAGTTCGAGGTCATAGTGGTGAACGACGCCTCGACCGACGGCACCGCGCGCATCGTCAGCGGATACGCCGACCGGGGCGTGAGGCTCATCGAGCACCGGGAGAACCGCGGCGGCGGCTTCGCCCGCAACACCGGCATCAAGGCGGCCTCCGGCGACGTGGTGATGGTCACCGACGGCGACGGCACTTACCCCAACCAGGACATGCCCAGGCTCCTGGAGGCGATGGAGGCCGGGGACCTGGACATGGTGGTCGGCGCGCGCACCAAGGAGGCCGGCACCATGAAGTTCCTGCGGATGCGCGCGAAATGGTTCATCCGCAAGCTCGCCGAATGGCTTTCCGGGTTCTCCATCCCCGATCTGAACTCCGGCCTGCGGGCGATGAAGAAAGACGTCTTTATGCGATTCATCGACATCCTCCCCTGGGGGCACTCCTGGGTATCGACCATCACGCTGGCGATGCTCGCCTCCGGCTACAGCGTGGATTTCGTGGACATCGACTACTACTCCCGCAAGGGATCGAGCACTTTTCACCCGCTCAAGGACACCTACAGCTACATCACCCTGGTCATCAGGACCGTGACCTGGTTCAACCCGCTTAAGGTGTTCATGCCGGTATCGTTCCTCCTGTTCCTGCTGGGGCTGGGGAGCCTGATCTACCAGTCGGTTGTCAGCCACTACCTGCGGCTGACGCCCTCCGCCATCACCGTCTTCATCGCGGCCGTGCAGGTGTTCATCCTGGGCCTGGTGGCGGACCTCATCGTACAGCGCGTCAAGTCGCGGTGAGCCTCGTATGACCGCCGAGGTCCGGTCCCTGCTGGAGCGAATAGAAGGACGTACCGCCGTGGTCGGCGTCGTCGGCCTGGGCTACGTCGGGGTTCCGCTGGCCCGGCGCGCCGCCGAGGCGGGGTACCAGGTCCGGGGGATAGACCGGTACATGGACGAAGCGCAACTGCGCGCCCTGGAGGCCCCGGGCATCGAGACCGGCGCCGATTTCGGCCCGGTTCGCTCCTGTGACGTGGTCCTCATCTGCGTCCCGACGCCGCTTGCCGAAGGCCGCCGGCCGGACACCTCCTTCGTAGAGCGGGCCGCCCGGGACGTCGCGGCGAACCTGGACAGGAAAGGCCTGACCCTGGTGGTGCTGGAGAGCACCTCCTACCCGGGAACAACCAGGGAGATCGTGCTTCCCGCCCTGGAGGAGCAGGGCCTCGTCCGGGGCGGGCAGTTCCTGCTGGCGTACGCGCCGGAGCGCGTGGACCCCGGCATGAACCCTGTCTCCTACAGGTCCATCCCCAGGGTGGTCGGGGGCCTGGACGAGGATTCCGGCCGGGCCGCCGAGCTGTTCTACTCGACGCTGGTTGACGGCGTCCACAGGGTGGGCGCCCCGGAGGCCGCGGAGATGAGCAAGCTGCTGGAGAACATCTTCCGCGCGGTGAACATCGCCCTGGTCAACGAGATGTCGCTGCTGTGCCGGCGGATGGGCATCGACGTCTGGGAGGTGGTCGAAGCCGCGGCAACCAAGCCGTTCGGTTTCATGTCCTTCAAGCCCGGCCCGGGCATGGGCGGCCATTGCATCCCGGTGGACCCGTTCTACCTGGCTTGGCGGGCCAGGCAGTTCGACTTCGAACCGGCGTTCATCGAGCTGGCCGGCAGGATCAACCGGGAGATGCCGCATCAGATAGCCAACTGGGTCGCCGAAGCCCTGGAGGGCGGGGACACCGCCCTCGCCGGGGCAAGGGTGTTGGTGCTGGGGGCGGCCTACAAGGAGGGTATATCCGATACCCGCGAGTCCCCGGCGTTGAAGATCATGGAGATCCTCGAGGAGAAGGGCTGCGAGGTCTCCTACCACGACCCTTACGTGCCCGGCGTTAGCGTCAAAGGCCGCGAGCTCCTTTCGGTGGAATTGACTCCGGAAGCGCTCCGCTCCTGCGACTGCATACTGATCGTTACGGCCCACCCCGGAGTGGATTACCGGGCGGTCGCCGCCTCCGGCGTTCCGGTGGTGGATACCAGGAACGTGGTCCGCGGGATGGCAAGCCAGGGATGAAGCCGTCGAAAAACCTGGCGTTTCGGGTGGTGCCGCGCCCCCGGAGGTGACGGGACATCAAGTCGGCAGAAGGTAAACAGACATGAGCCAACTGGTGGGATACGCGTTCTCCGGCCCGGCGGAAGCCGCGGGGTACGACCGGTCGAACGACCTCGACCGGGTTATAAATCGAATGGTCGATGAGCTGGTGTTCAGCCCGGATTCATCGCAGAGGCTGTGGAAAGACGAGGCTGCGGCGTTCTTCATGGTGGACCACTGCGAGGATGGTTCCGAGCTCCAGCCCGTCAGCAGCCCCGACGGCTCGAAACTCCTGTTCCTCGACGGAGAGGTCTTCGGCTACCAGCCGGCCTCGGTGTCCCCGGCCCGCGGCGGGACGGGGGTTTCCCGCAGCAGGCCCGCCGATGCCGCCCACTGCCTCGACCTGTTTCTCACCCACGGGCCTCAAGGGTTCGAGAAGCTCAACGGTTCGTTCGTCATCCTGGTGTACGACCGGGGCTCCGGTGAACTCCTGATAGCGAACGACCGCTTCGGTTCGAGGCCGCTTTTCTACTACGGCGACAGGGACAAGCTCGTCTTCGGAACGCAGTGCGGCCCTCTTCTCGAGTTCAAGGAGATCGGAAGGGAAATCGATACCCAGGCGATGTTCGAGTTCTTCACCTTTCAGAGGGTGTTCGAGGACAGGACGCTGTTCAGGAGCGTCAAGCTGCTGGACCCTGCGACCGTACTCAGGTTCGGTGGCGGAACCGTCTCCACCAGCAAGTACTGGAGCATGGAATACCGGCCCGACAGTTCGCTTTCGAGGCGCGAATTCGCCGAAGAGCTCGCCGCGACCTTTTCGCAGGCGGTCCGGGCAAGAGTTGCGGGGGGAGAAAAGGCCGGCCTGTTCTTGAGCGGCGGCCTCGATTCCAGGGCCGTCCTGGGGGCGCTGAAAGGCGTGGTCGACGTCGAATGCATCACCGTGGCCGATCTCATCAACAGGGAAGTGCAAATCGCGAACCGCATAGCCCACGCCGCCGGGAGCAGGCATCATTACATCGAGCGGTCGGAGGGTCACTACGTGGATATCGTGGATGAAGCGGTGAGGGTCGGCGGCGGCCTTTTCGTATACGCGCACGCTCACTTCATCGGGTTGTTCGACCGGGTCAGGCCGATATGCGACGTCGTCTTCCACGGGTTCGACCCCGAGACCCTGTTCAGGGGCACGAACCTTCCCTGGAAGAAGTTCTCCGCAGGCGGCAGGACCATGGACTTGAGGAGCCTCAAGCCCCTTCACCATGATGACCTCGTGGACTCGCTGCTGGAGAACGTCAAGTCCAGCACCTGGGGCCTGGACCCCGGGCGCCTCTTCGCCGGCAGTTACAGGAAGGAGCTTCCCTCCTCAATCAGGGAGATGGTCTCCAGGCACGTTCGCGGCACCGAACGGATCGAGTCCGCCTACAACAGGTACGACCTGTTCGTCGTCCACCCCCGCATGCGCCACAGGGCGGCACTGTTCGTCATCTCGATGCGGCCTTACGTCAGGGAGCGGACGGTGTCCTGCGACAACAACCTTCTGGACCTCTACCTGAGGATGCCGCCGGAGCTCAGGGCGGACCCCGGCCTCTGGACGGACGCGCTCAGGATTCTCGACGCCGACGTCGCCGGCGTCCCCGACGCTAACACCGGCCTTTCTCCATACGCCCCCTACCCGGTGATTTTCGCCAGGAGGGTGCTCGACGGGCTGGGGAACGTGATCCAAAGGCACAGCCTGCACACCCGCGGGTCGTGGCCCAACTACAAAGCGCACATCAGGCACAACCGGCGGTTCAGGGCGCTGGTGCAGGACACCTTACGGGACCCGGAGTGCCTCGACCCCTCGGTTTTCGACCGCGCCGAAACGGAGCGGATAATGGAGGAGCACATGGGAGGCAGCGACCGTAACTGGGAGCTGATCCTCCTGCTGGTGACCTTCGGCAGGTGGCACAAGCTGTACTGCACCTAGGATTTCGTCCGGCCAACTATCACTCACGTACGCCGGGTGGCCAGGAGCGAAGAAGTGGATGCTTTTACGGAGCCGGGGAAATACCGCAGCCCCGGGTATGATACAGAGAGCCGGTTCGTGAGCTACTGGCACCAGTTGAACGAAACGCTTTCCCTCGGCGACGGGAAGGTGCTGGAGGTCGGCATCGGCAGCGGCCTGCTTTCCTACCTCCTGCGCTCCAGGGGCGTTGACCTCACCACCGTTGACCTCGATGAAAGGCTGGAGCCGGATTTCGTGGCGGACGTGACCGGGCTTCCTTTCGAGGACTCGGCTTTCTCCACGGTGGTCTGCTTCGAGGTGCTGGAACACCTGCCCTGGCCGTCAGTCTCCCGGGCGTTGTCGGAGCTGCACAGGGTGAGCGCCGGCCACGTACTGGTCTCCCTTCCCGACCTGCGCAGGAAATACCGGGTTTTCTTCCAGTTCTACCGTGAAAAGTGGACTTTCAAGAAAGTCCTGGTACTGCCCTGGGAGAGAAGGCTCACCCGCAGTCGAGACCGCGAGCACTGCTGGGAGATCGGCGTAAAAGGGTATCCTCTTTCCAGGATAGAGATGGAGTTCCGCAGGGGGGGCTTCTCCATTGAGAGGCAGTTCGTGCCGTTCGGCAACCCTTACCACCGCTTCTTCAAGCTCCGCAAGGCCTGACCCTCTGAGACGGCGCGCGAAGCCGGCACACGAGTATCATGCTTCTGGATCTGACATGGACTCGTGTCGTCCTCCATTTTGAGACCTGCCGGGTGCGGGTGGTTGATCTGGCCCGGACACTCGTATGGCATGGCGATTGATGGAATGTCCGCGATTCCTGTTGCCGTGCGTTGGATGGGGCTCAAGGTGTTATTATTGCGAATGGGTCCGCCGGGGACGGACGTCTGCCGCGGGCAGGCTCAGGGGATTTCGTGCGTGAAGTGGACTGAGAGATATGCCGGAGGACGTACTCAAGAAGAAGCCTGCGGCGGCAGGCGGCGATGAAGCGCGGGGCGGCCGGGTGCTTCTCGTCAGCTACTGCTACCCGCCGGTGGGCATGGTCGGCAGTATCCGGACGGTAAAGCTCGCCAAGTTCCTCGGCCGCCATGGGTGGTCGGCCACGGTGTTGACCGTAACGAATGACAGTACCACCTGCAAGGTCTGGGACCGCACTGAGGGCGAGTTTCCCGGGGTAGCCGTTGTGAGGGCCCGGTTCTTCGACCTTCTCACCGCGCTGAACAGGCTGCTGATGGCCCTGGGCATCCTCGACAGGCCCGACAGTATCGGGAAGCCGGGGGCGGCGGGGTCGGCGCCGGAGGGCCGGGGCCGGCCGCTACGCGCGGTCTTCGCATGGCTCAAACGCTGGGTGGCGTTCCCCGACAGGGGCCTGCCCTGGTTTCCGTCGGCGCTCCTCCGCGGATTGCGCGAGCTCAGGCGGGGGGGCTACGACCTTATCTTCAGCACATCGCCCCCGGCGACCGACCACCTGGTGGCCGCCGCCCTCCAGCGGTTGACGGGCCTCCCGTGGGTGGCCGACCTGAGGGACCCCTGGGTGCGTGACCAGATCGACGCTACCCGCACCTGGCGTTACCTCGGCAGAAAGCTGGAGAGGCTGACGCTCCGCCGGGCCTCGGCCATAGTCACCGTTTCGGAACCCCTGGCCGACGAGCTCCGGGAGTTCCACGGGGACCGCAAGGGGGGCGTCATCTGCATCACCAACGGTTTCGACCCCGATGACTTCAACGGGGATCCCCGCCCCTCCGACGACTGCTTCGTCATAACCCATACCGGTCTGCTGGCGGGGCTTCACCGGGACCCCGAGGTCCTGGTATCGGTGCTCGAGGAGCTGGTGGAGGAGGGAAAGGCATCACCGGACGAACTGCGGCTCTCCCTGTACGGGCCTCCCGACCCCGGCCTCGTGAAGCGAAGGCAGGGGATGGCCCACCCGGAGCTTCTGGAGATAGCCGGCGTGGTTCCCCGCAGTGAGGCGCTGGCGCTTCAGAAAGCCTCCACGGTGCTCCTGGTGGTGATGGCCGATCACCCTCACTGGGTCAGGATGCACGGCGGGAAGGTGCTGGAGTACCTTGGCGCGGAGCGGCCGATACTGGTCTGGAGCCCCGCGGGAGGCATCATAGACGAACTGATCGAGAAGACAGGCGCCGGGGCCGCCGTCGGGGACAGGGAGTCCCTGAAGCGCACGCTCGAGGCCTGGCTGGCCGAGTTCAGGGAAACCGGAGGGCTTGCGTTCAAGGGCGACCGGGAGGAGATAAACCGTTACAGGTGGGACTACCTGGCCGCCCGGTTCGCCGGGTTGTTCGAACTGGTGGTCGGAGAAACCGGAGGTGCACGCGGGCGGCTTCGCGATTAGCCCTTCCCTTAAGGGCTCTAGAGAGGCATGCCGTCTTCGTCCCTCTCCCCGGGAACCCCTCCCTCGATCTCCGCGTCCGAGGGGCCTTCTCCGCCCGGGCCTTCCGTGCCGCCGCCTTGATTGTCTCCGCGGCGGGCCATAGAGAGCACTTTGTTTTTGAGGGCGCCGTACAGCGCCCTGTCGCTGTCGTCCACGCCCCGTGTCAGCAGTACCGCGCCCACCGTTATCGCCATGAAGATGAAGAAGTACGCGAGGAGCAGCCAGTAGGACAGCCCGAGCGCCAGCTTCAGCGGGTAGTAGATGGCACAGCACCCCGCCGCCCCGCATGCCAGGGGGACCAGGTACTGCCTGGTCAGCGGGTGGATGCGGTAGAGCTTATAAACGGCGATGGAGTTGAAGGCGTTGATGAACAGGACGGAGACAACCGCCGCCGCGGCGGCTCCGGTTATGCCCAGTCCGGGGATAAGCAGGAAGTTCAGCGCCACGTTGAGCGCCGCGGAGAGCAGCACCCCCAGCATGTACAACCTGCTCCTGCCGTAGGCGAGCAGGGTCTTTCCTCCCTGCCCCGGGAGAAGGTTGGCAAGCAGCGCAAGGGTGAGGACCTGGAGCGCCGCGGCTGCGTCCACGTATCGCGTCCCGAACAGCAGTCCCAGCAGTTCTTTTGGATAGAACAGGCAGAGGAAGCATGCCGGCAGCGTCAGGACCGTTGACCACTTGGTGACGTTGGGATAGAGCGTCCGCAGCTCGCCGTGTTTTTCCTGGCCTATCAACCTTGCGGCCACCGGGTCGTATATGAAGCCCACCGCGTAGATGAACACCGCCAGCATCCTGTAGACAGGCACCGCCGCGTTGTAGACCCCCACATCGTGGGCGGTCTTGTAGAAACCGATCACCAGTGTGTCGGAGTTCGACAGCAGGGTGCCCGCAATGGCGGCAATGGCGACCGGCGCCGAGAATGAAAGCAGTTCTCCGACGTCCCAGCGCGGCCGTACGCCCTTCAGCGGTTGGGGAAACCGGGCGGCCGCGAAGGAAAGCGCTACCAGCACGATCGCCAGGTGGCCGAGCACGTAGGCTATCATCACCCCGCGCAGCCCCGCACCCAGCTTCGCCGCGATCCCCACGCCCAGGGTTGTGGTTATGCCCACTCCTATCTCGCTGAAGAACACTTTCGGGGCGACGTTCTCGAACCCCTGGAAGAGGGCGGTAACCATGGTTATCGCGGTCATCAGGGGCAGGCTCAACGCTACCATCACCAGCACCCAGGCCAGCCCCGGTTTTTTCAGAAGACTCTCGATTTGCCCGGTGAGCGCCAGCAGGCCGGCGGTGACGACCAGTGTCGTCAGCGATACCAGAATCGCGCTGGTGAGGAAGGCCCCCCTGGCTCCTTCCAGGTCTTTCCGGCCCCGGTAGTAGGCGACGAATCTCTGGCAGCCGTTGCTCAGCCCGAAGAGCGCTACCATCGACAGCATCAACAGCACCGTCATCCCCAGGGAATACAGGCCGTAGTCGTGGGTTGAGAGCGACCTCACGATGATGAGCCGCCTGGCGAACGTGAACACGTGGGTGAACATAAGGGCGACCATCACCAGCAGGCTGCCCCGTGCCAGCCGTCTCATCGCCTGGGAGAGGACCTCCTGATCCGCCACCGACCCTTCCTTCAATCTGCGACTCCTGTCCCGGTTTCTCCCGCCGCGCGTCCAACTGGAACAGCCTGCCGGCGCCCGGCGACCGCCAAGGACGCTAGCAAGGCGAGCCAGCGCCGGCGCGGCGCGCTTTCCTGCCGTCCCGTGCGCCGCGCGCGAAGCCGACCCCGAAATAGAGAGAACCCGCGAAGATCCATGGGGCGGCCTTCAGAAGCTGCAGGCGCTGCCCCCTGCCGTCCCGCGCCGAGCGGTACAGCACCCTTACCAGCCGCGCCAGGGGCGCCAGAGGCCAGGCGGGGGGACGGCGGGCCATCCAGGAGCCGGGCAGGTCGAATAGCGCGCGGTTGTTGCCCGCGCCCCAGCCCAGCTTCTCCTGGTTGCGCAGGAAGCCCCGCGCGTCGGTCCTGTTGAAGTGGGCGACCGTTATCTCCGGCCGGAACAGTGGCTGGATGCCGTGCGCCCGGCAGTCCCGGCCGAAGGTGACGTCCGACCCCTTCTCGTAATCGCGCATCCCGCCCACCTCCCGGAAGGCCTCCGCGCCCACCGCGAAGTTGGCCCCGGGGAGGAAATCGACCTTCCTGGGCGGCCCGCCGGGGAGGAGCCCGGAGAGCTCGGAGAAGTACTCGGCGCTTCCCACCGCGCTTTCGGGGGTCCCGTTGAGGATCGCGCCGCCCACCGCCGTCCGGTTCTCCGCGGGGCGCGCCTCTATTATCCTCTGCAGCCAGTCCGCGGAGGGGACGCAGTCGGCGTCGATGAAGCACAGCACCGAGCCGGAGGCGGCTTCGGCTCCCCGGTTCCGTGTGGTGCCGGGGAACAGCCGCGCCGGCGACCGCACCAGCCTGACCCCTTCGTCGCTTTCAAGGGCCTCCGCCGTCCCGTCGTCTCCCGAGTCCACCACGATTATCTCGAAAGGCGCCTCCACTTCCAGGGCCTTCAGGGCTTCCAGGCACCGCGGAATCTTCTCGCCAGGGTTGTAGGACGGCACGATGACCGACAGGCGGGGTCTTTCACTTCCCATTGTCTTTTCCACTTTTCTCGAGCGTCGAGCTCGCTCCGTTCGAGCGTTTCCGCTCCCGCGCCGCGCTTTCACGTTTTCCCGCGGGACTCGAGGGCCGGGGCCGGCGGGAGGCGCCGGCGCCCGCCCGGACAATTCTCTCACATCGGCGAAAAGGCGTGCTCCCGGCCCCGGAAAGACCGAACCCCCGCGAACGGGGGCTCGTGTCTCTTCTCGCTCAGCGGACGGCCACCGGGTGGCCGTGGAGCTGTCTCGAGCCTATTATTCTTCCCCCGGCGCCGCGGCACCTTCCCCGCCGGTCAGAGGTCCTCCAGGATGCACTTGCTCGCGGCTATCCCCGAGCCGACGGTGGGCGGCACCCCGCCCCCGAAGTGGGTCGAGGCGCCGGTGAGGTAAAGCCCCGGCACCGCCCTGGAGCGCAGCCTCGGCCTGAAGAAGGCGCTGTTGGTTATGTCGTTGGACAGGGCGTACACCGCGCCGCGGGGGTGGAGGAAGGTCTCGGCGAAGTCCTTGGGCGTGGTCACCCTGGCCACGGTGATGTGGTCCCTTATGTCGAGCCCGAACTTCTTTTCCACCAGGTCGAGCTGGTTTTCCAGGTACTGCTCCCGCAGGTCGTCCCAGTCCCCGTCGGCCAGTTCGTACGGCGCGAACGTCACCAGGTTGAGGCAGTGGTGTCCCTCCGGGGCCAGCGAAGGATCGGCGTGGCTCGGCCAGGAGATGAGCATGAAGCCGCGCTCAGGGAGCTTGCGCTGGTAGTAGTCCTCGAACCAGATGGCGTTCATCTCCTCCAGCGTCGTGTAGCAGAACGTGTGGTGGGCGTCGAGGTCCGGCCTGCAGTCGAGGCCGAGCATTATCATCGGCGCGGGAATCGAGACCTCGTAGCTCTCGATCGCTTTGGTCGCCCAGGGAGGAAGATATTCCCGGCCGACCATGTCCAGGTAGAGCACCCTGGCGTTGACGTTGGACACCACGATCCTCGAGCGTATCTGCGTCCCGTCCGCCAGCTCCACCCCCGAGGCGCGCCCGCCGTCCATGATGACCTTGCGCACCCGGGAGTTCAGCATTATCTCGCCGCCGTTCTCCTCGAGCACCGCGGCGATGGCCCTGGGTATCTCCATCATGCCGCCCCGCGGGTAGAAGATGCCCTCGTGCTCGGAGTACGCCAGGAAGGCGATGTAACCGGGGCAGAGCGCGGGCGGCAGGCCCACGAAGTAGGACTGCAGGCTCATCGAGGCGCGCACCCTGTCGCTCTTGAAGAAGCTGCACAGCGTGCTCTCGAAGTTCATCAGCATGTACCGCATGTAGAGCGCCATCCTGGGCTTCGCCGCCGCCAGCTTCATCGCGTCCTTGAACGTCATGAACGGCGAGGTCATGATCGGGCCGAAACCCTCGCTCACCAGGTCGGAGCCGATCCTGGAGAACCTGTCCCACGCCTCGGCGTCCTCCCGGGAGAACCCCTCGAGGACTTTCCGGGTCTCGTCCTTGTCCACCGGGTAGGTGAAACGCTTGCCTTCCTCGGTCACGAACCCGTAGATGGGGTCGATAGGTATCATGTCGATGTAGTCGGAGGTCTTCTTTCCCACCGCGCCGAAGAACTCGTCGATTATCCAGGCCAGCTCCACGATGCTGGCGCCGGTGTCGAACCTGTAACCCTCGTGCTCGGTGGAGGAGCAGCAGCCGCCGACCCACCCGGTGTTCTCGCAGACGGCGACCTTCATTCCCCTGGCGGCGAGTATCGCCGCCGACGTCAGCCCGCCGAGGCCGGCGCCAATAACAACAGCGTCGTAGTCGTGCATCTCAACCCCTCACTTCAGATGAAATAGCGGTAGGGGAGCGCGGGCACCTGCTTGCCGATGTGCTTGAGGTACCGCCGGGTGCTCTCGTCGGCCCGGAACCATGCCACCACCAGCGCGGCGACGACCAGGAGCAGGAACAGCCTCTTCAGTGTCTTCATGTGGTCCTCCTATCCGTGGTCTTCGATCATGTATCTCGAGGTCACTATGCCGGAGGCGATGGTCGTGGGGATGCCGCCTCCGAGGTGGGTCGAACTGCCCGTCAGGTAGAGGTTCTTTATCGCCCTGGACCTGGAGCGGGGCCGGAACATCGCCAGGGAGGTCAGGTCGCTGAACAGCCCGTAGATGCCCCCCTGCGGGTGCAGGAGCCTGCGTTCGAAGTCGAGGGGCGTGGACACCTGCATGTACTCGATGTGCTCGCGTATGTCCGGGAGCACGTGCCTCTCGAGTTCGCGGATGGCCGCCTCACGGTACCAGTCCTTCAGCCGGTCCCAGTTGTCCCCCAGGGGCGCGTAAGGCGCGGGTGCGTTGCACAGGAAGTTCAGGATGTGTTTGCCCTCCGGCGCCAGGGACGGGTCGGCCTCGGTCGGCCAACAAACCAGGCTCATCGCGGTCTCGGGGATCAGGTTCAACTTGTAGCAGTTGTTCCAGACGTTGTTCATCGACTCCAGGCTAGAGGTGACGATGGTGTGATGGGCCTCCAGCTCCGGCGCCTTGTCGAGCCCCACGTAGATCATCGGGCAGGGCATGGAGTTCCGGTAGCTGGCGATCGCCTTAACCGCCCACCGGGGCAGCCTGTCCGGGCCCACCAGCTTCAGGTAGGTCACCTGGGCGTTGAGGTTCGAGACGACCATCTTCGCGGTCACCTCGCTGCCGTCCTCGAGCTTCACCCCGAAAGCGGTGCCGTTCTGGACGAGCAGTTTCTCCACTTTGGCCCCCGTCCTGACCTCGAGCCCGGTCTCCGCGCCGGCCTTCAGGATGCCGTTCGGGATCCCGATCATGCCCCCCCGGGGGTAGTAGATGCCGAGGTGCTCGGAGAGCGCGATGTAGCCGAACACACCGCTGCCCAGCTCCGGCGGAGCCCCGGCGAAGTAGGACTGGAACGCCACCGACTGGAGCATCAGCGGGTCCTTGTAGAAGGACTTCACCACCCCCTGGTGAGTGCGCAGGAAAGTGGGGGCGAACTTCATGATCTGAGGGTTGCGGAGTGCGAGCTTCATCGCTTCGCCGAACCTGTTCATCGGCGAGAGCAGCACCGCGTCCATCATCTCCTCGATCATCGCCAGGCCGGTCCCGCAGAACTGGTTCCACCCCTCGACGTCCCCGGGGGCTATCCTCTCGATAACCTCGGTGCAGGCGCCGATGTCCGTCGGGTAGGAGAAACGCTCGCCCTCGTCGGTGATGAACGAGTAGATGGGATCGCAGGGGAGAAGGTCCACGTAATCCTCGCGCCTGCCGCCCAGCAGTTCGAACAGCCTGTCCAGGGGCTGGATGACCTCCACTATCGACGCCCCGACGTCGAACTTGTACCCGTCGGCCTCGAACGTCGAGCAGCATCCCCCGATGATGTCCGACTGCTCGAGAACGAGGGTCTTGAACCCTTCCCTGGCGGCCAGGGCGCCCGTGGACAGGCCTCCCAGGCCGGCGCCGACGATTACCACATCGTAGTCTGCCACACCGGTAACCTCCCGCTTGCCGCCCAACAATAGATAGTCAGATTGACTTGAGAGTACGATTATACATACTGGTTGCCGCTCCTGTAAAGCGCCGGTCTCGTGCAAATCCCTCCCTGGTCCAACGGGAGTCGATCGCGGCCCTGAAGTGGCAACTTCGCTGGTGCGCGGGGAGGATCAAACGGCCCGGGGCCTGCGGCAGCGCGAAAACGGCAAGTGGTAAGCGCGTCGTCAGCCCGGCTCGACGGAGAGCCCGTGCTGCATGAAGTCCATCAGGTTGGTGAAGAAGTGCAGTACGTCGAAGTCGTCCTCGGTGAGGTACCGGTTGCCGACCGCTCCGGCGATCCCGATCATCGCGTAAGCCACGGCCACCGGGTCCACGTTCCGGAAGACGCCCTGTTCGACGCCCAGCTCTATGTCGGCAGCCAGGAACTGCGCGGTGGTATCGAAAAGGTCGGCGGTCTTGGCCTTCAGCTTCTCGTTTCCCCCCAGGATCTCGGTGTACAGCCCGATGAACATGAACTGGAGCTCGCGGAACTTGGAGATGAAGGTCAGCCCCTTGAGGCCCATCCGGGCAAGAGCGTCGGTGGCCCCCGCCGCGGCGCCCTCGGCCTCGGCGAGGATCTTGTCCAGTGTGCGGTCGAGGGTGGCCAGGAACACCTCCTCTTTGCCCGAGAAGTACTGGTAGCAGGTGCCCTTGCTGACGCCCGCGTGCTGGGCAATGTCATCGACCGTGGCGTTGTGGTATCCCCTTGTGGAGAAGACGCTGTAGGCGGCGTCGAGGATGGCGTCGGTCCTGCGCTCTTCCCCGCTCTGGGTCGCCAGGCGCTCTTCCTCGACGAGGTCGCCGGTCTCCTTGGCCCTGGCGTCCTCCTTGAACCTCTCCCACTCCTCGACTTCCTGAAAAGGGTACTTGTCGAGGATGCTCTTGATGCTGCTCACAGACAGGTTTTCCTCGCGCATGCTCTTTATCACCAGCAGGCGCTTGAGGAACGCCTCGTCGTAGTAGGCTACGTTCGGCTTCGACTTCCTCGGCCTGGGCAGGAGCCCCTGGGACATGTAGAACTTGATCGTGCTCACGGTCAGCCCGGATGACGCCGCGAGCTGGCTCATCTTCATGTTCTGTTTCGGACCGTCTTTATGCATGTTGATCACGTTTGACATGTTGCCTCCGACACCATGAAACAAGATTTGGCCAGCCGTGTCAAACCCATTGGTCAATAGTGCTTACGGTTAATTACACGCGCAGGTGCACCCGTTGGCAACGCCCCGGCGAGGGCCCCGGTGAGGCTTCGCCCCGCCGCGTCAGGAGTGCTTCAACCCGAAAACCAGGTAGCGGAGCTTGTACAGAGCCCCGATGTCGAATTCGTCCAGCCTTGCCAGGTCCGAAAACTCGTCTGACGCCTGTATCCTCAAAGCGGTGTCCTGCCTGATCAGCTTGTTCAAGGCCGCGTCTTTCTTCCTGTCTTCGAGGTTCCCCCTGAGCGCGTCCCCGAGCGCGTGCCTGACGGAGGCGGGTATGGCTCCCCATACTCTCGACAGGAACCGATTGTCGGCGACCGCGTCTGCATATCCCTGTCTCGGTTCCGGGGCCATCGTGAACGTCTCCAGGTCCACTTTCTGTTCGCGCAAACCCGAGAACAGCGGCACGTCGAGCAGCCGGGGACACAGGGCATGCACGAGCCTGAGTTGAAACTCATCGCCTCTTCTCAGGTGCAGCGGCATGGAAAGGAGAGGGTCGTAGAGCCTCTTCATCATGAACGGCGCCAGGTAATAGGAGAACTCGTTGGCCAGGTTCAGCAGCGCCGCTTCCGCGCGAATATAGAGAAACAGCCGCGCTGCCGCGAACTGTTGCAACGTCGCGCCTTCATCGGGAAACTCTACCGGGCTGCGCGAAAGAGCCTCCACGACCGTCCTCTCCAGGTACCCGCGGTACTCGTCCTGGATTTCTTCGGGCAGGTACTTGAAAAACCGGGTCGTGAAGTGATCGACAAGGTCGGCAAACGAGAAGGACCGCTTCTCAGTCATCCAGATCTTCATATTCGAGAAAGCGGGGGAGTACCCGCCAAGACGCAGCTCGGGATTCGGCGGCACGCTCCCCTCGAGCTCCAGCAGAAGGGAGTCGGACGCGCCGTAAGTGGCGGCGAGATATCCGTAACGCGTGAATATCCTCAGAAGGGCTTCGTCGGAATGCGGCTGTTTGCCCGACCAGTCCATTTCGCGGAAATCGAGGGAGAACTCGTCGGCAAGTTCCCTGGCCAGGGCGGAGTCGCGCCCCTTGGTGTTTGTGATCGTGCTGTTGCCTACCCCGCTCAGCAGCACGGGGCGCAACTCCCGGTCCAGAAGGGCGCCCAGGATGGTGCGGGTGTCGAGGCCGCCCGTTGCGTTCAAGCCGATGGAGCTGAAAGTGGAGAGCCTGCTGAACACATCGCGCACGACGGGCAGGAACAGGTCTACGGCGGCGGAAGCGCTGCCGACCTCACCGCTCGAGAGCGGGATCATCTCCTGCGGCAGCCGCCGGACATTGAGCTTCCTGTCCGGGATGCTTATGTGAATTGCCTCGGATCCGAACAGCCTCTTTACGCCCGGGCAGAAAGTGTCCTCGCCCACGGTCTCGATCTGGAAAACATGGACAAGCAGTCCCATCCGGTCTATCTCCGGCCGACCCGCGCAGCGGGCGGGGACCTGAAGCGAATTGGAGATCACGTAGCCGTCCGGCAGCGACGCGTAATAGAGGTTCAAGGTTCCCTGTTCGTCGGTGAAGACAGTTATTGCGTCACCTTTCCTGACGGCAAGGGCGTAGTGGCCGATCAGGCGCGCGCGCACCTCGTCGAGAGGATGCTTGTCCAGCAGCTTGCACACGGCTTCGAGGGCCGCAGCGCCTGTCATCTCGTTGAAGACCATGGTCCCGGCCATGGCTGCCCAGCCGCCGTCTTCGAGCAGTACGAAGTTCTCGCTGCCTACAGCTCTCTTCGCATAAGCCCGGACGTGGCAGTCCCCGGAAGAACAGGACCCGGAAGGCCGGAGGGAGGCCGACTCGCACAGCTCCCTGGCCGAAGAGTCGTACTTCGAACTTGACGTGAGATGCCACCGCGCCATCGGTTCTCCTTTCCGCCGAGCTTCAGGGTCGGTGTGAAAGCAGGGGCAATAGCGCCGTGAGGGCCTCTCGGGGGAAACGACGGCCGCGCTGAAGGATCCGTGCCCGCAGCGCTCGAGGCCGGTTCAGGCGCCCCGAGACGAAGCCGGGCGTCGAAGCGGCCCGGGGACGTCCCGGGCACGCCCACGCCCCGGCGCGGGGCGTCAGTTGACGTCGACAAGGGTGTTGATGCGGTCTATGCACTGCTGGATGTAGTCCGGGTTGTCGACGGTGACCCTGACGGCTTTACGCTTGCAGGCGGCGGCGCACCTCCCGCAACCTTTGCATTCGTCTCCAATGACCGCCCTTCCGTCGTCGATTCGCACCTGGCCGAAAATGCAGGAGGGGACGCACAGGCCGCAGCCGTTGCACTCGTCGGTGACCTCGACGCGTACGCCCTCCATCTTCTTGAGGATGTCGCGCGCCTCCTTCGAGGCCAGCGGGATGCTGGTGCCTATGCAGCAGCAGGTGCAGCAGTGGCACACGGTCACCAGCTTCTTGTGTTCCTTGACTCCGAGCATGATGGCGTCGCCCTTGAAGACCCCCACGCAGGAGACGAGGCCCATCTCCGTCGCCTCGCGCAGGTGCTCAAGCGCCTCGGCCCTGCCGACCCGGCGGCCCACCTCAGGGTCCACGGTGCGCACCGCCGGTCCCAGGAAAGTGCAGCCGAAATCGATCGGGGCCACTTCGCACCCGTTCCCGCTTCTGCACGGGCACCGGCTGAGGATGAGGTGGTCGCTCGCCTCGTTGATGAAGTGCTCGATGACGCTTATCGGGGCAACGGTCCCCTCGGGCAGCTCGATGTCTTCGCAGACGGGAACGTAGGTCAGCGTCATCTCCCGCGGGGGCATCGCCAGCCTGCCCAGTTGCTTGAGGACGGGCACCTTCGTGGACCTGAAGACGAGGTCCTTGAACCGGTACATGCTGAGGATTCTGTCGAAGCTCTTTTTGCTGCGTGCCATGTCACGTTCCTTTCGCTCGCCGCACCTCGAGGACAACTGGCCGGCGGTTCTCGCCCGCCGCTCCTCTCCCTCTCCGGGAATCGAGTTCCGCTCCGGCCACCCGGGACCGCGACCCGTGCGGCAAGCCCTCTTGACCCAAGCGTATCGTAACAGTAACCGGTTTTCGCCATCAAAGGGACGGCGAGCGACCGCTCCGGCCGGAGTGATCCGGTTGAATGGCCCTGGTTGCCAGGAGTTGCTAAATAAAGAAACATTTACCAGAGTTGTACGTGAATTAAATTGCAGATGGAGAGGTACTTGACTAACAACAGAAAAGTGATATAGGGTTACAAGCAGGATAGTGAAACATCGATCCTCTCTCGAGAAAGGGTGGTCGGTGATGGCAGGAAAGCTTGCCGGGGCGTTTTTCGACCGGCTCGAGGAGGCGATCCGGGCCGAGCGACCGATAAGGCTCGTTTACATAGGACGCGTGACCGCTGAAATCGATCTCCCGCTGATGTGGGAGAACGGGAGCTTGAGCCTCTGAACCCCGGTTCCAGACTCCCAATGCCCCTGGACCCCGCGCTCCGCAGCGCGGGGTCCTCCAGATTCCCGCCCTCGATATTCACCCGCCTCAACCAATATAATGGGCCGGTACGCCGACGAAGGAGACGTCTTGAGCAGGATAATACTGGTGAGGCACGGCCGTACCGCGTGGCACGCCGAGGGGAGATACGCCGGAACGTCGGACGTCGAGCTGGATGAGGCGGGCCGGGAGCAGGTCGCGCGCGTCGTCGGGGCGCTGGGCGGGGTGGAGCTCGCGGCGATCTTCTCGAGCCCGCTGTCGAGGTGCTACGATCTGGCGGCCGCCGTCGCCGCGGACCACGGCATGGAGGTCATGACCGACGCCAGGCTGGGGGAGATCGATCTCGGCCGGTGGGACGGGGTGACACTCAAGGACATAGTGGAGAAGGACGGAGAAATACTGAAGAGGTGGACCGAAGACCCCTCCGCGGTGACGGTCCCCGGGGGGGAGTCCCTCACCTCGGTGCAGGACCGGTCCATGGCCTGGCTCGCCGAAACGACCGCCGCGCACCCCGAGGCCACCATCCTGGCCTCCAGCCACGGAGGCCCCATCAGGGCGATCGTATCGGCGGTCCTGGGGCTGCCCCTGTCCAACCTTTTCAGGCTCACGGTCGACCTGGCCTCGTTCACGACCATCAACTACAAGGGCGCGTTCTCCAACCTCGAGGAGTTGAACGACCGCTGCCACCTGGCCGGCCTCGACGCCCACACCTGGTTCTAGCGCTTTCGCCGCCGGGCGCGGACGACGGGAGCGCGCCACGCGCCGCACCGCCGGGGCAGGCGGCAGGCGCCGGC
>CAZEJS010000035.1:0-20695 GCA_964512645.1 uncultured Acidimicrobiales bacterium
AGCAGGATGCTGTTGACGCCCATGCCGAGCGCGCTGTTGATCTGGGTGTCCATGTAGGTCCAGTTGAACGCCCCCTTGCGCTGTTTCTCGATGAGCTTCCAGTGACAGAAGATACGGATGTTCCTGACGGAGCGGCGCTGCGACGCGGGGATCTTCGCCGCGGCAATCGAGGTGGCGTCCTCGGTGAACAGGCCCAGGAGCTGGCGCCCCGCGGGGCTTTCGGCGCTCAGGAAATCGCCCGCCAGCGCCCGTTCTATCCCCCGTGGCGAAGCCTTCTCCGCTCCCCGCGGCACGGGCGCCAGGAGGGCGGCCAGCACGACCGCCGCACACAGGGCCGCGACCGACGAGCGGAGCAGGACCTTCCCGGAAATGCGCATCCTTATCACCAAACCCCTTTGATTTCACTCAAACGCCCGGCACTGTACCGGGCGCGTCATCCTCGTTCTCGTCTATTGACGTCTATGTATAGGATTTGTTAGCCCCGGGCCGTGAAAATTCCTCCAATTATTCTATCAATGTTTTTTATCGGGGTCCCAAGCCTGCCTTACCCGGCCGACAGGAGCTCGGCGGCGAACCGGGCGTAGGCGCGCGCCGCCTCGTGGATGTCGTGGTTCAGGGCGATGTAGCGCCGGCTGTTCTCGCCCAGCTCCATCCTCTCTTCCGGGTTTTCGACGCAGTGGACGAGCCGCTCCAGCAGCTCCTCCTCCTCCGATTCCCCGGTGGATATCTTCAGGCAGCAGTCGTCGGGGAACTCGCTGAAAGCGTACTGGTCGGAAAGCACCACCGGCTTGCCGATGCCCATCATCTTGACGACGCTCGCGCTGGTCTCCCCCGCGCTGGGGTGCCTGAGAGCGACGAAGACGTCAGGCAGGTGCATGTACTCCCTGAAAGTGCGGCCGTCCACGTATCCGGTCCACAGGACGTCATCGACGAGGCCCAGCTCCTCGATCCACAGGGGGGCGTCGCACCCCGGGAGGATCTTTCCCACCAGGAGGAGCTTGGGCTTCATCCCGCGATCCTTGAGCCTGGCCACTGTCCGGAGCAGCGCGTCGATTCGCTTGTTGGCGCTCAGGTACCCGACCGAGCCTATGAGGAAATCGTCCTTCTTGAAGCCGAGTATCTCGCGGATGAGCTCCGGGGACCTCATGTGGTCGGCGGGCTGGGGCGCGCACGGTAGCGGGATCTTCCGCACCCGCGCGGCCGGGTTGACCTCCAGCACCTTCTGGCGGGCAAAATCGCTGTGCACTATCATCCCCAGGCTGCTGTCGACGATCCTGTCTACCAGGGGGTAGTCGAACCACGAGTCCTCGTCCCGCTCCTCGAGCGTCACCTTCACGATCTGCGAGCGCTCGGCCTTGTAACAGTAGTCGAGCTCGCGGAGGTACTCCCGGAGGCGGTTGTTCCCCACTGTCTGCGAGAAGACGAAGTGGTGCAGCATCGGCTCGTGCAACACCACCATCCCCGGGTATTCCAGGCACACGGAGTAGACGTAGGAGTGGTTGTCGTTGTTTCCGATGTGGTAGATGTGTATGTCGTGGTCGTTGCGGCCGTGGTTCTCGAAGATCCTGCGGTAGTCGTAGATCCTGAAGCAGTCGCGCATCCACTTCGAGGAGGGCGCGTAACCGTCCACGAAGAGGTCTATCCTCCCGTACCCGGCCAGGTACTCGAGCAGCTCCTCCGAGTAATCCGAGACGCCGGACTTGATAGGGTTCAACGGGCTGAAGTACGCGATCTTCAAACATCATCTCCTGTCAGCCGGCCCCGTTCCACGAACGGGAACGGACGAGGTGCCCCTCCGGGCTCTGTATACGACCCGCGGGCCAATAAACGGACAATCAGGACCGGCCGCCTTTCGGCCCCAGCTTCCCCAGGGCGCGCCTGGCGGTGCGCCCCACACCCTCGTTCTTCAGGTAGAAGGCTATCTTCCGGGACAGCGGCGAGGAGGGCGTTATCGGCGGCGTGAATGTCCTGCGGGCCGCGTTGAGCGCCTCGATCCGCAACTGCCGCCGAAGGGAGAAGTCCGGCGCGTGCCCCGGGGCCCGCGCCCATTCCACCAGCGGGTGCGTGGTCGCCTGGAACGAGTACCTGTCCAGCACGTGTCCCTTCAGCCTCGAGGACACCGAGGCCAGCAGGCCGGGGTTCTTCTCCAGCTCGATCAGCCTGTCGGCCAGCGCGCGGGGATCGGCCACCGGGACGGCGAACAGGAGTCCCTCGCCGGCGAGCTCCGCGGTCAGCTCGCAGAGGTCGCTGGACACCGCGGGGAGCCCCGCAAGCGCCCACTCCAGTATCCGGTTCCGGCTGCCGAAGGTTACCTCGTAGTGCCTGGCGTCGATGTTTATTCCGACGCTGGCGGTCCCGTAGAAGGAAAGCGCCTCGCTCCTCCTGACCCAGCCCATAAGGTGGTACCGTTCGCGGTACTCCGAGGACGCCACCATGCGCCGGAAGCCGGAGTAAGTCCTCTCGTCGTGCCCCTCTATCTCCGCGCCGGTGGAGACGAAATGGAGCCTGGGGCATTCGCGCATGGACAGCTCGAGGCCTTCGAACAGGGTGCGGACGTCCGTCCAGGTGTTGAAGCCGCCACTCCAGAGGACCACGAACTCCGAGCTCCCCATCGAGGGCTCGGGGTACGCGGGCCCGGGGAACTCCCGGTCGATGACCCCGCAGGGGATCGAGGACGCGAACTCGTAGCCGTGGGTCATGGAGTTGAGCCTGCCGCACGAGCCCAACTGCCCGACGAGCTCGTAGGACTGCCTCTGTGACACCGTGCTGAAGCGGTCCGCCATCATCAGGACGTGGTTGTTTATGTGCTGGAAGTGGTCGATGAAGGAGTCGTCGCGGTACACCGCCGCCTTCGCCTGGGCCTCGGCCATGAAGCTGCCGAAGATGTCGGCCCACAGCGGACGCTCACCGGCATAGATCGCCGCGACATACGACGGGTACGCGGTGGCCCCGACGACGCAGTCGGGGTCAAGCTCGCACATTATCTCGTCGGTCAGCCCGCCTATCTCGAAGACCCGCTGGGAGGTCCTCCAGACGACGCACCCCTGTTCCCGGGCGCGCACGGTCTCCTCGGCGTCTTCGGGGTAGACGAACGGGATCCTCGAGGCCAGGATGGTCACCTCGTGGCCCGCCTGGAGCAGGGGCTGCGCGAACTGCCAGGTACGGGTCCCCGGCCCGTACGATTTCGTGAGGTCCTCCCACGGCAGCGGGGCGTGTCCCAACACAAGTATCCTGCTCATCTACCCTCCGCGCGGCGCGCCTCAACGCGCCGCTCTTCCGCCGGCAACTGCGATGGCCCTATTATAGCCGCAGCCGCCGCCCGCCCGCGCCGTCCCGTGCCAGCCCTCACCGCCTCGCGTCCGCCCGCGCTCACCGCCTCGCGTCCGCCAGCCCTCACCGCCTCGCGTCCGCCAGCCCTCATGTCCTGGGGACGAGGTAATAGAACGTCATGTCGTGCTCCTCCCTGCCGGAGCCGCGCGGGATGACCTTGTAGGACTGGCTCATGCGTTCGAAGGAGATCTTCTGGTCGAACGCCCTGACGAACGAGAGCCTGTCCAGCAGGTCTCCCGCCGGGTCCAGGGTCGCCAGCCCCTGCGTCTCGATGAGCACCTTCCTGCCCCTGGCGTTGTACTCCTTCACAGTGCGGACGAGGTCCACGGAACCGTCCAGGGTGTATGCGCGCCTGGCGTCCACGCCGTGCTGGTAGCGGAGCGGCACACCGAACGCCTCCCCCTTGAAAGTGTCGGTGAATATCACCAGGTCCCCGCCGGCTTTCGCGGCGAGCACGGCTATCTGCCGGTCCACCCCCTTGTACTGGACGAAGTCGAACAGGGGCACGTCCAGGAACACGAAGAACGCCAGGAGCAGGGCGAGCGCGAGCCCGGCGGCCGCCCTCAGGTAGGCCCTGCCGGACTCCCAGAACCGTCCGAGCAGGTAGCCCAGTCCCACGAAAAGCGCCGGCGCCACCAGCGTCATGAACCTCCTGGTCAACCAGGGCTGGTAGCCGCTGGTGACGGTCGATTCGGCGAACAGCGCCGCGAAGCCGGCGACGGCAAACCCCAGGACGAAAGTGAAGGCGGTGTTCCTGTTGTCGTACAGGTACCAGCAGAGGCCGGCGACGAAGACGAACACCGCCACCCCCCCGAAGTAGCCCGCGGCGTAGAAGAAGAACCTGCGGGAGGACTCGACCCTCGCCCCGCCGGCCGGGAGCACGAAGTAGAGGAAGACGAAGACCGCGAGGACGGCAAGCGCCACCAGCGCCGAGGCCGCCCGTCCGGAACGGACACGAAACCTTCCCGAGGCCCGGGCGACCGACTCCCCGGCGCGCCCGCAGAGGCGGACCAGCTCGGGGACGTTGAAGAACACCACCGCCCCCAGGATGCAGCCGAGAAACAGGTAAAGAGCCGTGTTGACCCCGTTCCTGGCCCCGAACAGGCTGAACACCTTGCGCATGTTGCCCACCAGGTAGAAGTACCCCACGAATTTCATGTAAAACCAGGTGTAGAGGAGGCCCGCCAGCAGGGCGTTGCTGAAGACGAGGTCTCCCCGGCCGAACCTCCCCCGGAACACCTCCACGACCTCCACCGCCAGCATGGGAAAAGCGAGCAGCAGGGCCTCGGGCCTGAAGAGGAAAGCCGTGGTGGCCGCGAGCGCGCTGGCGAGCCCCGTGGCAGGCCCCTTCGTGGAGGAGTACTCGGCGAAGAAGAGCAGCGAGGCCAGCATGAAGAACATGCAGCCCGCCTCGGACACCGGCAGCCTGGCGAAGTACATCACCAGGAAACAGAGCTCCATCGCCAGCGCCGCCGCCGCCGCCCCGGGAGCCCCGGTGTGGCGCCTGACGAGCGCGTACACCGCCAGCACCGACAGCAGCATGAGGAGTGGCGCGACGTACAGGCCGCCCCAGGTGCCGAACAGGGAAATGAACACGCCCATCCACACCGGGAGCATGTGGTAGAGCAGCGGCTGAACCTTGCCGGACTCGCGCACCCGGAGGTGGAAGGGGAGGAACTGTACCACGTCCCTCTCGTAGAAGGTCCTGAGCTCCTGCTCGCTCATGCCGGGGATGGAGGGGTCATGGATGCTCATCTCGCCGGTGCGGGCGAGGTGGTACCCGATGTTGAAGTTGTAGCCGGGGTCGCCGTCGCCCATTACCACCTCGAACGGCTGGAAAAAGAGCGCGGCGCCGATGACCACCAGCGCCGCCACGGCCAGGACCTCGCCGCGGCGCGCGCCCTGGAACACCCGGCGCCCGGTGTTTCCCAGCGCCAGGCGGACCGCCAGCGCCGCCGAGGCAAGTACGATATCCAGGAGCCACAGGCGCAGGTAACCGGCCTCGGCGAGGAAGAGCGCGGCCAGGGAAGCCGTCGAGGCGCTCACGGCGATGATAAAGAGCAGTCTGGCCACCCAGTGGAGGCGGTACTCCCCGAAGAGCCGGCTCTTGAACAGCGCCAGTCCCGGCAGCAGGAACAACAGGGGGAGCGTTACCAGCACCTTCAGTATGTCAAGCGCTACCATCTCAGCATCCCCGGTCCGACTTCCCGCGCGGCATCAACGGCGACCACCGGTTTCCCCGCCGCCCCGGGGCGACGTTCCTTGGCTCTTCAGCCGGAGCAGGCGCCAGTACACGAGCGGCCCCCCGCGCCGGAGTATCTCCCTTTCCGTAGCGAGCCTGCGCGATTGAAAACGGGCGTTCTCCAGCCTCGAGCGCGATTCTTCCAGCGCGGCTTCCAGGGCCCGCGCCACGTCCTCGCGGTGGCGCACGCCGCGGCTCAACCTGTCTATCTCCGCATCCTGCAGCACGGCTGTGTCCCGGGCCTCCCCGGTCGTGACGCCGCTACGGGCCTCCTCCCCCTTCCGGAAGACGGTGACGCGTCCCGCTGGGCGGGCCATGCCCGCCGCGGCCCGGGCGGACTCCAGGTACACTATCAGCCCGGCGAGGGCGAGCGCCCGTTCCTCACTCCCGTCCCGCACGCCGGCCAGCGCTTCAGCGGCTCTCGCCGCTGACGTTGCCGGCACCGCCAGGCGGTCCTCGATACTGTATTCGCCTTCGGGAAGCTCCGGGTCGCAGTCGAGGGCCACCAGCCGGCCGCCGTGCCGCAGGCGGTCCCAGGCGTCCCGGGCGGTCCCGGCGGGAGCGTGCGGTCCCAGCACTATCGTATCGTAGGCGCGGCCGCCCAGCGGGCGGCCGTCCGCGGGACCCAGCCTCATGACGGCCTCCTCCTGCCACGGCTCGAGACCCAGGGTCAGCAGCATTCCGGCCCGGCCGCCCAGCAGCTCTTCCAGCCAGAACGGCCACAGGGCGCCGCCCCCGCCGGGAATCGCCCGCGCGTACCGCCTGGCGGCGCGCGCCAGCGGGGAGGCCATCTCCTGCCCCCCAACGAAGACGGCGGGCAGCGCGGCGGGGGCCTGCGGGGCGGGGGCCGCCTGTCCCGGATCTTCACCGGCCGGCCGGCGGCGCCTGGCGGCCCTCGCGAGCGCGAACCCCACGCCACTCTTCAGGGCGGCGTTCTCCCGCACCAGCCGCGCGACGCGGGCCCCCTCTCCAGCCGCTTCCTCCTCGGTTTTCGAAATCAGGCCTCTGAGCAGTTCGCAGCGCTCGTCGAAGTCGAGAAACCGCTGATGCAGTCCGGCGATCATGCGTTCCTGGCCGGAGACCAGGCGCGCCTTCTCCTCGTCCGCCCGGGTGAGCTCTTCCAGGGGGGCTCCGACCTTTGCCTTGCGGTAAACGATAACCTTGAAATCGCTCGGCAGCACCCCCGCCCCCACCATCTGCTCCTCGAAGAGGCCGACCTCCTCGATGAACCCGCCGTCGTACCCGGAAGACTCCTCGAAACACTCGAGGATTCCCCCCAGCAATGGGTTGAGGAGCGTCCCCCCGATGTCCCTCTCCTCCACGAGCTCGAAGTAGCGGCCCAGGACCTCCTCGATCTCCGCGGACCTCACCGCCTCTGAAGGGTCGCTGCGTATCATCGAGCACGGCGGGGTCCTCGCGGGATAGGCGACCGTGCCGCCGGCCTGGAAGTGGAACCTGTGGTCCCACGGAAGCATGCTGTAGATGTCCCCCACCAGGCGCAGTTGCCTTTCCGTCCACTGGAACCTGGACGGGCCTACGTATTCGAACGCGAAGAGATATCCGCCCGTCTTCAGCGCACCGTGAAGCTTGTTCGCCAGGTGCCCGAGGCGGTTGACGTGATGGACCACCGCCACCGCGAACACCGCGTCGAAAGGTCCCGGGGGCAGCTCCTCGTTCTCGATGTCGACCTTGAGGTAAGCCACGTCGAGGCCGTCCGAAGCGCCCGAGGCGGCGACGAGCGCGCCTTCGGCCACGTCGATGCCGACGGCGCTCACGCACATCCCCCGGCGGAGCAGCTCCCGCTCGAGCCCTCCCGTCCCGCACCCGATGGAGAGGACCGGGCCAGCGCCTTCGGGGAAATAGGATCGCCTCAGCCACTCCAGCCAGTCGACGTCCGCGCTGCCGCTCACGCGCCTGTTGATCATCCGCTGGACGGCCGGTGACATCGTCCAGTCAACAAGTGGCCCGCCCGACCCCACCGCCCGGCGGGCGGCCTCGGCCGACCAGAACTCGCCTACGATCTTCTCCCTGGGTTTTTCCTGCGACAATCCGGAACCTCTGGTGAAACGTGAGGAAGCAGTCGGCGGGACGGCTCCGGCCCTGGAAATCCGGGCGTCCCCGGGGCCCTTCAGAACCTCTTCCTCTTCCCGGGAGCGCGCGAGGCCTCGATCTCCTTGAAAGCCGCGGCCATGCCGCCTATCTTCGCCTCGCAATCCTCCAGCCGGCACCTGCTCTCGGCGACGGCCTGCTCGAGCTGGGCGATGAATTCGTTCTTCTCGGCGATCTGCGTCTCCAGGCTCTTGGCGTACTCCGCCGACCGGGCTATCTCCGCCTGCGCCTCCGCGAACTCCTCCCGCAGCCTGGCCATCTCCGAGGCCATCCGGCGGTATTCGCCGACCTCCCTGGTCAGCTCGCGCAACCGGCGTTCGGCCATTATCTTCTCTTCCGCGAGCTTCGCCAGGCGCGCGTCCTCCGTCGCGGGAAACGCCCTTATCACGTACCTGTAGGCGACCGCCTCCCATTCCGAGAACGCCCTGACGACCTGCTCGAGGTTCGCGAGCCCCAGGGGGTCCAGCGAAAGCCGGAGCTCCTCGGGGCTCAACGCCCGCTCGACCGAGTCCACGATATCGACGACGTACCCGCAGCCCTGGACGAGGTCGGTTACGCTGGAGCGGGTGAAATACCGCGCCGGCCCCTCCTCGACGACGCCGATCTCCCCGCAGTCGAACTGGCCCCGCAGCAGGGAAAGCCTGACGCTGGCGTGGGCGACGTTGGGCACGGAAAGGACCACACAGCCCCCCTCCGCCAGGAGGTCCCGCGCCTTCCTGAGCACCGACCCGGGGTCCTTCAGCCGCTCCACCACGTCGGGGAGCAGGACTACGTCCCATTCCCCTTCAGGGAACCGCCAGGCGCCGCCGGGGTCCGCGAGGTCGATATCCAGCACCTTCTCGGCCCATTCCTCCGCCCTGATCGCGTCCGGCTCCGACGGCTCGACCACAGTCAGGACGCAGCCCTGGTCGTGCAGGAGGCTTTCCAGCGCACCCCCGCTGAACGCGAACTGCAGTACGCGCCTGTCCCGGCCGACGACCTCCGCGAGCTTGGAGGCGATGTCGCCGGACGGCGCCTGTCCGCGCGGCGGCGGGGTGTGGTGTTCCATGTTCAGGCCTCCCCGGCCTCTCGCCTGGCGACCACCGCGTAATCGCGGTGGCTGAAGAGGATCCGGTTGAGCCGGGCGAAATTTTCGCTGACCTGATGGAAGAGCTCCTGCTGCCGGGGCTCGAGCAGCGCCCCGCTGCTGGCAAGCTCCAGGACCTCGAGGTGCTCCTCGGGCGGCAAAGGGGTGAGGAACATGACCGAGGGCTGCGTGAAACCGTAGGAGAGGCACAGTTGCTTGAGGGTTTCCGGGTGCAGCGGGTGGGCCTGCCCGGATGTCTCCAGCGCGTACGAGGCGACCGCGTACAGAGAGAACGGGTTGGGCGTCTCGATGACCAGCGGAGCGCCCGGCGCGAGCTTCTTCCGGCAGAGGGCCAGCATCCCCACCAGGCGGGCGGGCGGCTCGTGCCCGGCGAACCGCGCCAGGAAGAGGCCTTCCAGGGCGCCGTCCTCCAGGGAGAGCAGGTATTCCACCGGATCCGCCTGCAGGACGTCCAGGCCGTTGTCCCTGCAGTAATCCACCAGCGTGGGGTTGGTCTCCACGCCCCTGGCCTTGATGCCTTCCTGCTCCAGGAGCTGCAACATCTCGCCCCTCCCGCACCCGACGGCGAGCACGCTCGAGCACCCGGCGAAATACTGCAGAAAGACCCGCTGGCGGTCTTTCACCATGCGGGGCGAACCGTGGACCCTCTGCTCGAGGGTCAGCACGTCGATGGCCCCCATCACGTCGTCGACCCTGCCGCCGCCGTTGTCCCCGGCGTTCCCGCCGGGCGACGCCGGCTCCACGACCCCGGCCCGGACCGCCGCCAGCTCGTTCTCGAAATCGGCCATGCGGCGCTCCAGGTGCTTGTTCAGGAAAAGGATGTTCGCCCGGAACAGCGCCAGGTCGCGGTTGACGATGGTCGAGGTGATGTCCTCGTTTATCTGCACGTGGTCCACGTACCGTTTCATCTCGTTCACGGTGCGGGTGATGGAGGCGTTGAAAACCCGCTGCTCGTTGAGCGCGGGCTCGACGTACCAGCCCACGAGCCTGGCGACGATGCGCTTGAAGAACCGGACCAGGGAGCCGTAGGCGCGCTCGCTGGAGACGTCCCCGGGCAGGTTCCTGTCGTAGCGGGCGTTGCTGTCGTGGAGGCTCTCCATGAGGGAGGCGTCGTCGAAAGACTGGGTCCGGTGACCGTTGGGCGACTTCTCCCGCAGGCGCGCCGAGAACCCGTCCAGGACCTCCTCCGCCGGCTCGACAGGCGTCTCCTTCTCAGACTTTCCGGGCACTTGTTCACCGCCTCACAGGACACGAGCTCCCGGAAACCGCGGGACCCCCGGCGCGAAAGCGCCGCGGCCCGTTTCCGCGAGCTCAGACGACACGATTATAGCACAGCGCTTCATGACGAAATCTCGCGAAGGCGCGTCTTTATGCGATTCGCGGCGTGCAGCCAGGTCCATTTCTCCCGCGCCTGGAGCGCCGCCACCCGTCCCTTCGCCCTGGCCTCGGCGGGGTTCTCGTAGACGTGCCTCATCAACGAGGCCAGGTGGTCGGTGTCGGGGTCGGCCCACTCGAAGCCCTCGTAGTACGGGCACTTGGCGACCGCGGGTATCAGTCTCTTCAACTCTATGGGGTAACCCACTTCTTCGTTGAAGAACTCGGTCTGGGCGCTCCAGCGGGTGCTTATCGTCGGAAGCCCGCACGCCATGGCCTCGAGGGTCGGCATGCCCCACCCCTCGCCCCGCGTCGGGAGGACGAAGCAGTCGCTGGAGCAGTAGATGGAACCCATCTGGTAGCTGGGGATGTTCTGGTTCAGCACAATGACCACCGGGGCCCTGTCCGCCCTCAACCTCATGGCCTCGACGTGCCTCTCGATGTTCAGCGCCGGGTCGGTGTTGTTCACCTTGAGCAGCAGCACCACGTCGTCGCTGGAAGAGAACTCCTGGTTGTACGCCTGCAGGAGGACCTCGGGGGCCTTGCGCTCCCCCCACTCGAAGACCGACATGAACACGAACCGGTCCTCGATCCGCCTTGCCTTGATGCCGGGGTGGAAATAGTTTGTGTCGACGCCGAGCGGCATCACCCGTATCGGCCTGGTTACGCCGCTGGCCGAAAAAGTCTCCCTGTTGAACTCGGAGGGCACCCATATCTCGTCCAGCGCGTTCGCCTGCGCGACCCAGTCGGAGGGGATGCCCGTGACCTCGAGCATGGAGTACCCCACCTTGTACCGGCCGCTGTTCTTGAAGAACACGTCGCCCTGCCCGTAAACGACCTGGGTGACGTCGAGGTCTTTGGGCTTGCGCCTCACCTCGTTGATGCGCTCGTCCTCGTTGGGCGGCTCCTCCACCCCGTAGACGAACCCGTATCGGACGTCGACGTCGAGCTGCTCCAGGGCCAGCACCAGGTACTGCGACGAGACGGCGTACCCGGTCGGCGCGTTTATCCATGAGTGCCACATCACGCGGGTGTCGTACCTCTCCTGGTGGTAGCGTTCCCAGCGCTCCCGGTAACGGGCGCGCGATTCGCCCGGCGCAGGGGCGGCACCTTCCCCGGCGGCGGTGCTGCGGATGACCGCTTTCACCTCGCCGGTGCACCGGACCGGCAGGCCCTCGCTCCTGACCCTGCTGCAGAAGTCGGCGTCGTCGTACCCGGCGTCCAGGGCTTCGTCGAAACCACCCGCCGCGCGCATGGCCTCTCTGGAAACAAACATGCACGCCGAGTCCACCGCCTCGACCTCGCGGGGGTGGAAGTACTGGTCTATGTCCTTCTTGCCGCCCCCCAGGGGGAACAGTTCGCACTCCGGCTGCAGGAGGTGGAACCCGGCGTTCAGCACCATCCCCGCCTCGTCGACGACCTTGCACCCCATCACCCCGGGCCCGGCCGCGCGGGCCGCCCCCGTCAGGGCGGACAGCCAGTCCTCGCGCGAGGGGCGCGCCTTCGAGGAGACGAACACCACGTCCCCCGGCGTCTCCGCGGCCCCCAGGTTCTTCAGGGCCGGCGCGGTGGAGCCTTCGGGCGCCGGCACCACCTCGAAGCCGTGAGGCTCGAGTGCCTGCCGCGCACCGGCGGCTCCCGCATGAGGGATCACCGCCACCAGGCGCGCTCCCGGCGCAGGCGACCCGGCGCCGCCAAACGCGCGCGCCAGCCTCGCGGCCTCTTCGGGTCCGGCCAGGTCGTGTACGACCACCGTCAGTTCTTCCGTCATGTCGTCCCTCTCGCGGCCAGGCCGCCTACTTCCTGGCGACCGCCGCGTAGTCCATGTAGCTGAACAGCACCGAGTTCAGCTTTTCCACGTTCTGGTTCATCTCGTCCACCCAGGTCTCGCCGGGCGGGAGCTCCTGTACCACTATCTTTCCCAGGCGCTGGTTGCGGGGAACCGGGTTGGTGAACTTGACCTCGGCGTCCCTGAAGCCCGCGGAAATCAGCAGGAACCTCATCGTCTCGGGATGTATCGGCTGCACGTGCGAAAGGTCGGCGTAGAAGAAGCTCGCGAAGATGAGCAGGCACTGAGGGTTGGGGGTCTCGACGACAAGGAAGCCCCCCGGCTTCATCCGGGCGTACGCCAGGCCGACCAGTTCTATCAGCTCGGCGGGCGTGAGGTGTTCGACCACCTGGGAGATGAAGACCCCGTCGAAGCTTTCGCCGGGTATCGAGGCCAGGTGCTCCAGGGCCTCCGCCCGCACGGCGTTCAGCCCGGAGTCCACGCAGTACTGCACCGCGTCGGACTCGATGTCTATTCCGTAGCCCCCGATATTCTTCTCCGCCATCAGCTCCAGGAACTCGCCCCGCCCGCAGCCAATATCGAGGACGTTGGAGCAGCCCTCGAAGTACTCCAGGTAAGGCTGCTGACGCCTCTTGATGAGCGCCCTGTCGCCCCTGTGGATGCTCTCGAACCAGTAGTAGTCGAAGTGAAACAGCGGCTCGCGCCCGGCGTGCGCCGGCCGGGGCGGGGGCCCCGGGCGCTCCGGCTCTCCGGGCAGCGCCTCCACGCCGGGATCCCCGGACGCGCTGACGCCGGCGCCGGCGTGCTGCCTCCAGGAGCGCTCCAGCCTGCCGATGCGCTCGTCGAACCGCTCTCCCTCGAGGGACAGGACCCTGCCGGGCAGGCCGTCCTTCTCCAGCGCCTCCAGCCTGTCGTTGACGCTCCTGAGCTGGTCCGCCACCTCGTGCATGGCCCGCGCCGTCGAGGCGTGCATGCTGTGCAACTGGGCCACGACCGGGTTCACGTACCAGTAGACGGATTTCCGGATGACCCGCTTGACCAGGTTCTTCAACCCCCGGGCGAGCCCTCCCTCCGGGGGGGCCTGCTCGCCCGCGGTGAAAGACGATGACAGGGGGGCGAGGCTCTGGTCGAGCGCGGTGAGGCTGTTGTTGATGCTCTGCCAGGCGCCGGGCATCAGGTATATGACGTCCTCGATCTCGCGGACCTCGGAGCGGTACGCCTGGGCCCGCCCGGTCTCCCGCTCGTGGAGGACATTGATCACGTCCTGCAGGACGTCCTCCACGTCCACGTCAATCGGGTTCATGACTCACCTCCGCCACAGTCGGCCCGGGCACCTGCACGTCTTTGAACACCTGTACGCTGGAGGGGATGTAAAGAAGACCGGCGTCGTTGATCTCGCTGTGGACGTCGAACGGGTAGTACCTGTCCAGCCAGTGGTAGACGACGCTCTCGTCCCGCGAGTGTATGGCGACGCTGACGAGGTACCTGCCCTCGAGCAGCGGCAGGGACTTGAGGTCGAACTGCACGAAACCCTCCCCCTTGACGGTCCCCAGGTGCATCCCCTTCAGCCTGGTGTTGGTCCCGTAGGCGGTGAAGCCCCGGTAGTCGTCGATGGAAAAGCCGAAAACGGGGTCGTCGGTGGGCTCGTTGGCCCGGTAGGCCACGCGGATCTTCAGGTCCTCTCCGGTGCTGAAGTCGTTGACTCCCTCCTCTTTCTCGTTGAGCAGGGCGACCCCCAGGACCTCCATCCGCCGGTCCCCCCGCTCGGCACGCTCCGTATCGGCGCTCTCCATCTTCTGGTGGTAGAAGTTGACCACCTCGCGGGGCTTGCCCTCCTTGACGATCTCGCCGGCCTCCAGCATCACCACCCTGCTGCAGATCTCCCGGGTTATCTCCACGTTGTGGGTGACGAAGATGATCGTCCTGCCCGACTGCTGGATCTCCTCGATGCGCTCGATGCACTTACGCTGGAACGCCTCGTCACCGACCGCCAGGACCTCGTCGATTATCAGGATGTCGGGGTCAACGCTGATCGCCACGGCGAACCCCAGCCGCACGTACATCCCGCTGGAGTAGTTGCGCACGTGGTTGTCGATGAAGCGCTCCATCTCCGCGAAGGCGACTATCTCGTCGAAGCGCTTGTCGACCTCCCTCTTGGAGAAGCCGAGGATGGAGGCGTTGAGGTAGACGTTCTCGCGCCCGGTGAGGTCGGGCTGGAAACCGGCCCCCAGCTCCAGCAGGGCGGCGATGCTGCCGTTGGTTACGACCCTGCCCCTGGTCGGGTAGAGAATCCTGGTGGTCATCTTGAGGAGGGTGGACTTTCCGGACCCGTTGGCGCCGATGATGCCCAGCGTCTCGCCCTGGTCCACGTCGATGTTGATGTCCTTCAGCGCCCAGAACTCCTCGTAGCCGCGCTTGTTGAAGAAGAGCACTTTCTCCTTCAGGCTCCTCACGTTCTCGTGGTAGAGCTTGAACATCTTCGATACGTCTTTGATCTCTACAGCGTACTTGCCCATGGCTCCCCCGCCGAGCTATATCTGCTCGGCGAAACCGCGCTCCTTTCTGGTGAAGTAATAGAAACCGAACACCAGCAGGAACACCGACAGGACCGCGGTGCCCACGATGCCCCAGAACGAAAGGTAAACCACCGCCGGCTGTCTCTTCGGTCCGTGGATATACGACATCGGAGCGTGATACCGGGGGTTGTAGATTATGTACTGGTAGAGCTCCACGATGTTGGTCATCGGGTTGAAGAGGTACAGCTTGAACCACCCCCCCAGGGTGCCCATCACCGTGCCGATCGTGTAGACGATGGGGCACAGCCAGAACCACGCCATGGTGGCGACCTCGACGAAATGCTGTACGTCCCGCAGGTAGACGTTCGCGGCGGATATGAACAGCGCCAGGCCGGTGGTGAACGTTATCTCCAGGAGCATCACCAGGGGCAGGAAAAGGATGTAGATCGAGAAGTGCCACCTTATCGCCAGCAGGAAGACCATCAGGATGAGCATCTGCAGCACGAAGTGGAATATGTTCGCCCCGATCGCCCCCAGCGTCAGCACTTCGCGGGGGAAATACACCTTCTTGACCAGGCCGGGGTTGTTCACCACCGAACCCACGCTCTGTGTCAGCGAGTTCACGAAGAAGAGCCAGGGGAACAGGCCGGCCATCAGGTAGACGACGAACCAGCTCATGTAGGGGTTCCTGCTGAGAATGGAAAAGACCAGGCTGAAGACCGCGAGCATGATGAGAGGGGTCACGAACGACCACACGAATCCCAGCACTGAACGCTTGTACTTGACCTTGAGCTCCTTGCGGGTCATGTTGAAAAGGAGCTCGCGGTGCTGCCAGAGGTCCTTCAGCCTGTCTGTCATCGGTATATCGGCCCCGTATCACGCCTGGTGGAACAACCGGACAATTCTATCACCATAAACGGCCTTCGCCGTTCAGCCCCGGCGCCCCTGCGGGCGGGAGAACCGGAAGCGCAGCAGCGTCCATATCGCCTCGAGCCCGTCGAACGCCCGTATCTTCTTGCCCGCCTCCACCGTCCTGCCCTTGTAGGAGATGGGCACCTCCACCAGGCGGTACTTCCCGAGGAGCGTCTTGGCGGTCACCTCCGGGCAGAACTCGAACCGCTCGCACTGGAGGTCGAAGGACTTGAGGACCGGGGTCCTGAAGACCTTGTAGCACGTGGCCTCGTCGGTGATGCGACGCCCGTAGAGCAGCGTGGCCGACCAGGCGAGTATCTTGTTGGCCAGCAGGTTGGCCGGCGCCATGTTCTCCCGGGTACCCAGGAACCTGCTTCCGTACACCACGTCGGCCCTCCCGGCGGCGATGGGCTCGACGAGCCTGGGGTAGTCGCGGGGGTCGTACTCGAGGTCCGCGTCCTGGATGATCACGATGTCGCCGGTCACCGCATCGAGACCGGTCCTTATGGCGGCGCCCTTCCCGCGGTTGGAGGGGTGGGAGAGCGCCACAACGTCCGGGCCCTCCGCGAGGGCGCCCACCAGGGCCGGCGTGGAGTCGGTGGAGGCGTCGTCGACGATCACGATCTCCAGGGAGATGTCGCCGAGGTCCACGGAGCGCACCCGCCTGACTATCTCCTCGATGGTGCCCTCTTCGTTATGGGCCGGCACGATCACCGACAGCTTCACCGTCCACCCTCTTCCGTCGCTTCACGCGAAGCAGGAGCAACGCTGCCACGTATAGTACCAGAAGCGCGGCGGAGGCGAGCGAGACGGCCATCCCCGCACGGACGCTCGCCGGCTCGAAGCGGAATTCGACGGTGTGCCGGCCGCCCTCGAGCATCACCCCCCTGAGCATCAGGGCGGCCTTCAGCGTGTCGACCCTGGCGCCGTCCACGTAAGCCTGCCAGCCGGGGTAGTAAAGCTCCGAGACCACCAGGAGCCCCCTGGCGGCGGGAGGGGTCTTCAGGACCAGCCGGTGGGGGCCGCGCTCCACGATCTCGACCGGCGCCCTCGAGGAAGCGACCCGCGCGCCCTCCCTGCCGGCGGCCAGGCCCGGCACCACCACCGGGACCGCGTCGTGAAGCGACGAGCCGCCGGTCCTGGCCAGCTCCCGGTAGACCTGCTCGTTGCCGCTGAACGTCAGCGCGTCGCTGATCCAGGCCCGGGGGAGAGCGGTGGTGTTACGGTAGACGTATATCTCCCCGACGTACTTATCGAGGACCAGCTTGCCCGGAGCGAGCAGCCGGGGGTCGACGGGGTCCCTGGTCATGAAGTACCGGGTGTTCTGAACGTCCAGCAGCGGGGAGTTGAGAGCGCCCTCGTGGAAAAGCCCCACCTGGACGCCCGGGGACTGCTGGGCGAGCACCAGCCCCCGGAAGCGGTCGAAGTCGAAAAGTATCAGCGAGTCGTCGCCGGTAGCCTTCTCCAGCCGGTGGACGGCGCCGTTGTCGAGGGAGGTATACATGCTGTTGGCGTCGGTCTCCACCCTGAAGACGCCGGGCCTGGAGGCCACGTAGCCCGACGCTCCCCGGTCCCCGAAGAGATCGTCGGGGTTGACCTGCCGCATCACCCACGGCACGTTCATCGCCACCAGGTCCACTATCACCAGCGCCACGAGCCCGGCCGCAAGCACGGGGCCCCGGGGCCTGTAACGCTTCGCGTACACCAGCAGGGCGACCAGCGCCAGGACGATTGCGATCGGGAACACCATCCCCTTGAGACCGTTGGAGTCTGCCGCGGCGTGCCCGGGGCGGGCAAGGAGGAAAACGGTGAGCGAAGCCGCGAGCAGGAGCAGGAGGGCGGCCAGCGCCTCGACCGTCCGCACCGCGGCGTTGAACCTCACGCCCCCTTCCTCGCGGCAGGTGGCCAGGAGGTGGTCTGCGCCCAGGGCCGCCAGCAGGCTGGAGGCGAACGCGAACACAACCAGTATCCTCGCGGGATTCCTCAGGCGGTTGACCAGCAGCCCCGCCTTGAAGAGCACCGTGTAGAGGTATCCCCCCGGACCCAGCGCCAGCACCAGCGCCAGCAGCAGGACCACCCAGAGGAAAACCACGATGCCCCTGCGCCTCCGCGCCAGGGCGACAACCCCCAGCAGTCCTCCCACTATGCCGCTGTAGCCGTAGGTCTCCCACATTATCCAGCCGCCGGTGTAGGAGTCCGGGCTGGAGCCGAAGAACCTGGGGAACACCAGGTTCAGCACCTGCCAGCGGGGCAGGCTCGAGGCCGCCGCTACGTTGAGCGGCATGCTGCTCCTGGTGGAGAGGCCGATGAGCTCGTAGGTTGGCACGAGCTGTACCGCGGACAGCCCCGCCGCCGTCACCACGGCCAGCGCCAGCGCCCCCAGACCGAACCACACGCTTGACGAACCGGGGAGGAGCCTGTGGTGCTGCCACGCCCGGAAGACCACCAGCGCCAGCAGGAGCCCGCAGATATAGACGATGTTCTGGAAGTGCCCCGCTAGGATCGCCAGCGCCAGCGCAGCGCCAGTGAAGACGGCGTAAGACGCCTTCCTCCTCACCAGCGCGCGGTTGAACAGGAAGAACGCCAGCGGCATCCACGCCGCGGTGGAAACCTGGTTGAGGTGCCCCGCGTGGGCGACCATGAAGCCCGCGAACATGAAGGTGACCCCGGCGACGCCGCTGCCCGCCCGTCCGATCCCCAGGTCGCGGGCCGCGAGGTAAGTGAACGCCCCGGCCATGAAAAAGTGGAAGACCACGAAGTACACCATGGCCTTCAGGGGGAAGGCCGCCCCCGCCAGGGCGTATGCCCCCACCATCAGCAGGTTGAACGGGTAAAGCATCGCCGTCTGGTAGGATGCGAAGAACGCCTGGCCGCCGATCGCGTAGGGGTTCCACAGGGGAAACGCGCCCGAGGCAAGGGTGTTGGCGGCGTAGACCCTCGCGGGGTAGAACTGCCTGATGAAGTCCACCTCGATGCCGAAGGACCAGTCCCGCATGAAAAGAACGCGGGCCCAGGCCAGCACCGCCAGGGCGGCCAGCCCCAGCAGAATCAGCCAGTCCCGCCTGTCCCAGCTCTCTCTCATCGGACCCCCCGCAACCGGGTCGTCATCGGACTCCCCCGCCCGGCGACCGCCGCGCGGGGCGCGCCTTCCTGAACACCTTGACGCCGTCGCTGCTGTAGATCATGACGTATCCGCCCCGCGCCTGAAGGGCTTCCACGACCTGGTCGTACATCTCGGTGGAGATCCTGTAGGTCGAGCCGCTGTCTACGATCACGTACTCCGGGGCGATGCCCGCGCCTTTGTCCTTCGTCCTGTACGTCTTCGGGAAGACCGTCCTGACGGCGCCTTTCTGGTCCGCGCCGAGCATCCTGCCGAGGTTGTCGTAATGCTTCACGTCCGCCAGGTACCGGAACGGCTCGGGGAACTGGTACAGCTCCCGGCGGTTCGAGAGCTGGGCGAGCATGTAAGTCTGGGCTGAGACCGACGCGTTCGGGGGTATCCTGTCCAGCCCGCGGCGCATCGCGGTAATGTGCCTGTCCGAGCCGTAGCTCGCGCCGCGGAACTCCGCGGAGATGGGGCTCGGGCTCAGGTAGAAGTTGCCCGCGATCGAGCACGCCAGCACGACCGCGACGACGCCGCCGGTGACGAAGCCGGGGCGGAACGCCCCCTCCGACCACTTCCGGAAACGCTTGAGCCCGAACACCACGGCGATGAACACGAAGGGGATGATCGCCACGGTGTACTGCTGGGAGATGGTGTGCTGGGGCTGGAAGTCGCTGATCACGTTCACCAGGAAGGCCGGCAGGGCGGGCAGCAGGAAGACCGGCGCGAAGAAGCTCAGAAAAGCCACCGGCGCCAGCAGGTCGAAGAAGTACCGCAGGTTCGGGCGCGTGGCGATGACGCCGAGCGTGTTCCTGGGCTTGAGGAAAAAGTTCTTCACCGCTTCACCGGTGGTGGAGCCGAAAGCCGTCAGCCGGCTGCTGTACTGGTATCCCGCGGGAGCGAACCACGGTATCAGCAGCAGCACCGCGGCAAGGAAGTACACCGCCGATCCGATCGCCGCTACGGCCCCGGCGCGCTTGTCGTACAGGAAATACACCACTATCCCCAGCACCAGTACCGGGAGGGCCATGTCCTCCTTGGTGATCACCGTGAGGACGCACAGGGCGTAGAACCAGCCGAACGAGCGCTTGTCGATCGCCAGGAAGGCGAACAGCAGGAAAACCGTGCCCAGCGCCTCGGGGTGAAAATCGGCGAGGTTCAGGTTCTGAAGAGCGGGGTAGAGCAGGTATGCCGCCGCCAGGCCCAGTCCCGCCCACCGGCTGTGGAGCTTCCGGACGGACAGCAGGTAGACGGGTATCGCCCCCGCCGCGAGCGCCAGGGTCTGAACGGTCAGCACCGCGGGGGGCTTTCCCTTCCCCAGCCAGCCCAGCGGCGCCAGGAGGACTAGCATCGGCGACAGGTGGTCGCCGAAGAAGTGCATCCCTCGCAGGGTGCTCACCGGCGCCTTGAACCTGGAAAAGAGCCAGATGACCTGGTTGTATATCGCGGTGTCCAGGCCCGACCCCCTGAAGTTGGAGTACCTCAGCAGAGAAAGCGTGAGGAACACGGCGACGTAAGCGGCCACCATCGCCAGCAGGACGCCCAGGAATATGCCGGCCTTCCGCCTGTCGGCGGGGCCGTCCGGGGTCCCACGCTCCTGGGCGCGGTCCTCTTCGCGCTCCTCCGGCTCTTCGGCCTCCTCGGGCGCGTTCGATAACCGTTCGGGCAACTTGCCTCCCTGTCGTCTCCCGGGCCGCGGTCCCATAATGTTTCGGTCAGCCCGGCGGCAAGACCTCGAATATCACCACCGCCTGGTCGTGAGGGTCGGGGTAATCGTAGTGAGTGCTCCACCGGGCCGCCTCCCTCAGGTAAGGGAGGTCCGTTTCCGTTATCCCGTACAGCTTCAGCGCCCCGGCGATGTCGCGGTCTGTCTCGGAGACCACCAGGTACCTCACCCCGCGCTCGCTGAGCCGCCGCGGCACGTCCCGGTAGGCGATGTCGGCCTGTTCGACCGGCAGGTCCCAGGGCACGGGCCTCATCAGAAGCACGTCCCCGGGATAGTAGAGCCAGGTGAACATCGGGCCCGCGTCCACGGCGACCAGTTGTCCCGGCGCGTTCTCCTCCAGCCACCCCGCCGCCTTCTTCATCCCCGATACCCCGCCGTGGTCGTCGCTGAACGCCTTGTAGTTCTCCGCGATGACCCTGTCGGCCCTGGCGAGGCCATGCCAGGTCACCAGCGCGAAAAGGACGGCGAGGATCACCGCGCACGCCGCCCTGAGGGCCTTCAAGGCGG
>CAZEJS010000036.1:0-20074 GCA_964512645.1 uncultured Acidimicrobiales bacterium
GGAAGGCCAGATCGCTGTTGAAAAAGGAGGAGGGCTCGGGCGGATAATCCGCGCTCGCGCGAGTTACAGCCGGGGGCATTTGTGGTATATTGCGTTAATCGTACGTAACAACGGGAGAGAGAATGCTGGAGAAAGAGGAGCGGAAGAAGATCATAGGCGAGTACCAGAAGCACGAGACGGACACCGGGTCCACCGAGGTCCAGGTCGCGCTCCTGACTCGCGAGATAAACGACCTGACCGAGCACATGAAGGTGCACAAGAAAGACCACCATTCTCGCAGGGGGCTCCTGATGAAGGTGGGACAGAGGAGGAGGTTGCTTAACTACCTGAAGAAAGAGGACGTTGAGAGGTACCGTACTCTCATCAAGAGGCTGGGACTGAGGCGATAGACAGGAAGACGCGCAGGTGCGCGGTAACACGATCCCAACCCAATTCGTTCTTGAAGAACCGACAAGTTCATATTGGTTTCGTGTTATGGAGAGAGGGCTAAGGAGGCTCTTTTTATTATGGGATTAATCACTAAAGAGATCGAGGTCTTCGGCAAGAAGATACAGATCGAGACGGGGAAGATGGCGAAGCAGGCCGACGGGGCGGCCCTGGTCACCTGCGGCGGCACTTCGGTACTGGCTACGGTCGTCGCCTCCGACGACATACGGCCGGTTGACTTCATGCCTTTGACCGTTGACGTAGAAGAGAAACTGTACGCCGCCGGCAAGATACCGGGCAGCTTCTTCCGCCGGGAGGGCCGGCCCACCGACATGGCGACGCTTACGGCGCGCATCATTGACCGCACTTTGCGCCCGAACTTCGCCAAGGACTTCCGCAACGACGTCCAGGTCGTGGTCTCTGTCTTGTCAACGGACCAGATGAACCCTCCCGACATGCTGGGCATGGTTGGCGCGGCATGCGCGCTCCAACTGTCCAACATACCGTTCAAGGGGCCCCTGGCGGGCTGCCGGATGGGCAAAGTGGACGGTGAGTGGGTGGTGAACCCCACCTTCCAGCAGTTCGCTGTGTCGACGGTGAACCTGGTCGTGGCCGGCAACCGCGAGTGCCTGCTCATGGTCGAGGCGGGAATGAAAGAAGTCCCCGAGGCGGAGGTCGTCGAAGGCCTGAAGGTCGCCCACTCCGCTATCCGGGAACTCATCGACGTCATCGACCTGGTAGACGCCGAGGCCCGAAGGGAGAACGGGGAGCGGCCGAAGGGGGACATCCTCGGGGAGATCGAATCCTGGCTGACGCCGCGTTACGACGGGAACGCTCAGGGACAGATCGCGGCTTACGAAGCCGGAGACGGCGAAGAAGTCGAACGGTTGCAGGAAGCGCACCGGCAGATACTCAAGGAAGCGAACGAGCACTTCGAAGACAGGTACCGGAAGATAGTCGGCGTCTGCGCGCGGACTCTCGGGAACGACCTTCTGTATCAGAAGATCGCCGCGACCGTGCAGTCCGGGGTCGAAGAGCGCATGAGGAAAGTGCTCCAGGACGCCTCGGTGCCCGGTCTCTCCAAGTCCCAACGCTCGTTGATGAGAAAGGACGCGCGCCGGCAGCTCGGAGAGCCGTACATGGAGAAGTTCCACGGGCTCGAGCACATGGTGAAGCAGGCGCTCGACAGCATCGAGCGAAAGCTTCTGCGGCGGCAGATCCTCGAGCTGAACCTCAGGCCCGACGGGCGCAAGCCGTTCCAGATCCGCAAACTCACCACCGAGGTCGGCCTGCTTCCCAAGGTGCACGGCTCCGGCCTGTTCACCCGTGGGGAGACCCAGGTACTGACCATTGCGACCCTTGGCGCGCACGGAGAGAAGCAGATACTCGATGACCTGGGCGTCGAGGAATACAAGCGTTTCATCCACCACTACAACTTCCCGCCTTTCTCCACCGGCGAGGCGAGGCCGCTGCGCGGCCCGAAGCGCCGGGAGATCGGCCACGGCGCCCTGGCGGAGAGAGCGCTGCTGCCTGTCATTCCCGACGAGGAGGAGTTCCCTTACACGATCAGGCTGGTGTCGGAGGTGCTCGAGTCCAACGGTTCCTCGTCCATGGGGGCGACGTGCGCGAGCAGCATGGCGCTGATGGACGCCGGGGTGCCGCTCAAAGGCGGAGCACACGTCGGCGGCATAGCAATGGGCCTGGTCCTCGAGGAAGGAAAGTACACCATACTCTCGGACATCCAGGGGCTGGAGGACTCGGCCGGGGACATGGACTTCAAAGTTGCCGGCACGAGGTCCGGCGTGACCGCCCTGCAGATGGACATCAAGTGCGAGGGCCTTTCCTACGAGATCATGGAAGCGGCGCTCGAACAGGCGAGACAGGGGCGCTCGTTCATCATCAAAGCCATGTCTGAAGCGATAGGGGAGCCGCGCAGTGAGGTGAACGAGAACGCCCCGAGGATGCTCCAGCTTGAGATCCCCGTTGAGAAGATCGGAGAGCTCATAGGTCCCGGCGGGAAGAACATCCGTGGGTTGATAGAGAAATACGATGTCGAGATCGACGTGGAGAACGACGGCCGGGTCTTCGTCTTCGGCAAGGACTCGGCGAAGGTCAAACTGGTGCAGGCGGATATTGAGAGGATATCCAAAGACCCCGAGATCGGCGACCGTTTCCTGGGGACGGTGGTCAAGACGACGAACTTCGGGGCTTTCGTCGAACTCGCCCCTGGCAAAGACGGCCTTGTTCATATCTCCAAGCTGAGCAAGAAAAGAATCGACCGGGTTGAAGACGTGGTAAACGTCGGGGACAAGATAGAGGTCGAGGTCGAGGCGATTGACAACCTCGGGAGGATCAACCTCAACGCCATCAACGTGAAGCCTTAGGGAGTGCGAAGGTGGCGCCCCCATCACTGAAGCGAACCGAGTTGCCCTCCGGGATAAGGGTCCTGTCGGAACCCATGCCGGATGCCAGGTCGATCTCTTTCGGGCTCTGGATCGACGCCGGGTCCAGGGACGAAGCGCCTTCTCAGCAGGGCCTGTCCCACTTCCTTGAGCACATGCTCTTCAAGGGTACGCCGTCTCGCGACGCCAGGGGGATTGCCGAGGGTTTTGATCACATCGGGGCGGATATCAACGCCTCCACGGGCAGGGAACATACTTCCATATACTCCCGGGTGCTCTCCGAGCACCTCCCGCGTGCCGTTGAAATCGTGCTCGATATGGTTCGGAACTCCATTCTGGACCCCGGAGAGCTGGACCTCGAGCGCAAGGTCGTCCTGGAAGAGATAAACATGCACAACGACTCGCCTGACGAGCTGGTGCACGATTATCTTTTCGAGATACTCTGGGGCGATCATCCAATCGGGCACAGTGTCCTGGGCGACGAACCTGTCATTAGAACCGTGGACCGGGATTACCTGCTGGAGTTCTGCTGCGAGCGCTATGTGGGCTCGCGGATCGTGGTCGCCGCTTCGGGCGCCGTCGATCACGATTCCCTCTGCGGCCTGATCGACGGGGCGACGCCGTACCTGACGGCCGGCATGCCGGCCGTCAGGTCGTCTTTGGCTTCACCGAATACGGGAACCCGGATCTTCGGAAAAGACACCGAACAGGCGCACATCGTCCTGGGCGGCAGGGGCCTTCCGCGGCGCCACTCTGACAGGTTCGCCCTCTCTGTTATGGACAACATACTCGGCGGGAGCATGAGCTCGCGGCTGTTCCAGAGGGTGCGCGAACAGCTCGGGCTGGTCTACTCGATCTACTCCTACAGCGCCCTGTTCATCGGGATGGGCATGGTAGGCATATACGCCGGGACCCACCCCAGCCAGGCCGCCCAGGTCATCGAGCTTGTCGAGGAAGAACTCATCAGGATAAGGGATTCCGGCTTCACCCCGGACGAGCTGGCCAGGGCAAAGAATCACCTCAGGGGTCTTATCTACATCGGGAACGAGGACAGCGCCAACCGGATGAACCGCATCGCGAAAGCGGATCTGTCCGGCGGAGAGCACCTTTCCGCCGACGAGCTCGCAGCCCGTGTCGATGCGGTTGAGACCGGCGATATCGACAGGCTCTTTGGTGAGACATGGGGCGCCGTCACTCCGAGCCTCGCGGTCATAGGCCCGTTCGAAGACGGTGAGTTGTCGCTGTCCGGCAGGTTGTAGGAGTAGAGAGATGCTCAAAATCGCGGTCATCGGCGCACTGGGAAAGATGGGATCCGAGGTCGTCAGGGCGGTGAGTGAAGATCCCGCCCTGGAGCTCGCCGCGGCGATCGATCCGCTGATGACCGGCGAATACCCGATTCCCGGCATCGTGACCGGCCGGGACGTGCGGTGCATTGAAGGGCGAGGAATCGAAGTCGGGGTGGATTTCACCGATGCCGCTTCCTCGGTTACCAGCACGCTCTGGGCGCTGGAAAACGGGATCCATATGGTGATCGGCACGACAGGGATCGGCGCCGACGGCCTCTCGAGGATCGAGAGGGCCGCCGGGCAGGGCGTGGCCAACGCGCTCATCGCTCCCAACTTCGCCCTCGGAGCTGTATTGATGATGAAGTTCGCCAGGGAAGCCGCCGCCGTCTTCGACCAGTGCGAGGTCGTTGAGCTCCATCACCGGGAGAAGAAGGATGCCCCCAGCGGTACCGCCATCATGACCGCCGAGCAGGTCGCCCGGGTAATGCGGGCCTCGAATGTCCCCGGGGCGGAGGAGCAGCGGGTCACCGGGTCTCGCGGCGGTGAGGTCGGTCCTGTTAGAATTCACAGCGTAAGGCTCAATGGATTCGTGGCCCGCCAGGAAGTCATCTTCGGGTCCACCGGGCAGACGCTGACCGTCACGCACGACACCACGGACCGTTCCTGCTTCATGCCTGGCGTCTTGATGGCCGTCAAAGCGGTCAGCGGCCTTCCGGGCTTGACCATCGGCCTCGAAGCCCTCCTGCCAGGGTAGCGGTCCGCCGCTCGTCGAACGTGCTCCACGGGCGCACCTGTTTCCGACAGGCGCAGGGACGCGGGACCGCCGGGTCAGGCGCGCCGTCCACGCCTGGACGTTGCCGGCGCCGCCCTGAAGGTCAGTTTTCCGCGGTACAAGAATACTTGTATGTAACCCGTTATCCCGGCAAGAGAGGTCGATGCTTGGCAGGGACTAAGGCTGCCGGAAAGAACGCAGGCGGCGTCGCGAACAAAGAAGGTCGTAACCGGCGGGGCGCCGGAGCGGAGGAGCCCGAGGATCGAAGGCTGACGCCGATGCGGGCCCGGGCCGTATACGGCTTCGTGTTCGCCGCGCTGGCCATCTTCACGGTGCTTTGCGTCTTTGCGCCTTCCAGCGTCGGGCCGGTGGGGAGGGGCGTCAGGACCGGCCTCGCCTGGCTGTTCGGCATCGGCAGGTTCGCGGTGCCGTTCATCTTCCTTGGCGCTGCGGTATTCTCGCTCCTCGGACTGTCCGGGCCGGAAGCGCGGCCCGGGTTGACGGGGGTCGGGGCCGCCATCATATGTATCGCCCTGCTGACTCTCTTCCAGGTGGCCAAGCCCCTCGATGCCATGTTTCACGCGGAGGCGCTGTACTCCGGCGGCGGACTCCTCGGCGCGGCCCTCGCCTGGCCCCTCTGCCAGCTTGTCGGGAGAGTGGGCGCGTACATCTTCGCGGTGACGGCCCTCGCGGCGGGCATCGTCATAGCCTTCGAGGAACAGATAGCCGCGGCCTGGAAACGGTTGAGGGCCGGGGCCCCGCCACCCCTGGCTCCCGCCGAGGAAGAGGTGGACGAACCCGGTGAGCCAGGGGATCCCCCGCGGCGCCAGAAGACGAAGAAGGCGACCGGCGCCAAGGTTTACCCGTCCAGGCCGGCCCCCGCGGTGCCGGTCAAAGAAGAAAACGGGGGCCAGCTGGCCATAGCCGTCGGCCGCTCGCGCGCGGGGAAGTACAAACTCCCGCCGGTCTCGATCCTGAACCAGAGCCAGGCCAAGGCGTTCTCGAAGCAAACCAACGAGGAGCGCAAGCACGCTATCGAGCACACTCTCAAGAGCATGGATGTCGACGCCCGGGTCGTCAAGGTTTCCGCGGGGCCTACCGTATCCCTGTTCGAGGTCGAGGTCGGTACCGGGGAGAAGGTGAAGCGGGTTACCGAGCTGGAACAGGACATCGCCTATGCCCTCGGCTCTCCCGACATCAGGATCTACTCGCCGATCCCGGGGCGGCAGGCGATCGGGATCGAGGTTCCGAACCAGATCAGGGACTCCGTGTTCCTCGGGGACATTATCGGGTCCCTGGGCGCGAGGGCCCCGCACAACCTGCTCACGATGGCTGTCGGAAAGGACATGTCCGGGGAGCCGGTCATACTGGACCTCGCTCAGCTTCCTCACCTGTTGCTCGCCGGTTCCACCGGGGCGGGCAAGTCGTGCTGCATCAACTGCCTGGTCTCCTGTTTGCTGATGCGCTGCAGACCCGAGGAGCTCAAGTTTCTGATGATCGACCCCAAGTACGTGGAGTTTACCTGGTACGACGGCCTTCCACATCTCCTGGCGCCGGTCATCAACGAACCGGAACCGGCTGCAAAAGCCCTGCTGTGGGCGGTCAGGGAGATGGACAGGCGCTACCAGGTCCTCCAGAAGCAGAGGGTCGTCCATATCGACGAGTACAACGCTATAGCCGATCAGGACAGGGAGCTTGAGCCGCTGCCGAAAATAGTGATCGTAATCGACGAACTCGGCGACTTGATGATAGTGGCCAGGAGAGAGGTCGAGAGTTCTATCAGCCGTCTCACCGCCAAAGCCAGGGCCGTAGGAATACACCTCATTATTGCCACGCAGCGACCTTCGGTGGACGTCATCACAGGGGTGATCAAGAACAACATCACCGCCCGGATCGCCTTCCAGGTGGCGAGCAACGCCGACTCGCGCACGATCCTGGGGACAAAAGGCGCCGAGAAGCTCCTGGGCAAAGGGGACATGCTTCTCGACCCGGGAAACATCCCACAGCCCGAGCGCGTCCAGGGAGCCCTGATACAGTCCAGGGAGATCGAGTTCCTGACCGGCTACATCCGCGAGCAGGAATACGAGGCCTCGGACTCCATCGACCTCGCCGATGTCGTAGACGACGTCAAGGCGGAGTTTACCGAGAAGGACCCCCTGCTGATGGAAGCTGCGGAGTACGTTGTTTTCGCCAGGGAGGCTTCGGCCTCGATGCTGCAAACGCACCTCCGCGTCGGCTACGCGCGGGCCAGGCGCATAATCGTCGAGCTCTCCCAGCTCGGCATCGTGGGGCCCCACGAGGGCAGCAAGTCCCGAAAGGTCCTGATTACCCCTGAGGAATACGAGGGGTGGAAGCAAAGGCAGAAGATGTAGCCTCTGTTGCACATCCTTCCCTGTATTGATAATCTAGAGCAGGTTTCAGACCTTTCGTGCGGCACGTTGGTCGAACGAAGGCTTGGGGCGGACGGGAGGTTGGATTTGGCCAATCCTCTGGCACAACAGGTAGAAAAGATACTGGCGTCGGCAGTCGGCGATTTCATCGCCAAAGCGACGGTCAAGAAGAATTGCGAACTCATTGGAGCATCGCCTGACACGCTGTCTTCCGCCCAGTTGCCGGAGCTGGCTGCCCATATCGAGAAATCGGTTTCTTTCTTCTCTGGAAAGGAGACCGGAGTAGAGGTCGCCGAGAAAATCAGGAACATCGGCGGTTGAGTTAGTCCGGGGACGCGCTTGCTTTGACCAGAAACCTCAGCATCAAGCAGAAGACCGCCATAATTGGGGCGCTTCACGGCCTCGTCTCGCTGTTGATAGTCATTCCGCTTCTGGTGGCGCTCACCGATCTCACCCGCAACAAGCTGGTACTGGTTTCCGCGTTGCTCTTCGTGGTGGTGGTGGTGGGGGAGACCGTGTACATCCTGTTCTTCCAGAGGACGTTCACTTCGTCGCTTTCGCCCGTCATCGATTTCTCCCACTCGGTCGCGCAGGGTGACCTTACCTCGCACCTCGAAGCGGGTTCGAACGACATCGTGGGGCAGTTGATAGCCGCCGAGAACTCCATGGTCCTGAGCCTCAGGGTCATCCTGGAGAAGCTGAGAGAGGCTTCCACACTGGTGAGCGCGACCGCCGAGGAGCTGGCCGCCTCGTCCGAGGAGGTCATGGCTTCCGCGGAAGAGGTATCTTCGACGGTGGAGCAGATCTCCAAGGGGGCCGAGTCGCAGGCGCGCGCCGTCGAGGAGACCTCGGAGATAATCAACGAGATCGCGGGGATGGCCTCGAACGTCGCGGACCAGGCGAGGGCATCGGCGGATACCGGGCGCGCGGCCAACGAGATAGCGAGGTCCGGGTCTTTGAGCGCCGAGCAGGCGGCCACGAAGATGCTGGAAATGCAGCAGGCGATGGACAGCGTAACCGAGATCATGCAGGGGCTCGGCGACCGCTCCATGCAGATCGGCCTTATCGTTGATGTCATCACCAACATCTCCGAGCAGACGAACATGCTGGCCTTGAACGCCGCAATCGAAGCCAGCCGCGCCGGAGAGCACGGCAGGGGCTTCGCGGTGGTCGCCGAGGAGGTGCGAAGCCTCGCGGAGAGCAGCCGAAAGGCCGCCGACCAGATATCCAAGATGATCAGGGACACCGAGAGCGAAACCACCAGGGCGCTCAAAGCGGTAGGCACCAGCAAGGAGATAATATCCAGCTCGATCGACGTCATCCGCTCTACGCTGGAGGCCCTGACTAACGTCGCCCAGATCGTGGAGGATATCGCCGGGGGCGCCGAATCGGTTTACCGCGCCACTGAAGCGCAACGCGACGGCTCCGAGCGCGTTGTCAAGGCGTCCCACGATATTGCCGCCATAGCGCAGCAGGCCGCCGCCGGTACCCAGGAGGCATCCGCGGCCGCGAATCAGCAGACCGCCTCGATGGAGGAAATGCGCGCTTCCATCCAGGAGCTCGCGAGACTCTCGATAGAGATGAAGCGCCTGGTGGACGATTTCAAGCTAGAGGAAGGCTGAAGTGGCGGCGGGAGGCAGCTCCTTCGATATCGTGAGCAAGGTGGAACTCCCCGAACTGGACAACGCCCTCAACCAGGCTCGCAAAGAGATCGACAACAGGTTCGATTTCAAAGGCACCGGTTCGCGGATCGAGGGCGGCCACGAGACGATCACCGTATTCTCCGCCGACGAGTTTCATTTGCAGTCGATGCTCGATGTGATCGAAACGCGCCTTATCCGCCGAGACGTCCCGGTGAAAGCCGTTTCCTGGGGCCCAATACAGCCGGGCCCCAAGGGTAGCGTGAAGAGGGAGGCCAGGGTGCTCCAGGGGATCGACCAGGACAAAGCCCGGGAGATCACCAAGTTCATCAAGGGCATCGACAAGAAGATCAACATCTCGGTCCAGAAGGACCAGGTAAGGGTCGCCGGCAAGAGCAAGGACGCCCTCCAGGCCGTAATCAAAGCGGTCAAAGAGCACGACTTCGGGTTGCCCCTCCAGTTCACCAACTACCGTTAGAGCGCGGCCCGGTGTCCCGCGTTAGCCAAAGCCCCCCGGACATCGCGCCGTTGTGTGGTCGCAGGTACCTCCTGGTGACTCTGGGTTGTTTCAAGAACGAGGTGGAATCCGACCTGCTTCGCAGTCACCTTGGCACCCTGGGGATGCGCGAGACCGGCAATATCGCGAACGCCGACATTATCCTGGTCATGAGCTGCGGGTTCATTGAGGAAGCGTGTGACGAGGGCCTGGACACGATACTCGAGCTTCACGACGCGGCATGCGGGGCGCCGGCGAAGCCGCCCCTGGTCGTTGCCGGATGCATGGGTCAGCGGTACGGCACCGCGCTGCTGGAGGAGATGAACGAGCTCGCGGCGGTGCTCGGGTGTGACTGGAAGGAGGATGTCGGGCCGGCCCTCGCTGCCGCCCTTCGCGGGCGCAGGTACCTGAAAGGTCCCGGTACACCAGGTTCGCCCGGGGTATTAAGGACTGTGGACAGCTCCGAAAACGCGACCATTTACGTGAAAGCGGCAGAGGGTTGCGACCGGCACTGTGGTTACTGCACCATCCCGGCGATCAAGGGCGCGTACAGGAGCAGGCCGGTCGAGGAGATAGCCCGCGAGGTGAGGTCGCTGGCGCATGGGCGCCCGCGGGAAGTTGTTCTCCTGGCTCAGGACCTCTCGTCTTACGGGACCGATCTGGAAGGAGGCGTGGACCTCGCGGGACTGGTGCGCAGGCTTTCGCGCCTGGAGGAGGTCCACTGGCTGAGGCTGCTGTACCTCCAGCCGGAGGGCGTGACTACGGGTCTCTTGAGGGAAGTCGCCTCCAACCCCCGGGTGTGTCGCTATTTCGACATACCGTTCCAGCACGCCAGCGCACCCGTTCTCAGGGCGATGGGCAGGCAGGGGTCTTCATCGCGAAACCTTGAACTGGTGGAGCGAATACGCCGCGAGGTCCCCGGAGCGGTGATCCGGTCAACCGTGATGGTCGGGTACCCCGGGGAGACCGACGAGGACTTCTCCGCGCTGCTGGAATTCCTTGCCGAAGCGCGATTCGAATGGCTGGGAGCGTTCGTGTTCTCCCCGGAGGAGGGGACGCCGGCCGCGCGTATGCCCCACTGGGTGCCAGCCGATCTGGCGCTTTCACGTTATAATACGGTGGTCGAGACGCAGGAGAATATCGAGGCCGCAGGCCTCCATCGAATGACAGGCTGCGAACTCGAGGTGGTCGTCGACGAGCTCTGTGACGTCGAGCCGTACGACCTGGTGGGGCGTTCGTACAGGGAGGCCCCCGTAGTAGACGGTATGATCTATCTGACGCGCGCAGGCTCGGGTACCGCGGATGCGAAACCGGGGGATTTCGTGCGGGCCCGCGTCACCGGGCACGAAGGGCTTGACCTTGTCGCAGAAATCTAGCGGGCTCGCGGGGCTGGCCGAAGCAGCGGTCGCCGGGAAATGGTTTAACCCGGCGAACCTGATGACTGCGTTGAGAGTCGCCCTTGCGCCCGTCGTGATAGTGCTGCTGCTTTACCGCGGGGAACTGCCGTTCGGCGTGTCCAACACCCTCACCGCAGGCATCGTGTTCATACTGGCCGCCCTCACCGACAAGGCTGACGGGTACTACGCGCGCAAGAACGATTCCGTAACAACGCTCGGGCAGTTCCTTGACCCCCTTGCCGACAAGCTCCTGATGATACCGGTCATGGTCGCGCTCTGGTACGTCGGCTACAGGAATCCTCCGGTCATTCTGCCGCTCTGGGTCGTGATTGTGGTAGTTGCGCGCGAGCTGCTGATATCGGGGATAAGGATAGTCGGCGCCCGCAAGGGGATATCATTCCCCGCTTCTTGGTCCGGGAAGGCCAAGATGTTCACTCAGATAGTCGTGGTTTGCGTGTTGATATTCTTCCCCGGGAGCGCCGCTTCCTGGTGGGCCAGGACGCTGGTGTACGCCATGGCCGCAGTCACGGTCTTCTCTGGCGCCGACTACGTGTTTCGCGCCCGTCGAGAGGTATTCGGGAGTCAGGGCGCCGGCGGGGGTGACGCCGGTGGAGGGTCGCAGGAGGAGCGTGCGGAGACGGTGGTGCGATGAGTCGCGCTTCGCCTCGGATAGCGGTCCTCGCCGTCGGGGACGAACTACTCTCCGGTGAGGTCGTCGACACCAATCTGAGGTCCGCGGCGGACGCCCTGGGTGACCGCGGTTTTGCCGTCGCAAGGCACGTTACGGTGGCCGACGACACGGATGCCATAAGCTCTGAAGTGTCAGAACTGGCCCGCGAATACGACGTGATCATCGTGACCGGAGGCCTTGGGCCGACGTCTGACGATCTCACCACCGAGGCGATTGCTAAGGCGGCGGGAACAAGCCTGGTTTTCCAGCCGCACATCGAACAGCAGTTGATCGCTTTCTTCGATTCCCTGGGAAGATCCATGCCCGGAGATAACCTGAAACAGGCATATCTTCCCGGGGGCGCGCTTGAGATTCCCGCGCAGGGTACGGCGCCCGGCTTCATGATAGAAATCGAAGGTGCTCTGGTTGCCGCATTGCCAGGGGTGCCCCGGGAAATGGAAGCGATGCTGGCCGGGGCGGTCCTGCCGGAGATCGACGCCAGGTATCCGAGGCGTACAGCAACGGGCCTGAAGCGGCTGATGACCTTCGGGATGGGGGAGTCGGACGTTGCCCTCCTGCTGGCCGACAGGATCCACGCCGGTTCCGTTAAGTACGGGTTTCTGGCCCGAAGCGGCCCGATAATCGTCAAGCTGACGGCCGAGGCGGAAGATGATCGGGCGGTGTGGCAGGCGCTCCTGGCAGAAGAGCGCGAAGCCGAAAAGAGGCTCGGAGACCTCGTCTATTCGACGGACGACCGCTCGCTGGAAGAAGTGGTCGGCGAAATGCTTCGCGCTCGCGGCATGACGGTTTCGACCGCCGAATCCCTGACCGCCGGGATGGTCAGCGCCAGGCTGGCCGACGTCCCGGGAAGCTCGGATTACCTTCTCGGCGGCGTTGTGGCTTACGGAGCCAAGGAGAAGGGGAGGCTTCTGGAGGTCCCCGCCGAACTGATGGCATGCGGAGTCGTCGGCACCGGCGTCGCCGAGGCGATGGCGCGTGGCGCGATGAAGCTGTTCGGTTCCGATATGGCGCTGGCGACGACCGGCATAGCCGGCCCCGGAACCGGCGGCGAGACCAAGCCTCGCGGCACTGTTGCACTGGCGGTCGTAGATCGGGAGAGAGCTGTGTCCATGGAACGCCGCCTGCCGGGGGACAGGGCCATGGTGCGCAATATCGCGACCATGGCCGCACTGAACGCGGCAAGGCTGTTTCTCTCCGCAGAACCCTGATGGTGCGCGTGCTCTGCGGTTCCACGCCGGCGGATCGGTGCTTCGAGCGAGTCGGCCCTGACGATGATTGACACTTCGAACGCGTCGGTGCTAAGTTAACAATTGTCGGGAATGCCCGCGTCAAGTGCATTGTTTGATAGAAGGCGGCCGTGTGGCCGCCGTTGCATTACGGAGAAGATGGACTACAAAGACACTCTCAATCTCCCCAGGACTTCGTTCCCCATGAAGGGAGACCTTGCCAGGAAAGAGCCGGTGATCCAGGCCGCCTGGAAGGAAACGAAGCTGTACGAGAAGATCCTGGAGCGGTCCCACGGAAGAGAGGCCTGGGTGCTCCACGACGGGCCCCCTTACGCCAACGGGGACATACACGTCGGGACAGCGTACAACAAGATCCTCAAGGACATCCTGGTGAAGTACAAAACGATGCGGGGATTCAGGTGCCCTTACGTGCCCGGATGGGACTGCCACGGGCTGCCCACCGAGCACGAGGTCACCAAGCGTCTGGGGCGTGACGCGAAGGTGGGCAAGCTCGAACTGCGCGAGAAGTGCCGGGAGTACGCCATGAACTTCGTCGCCAGGCAGTCGGAGCAGTTTCAGCGCCTGGGCGTTCTCGGGGACTTCGACAACCCGTACCTGACGTTGAACCCCGAATACGAAGCAACCAACATCGAGGTATTTGCGGACCTTTTCTCCAGGGGCATGATCTACCGCGGCCGCAAACCTATCCACTGGTGCACGACCTGCGTGACGGCCCTCGCGGAAGCCGAGATCGAATACGAGGACAAGGAGTCCTATTCGATATACGTGCGTTTTCCGCTCCTCGACGAGTTTCCTCCGCTCACGCAGCAGGGGCTGCCCGTTTCCATGCTCATCTGGACGACCACGCCGTGGACACTTCCTGCGAACGTGGCGATAGCCCTTTCCCCCCGCTTCCCCTATGTCGGGGTGAACACCGGGGAGGAGGTCCTGGTGATGGCGGAGCCGCTCGTGGAAACGGTCATGCGTGAGACCGGAATAGAGCGGTATTCGATCGGGGAGAGCTTCGGGGCCGAGGAGATGGTGGGTTCGAAATGCCGACACCCCTGGGCGGACTGGGATCCGGTCGTCGTCCTGGCGAGCTACGTTACTCTGGAAGCGGGAAGCGGTTGTGTGCACATAGCCCCGGGGCACGGCCAGGAGGATTATCTGACCGGGCTAGAATACGACCTGCCCGGCCCCATGCCCGTTGACGACGAAGGCCGGTTCACCGAGGAGGCCTGGCAGTTCGCGGGGATGAGCGTCACCGATGCAAACCAGGCGATAATCGAGGACCTGGCCGAACGGGGCATTCTGCTGGCGCATGGCCGGCTCACCCACCAGTACCCACACTGCTGGCGATGCAAGCAGCCGGTGATCTTCCGTGCCACCCCGCAGTGGTTCATCGCCCTCGACGGTGCCGACAACGGAAACCCGTTGAGGCGCAGCGCCCTCGATTCTATCGGCGGCGTCGAGTGGGTCCCGGATTGGACAATAAACAGAATAGGCTCGATGCTTGAGAACAGGCCCGACTGGTGCATCTCACGGCAGAGGGCCTGGGGTGTTCCGCTCCCGATCGTCTATTGCAAGCAGTGCGGGCGCGAACTGGTTACGGACGAGACGCTCGGGGCGATAAGAGACATGATCGCCGCCGACGGCGCGGATGCCTGGTTCGCGAAAGAGCCCTCCGAGTTCCTGCCGGCGGGCTCTGCATGCACCGAATGCGGCGGGACGGACTTCGACAAGGAGAGCGACATCCTCGACGTATGGTTCGAGTCGGGTGTCAGCAACCTCGCCGTCCTCAGGAAGCGCCGGGAGCTGTCGTGGCCCGCCGATCTCTATACCGAGGGCAGCGATCAGCACAGGGGCTGGTTCCAGTCCAGCCTCCTGCTGTCGATGGGATACGCAGGCGGGCCGCCGTTCCGGGCCGTACTTACCCACGGGTTCACGGTCGACGGGGAAGGCAGGAAGATGTCCAAGTCCCTGGGGAACACAGTGGACCCCATGGAAGTCTGCAACCGATCGGGCGCCGACATCCTGAGGCTCTGGACCGCCTCTTCGGATTACTCCAGCGACGTCCCCATCTCCGACGAAATCCTCGCCAGGAACACCGAATCCTACCGGCGCATCCGGAACACTCTCCGCTTTCTGCTGGGCAACTGCCACGACTTCGACCCTGAAACCGATTCCGTGCCCGTTCAGGAGATGGAGGAGATCGACCGCTGGATGATCTCTAAGCTCCAGTGGCTCATCGACAGGGTCACCACCCTCATGGACAGGTGGCTCCTTCACCAGGCCAGCCAGGCGCTTCAGCTCTTCTGCACCGTAGAGCTCAGCTCCCTGTACCTGGATATTCTCAAGGACAGGCTGTACACACATCCCGCCGACTCCCGTAGCAGGCGCTCCGCCCAGACCGCGCTTCTGGCAATCGACCTTGCGCTAACCGCCATGGTCGCGCCCATCCTGGCCCATACCGCGGAGGAGGCGTGGCTCGCGCTGCCCGAGCGGTCGCGTCCATTTGACAGCGTGCATCTGGCACCGTGGCCCACCGCGGACGAGGCGCTGCGCGACAGGGAACTGGAACTTAAGTTCGACGTTCTTCTCGGAGTGCGGGAAAACGTGTACCGGTCGATAGAGGAAGCCAGGAAGTCGGGAGTGCTGGGAACCGGGTTGGAGGCGAAGGTGGTGGTTTTCGCCGAGGGTGAGAACCTGAAAGTATTGAGGGAGTGTCGGGCCCAGCTTCCGTCTATCATGATCGTCTCCGCTGTCGAGGTCGAGGAACTGCGCGATTTCAAGGGAGAGCGGACGGGAGGCGACATCGAGGTCGTCGTCGAAAGGGCGCCCGGGAGGAAATGCCAGAGGTGCTGGAACTACAGCCCGGGAGTCGGCGAGAGGCCGGACCTGGGGGAGATATGCGGGCGCTGCGTCGCGGCGCTGGAGGCTACCGGGCGATAACTTTGTCCCACAGACTGAGCCGTACAGCCAGGAATGCGATCATCTTCTGCGGCACTGCAGTGGTTGTGCTGGTCCTCGACCAGGCGTCGAAGGCCATGGTCGTCGCCATGACCGATCCGGGGCGGGGCATAACCGTCATACCGCGCCTGCTGGCGCTGAGGCAGACTTCGAACACGGGTGCCGCTTTCGGGATACTCAGCGGCCGGAACGGCCTGGTGTTCGTCATCGCCGCAGTGATCATCGCCCTGACGATCGCCTGGTTCGCGGTTTTCAGGAAGCGCAACAGCCCGCTTACGTTCGTCGGCCTGGGGCTTATTCTTGGAGGAGCCCTGGGCAACAACATAATCGACCGCCTCGCCCGGGGTAAGGTGATCGACTTTTTCGATCTTGGGTGGTGGCCGGTGTTCAACGTCGCGGACATAGCGATAGTCGCGGGTGTCATCGTCCTTCTCGTCGTTTCGGCCCTGGAGATACGCAGGGAAGGGGCCTCACCCGGCAAAGCCGGAGGAGAGACGGAGCAGGGAGGCGTTTGATCATGCAGAAAGAGCTCTTTCACCTGGGGGGCCTGACGGTATATTCCTACGGAGTGATGCTTGCGACAGGGTTTATAATCGCCACCCTTGTGGCAAGGTACAGGTTCGTGCAACAGTACAAGAACCCCGATATCGTGCTCGACTTCGTCCTCGCGGCCGTCGTCGGGGGGATTCTAGGCGCGAGGCTTTTCTACGTATTGGGGCACTGGTCCTACTACTCCAAGCATGCCGGCGAGATATTGAAGGTGAACATGGACGGCCTGGTGTTCTACGGGGGCCTTCTGCTGGGCCTGTCGGTGGTTCTGGTGGTTGGACGGTGGAAGAAAGTGCGGTTCTGGACGACCATGGACCTCGCGGGCCTGTGTGTTCCCCTGGCCCTGGCGTTCGGCAGAGTTGGCTGCCTTCTCAACGGTTGCTGCTACGGCAAGCCCACCGGCCTCCCCTGGGGCATCGGCTTCCCGACCACGACCGGCATCATCGGCCACAGGCATCCCACACAGATCTACGAGCTCGTCCTGGACCTCGCTCTTTTCGCGTTCCTGTGGTGGAAGAAGGACGATTTCGCTCGTGATGGAACGGTTTTCTGGATCTTCGCCATGGGCTATGGTGCGATACGGTTCACCGTGGAAATATTTCGGGAGCACTCCGTTTCCAGCGCCGGGCCCGGCTTCCAGGTTGCCAGCCTGGCACTGGCGGCATTCGCCGCCGCGGTGCTTGTTCTCCGTTACCGGCTGTTGCCGTCGGCGGGCACGGAGAGACTCTGAAAGCATGGCCGGTACCGTCCGCATCACCGAGGACGAGCGCGGAGAGAGGCTCGACATCGTGGTGTCCAGGAGAGCGGAGGTTAGCCGCAGCCAGGCTCAGAAGATGATCGATGAGGATCTGGTCACCGTTGACGGGCGGCCGGCCAGGAAGAATCGCCTCCTGAATCCCGGGGAGCTCGTCTCATGGGAACTGCCGGAACGACACGGCGGGGCGACCCGTCCGGAAGACCTGCCCCTTTCGATTGTTCACGAAGATGACCACATTATCGTCGTTGACAAGAGTGCCGACGTGGTGATGTACCCTGGGCCAGGCCACGACTCGGGCACCCTCCTGAACGCGCTGCTCTCCAGGTACCCCGACATCGAGGGCGTTGGGGAGGAAGGCAGGCCCGGGGTCTTTCACAGGCTCGATAGGGGAACCTCGGGCCTCGTGGCCGTCGCCAGGACCGTGCCCGCCTACCACGCCATGGTGGAAATGATGCGATCGCGATCGGTCACAAGGGCCTACAGGGCCCTTGTGACCGGCTCCGTACCGGCGCAGGCCGGAACCATAGACGCCCCCATGGCCCGGAGCAGAAAGAACAGGAAAAAGATGGCCGTCGACGCGCACGCCGGCAGACCAGCCCTTTCCACCTTCGAGGTCAAGGAAAGGTTTCCCGCCGGATTCACCCTGGTTGAGGTCAAGCTTCACACCGGCAGAACACACCAGATACGTGTCCATTTCTCGCACATCGGGCACCCCGTCGCGGGCGACCCCGTTTACTCGCGCGGCAAAGCCTCCAGGCATCTTGGACTCCAGAGGCAGTTTCTTCACGCCTGCCGCCTGGCGTTCAAACACCCGTTGACCGGCGAGGCACTGGAATTCGAGTCGGCGCTTCCCCCCGACCTCGAAGCGGTCGTGGAAAGCCTGAGGGAGCGGTGCTGAGGCGCTAGAGGTCCCTCCCCACGATCTGCGCGATTGCGCGGAGTTTCTGCATCATGGAGTCGAACTGATCCAGGGTCAGGGACTGGGGCCCGTCACAGAGGGCGGCGTCGGGGTCGTGGTGGACTTCCACCATTATTCCGTCGGCGCCCGCGGCCACGGCGGCAAGGGCCATCGGCTCCACGAGGTGGTTGCGCCCGGTAGCGTGCGCCGGGTCCACGATTACCGGCAGGTGCGACAGGTGTTTGATCACCGGGACAGCCGAGAGGTCGAGCGTGTTCCTGGTGTATGTCTCAAAAGTCGTGATCCCCCGCTCGCAGAGCATGACCTCGCGGTTCCCCTCGATGATCACGTACTCCGCGGCCAGAAGAAGGTCCTTGACCGTCGAGCTGGGACCACGCTTGAGCATGACCGGATGCCCGCTCTTCCCCACCTCTGTCAGCAGCACGAAGTTCTGCATATTCCTGGCGCCGACCTGGAGAACGTCAGCGTATCGGCAGACGACCTCGACGTTCCTGGGGTCCGTAACCTCGGTGATGATGGGAAGACCGGTCCGGTCCCGCGCTTCCGCAAGAAGCCTCAGGCCTTCCTCGCCCATGCCCTGGAAGGCGTAAGGGGAAGTGCGGGGCTTGTACGCCCCGCCGCGGAGAATATGCGCCCCCCCGTTTCTGACATGGTCGGCGATAGTCTGTAGCTGGTCGGAGCTCTCCACGGCGCACGGTCCCGCCATGACCACTATGGTGCGGCCTCCGACGGTCACGTCACCGACAGTGATCACGGTATTATCCGGGTGTGCTTCCCTGCCGGCGAACTTGTACGGCTGCAGGATCGGGATGATGTCCTCGATGCCGGGCATCCCCTGCATGCTTTCGACGACACGGGTCTTGTCATCTCCGACTATGCCGATGACGGTCTTCTGCACACCGTAGATCGGGTGAGTCCGCAGACCGAAAGAGTGGACTTTCCTGATAACGGCCTCCACCTGCTCCTCGGTGCTCGAGGACCCCATGACTATGATCAACTAAAACGCTCCAATCGTAGTTGTACGGAGAATTTAATGGTAATCGTTAGCGAAGGGGGCGGCAAGGAGCTAGAAGAGGCGAGCTTCGCCCCTGTCCCAGACGAGGTGTCCGTCTTCGTCGAGAAAGGCGACACCCCTGTCGCCGCCAACACGGTCGAGCCCTCGCTCGGAGAGGTACCTGGAGACCAGGATTTTGAGCCCTTCCATGCGCGCCAGGCTGGAGGAGACGCGCTCTCCGGTGGCAATAAGTTCGTCAACGGCCTGGCCGACGTCCAGCGCGGGCGCCTCCGGCCGCCTCCTCGACGGGCGCCCGCCCTCGAAAAGGGGGCAGTCGTCGGTGAAGTCGCACCAGGGGCACAGGTTGTTGCGGCGTGGGGCGAAGTCCCCGGCTTCGACCCTGCCGGCGACCTCGCGCACCGAGGACAGCGCCTCCTGCTCGCGCTCGGGGCTGATTACGAAGCTGGTGCGGTGGTCCACCAGCAGGTAGTGGAACGTCACCCTGTTCACCGGTACGCCCCAGATGCGCTTGGCGGCGATATGATAGAGAGGAAGTTGAAGGTCCTGCCTGAGCCTTTTAATGGGGGGCAGTCTCCTGTTGGTCTTGTAGTCGATGACCTCGAAACCGCCCGAGGAGTCGCGGTCGAGCCTGTCGATAACGCCTGAGAGGTCGCAGAAACCGAGGTCGATAACGAACTTGTGTTCAACGGCCGCCGGGACATGGAAGCCGCCGGGGCTGTTCGCCACGTGGTTCCGGTAGTAGAGCGCCAGGGTGCTGCGGGCCTGCATGAAGTACCGCGCCTCCTCCTCCGGGTCCTGGTACCCCTCGGAAACCCAGCACTCCTCGAGATAGTCGAGCAGCTCGGTCAGGGTCGCCGGGTCAGGGGTGGGGACTGAATACAGCCACTCCAGGGCGGAATGAACGCTGCTGCCAAAACTCAACGACGGGCTGGGAAGAGTGGGCCGCTTCTCCACGTACTGGAGTCTGTACTGCAGAGGGCAGTTGAGGTAAGTAGATATGGCGCTGTAGCTGAGCCTCATGTCCCCTCCGGCGTTCTCTCTCTCATCCTGAGGATTATACCTCTCAGAGGGTCTTTCTCCCCCCGTTAGAGTCCACGCTGGTGGTGTAAGTTCCCGATATCAAGAGGTCGGACTGAGT
>CAZEJS010000037.1:0-16449 GCA_964512645.1 uncultured Acidimicrobiales bacterium
CGACATGAGAAGGTTGGTACGGTGAGGACTTACACCACCTTGACGGGCGTGGCCCTCCCCCCCCGTGTGCTCGTTCACTTTTCACATTGACTTCCACTTCCGTGCCGGGGCGCCCCGCACCCCGGGCACCTCGTCCCGGCCCCTACATGTTGTGCCGCCGCCGCCCCGGAAGGAAAGAAATTCACCGCTGGGGCGAACCTGGCGCCGGTCATCAAAGGAACCGCGCCGGGCTCAAAGAACTATATTACGGTTACAAGCCTAGGAGAGTGTTTTGCCCCCTGAATTTGCACATCTTCATCTTCATACCGAATACTCGATACTCGACGGCGCCTGCCGCATCGACGACGCCCTTCATGCGGCGGCGTCGATGGGCATGAAATCCCTCGCGATTACGGACCATGGAGTCATGTACGGCGTCCTCTCCTTCTACCAGCAGGCGCTGAAGGCGGGCGTGAAGCCGGTCCTTGGCTCGGAGGTCTACGTTGCGCGCGGGAGCAGGCTCTCCCGCGAGGGAGGCCTGGACGAGCAGCCTTATCACCTGGTCCTGCTGGCCCTGGACAATGCCGGCTACAGGAATCTGATGAGGATTGTCACCCGCGGGTTCACCGAGGGTTTCTACTACAAGCCCAGGGTCGACCTCGAGGTGCTCAGGGAGAACAGTGAAGGGCTTGTCGCTCTCTCGGCGTGTCTGAAAGGAGAGGTCCAGCAACATCTCCTCGCGCGGGACCGGGCCCTTGCGAAGAAGACGATTAGCGATTACCTGGAACTCTTCGGGGACGAAGGCTTCTACCTGGAGCTCATGGACCACGGCATACCCGAGCAGGCGCAGGTAAACATGATGCTGGTGGAGTTGTCGCGGGAAATGGGAATAGGGCTCGTCGCCACCAACGACGTTCACTACGTGCGCAGAGAGGACTCCAAACCGCACGACCACCTGCTGTGCATACAGACCGGCAGGCTGCTCGGCGAGCCCGGCCGGCTGAAGTTCTCCTCCGATGAGTTCTACATGAAGTCACCGGAAGAAATGCTCGCCCTGTTTCCCGATTTCCCGGAAGCGCTTTCGAACACCGCGGACATCGCGTCGAGGTGCAATGTCGAGATCGAGCTTGGGAAAGTCCGCCTCCCCGGGTACAGTCCGCCGGCCGGATACGATCTCGACTCCTACCTCGAACACCTGGCGACTGAGGGCGTTCGGAAGCACTATGGCGAAAACCCCGCGCCGGAGGTGGCCGAACGCCTGGGCCATGAACTCGAGGTCATAAGGTCACTGGGGTTTTCCGGCTATTTCCTGATAGTCTGGGATTTCGTCAAGTACGCCAAGGAACAGGGCATAAAAGTCGGGCCGGGGAGGGGCTCGGCCGCCGGTAGCCTGGTGGCATACGCGCTGGGGATCACTACCATCGACCCGCTGAAGTACAGCCTGCTCTTCGAGAGGTTCCTGAACGAGGAACGCATCGCGTTGCCGGACATCGACATCGACTTCAGCCATTTCCGGCGGTCCGAGGTTATCGACTATGTCGCCGACAAGTACGGGCGCGACAGGGTTTCGCCGATTGTGACTTTTTCCCGCCTGAAGGCCAAGGCCGCGGTGAAGGACGTCGGCCGCGTAAAGGAGGTCCCTTACGCGCGCATGGACGCCGTTACCAAGATGATCCCCGACGACCCCAAAATGACCATCGACCTGGCCCTCGAACAGAGCCAGGACCTCCGTGACGCCTACGAACAGGACCAGGAAGTGCGCGAGGTTATCGATACGGCGAAGCGCCTCGAGGGCATGGTGAGACACGCTTCCGTCCATGCTGCGGGAGTGGTCATCGCCGCCGATGCGATTGACACTTACGCCCCGCTCTCCGTCCAGCAGAAGAGCGGTGAGAGCTCAACGGTTGTCACCACCCAGTACGACATGTACGACGTGGAGAAGCTGGGCCTGTTGAAAGTTGACATGCTGGGTCTGAAAACGCAGAGCCTTCTGGAGCTCGCCGTCAGGTGGATCGAGCGCCGCCACGACACCAGGCTGAACATCGACGAGCTGCCGATGGATGACCCCGAGACATTCAGGCTCATCCGGGAAGCGCGAACCGTTGGCACGTTCCAGTTGGCCAGCCCCGGCATGCGGGCCTTGATGAGAGACATGAGGCCGAACCGGTTCGAGGACATCATCGCGCTGATAGCGCTGTTCCGGCCCGGGCCTCTGGGCCAGAAAATGCACAAGGCTTTCGTGGACCAGAAACACGGACGGCAGAAAGTCACCTACCCCCACCCCAGCCTCGAGGAGGTGCTTCGGGAGACCTACGGGGTCATCGTGTATCAGGAACAGGCGATGCGGGTTGCCAGGTTGATGGCCGGCTATACCGGCAAGGAGGCCGATGAGCTGAGGAAGGCCATCGGCAAGAAGCAGGCCGATGTCATGTTCAGGCATAGGGAGATGTTCATCGAGGGTGCGAAGCGAAGGGGCACCGACGAAGCCGCCGCCACCCGCGTCTTCGAGCTGATCGAAACCTTCGGCGGCTACGGTTTCAATAAATCCCACAGCACCGCCTACGCGCTTGTCAGCTACCAGACCGCGTACCTCAAGGCACACTATCCCTCCGAGTATATGTCAGCCCTGATGACCATATACATGGACAATCAGGACAGACTGGTCGAGTACATCAACGAGTGCCGGAGCATGGGGCTTGAAGTCACTCCGCCGGACATCAACGCCAGTTACGCTGATTTCACGCCGGGAGACAGCCACGTGCTGTTCGGGCTGTCCGCCGTCAGGAACGTGGGGGCCGCGGTGGTCGAGCAGATCATCGAGGCGCGGGACTCGGGCGGTCCCTTCGCCAGCTTCAGCGATTTCTGCGACAGAGTGCCGCCGGGCGTGCTCAACAAGAAGACACTGGACAGCCTGATAAAGGCGGGCGCCTTCGACATCGTAGACCCCGACAGGAGCCGGCTGCTGGCAACCTTCGAGTACGCCGTCTCGTCCTCACAGAGAAGGAGAAAAGAACGCGAAGAGGGCCAGTTCAGCCTGTTCGGGGGAGAGGATGCCTGCCAGCCTGAGATCGACGAAGTATCCTGCGCGGAGGTGGTGGATATCCCCAAGAAGCGGCTACTGGCGTTCGAGAAGGAGATGCTCGCGGTTTACGTCAGCGATCACCCGCTCTCAGACTGGAAGGACGTTCTCGAGGCCCACTCGGACAGCGAGATAGCTCAGGTTGAGCCCGAGATGGACAGGGCGGTGATGACCCTCGGGGGCATGATATCCAGGCTCGAGAAGCGCTACAGCAAGGCCGGCAAGCCCTGGGCCACGTTTTCGCTGGAGGACTTCTCCGGGTCGATCGAGACGCTTGTTTTCAATAATAAGTACGAGGAGTACCTCGACCTGCTCCAGGACGACGCCATCGTGCTGGTCAAGGGCAGGCTGGACATGCGCGAGACAACGAGGAAATTCCTGGCCGACGAGATCAGGCCCCTGCCGAGAGGCTCGATGAAGCCGGAGTGTGTCGTTCTAACACTGGAGGCGAGCCGCTTCGACGAGGATACGGTTGCCCGCGTCAAGGAGATACTGATGGAACATGCCGGGCCAACACCGGTACAGATGCGGCTCCGGGACAACGGGGAAGATGCGCACACAGTCAAGCTGGGCGAGTTGTACTCGGTGGACACCACCGGCGACCTGAGCGCGCGCCTCAAGTCACTGCTGGGGGAATCATCGGTGACGCTCAAGTACCCGGAACTCTGAACACGCCTAGAGGACGTCGGGGTAGCGGGTTACGGTGTTCACGTCCGGGTCGTCAAAGCAGTCCGGGCAGAAGGCGACTATCGTGCCGCCGTCGCACCCGAAACCGTAATCTTCGAGCTTGACGCACTGGTTGCACAGCGGTTTCGAACATCCCCGGCACAGGATGGCTGCCGCGTTCTCTCCGCAGGCGTGACAATCCGTCCCTTCTTCTATCATCTCTTCCTGACCTCGTATGAGTCGTCGTATGAGTCGGGGACACCGTTACGCTATACTTCGATAGTGACAGGGGAGAGCCTCTTATGGATATTCGAACGATCCGAATGACCCCCGGCGAAGACCCCGGGAGCGTCGCCGGTCGCCTGCGCGAGCCGGGCACTGCCGGGGATGCCGTCGATACCGAGGTCGAGGCCGTATTGCGAGATGTGCGCAAGCGCGGAGACGAGGCACTGGTCGAGTTGACCCGAGAACTTGACGGGGTCTCGATAGGCAGGGAAGACATCGAGGTGCCCGCCCGCGAGCTCGAATCCGCCCTGGCCTCGATCGAGCCGTCGGTACGGAACGCGCTTGAGAAGGCGTACCGGCGTGTCGCCCGCTTCGCCCGGGCCTCGATGCCTGCTGAGTGGAGCATCGAGCAGGCCCCTGGCCTCTCGACCGGCCAGGTCCTTCGCCCGCTGGAACCCGTTGGCGTCTATGTGCCGGGTGGCCGCTACCCGTATCCTTCGACCGTTCTGATGACCGCTGGCCCGGCGAAAGTCGCCGGTGTCGAGAGCCTGGTCCTCTGTTCACCGCCTACGCGCGAAGGATCCGTAAGCGCGGCGGTCCTTGCTGCGGCGGCCTTGGTTGGTGGCTGCAGGGTTTTCAGGGTGGGGGGAGCCCAGGCCATAGCCGCGATGGCGTACGGAACCGAAACGATTCCGCGTTGCAGGATGATATCGGGACCCGGAAACGTTTACGTAACTGCCGCCAAGCGCAAGGTCAGCCTTGAAGTGAAGGTCGATCTCGAGGCCGGCCCCAGTGAGATTGCCGTCATCTGCGACAGGCGCGAATCGGCGCTCGCGGTCTCATGCGACTTGATCGCGCAGGTAGAGCACGACCCGTTCGCTCTCGCGGTCGCGCTGGCGTATTCTCCGGAGGTGCTGTCGGAGATCCGCCTCGCGCTCGAGACGGAGGGTCGGGGCGTCGAGGGCGGAGTCGACCTGGTGCTCTGCGCGGACCTCGAGGCTTGCCTCGAGCTTGCGGACGAGCTTGCCCCCGAGCACCTGGAGCTGGTGATCGAGGACCCCGAGAGCTCTGTGGCGTCGATCAGCACGGCGGGTTGTGTATTCCTGGGCGAGGAATCGGGTGTCGCCTTCGGCGACTACCTTGCCGGGCCCAGCCATGTCCTGCCCACCGGTGGAGCCGGGCGCATGCGATCGGGGTTGCAGGCTTCGGATTTCACCAGGACAATGAACGTCGTAAGTTACAGCCGGGAGGCAGGCGACAGAGACAGGGAAGATGCCGTCATCCTTGCTCGCCTTGAGGGGCTTGAGCGCCACGCGAGGTCGCTCGAGGTCAGGGCGGGAGAAGCGGACGGGCCCACGGAGGTGTGAATTTGTCCAGACGAGGCGAGTGCGAACGGAAAACCAGGGAAACATCGATACGCGTATCTCTCTATGTGGACGGAGACGGAACTGCCGAGATATCGACCGGGCTCCCGTTTTTCGATCACATGCTCGAGCTGATGTTTCGTCACGCGCTCGTTGATGTGACACTCAACGCTTCGGGGGACCTCGAGGTGGACGGACACCATACCGTCGAGGACACCGGGCTCGCGATAGGTGAAGCGCTGGGCGCTGCGCTGGGAGACAAGAAGGGCCTTACCCGGTTCGGTTGGAGCCTCGTCCCCATGGACGAGTGTCTCAGCGAGGTTGCCGTGGATATCAGCGGTCGGCCTTATCTCTACTGGAACGTCGAGCTGGCGCCCGAACCTCTCGGGAACTTCGAGCCTTCACTGGCCGGGGACTTCTTCCAGGCCCTTTGCAACAGGACCGGCATGACCTTGCATGTCGAGCTCAGGAGGGGCGGGGGCGTCCACCATGCCCTGGAGTCGGTTTTCAAGGCGGTGGGTCGCGCTCTGAAGTCCGCCCTCGCGATAGACCCCAGGGTCAAAGACGTCCCGAGCACAAAAGGCGTCATTTGATGGCCGCCGTCGGTATCGTCGATTACGGGATGGGCAACCTGCGCAGCGTCGAGAAGGCGCTGGGCAAAGTCGGGGTCAAGGCGGCCATCTGCCGGAATGCAGTGGAATGCGAGCGGTACGAAGGCCTCGTGCTGCCCGGAGTTGGGGCGTTTGCCGACGCTGTGAAAACGCTCAGAAAGCTGGAAATGGACCGGGCCATTCGCGAGCACATCTCGGCCGGCAGGAATCTCCTTGGCATATGCCTTGGCATGCAACTGCTCTTCGAGTTCAGCGAAGAACACGGCTATAACAGGGGCCTGGGGATCGTTCCCGGGGGATGCAGAAAGCTGCCCGTGGGGGTGAAGGTGCCACACGTGGGCTGGAACGCCATGGCCATCGAGAAGCCCGATGCGCTCTTAGAGGGGATAAGCAATGGGCAGCGCTTCTACTTCGTCCACTCGTACTACTGTGCCCCCGACGACGCTGCATGGACTATCGGAACCAGCGAACACGGGATCGAGTTCACCTGCGCGGTTGGCCGTGACACGGTCAGGGGCGTTCAGTTCCACCCCGAGAAATCGAGCGACGCCGGACTCCGCCTGCTGGCGAATTTCGGCGCTCTGGTCGGTGCCCTGTCGTGAGCGCGCCACGGTTCATGGTGATCCCGGCCGTTGACATCAGGGGAGGTCGTTGCGTGCGTCTGTGGCGCGGCCGCGCCGACCGGGAGACGGTGTTCGACGACGACCCCGTAAGTGCGGCGCTGCGCTGGCAGGAGCAGGGCGCGCAGATGCTTCACCTGGTGGACCTCGACGGAGCATTCGGGGGCAAGCCCGCGAACGGCCCCGTGATCAAGCGGGTCGCTCAACGCCTGGAGATACCTGTTGAGGTCGGAGGAGGGATAAGAGATACGGCTGTAGCGCACGACTACGTCAACGGTGGGGTACGGAGGGTTATAGTCGGAACCGCCGCCTTTACCGACCACCACTGGTTGAAAGAGATCGCGTCCGAACTCGGCGACAGGCTCGTAGTGGGAATTGACGTGACCAACGGCCGGGTCGCGGTAGAGGGATGGGTAGAGGAATCGCTCGAGAATCCGCTCGCCGCCCTGGAGAGGCTCGTCGATGCCGGCGTGCGACGCGTCATATACACGAACACCATGGCCGACGGAACCCTCGAGGGGCCTGACATCAAGGGGGTGCGAGACCTGGCCGAGGCGTCGAGCATACCGCTCATCGCCGCGGGTGGCGTCTCTACAGTGGAAGACATCGTCGCCCTGTCGCGCCTGCGCTCGCTGGGGGTCGAGGGGGTTATAACGGGGATGGCGCTGTACCGCGGCGCGTTCACCTTGCAGGAGGCGTTAGAGGCGCTCGGGAGAGAGGTGCGTTGATGTTGGCCAAGAGGATAATACCCTGTCTCGACGTCGAGGGAGGAAGGGTGGTGAAGGGGGTCCACTTCGTTGACCTGCGGGATGCGGGCGACCCGGTCGAACTGGCGGCTTTCTATGACCGAGAAGGTGCCGACGAGTTGGTGTTCCTGGATATTACCGCCACGCACGAAGGGCGCGACACCAGGGTTGATCTGGCCGCCCGCGCCGGAGAGCAGGTCTTCATACCCTACACCATCGGCGGGGGGATCGACTCTCTCGAAGATATCCGGAACATCCTCAAGGCCGGCGCGGACAAGGTCTCGATCAACACCGCCGCGGTGGAGAAGCCCGAGTTGATATCAGCAGCGGCCGAGCGATTCGGCAGCCAGTGCGTCGTGGTCGCCATAGACGGCAGGGGCGCGGGTGCCGGCACCTGGGAGGTCCATACACACGGTGGCAGGAAGCCGGCGGGCATTGATGTGGTCCGGTGGGCCGCCCGCGCCGAGGAGCTGGGCGCCGGCGAAATCCTGCTGACCAGCATGGACCGTGACGGCACCAAGATCGGATACGACATCCCCATGACCAAGGCAGTCTGCGAACGGGTGTCCGTGCCGGTCATTGCCAGCGGTGGGGCCGGGGAGCCGGAGCACCTCGCCGAGGTAATCATCCGCACGGGCTGCGACGCCGTCCTCGCGGCGAGCATCTTCCACTACCGGGAACATGCTATCGCCGAGACGAAGCGTTACCTGGCCGAACGCGGCATCGAGGTGCGTCAGATTCCGCAACGCTGACAGGTCCGGCCTTCATGCGTGATTTGCCGCCGCGATGCATTATGGTCTACAATCCGCGCGATCCAGAGAAGTCCGCGATCGGGCTCAAAGGAGGGAGCAGTCATGTTCAAGAAGAGTGCCGTGGCGGCCCTTGCGGTACTGGTGATCACCGCCAGCTTCTGCCTTCTCGCAGGCGGGTGCGGCAAGAAAGCCGAATCCGGCAGGTATAAGATTGGAGTGATAGTGTCGCTGTCCGGACCCGGCGCACCCCTCGGGCAGTCGGAGCAGAAGTCGATCAACCTCCTCAAGGACCAGCTCGAGAAGGACGGGGGAATCAACGGCCAGCCGGTTGAGTTCCTGGTTGAGGACGACGAGAGCGATCCTGCCAAGGCAAGCGTCGCTGCGAACAAGCTGATCGAACAGGAGAAGGTCCCCGCGCTCATCGGATGCTCTACCACCGGATCGACGCTTGCCGTTGTGCCGATCGCGGAGAAAGCCGGGATACCGCTGGTATCGATGGCGGCTGGAACCCAGGTCACCCAGCCGGTGAAGAAATTCGTCTTCAGCGTCGCGCCCTCGGACGCGCTGGTCATCCGAAAGACGATGATGTACTTCAAAGACGTCATGAAGATCAACAAGCTAGCCATCCTCCACGACGCGAACGCCTACGGCACGGGTGGCGCCGACCAGGTCAAGGCCATGGCCCCCAGGTACGGGATCAACATAGTCGCCAGTGAGAGCTACGGCTCCGCCGACACCGACATGACCGCCCAGCTCACCAAGATACAGCAGACTCCCGCCCAGGCCGTCCTTGTATGGGGGACGAACCCCGGCCCGGCGTCTATTGCCAAGAACATGCAGCAGCTCGGCATGAAGATCCCGTTCATAGGTTCGTCCGGTATCGCGAACAAGACGTTCATCAACCTCGCCGGCGGAGCGGCCAACGGGGTCATCTTCCCGGCGAGCAGGCTAATCCTTCCGAACACCATACCCGCGGGAAGCGAGTGGGCCAGGGTGGTCAAGGCTTTCGGCGCCGACTACAAGAAAACGCACAACGCCGACATTGACACGTTCGCCGCCCACGGCTGGGATGCCGGCAATATCGTAATATCGGCTTTCAGGGATGCCGGAGACGACAGCGCGCTGGTGCGTGACCATATCGAAAAGACCAAAGACTACCCGGGAGCCGACGGCGTGTTTACTTACAAGCCGAAGGACCACGCCGGGCTCGATGTTGACGCGCTGGTGATGGTCCGCATAGAGAACGGCCAGTGGGTCGAGGCTAAGTAGCGTCGCCCCGGGGGACGTCTTCCGGCGTGGCCGGAGCCCGGCGCCGTTCACGGTTACCCGAACGGGACTGTCCCGGCGGCGCGCGCCGGAATTCGGGTGCCGGATGCCGGGACACGGCCGCGGCCTGCACGGGCGGTCTCTGTGGACATCGATTCGTTGTTATGCTTAAATTTTCTACTGCTACTTTTTGTGAGGACGGTGCCGCTTTGAGAAGGGGGATATCGATGTTATCGAAGAAGGGCGCATTGAAGGTGTTCGCGCTCGTGCTGTGCGCCGCGGTCGTGGTCTCACTCGGCGCGGCAGGCTGCGGGAAGAAGAAGGTCGATACTTCGAAGAGCGTCTACAAGATAGGGGCCGTCCTGTCGCTCTCGGGGCCTGCGTCTCCGCTCGGGCTGCCCGAAGAGAACTCTCTCAAGATGCTGGAAGAACAGCTCAACGCCGGTGAGGGTGTGGACGGACACAAGGTCCAGTTTGTCATCGAGGACGACGAGAGCGATCCGGCCAAGGCGAAGACTGCGATTACCAAACTCATTAACCAGGAGAAAGTGGCCGCCATAATCGGGTCCAGCTCCACCGGTGCCACGCTGGCCATGGTGCCGGTGGCCGAAGGCGCCCAGCTGCCGATGGTAAGCTGCGCGGCCGGAACGGCGATTACCAAGCCGGTGAAAAAGGTGATCTTCCGGACGCCGCCTACGGATTCGATGGCCATAGACAGGGTGCTGGCCTACCTGACGAAGAAGCTGAAGGTCAAGCAGATAGCCATCCTCCACGACGCGAACGCGTTCGGCACCGGTGGCGCCGACGAACTCGCGCTGAAGGCTCCGAAAGTCGGCGTCTCCGTCGTGGCCAAAGAGAGCTACGGCTCCACCGACACCGATATGACGGCGCAGCTGACGAAGATACAGCAGACCCCGGCCCAGGCGCTGGTCGTGTGGGGCACCAACCCGGGACCGGCTTCGATCGCGAAGAACATGCAGCAACTGGGCATGACCATCCCGTTTATCGGGAGTCACGGCATCGCCAACAAGACGTTCATAACGCTCGCCGGTTCCGCCGCGAACGGGGTCGTATTCCCCGCCGGCAGGATGTTGATACCGACCTCCATCCCCTCAGGAACTGAATGGAGGAACGCCGTAGACAAGTTCCTAATCGACTACAAGGCCAAGTACAACAAGGACGCCGACACTTTCGCCGCGCACGGATGGGACGCCGGGCTCATCATCACAGACGCGATGAAGGCCGCCGGAACCGACAAGGCCCTTCTGCAGAGTGCCATCCAGAAGACCAAGGGCCTGGTTGGCATTGACGGCATTTACAACTACTCCGCCACCGATCACGACGGTCTGAATGTCAACGACCTGATCATCATCAAGATCGAGAACGGGGCGTGGACTGAGGACAAGTAAGCCCGGGAACGCCGATACTGGCCAATCCAAGCAGGCTGGGTCTTCTCGAGGGCCTGGCCTGTTTTTCTGAAGGGAGAAGAGCGTCATTGCGGACCGGTGACTCGAGGCAGATGAAGGTCCTCTGGGGCTCGGCCATCCTTGTTGCGGTCATCGTGCTGGTCACCCTGATGGACAAGAGGGCCATCGGGCTTCAGTGGGTGCTATCCGGCCTCACCGTGGGAAGCATCTATGCGCTGGTAGCCATAGGGTTCTCGATCATCTATTCGAGCACCAGGGTGATAAATTTCGCCCAGGGCGGGTTCAGCATGCTGGGCGGCATGCTGATGTACACCCTGGCGGTGAGGGGGCAACTGCCGGCGTGGCTGGGCTTCCTGCTCGCGGTGCTTGTTGTCACCGCTTTCGGCGCCGGGTTCGAGAAAGCGGTCATACACCCCATGCGCGATCATTCGACAATAACCGTGATAATCGTGACCATCGGTCTGTCTATATTCATGACCGCGGTGGCCAAGTGGATCTGGGGAACCGACCCTGTGAAAATAGCCTCGTTCTCCGGGGAGAGGCCGCTCCGCTTTCTGGGGGCTTCGGTCGTGCCACAGAGCCTTTGGGTCTTCGGGTTCACCATCGTTGCCGTCGTGCTGGTGTTCCTGTTCTTCAACAGGACGCTGCTCGGCAAGGGAATGCGGGCAGCGGCCGACAATCCCGACGCGGCCAGCCTGGTCGGCGTCAGCTCTTCGACGAGCTCGCTGGTCGCCTGGACGATCGCGTCGGCGTTGGGCGCCGCGGCGGGAGTGGTGATAGCACCGATACATTTCGCCTCCTACAGCGTTGGCACCGCGCTCGGGCTCAAGGGGTTCACCGCGGCCGTGCTTGGCGGGCTGGGCAGCGCGCCGGGGGCTGTTGTCGGCGGCCTGGTCCTGGGCGTGATCGAGCAGATCACGGCGGGCTACCTGCCTTCGGGGTACAAAGACGCCGTCGCTTTCCTGATATTGATACTGGTGTTGCTGATCAGGCCTCAGGGCCTGCTCGGCAAATCGGAAGACGTGAAGGTGTAGCTTGGACAGAAGAAAGCTGCATGCCGGGGACGACCCCGGCTGGCGCGGCTACCGGACGCTAATGGTTGTCACGGTGTTCGTAATGGTCCTTCCCGCGTGGGCGAGGCTCATCCCGGGTGACGTGCTCCATATGGACATCGTAAACCTCATGGTGCTCTCCGGGATATACGCGTGTGTGGTTATCGGACTGAACCTCCTTTTCGGGTACGCCGGTCAGATATCTCTCGGACATGCGGCGTTTTTCGGGATCGGCGCCTACACCACGGCGATACTCTGCACGAAAGTCCACGGCTTCCCCACACCCCTGGGCGTCCTGGCGGGCGCGCTGCTGGCCGCCGCCGTCGGATGGCTGGTGGGAAAACCGGTCCTGCGTCTGAAAGGCAACTACCTGGCCATGGCCACGCTGGGCCTCGGGGAGATAGCGTTCATACTGTTTCAGCAGGTAAAGGGGCTGACCGGCGGGACTGTGGGAATCCTGGATATCCCGCCTCTCTCGGTCTTCGGGCTCAAGTTCGATACCGACCTCAAGTACTATTTCGTGGTCTGGGCGATCGTCATGCTGCTCATGCTCCTCTCTATCAACCTGATACGTTCAAGGGTCGGCCGCGCGCTGCGCGCCCTTCACTCCAGCGAGGTCGCCGCCGACGCCATGGGCGTAAATACCGGGCGCTACAAGACCAACGTCTTCATCCTGTCAGCGGGGTTCGCCGGCCTGGGCGGCGCGCTCTTCGCGCTGTTCCAGAAGTACATCAATCCGGAATCGTTCGTCCTCTCCGTTTCCATACTCTTCGTCACCATGGTCGTTGTCGGTGGGATGGGGGATATCTGGGGCGGACTGATCGGCGTTGTGCTGCTGACGTTTCTTCCGTCGGTAATCCAGGCGCTGCCGCAATGGATTCCGGGGATGCCGCCCGGCCTCACCAACTTCAGCAACTACCAGCTGGTGCTCTATGGGCTGTTGCTCATACTCTTCATGATGTTCCTCCCCAAGGGCGTGGCGTTCGGCCTGTCCAGGGCGGGGGCGGGACTTCGCCTGCGGGCCCGGCATCTCGTCGAGCGCTACCGGGCCCGGAAAGTGGAGGGTAGCTGATGGAGGAGAGGCCGCTCCTACGGGTTACCGGGATCACCAGGAGGTTCGGAGGGCTTGCCGCCCTCAAGGACGTATCCTTCGACGTTTTGGCCGGCGAGATAAAAGCGATGATAGGGCCGAACGGCGCCGGGAAGACAACCATGTTCGACGTGCTGACCGGCATCCTGCCGCCCACGGCCGGCTCGGTCGAGCTCAAGGGGGAAGCCGTCATCGGCAGGAGGCCCGACGAGATCACCAGGCTCGGCATGGTGCGGACCTTCCAGACGATACGCCTGTTCGAGGGCATGACCTCGCTCGAGAACGTGATGGTAGGGTGCCACTGCCGCACGAGCTCGGGCTTCTTCGGCTGCGCGCTCAGGCTCCCTTCCGCGAAAAGGGAAGAGGCCCGGATCAGGGAAGAAGCGATGGAGGCGCTGGTGGACGTCGGGCTGGAGACGAGGGCCGACGAGATAGGGACCAACCTGCCGTACGGACAGCAGCGCCTCCTGGAGCTGGCAAGGGCGCTGGCGAGCAGGCCGGATATACTCCTGCTCGACGAACCCGCAGCCGGGCTTAACCAGTACGAGACCGGCGAGCTCTCCCGTCTTCTGTCGGGGTTCAGAGACAGGGGTCTGACCATACTCGTGGTCGAGCACGACATGGGCCTGGTGATGAACATATCCGACGAAATAGTCGTCCTCGACTACGGGGTTACGATCGCCCGGGGCACCCCGGAAAAGATCCGAAACGACCCACGGGTCATCGAGGCATACCTGGGAATCGAGGCCTGAGATGCTGAGGGTGGAGAAACTGTCAACTTTCTACGGCAACATCCAGGCGCTGCGCGACGTGACCGTCCGAGCGCGCAGGGGCAAGATCACCACCATCATCGGGGCGAACGGGGCCGGCAAATCAACGCTGCTCCGCACGGTGACAGGCCTCAACAAGGCACGGCACGGACTGGTGATCTATGAAGACCGCGACATAACGAATTCCAAGACCAGCAGGATAGTCCACTCCGGCATTTCTCTGGTCCCTCAGGGCCGGCAGGTGTTCAGCGACATGACGGTTTACGAGAACCTGGCACTGGGGGCTTACGTGAGACGATTCTCCGACCGCTCCGATGTCAACGAAGACCTGGAGATGGTGTACGACCTGTTCCCCGTGCTGAAGGAGAGGAAGAAACAGGTCGCCGGAACGCTGTCCGGCGGGGAGCAGCAGATGCTCGCGGTGGGGCGCGCCTTGATGTCCAGGCCGAAACTGCTGCTGCTGGACGAGCCGTCAATGGGTCTGGCCCCCCGGGTCATCCGATCTATCTTCGAGACGTTGTTCAAGTTGCACGAGCAGGGCCTGACCATACTCCTGATAGAACAGGATGCGAAAATAGCCCTGGAGACGGCCGATTACGGGTACGTGATGAAAACCGGAAAGGTGGCCCTCGAAGGGGAAGCCGCGGAGCTTCTGGAGAACGAAGAGGTAAGGAATATCTATCTGGGGTAGGTGAGAGATGTCTGAAGGAGAGGTCCGGGTGGAGGGTCCGCGGGACATCGGCTTCGACGAAAAGGGCCTGGTGCCCGCGATCGTCCAGGAGGACGGCACCGGCGAGGTGCTCATGCTCGCGTATATGAACCTGGAGTCCCTGGAGAAGACGCTGGAGACGGGTAGGACGTGGTTCTACTCCCGGAGCAGGAGAGAACTGTGGCCGAAGGGGGAAACGAGCGGTCACGTCCAGAACGTGAAGAGCGTCCACTACGACTGCGACGCCGACACGCTGCTGGTCAAGGTTGACCAGGTGGGAGCCGCGTGCCATACGGGGGAACACTCCTGCTTCTACAGACGCCTTTTTCCCTGAAGGAAGGCGGCCTCTCCACCGGCGTCAACAAGCCTGTGGGTCTCCGTGGTCCCATGTTAGGATTGAGACGAAGCGTCTCGCACGGAAGCGGGGAGAGGCTTGTCTCTAGAAGATATCGCTCCGGAAGTCATCGAATTCGTTGACAGGTATATCGACCAGTTCGCCGACTGGGACGTACTGGCATGCTTCCACGACAACCCGGACCTCGAGAGGCGGGCGTCGGCCGTTGCCCTGGAGGTCGGGCGCCCGCGATCGGCCGTAGACCCGGTCATGCGCGCGCTGGTTGAAAAAGGCGTGCTGGCCGCCGAGGAAGACGAAGGGCCTGATCCCGGCTACACTTACGTGGCCGGAGCTGAGTTCCGTAAATCAATGGACGAGTTCCTTGCAGCGGCGAGAGACAGGACAAACCGTCTCGCCATCGTAGGGAAGATCCTCCAGAAGGAGACGAGAAAGCTCTGAGGTCTGTCACGCAACCTCCTGTCTGCCCAGGGCATCCCGCCGCCTGCCGGAGTGTGACGCAGCGCTGTTTGACACCCCGGTTGCCGTTACCTAGAATCAACCCCGAGCGGGAGTAGCTCAGTTGGTAGAGCGCGACCTTGCCAAGGTCGAGGTCGCCGGTTCGAGCCCGGTCTCCCGCTCCATCTATTTCTCGAGATCGCGAGCGTGAATTGGGCATACTGGCGTCACTCCTTTCCGCGTTTTCGGCGTCGTTCTGTGAGAACTACTCAACCTACATGCAAAAAAGGGCCCTGGGGGCTTTACCGACGCTGGGCTTCAAGTGGGAATGGGGCGTCATCAAGGCCTGGATCACCAACGTGCCATGGTGGAGCGCCATCGCTTTGGAGTGCGTGGGAATCGCTTTTTACATGCTCGCCCTGATAAGACTGCCGGTCTCGGTCGTCGAACCGATCATTACCGCCGGCATCGCGCTTGTGGCTTACCTGGCGATAAAACATCTGGGGGAGGCGCCGGGCATGGTTGATTTTCTGGCGATGGGGACCATCGTGCTCGGGGTGGTGCTGCTGGCTGTCAGTCTCGCAGGCGGCGTTCACAAGCACAACACATACCTCCCTGTCTTCCTGTGGCCCGCCATCGGAGGCGTGGTGTTTCTCGCGGCCGCCGTGCCCGCGGGATGCCTCCTGTTCGGGAAGCAGTACCTGGCGGCCGGCCTCGGATGCGCCGGAGGGCTGGTCTTCGGACTCTCGGCCGTATTTTCGAGGCTCCTCATGGGTGACGCCGGAAACCTCTGGTTTCTCTGGCTCGCAGGATGCGTGGCGACTTACCCACTCGGGTTCGTCCTTTTTCAGACAGGGCTTCAGCGCGGCCGTGCCGTTGTGGTGGCGCCGATTTACAACGCCATGATGCTGGGGGTTCCCATTCTTGTCGGGACGCTGGCAATGGATGAGCATCTCCCCGCAAACGACCTGCTGGCGGTCTTCAGGGTGCTGGCCTTCGTGCTGATAGTGTTTGGCTCTGTCGTGCTGGCTCGCCACGCCGAATCCGAAACTGAGCCCGACATGGACGCCGCAACCGACTTCCTCGGCTCGGTTGCCTGAACACGCCACCCGATCGTTCACTTTGCCGGGGAGTGTATTGTAGTAGAATATCAATCAACCCGGCGGCGTAGCCAAGTGGTAAGGCAGAGGTCTGCAAAACCTCCATCGCGGGTTCGACTCCCGCCGCCGCCTCCAGCGACCGACCTCTAACTCAAGTTGAACACTTGATTTTGAGAAACCCTTTCAGACCGGGCTTTTCCAGC
>CAZEJS010000038.1:0-15204 GCA_964512645.1 uncultured Acidimicrobiales bacterium
GTGCCGACGTTCACGTGCGGCTTGGTCCTTTCGAACTTCTCCTTGGCCATGGTCCCTCCTAATGTCCCTTGGCTCTCGCGATTATCTCCTGAGCGATCCCTGACGGGACCTCCGCGTATTTGAAAAAGTCCATGTGGTGGGTCGCCCTTCCCTGGGTCAGCGAGCGCAGGTCGGTGGCGTACCCGAACGTCTCTGCGAGCGGCACCAGCACGTCGATGCGCTGCCGGCCCGCGTGGTGCTCCACGCTTTCCAGCCTGCCGCGCCTCGCGTTCACGTCACTAATGACCTCGCCAACGTACTCGTCGGGAACGGTGATCTCCATCCGCATGATCGGCTCCAGCAGCACCGGCGAGCCGGCCCGCACGGCGTCCTTCAGCGCCATCGAGGCGGCCACCTTGAACGCCAGCTCCGAGGAGTCGACCGGGTGGAAAGAACCGTCGACCAGCTCGGCCCTGAAGTCGACAAGCGGGTATCCCGCGAGCACCCCGGCGGTCGATGCCTCCTGGATGCCCCTGTCCACGCCGGGGACATACTCCCTGGGGACTTCCCCCCCGTGTATCTTGCTCTCGAACGAGTATCCCTCGCCCCTCTTCACCGGTATCACGTCGAGGACGACGTCCCCGTACTGGCCGCGCCCCCCCGTCTGCTTCACGAACCGGGCGCGCATGCCCATGACCGGACGGCTCACCGTCTCCCGGTAAGCCACCTGGGGCTTGCCCACGTTGGCGTCGACCTGGAACTCCCTGAGCAGCCTGTCGATCACCACCTCCAGGTGCAGTTCTCCCATGCCGCTGATTATCGTCTGCCCGCTGTCCTCGTTGTACTCGACGCGGAAGGTGGGGTCCTCGTCGCTGAGCCTGTTCAGTGATTCGGAGAGCCTGTCCTGGTCCATCTTCGTCTTCGGCTCTATGGCCACCGAGATGACCGGCTCGGGGAACGTCATCGGCTCGAGGAGGATAGGGTGCGCGGGGTCGCAGATAGTGTCGCCGGTGGTCGTCTTCTTGAGGCCCACCCCCGCCACTATGTCGCCGGCGCGGACGGTCTTCACGTCCTCCCGGTGATTGGCGTGCATCCTGAGGATGCGCCCGACACGCTCCTTGTGCCCCCGCGCGGAGTTGAGCACGAAGGTCCCCGCGTCCAGACAGCCGGAGTAGATCCGGAAGTAGGTGAGCTTTCCCACGTACGGGTCTGACATGATCTTGAAGGCCAGTGCCGCGAAGGGGGCGTCATCGGATGACTCCCTGGTCTCTTCCACCTGCTTGAACGGGTTCTCCCCCGTTATCGGCGGGATGTCCAGCGGGGACGGCAGGTATTCGGCGATCGCTTCGAGCAGGGGCTGTACCCCGAGGTTCCGCAGCGCGGTGCCGCAGAGGACCGGCACGATCTTAGCCGCGATGGTCCCACGCCTGATGGCACGCCGGACCACGTCGGGTCCCACCGGGAGGTTTTCGATGTAGGCCGCGAGGACGTCGGAGTCGAAGTCGGCGATGCTCTCCAGCATGTCGTGTCTCGCGGCCTCGGCTTTCTCGACCAGGTCGCCAGGTATCTCCTCGTAATGCCACTCTTCGCCCATCTCACCTTGCCAGACCACGGATTTCATGCGTACAAGGTCGATAACACCACTGAACGTCTCCTCGATCCCAACGGGGATCTGCACCGCAACCGGCTTGGCGTCCAGCCGCTTCTCGATCATCTCCAGCGACCTGTCGAATGAAGCTCCCACCCTGTCCATCTTGTTCACGAAGCACAGCCGCGGGACGTTGTAGCGGTCGGCCTGCCTCCACACCGTCTCCGTCTGCGGCTCCACACCCTCGACGGCGTCGAAGATGGCTACCGCCCCGTCCAGCACCCGGAGCGACCTCTCGACCTCGATCGTAAAGTCCACGTGTCCGGGCGTATCAATAATGTTGATCCTTTTGCCTTCCCATTCGCATGAGGTGGCCGCCGAGGTTATGGTAATTCCCCGTTCCTGCTCCTGCACCATCCAGTCCATGACGGCCGCCCCGTCGTGCACCTCGCCCATCTTGTAGGTCTTTCCGGTGTAGTAGAGGATGCGCTCGGTGGTTGTCGTCTTGCCGGCGTCAACGTGGGCCATAATGCCGATATTCCTGATATTTTCCAGGTCGATGTCACGCGGCTCGCAGCCGTTCGTCTTGCCCGTGGGATTACCCCTTCTCTTGAGGTCGGCGCCGTGCATCTCGCTCTACCACCTATAGTGCGCGAACGCCTTGTTGGCCTCGGCCATGCGGTGCAGGTCCTCTTTCTTCTTCACCGAAGCCCCGGCGCGGTTCGCCGCGTCCAGGACCTCTCCGGCGAGGCGTTCCGCCATGCTCTTCTCCCGGCGCATCCTGGAGAAGGTCACTATCCAGCGGACGGCCAGCGTCCGGCTTCGGCGGGTCTTCACCTCGACCGGGACCTGGTACGTGGCGCCGCCGACCCGGCGGGACTTGACTTCCAGGAGGGGGCGCGTGTTCTCGACGGCCTTCTGCATGACCTGTACGGGATCCACCCCTTCGCGCTGACCGATTATATTCAGCGCTCCGTAGACGATCTTCTCCGCGGTGCTCTTCTTGCCGTCGAGCATTATCCTGTTTATGAACTGAGCCACCAGGACGCTGTTGTACACCGGGTCCTGCATGGTGCTGCGCTTCGTAGCGGGTCCTCTTCGTGGCATCTGTCCTCCGCCTATGCGTTCTTCTTGGTCCCGTACTTGGAACGGCTCTGCGCGCGGTCCTCGACTCCCGCCGCGTCCAGCGCGCTCCTGATAACCTTGTAGCGTACGCCCGGGAGGTCCTTGACCCTCCCGCCGCGAACCAGGACTATCGAGTGCTCCTGGAGATTATGTCCTATGCCGGGGATGTACGCCGTCACCTCTATCCCGTTGGTGAGCCTGACCCTGCATATCTTGCGGAGCGCGGAGTTCGGCTTCTTCGGCGTAGTGGTCTTGACCTGCGTGCACACCCCGCGCCTCTGCGGGGAGCCCTGCAGAGCCGGGGCCGAGGTCTTGTTGACCTTCCTGTTCCGTCCGTTCCGCACCAGCTGGTTGATAGTGGGCACATGGCCTCCAGTCTTCGAGCGAAAAATACACCCCGCTCAGGGAGCGAGGGTATTCCACATCACACAAAAACGGCGCTTTCGGCGCCGGATTGTGAATGTACCACCACTCCTACGTCGTGTCAACTTCCTCGGCTTCCTCGTCGAATGATTCGCCTCCGCTCCTCCCACCACCGAAGATCTCCATCGCGTTCATCTGGGGCTGGAGCTCGGGCAGTTGCTCGCCGGTATAGAGCGGCTCCCACTCCTCGCCCTGCGGCTTCACGTTTATCCTCCGGTACATCTTCATGCCCGACCCGGTGGGGATGAGCTTGCCGATGATGACGTTTTCCTTGAGGCCCAGGAGCCTGTCCACCTTGCCGGAAAGCGCGGCGTCGGTGAGGACCCTGGTTGTCTCCTGGAACGAGGCCGCCGACAGGAAGGAGTCCGTCGCCAGGCTGGCCTTGGTTATCCCGAGCAGGACCTCCTTGAACCGCGGGGGCTCACCGCCCTCGGCGGCCACCCTGTTGGCCTCGTCCTCGAACTCCATGTACTCGACGAGCTGGCCCGGGAGGAACTCGGAGTCGCCCGGATCGGACACCGTTACGCGCTTGAGCATCTGGCGCACGATGACCTCGATGTGCTTGTCGTGGATCTCAACGCCCTGGTCCTTGTAGACTTTCTGGACCTCCTCGACCAGGTAGAGCTGCACCTTCTCCCGGTTGACGATTTCGAGCAGCTCCTTGGGATCGGCGGACCCCTCGGTGATCTGCTGGCCAGCCGAGACGTCCTCGCCGTTGGAGACCAGGAGCTTGAGGCTCACCGGGATCTGGTACTCGTAGTCCCTGGGCACTACTTTGCCTTCCTCGGAAAGCTCCTCGCCGTGGAGGATGATGTCGTTGTACTTCTCGCCCTTTTTCACCTCGACCTTGCCCCGGCTCCAGGCCAGGTAGGCCTGGCCCTTGGGCTTGCGCGCCTCGAAGAGCTCGACGACCCTGGGCAGGCCGTGGGTGATGTCCCTGCCGGCGCCGGTGTAGACACCGCCGAAGTGGAAGGTCCTCATGGTGAGCTGCGTGCCGGGCTCCCCGATGGACTGCGCGGCGATGATGCCGACCGCCTCCCCTATAGGGACCTTGCCCCCGGTGGCCAGGTTCCTGCCGTAGCAGGCCGAGCAGACGCCGTGCTTGGCGCGACAGGTCAACACCGAGCGGACCTCCAGCTCCTCCACGCCCGCGTCCATGACCTTCCGGGCCGCGCTCTTGGTCACGTCCACGTTAGCATCCAGTATCTTGGTGCGGCCCTGCTTGACCGGCTCGAGCAAGTACCTTCCAATGATGCTGGGGTTGATGTCCCCGTCCACTGCGACGGGTATCCTGATGCCGCGGTCGGCCTCGCAGTCTTCCTCGCGGACGATGACGTCCTGGGCGACGTCCACCAGGCGGCGTGTTAGATAGCCGGAGTCCGCGGTGCGCAACGCCGTGTCGGCCAGGCCCTTGCGGGCGCCGTGGGTGCTGATGAAGTATTCGAGCACGGTCAGGCCCTCACGGAAGTTGGACGTGATCGGCGATGCGATGACGTCTCCCTTGGGGTCCTCCACGAGCCCCTTCATGCCCGCGAGCTGCTTAATCTGCTTGAGGTCGCCGCGGGCCCCGGAGCTCGCCATCATGAAGATGGGGTTGAACCTGTTGAAGTTCTTCTCCATCTCGACGGCCACAGCGTCGGTGGCTTTGTGCCATACGTCGACCACGCGGTTGTAGCGCTCTTCCTCGGTGTAGAAACCGTTGCCGTAGCGGTCTTCGATCTCGGCGATCTCCTTCTCGGCGTCCGCCAGGATGCCGGGCTTCTCCGGCGGAACCTCGATGTCCGAGACGCTGATGGTGATCCCCGCGCGGGTCGCGTAGTGGAAACCGGTTTCCTTGACCTGGTCGAGCGTCCTGGCGATGACTTCGGACGGGTAGGTTTCCGTGATCTGCTCGATGATCTCCGCGGTTTCCTTCTTTCCGACTGCCCGGTTCTGGTAGGGGAAATCGTCGGGGAGCGCCTGGTTGAAGATCAGCCTTCCCACGGAAGTCTCTACGAGCTCGCCGTCCATCCGCACCTTCACCAGCGCCTGGAGGTCCACCTGGCCGAAATCCCTGGCGGTGATGGCGGCCTCGGGGCTCGAGAACACCTTGCCCTCGCCCTTCGCGCCCTCCCTGATGGCGCTCAGGAAATAGCAGCCCAGCACGATGTCCTGGGAGGGGCTCACGATCGGCCTGCCGTGGGCCGGCGAGAGGATGTTGTGGGCGCTGAGCATGAGAATGCGCGCTTCCGCCTGCGCCTCCGAGGACAGCGGCAGGTGGACCGCCATCTGGTCGCCGTCGAAGTCGGCGTTGAATGCGGTGCAGACCAGCGGGTGTATCCTTATGGCCTTCCCCTCGACCAGCATGGGCTCGAAGGCCTGGATGCCCAGCCTGTGCAGCGTGGGAGCCCTGTTGAGGAACACCGGGTGCTCCTGGATGACCTTCTCCAGGACGTCCCAGACTATGGGGACCATCCGGTCTATCATCCTCTTGGCGCCCTTGATGTTATGGGCGAAGCCCAGGTCGACCAGCCTCTTCATGACGAACGGCTTGAACAGCTCCAGCGCCATCTGCTTGGGCAGGCCGCACTGGTGCAGCTTGAGCTCCGGACCGACCACGATGACTGAGCGGCCGGAGTAGTCAACCCGCTTGCCGAGCAGGTTCTGGCGGAATCGTCCCTGCTTGCCCTTGAGCATGTCGGAGAGCGATTTCAGAGGTCGGTTGCCCGGCCCGGTCACCGGCCGCCCCCTGCGCCCGTTGTCGAACAGCGCGTCCACGGCCTCCTGGAGCATGCGCTTCTCGTTGTTGACGATGATCTCGGGAGCCCCGAGATCGAGCAGCCTCTTCAAGCGGTTGTTGCGGTTTATAACGCGACGGTACAGGTCGTTCAGGTCGGAAGTGGCGAACCGGCCGCCGTCCAGCTGGACCATGGGGCGCAGGTCCGGCGGGATGACCGGTATCACGTCCATGATCATGGCCTCGGGCCTGTTCTCGGTCTTGAGGAACGCCGATACGACCCTCAGCCTCTTGGTGGCCTTGTTGCGCTTCTGGCCCTTGGAGGTCTTGATGGTCTCGCGGAGGTCCTCACCCTCCTGTTCGAGCTGGAGGTTCAGAAGCAGCTCCCGGACACTCTCCGCTCCCATTCCGCCCCGGAAGTATTCCCCGTAGCGCTCCCTCAGATCGCGGAACTTCTGGTCCTCGTCAATCAACTGCTTGGCGTCGAGGTTCTTGAAGTCCTCGAAAAGCTCCCTCAGGTAGTCTATCTGGACCTGCACCGCCTCGCGGGTCTCGTCCTTGTCCTTGGCCAGCGCGGCGAACAGCTTTCTCACGCGCTTGTCGTACGCGGTGCGCTCCCTGTCGATCTTTCCCTTGTACTGCTTCGTGAGGTCTTTGATGCGGTCTTCCCTGGTCTTCTTGTGCTCCTTGAGGTACTCCTCGGCCTTCTTCCTGGACTCCCGCTCTATCTCGCGTATCAGCTTGTCGCGCTCCGTCTCCAGCTCCTTGATGCGCTTGTCGAGCTCGAGCCGTTCCGGGGTCTTCTTCTCCTCAAGGCGGGCCCTCAGGCTCTCGCCCCTGGCCGCCAGGTCACGGAGCTTCTGGTCGTACACATCTGCGTCCGACTCCTCCGCCCCGGCGCTCTTCGGCGGCTCCACCTCCAGGGCCGCCTCGATCTCCTCCAGCCGGTCCTCCCACTCGCTGAGGAGGTCGGATACCCCGGTCCTCAGCTCGTCGGCGAGAGCGTTGCGCGCTTCATCCTCCATCGAAGCGTACTCTTCGGCGAGCTTCATTCGGTTCTGGTAGACCCTGTTGGTTTCCGCTATCTTCTTCTCGACCTCAGCCCGGAGGTCGAGCACGCGCTCCTCCTTGGTCCTGGGCTTTTCGGCGGCTTTCTTCTTTGATTCCTTGCCGATGTTCTCTATCTGCCGGTCCCGGGTAGTCTCCATCTCCCTGACCGTCCTGGCGAGCTCGGAAGACCATTTCCCGGGGTCCTTCCCCATTGCCACCAGGCGCTCTCGCGGGTCCGTAAGGGAGCCCGGAAGGGCGTGCTCCCTGAGAAAAGCTTCGAGGTGATCGAAAACGAGGGAGGCGCTCTCGCCGACTATCTCCCTCTGGCGGTCACCGATCTCCGCCTCGAGCTCGGCGATCTCCGCCTCCAGCCTTTCCTGCAGCATCGGCAGGTCTTTCTCGCGGCGGTCGTTCTTGACGTCGATCACGATGTAGGACGCGAAGTAGAGTACGCGCTCCAGGCTCTTGGAAGGAAGGTCGAGCAGGTAGCCCATCCGCGAGGGAACACCCTTGAAGAACCAGATGTGTGAGACCGGCGCGGCCAGCTCGATATGTCCCATGCGCTCCCTGCGGACCTTCGAACGGGTGACCTCCACGCCGCAGCGCTCGCAGATCATGCCCTTGAAGCGGACGCGCTTCTTGTACTTGCCGCAGGAGCACTCCCAGTCGCGCGTCGGCCCGAATATCTTCTCGCAGAAGAGGCCTTCCTTCTCGGGCTTGAGAGTCCGGTAGTTGATGGTCTCCGGCTTCTTGACCTCGCCGTTCGACCAGTTGCGTATCTGGTCCGCGGTGGCCAGTCCGATCTTCAGGCTGTTGAACTCATTGACATCGAGCAATTAGATTTCCTCCCTCTCGAAAAGGATATCCGTGCGTTCGTCTTCCTCCGTACCCGCTATCGGCTGGTTGGTCCTCAGGTCTATCCCCAGTTCCTCGGCGGTCCTGAACACGTCTTCCTCGGTCTCCTGGATCTCGATGGCAAGGCCATCCTCGTCCTGGACCTTCACGTCCAGGCCCAGCGAGCGCATCTCCTGGACGAGCACCTTGAACGATTCCGGGATGCCCGGCTCTGGTATGTTTTCGCCCTTCACGATGGCCTCGTAGACCTTCACCCTGCCCACCACGTCGTCGCTTTTGACCGTCAGCAGTTCCTGGAGCGCGTACGCAGCGCCGTACGCCTCGAGGGCCCAGACCTCCATCTCGCCGAATCGCTGGCCGCCGAACTGGGCCTTGCCTCCCAGGGGCTGCTGCGTGACCAGCGAGTAAGGGCCGGTGGAACGGGCGTGAATCTTGTCGTCCACGAGGTGGATCAGTTTCATCATGTATATGTATCCGACCGTGACCTCGTTCTCGAACGGCTCCCCGGAACGGCCGTCAAAGAGCCTGGCCTTGCCGTCCTCCGGCAGGCCGGCTTTCTTGAGCGCGAGGACTATCTCCTTCTCGGCGGCCCCGTCGAAGACCGGGGTCGAGACGTAGGTCGTCTCTTCGCTGTCGATGCCCTCGTAGGCGGCCCATCCCAGGTGGGTCTCCAGCACCTGGCCGATGTTCATGCGTGACGGAACGCCCAGCGGGTTGAGCACCATGTCCACCGGAGTTCCATCCTCCATGAACGGCATGTCCTCCACGGGGAGGACCTTCGATATGACCCCCTTGTTTCCGTGGCGCCCCGCGAGCTTGTCTCCCTCGCGTATCTTCCGGCGCTCCGCCACGTTGACCCGCACCAGCTGGTTGACCCCCGGGGACAGCTCGTCGCCGTTCTCCCGGGAGAACACCTTGACGCCTATGACCTTGCCGGATTCCCCGTGGGGCACCTTCAGGGAGGTGTCGCGGACCTCGCGGGCCTTCTCGCCGAAGATCGCCCTGAGGAGCTTCTCTTCCGCGGTGAGCTCGGTCTCGCCCTTGGGCGTCACCTTCCCGACCAGCACGTCGCCCGCCTTCACCTTGGCGCCGATCCTGATGATCCCGTCCTCGTCGAGGTCCTTGAGCACTTCCTCCTGCACGTTGGGGATGTCGGCGGTTATCTCCTCGTCGCCGAGCTTGGTGCTGCGGGCCTCGACCTCGTACTCCTCGATGTGGATAGAGGTCAGCAGGTCGTCTGAGACCAGCCTCTCGGAAACCACGATGGCGTCCTCGAAGTTGTAGCCCTCCCAGGGCATGAACGCCACCAGGAGATTGCGGCCGAGCGAGAGCTCTCCTTCGTCGGTGCAGGGGCCGTCCGCTATGACCTGGCCCCGTGAAATCCGCTCGCCCTCTTCCACCAGGGGCCTCTGGTTGATGCAGGTGCCCTGGTTGGACCGACCGAACTTCTCGAGCCTGTAGAGCTCCTTGCGGCCCTTGCTGTCCTTGATCTCTATGGTGTCGGCGTCGACGTAGCTCACCGTGCCCGCCGTCTTCGCCGAAACCACGTCACCGGTATCTTTGGCCGCCCGGAATTCCATACCGGTGGCCACCAGCGGCGCCTCCGGCCTCACCAGGGGCACCGCCTGTCGCTGCATGTTGGAGCCCATCAGGGCCCTGTTGGCGTCGTCGTGCTCGAGGAAAGGTATCAGCGCGGTCGCCACGCTAACGGTCTGCCGGGGCGACACGTCCATGTAGTCCACGCTCTTGGCGTCCACCATCGAGACCTCCTCGCCCAGCTTCGGAGCGCGGCACAGCACGCGGTCGTGCTTGAAACGCCCCGACTTCGTCAGCGGGGCGTTGGCCTGTGCGATGATGAAGGCGTCCTCTTCGTCGGCGGTGAGGTAGGCGACCTCGTCGGACACGACGCCCTTGTTGACCTTTCGGTAGGGGCTCATGAGGAAACCGAACTCGTTGATCTGCGAGTAAGTGGAGAGGTTGCCTATCAGGCCGATGTTCGGCCCCTCGGGCGTTTCGATCGGACACATGCGGCCGTAGTGCGACGGGTGCACGTCCCTGACCTCGAAACCGGCCCTCTCGCGTGACAGGCCCCCCGGGCCCAGGGCCGACAGGCGCCTCTTGTGGGTTAGGCCGGCGAGCGGGTTCGTCTGGTCCATGAACTGCGATAGCTGGCTCGACCCGAAGAACTCCTTGATCGCCGCCACCACCGGCCTGATGTTTATCAGCGTCTGCGGGGTGATCGAATCCACGTCCTGTGTGGTCATCCGCTCCCGCACCACGCGCTCCATGCGCGACAGGCCGATCCTTATCTGGTTCTGTATGAGCTCCCCCACCGTGCGGACGCGGCGGTTTCCGAAGTGATCGATATCGTCGGTGAAGTAGCCTTCCTTGCCCGCGTGCAGGTTCACGATATAGCGGACCGACTCCAGGATGTCCTCGCGGGTGAGGACCGTGGTGTTCTGGGCCACCTTGAGGCCGAGCTTCTTGTTCAGCCTGTAGCGCCCGACGCGGGCCAGGTCGTACCTGCGCTCATTGAAGAAGAGGTTATCCAGAAGGCCGCGGGCGCTCTCGACGGTCGGGGGCTCGCCCGGCCTGAGCTTGCGGTAGATGTCGATGAGGGCTTCTTCCCTGCTCGCGGTGTGGTCCTTGTCCACGGTGGTCCTGATGGATTCGGCCCCGTCGAACAGGTCCACCAGTTGGCCGGGTTCGTATCCCAGGGCCTTGAGCAGCACGCTCACCGGTTGCCGCCGCTTGCGGTCTATCCTGACGCCCAGCGTATCTTTCTTGTCTATCTCCAGCTCCAGCCACGCCCCCCGCGAAGGTATGATCTTGCCCGAGAAGAGGACCTTGTCGGTGTCCTTGTCTATCTCGCTGTCGAAGTAGACCCCCGGGGAGCGGACAAGCTGGCTGACCACGACTCGCTCGGTGCCGTTGAAGATGAACGTGCCCTTGTCGGTCATGAGCGGAAAATCGCCCATGAACACCGACTGCTCCTTGATCTCGCCGGTCTCCTTGTTCATCAACCGCACTTCCACGAAAAGCGGCGCGGCGTAGTTCATGTCCTTCTCTTTGCACTCGTCCACGTCGAACTTGGGGTCTCCGAAGGTGTGCTCTCCGAACTCCACGGCCATCGTCCCTGTGAAATCCTCGATGGGTGAGACGTCCCGGAAGATCTCGGCGAGGCCGTCCCCCATGAACCATACGAAGGACTGCTTCTGTATCCCGATGAGGTCCGGCACCGGTAAGGATTCGGGTATCTTGGCGAATGAAAGTCTACGGCGCTTTCCCTGAAGTGCAACCGACAAAAATATCCCCCCTAACGACTTGGAAACGGGCTATAATGGGACTCGCAAACAAACCCTCTCGCACTACAAGACGTAACAAACTAGCCAAACTTGCATAATATCAATTCATCCACATGCCGTCAACTGAGACTCTCTTGTGGTCACGGCCCCCCGCAGCGCGATTTGTGCCGGAACGGGAAGCCGGCGCTGCGGTCGAACGCGCGCCGGCGCCATGACATGACGAGGCCAGGTCCTTCTTGTCCCCTGCGCAGATTCGGCTAGTCGGCGTAGAGGTCGGGACAGATGCGGACCTGGCCCCGGACGGGTACTTATTTGAGCTCTACGGTAGCGCCCGCTTCCTCGAGCTGGTTCTTGATCTTCTCGGCCTCGTCCTTGTTCACGCTCTCCTTGACGGGCTTGGGAGCCTCCTCGACGAGGGCCTTGGCCTCCTTAAGGCCCAGGTTGGTGATCGCGCGCACTTCTTTGATCACGGGTATCTTCTTTTCGCCGGCGGACACCAGGACGACGTCGAAGGAGGTCTTCTCCTCGTCCTGAGAGGCCTCTTCCCCACCTGCCGACGGGGCCCCCGCGGCCACCGCGACCGGGGCGGCGGCGGTCACTCCCCATACCTCCTCGGCGAGCTTGTTGAACTCCGCGATGTCCAGGGGGGTCCAGGTCTCGCTGATCATGTCAAACGTGTCTTTCGGGCTCATCTTCTCGGCCAAGACAATCACCTCTCCTGTCTTATCGATCCTCACGCTTCGCCGGGGCTCCCGCCGGCGTCCGCAGGTCCTTCCGTTCTTTCCACGCCTTCCGGCTCGGCCCCGGCGGCAGCGGCGTCTTCGCCGGGAGTCTCTTCCCCGGCCCGCTCATCCCCGGCTGCCGTCCGCGGTTCCTCCCCGCCGGCATCTCCAGCCTCACCGGCGGTCGCGGGCTCCTCCGCGCCGGGGACGGCGTCCTCCGGAGCGGTGGCGGGCCCGCCCGCTTCCCCCACCGTCGCGCCGGCCCCGCCGGCATTCTTCTCGCCGTACGACTTCAGGAGGCCGACCATGTTCCTGAGCGGACCGGCGACGTTGCCGGCGAGCCTGGAGAGCGGTGACTGCATCGCGCTCACCAGTTGCGCCAGCAGGACCCGCTTCGGCGGCAGCGCCGCGAACGCGTCGGCCTGCTCCGCGTTGAGCACGGTGCCTTCGATCCAGCCGCCCATCATCCGGAACTCCTTGCGGCCCCTGGAGTACTCCTTGAGCACCCGGGCCACCTCGCCGGGGTCCCTCCGCACGAAAACGACCGCCATCGGCCCGTCGATGAGTGGAGTCAGCTCTTTCTTGGGAGTGTCCGCGAGCGCGATCCTGGTGAGGGTGTTCTTGAGCACCCTCAGGTCCGAGTCCATGCCGGACAGCTTGCGGCGCAGCTCGTTGACCTCGGAGACCCTCAGCCCCCTGTACCGCAGCACCAGGAGGTTGTCGGCTTCGTCAAACCACTTCCCGATCTGCTCGACCCGGTCTATCTTGTACTGGTTCGGCACCTTGCGCACCTCCAAAACAAAAGGCCTCGGAGACGAGGCCGTTCGTCGATCTCACCTCGGCAGGCGTTTCGATTAAGCCTTGCGGCACCTGCTGTCTCCGGCTTTGCTGTTAACTTGTGCGCCCCAGACTGTAGCAGAAGGGGCGAAACGATGTCAAAGTCAGGCTCACGCCGGCTCCGGTATCACGTCCCTGGTGACCGTGGTGTCCACCGGCACGCCCGGGCTCATGGTGCTCGAGAACGTGATGCTCTTGAGATAGCGCCCCTTGGCCGCCGCCGGGCGGGCCTTAATCAGCTCCTCGAGGACGGCGGCGTAGTTGTCGAGGAGGTCCTCCCTGTCGAAGGACATCTTGCCTATCGCCAGGTGGACGTTGGCCTGCTTGTCGACCCTGTATTCTATCTTGCCGCCCTTGGCGTCTCCCACGGCCTTCTCGATGTCAAAGGTAACGGTGCCGCTCTTGGGGTTGGGCATCAGGCCTCTCGGGCCGAGGATCTTCCCCAGGCGCCCGACCATGCTCATGACGTCGGGGGCCGCGATCGCCGCGTCGAAGTCGGTCCATCCCCCCTTGACCTTCTCCACCAGGTCCTCGCCGCCCACGAAATCCGCTCCCGCCTTCTCGGCTTCCGCCGCCTTTTCGCCGATCGCGAATACCGCCACCCTCACCGTCTTGCCGGTACCCCTGGGCAGCATGACGGTTCCCCGGACCATCTGGTCGGCCCGCCGCGGGTCAACGCCAAGCCTGACGGCCACTTCGAAGGTCTCGTCGAATGAGCCTTCGGCCATCTCCTGGATGAGTCCGACCGCGTCGTAGGGGTGGTACAGCTTGCCCGGCTCGATCTTCTCGAGCTTGTTCCTGTACTTCTTGCCGTGCTTTTTCACTGTTTTCTCCTGTTCAGGTCCGCGGGCCGCCCGGCGGCCCTCCCTCTCGATAGGATCAGTCCTCGTCGACGACCTCGAGGCCCATGCTCCTGGCGGTCCCCTCGATCACCCTGGTCGCCGCGTCCAGATCGTCGGTGTTGAGGTCCGGCAGCTTGGTGCGGGCAACCTCCTTCACCTTCTCCCTGCTTATCCGGCCCGCGTGTGCCCGGTTGGGCTCGCCGCTGCCCTTCTCGAGGCCCGCGGCGTCCAGCAGCAGCTTGGCGGCGGGTGTCGTCTTGGTCACGAACGTGAAGGACCGGTCCTCGTAGACCGTTATCTCGACGGGCACTATCTGCCCCAGGTCGTTCACGGTCGCGGCGTTGTATTGCTTGCAGAACTCCATGATGTTGACGGCGTGCTGGCCGAGTGCCGGCCCCACCGGCGGCGCGGGGTTAGCCTGCCCCGCGGGGATCTGGAGCTTGATGACCGTCATGACTTTCTTTGCCATTGAGACTTTCCTTCCCTTACAGCTTCGCCACCTGGTCGAAGGTGAGCTCCACGGGGGTCTCCCTCCCGAAGATGGAGACGAGCACCTTGAGCTTGCTCTGGTCCAGGCTCACCTCGCTGATGATGCCCGTGAAGTCGGCGAACGGACCTTCGACCACCTTCACGCCCTCGCCCTCGGCGAACTCCGCGGAAACCTTGGGCTTCTCCGCCTTCTGGCGGGCCAGCACGCGGTCAACCTCCTGCTCGGGGATCGGTGTCGGCCTCGCCGAGGTCCCTACGAAACCGGTCACCCCGGGGGTGTTGCGGACGACGTACCAGGAATCGTCATCGAGCTCCATGTGCACCAGCAGGTAACCCGGGAGCAGCTTCTTCTGGGTAAGCTGCTTCTTGCCCGACTTGTACTCGAGCACGTCCTCGACGGGCACGACGACTTCGAAGATCTTCGACTGCATGTGCATCGAATCGATCCTGTGCTCGAGGTTCGTCTTGACCTTGTTCTCGTACCCGCTGTACGTGTGGACCACGTACCATTTCTCGTTCCTGCGGGCCATATGGATTCATTACTCCTTTTTTCGTGGGCCGCGGTCCCCGCGGCGACCGCTCCCGGCCGGCACGCGGCCTTCCGTCAGGCGATCACCAGGTTTAGCAGCCTCGAGAGGATGAGGTCCAGGACGAGGATGAAGGCGGTGGCGATCGCCACTGTAACCAGCACGACAAGTGTGTAGTTGATCACCTCGGTCCTGCTGGGCCAGATGACCTTCTTCATCTCGATGACGACGTCTTTGTAGAACTGCTTGATCGTAGTCCAGACGCCCTTGCGCTCCGCCTTCTTCTTCTCGGCGGCCTTCTTGCGGGCGGCCATCTGCCGCTGCCGCTGGGCGCTCTGCTTCGACTTGTCCTGTACTCTTCTGAGCTCTCTGTTTACCATCTTCTCGCCTGCTTGTCGGGCGCTTTAGACGCCAACGGCTCTGTCGAGCCCGCCGGAAGTGGCAGGCCCGGAGGGTCTCGAACCCCCAACCTCCGGTTTTGGAGACCGGCGCTCTACCGATTGAGCTACGGGCCTGGGAAATCCTCCGCCGGCTACCGCGTCTCGCGGTGCAGCGTGTGTCCCCTGCACCACTTGCAGTACTTCTTCATCTCGATCCTGTCGGGATCGTTTGTCTTGCTCTTCATGCTGGTGTAGTTCCTGCGCTTGCACTCCGTGCAGGCCAGCGTGACTATTACTCTCATCTCTCGCTCACTTGTAAATCTTGATGACCCGGCCCGCCCCGACGGTCCTGCCGCCCTCGCGGAT
>CAZEJS010000039.1:0-14377 GCA_964512645.1 uncultured Acidimicrobiales bacterium
GAGATGTAAGTGGAGAACCCCCAGGCGTTGGTTCCATCGGCGAGGTACCAGGTGGGCCGCGTGACGGTGAACACCCTGTCTTCGTTGGAGGCGCCGCCTTCCGTGGTCACCACCACCGCCCCGCCGCGCGTTCCCTCCGGTACGATGATGACTATCCTGGTGTCGGCCCAGGAGACCACCTTCGCCGGGACGCCCCCGACGGTGACGGTTGACGAGCCTTGCGCCGGTCCAAAATCCGTTCCCGACACGGTGACCCGGGTCCCGGGGGGGCCGGCGGGGGGCTCGACGGAGTTGACGCGCGGCCGGCTCAAGCGGAAGTTCGCCACCAGGACGCGGTCCGCCGCCGCCGCGAAGCTGAAGACCGGCGCGGTCGAGACAACCGTTCCTCCCTCTGTCCAGTTCACGAAGCGAAAACCCTTCTTCGGAGAAGCCACCAGTGTCACCGTCTCGCCAAGCCTGAAGGCGCCTGCGCCGCTCACCCCCCCTCCTCCGAGGGGGTTCGGGCTGGCGGTGATCGATATGCTGCCGATATTGAAGATGAGCGGCGGCGAAGAAGTACCGCCTCCCGGCGGCGGGTTGTACACGGTTATGCCGGCAGTCCCGGCGCCGGCGATGTCGGACTGGAGGATCTCCGCGTTGAGCAGGGTGCTCGACACGTATGTCGTATCCCTGTCCGCACCGTTCCACCTGACCACCGAGGTCGCGTTGAAGCCGGTTCCCTCCACCGAGAGGGTGAAACCGCTGTCCCCGGCTATCCTGCCGTCGGGGTCGATGCCGGTGACCGCCGGAGAGGGGTTGACCACCGAAAAAAGCGGCGTCCCGCCCGCTGAGGCGAGCCCGTGGGGAGCGGGGTTCTGAACGAAGACGACCCAGTCCCCGGGCGTCGCCCCGCTGATGTCGAAATCGCAGGACAGCGTGCCCTGGTCCACGAAGACGACGCTGCTCGCAATGATGGTTTCCGCGCCGCGCTGCAGCCAGGCCGTCGCCCCGTTCCGGAAGAACCTCCCGTGGATGCCGTTGACGTGGACAACACCGTTGTTGGCGCCCTCGTCCGGGTCGATCGAATGCACCACGGGAACAAGGGCGTGCCAGCCCAGGCCGTCGAAAGTGTTGACGTCGTACATGTCCCACTGAAGGCCCGGGTCGAACGGGTCCCCGCCGGCCGGGTCGCCCTGGTAAACCGCGGGCTTCCGCATGAGCGTCTTGTCCCAGGTCTGAACGCCCCCTGTGCCGGTCCAGCCGCTGCCGGGGTTTTCGCCGACACGTCCGAACCGGTCGATGACGGTGCCGCCGGTGCCGCCCTTTTTCAAGAGGATGGCGTCGTTCCCGTTGAACCAGCCCGCCGTGGTCGTCATGTCCGCTTCGGCAAGGACGGCCGGGTCGGAAGAAGCGTGGGCCACCACGAACACGTCGCCGTCGGCCACCGTGCCCGCCAGGTTAATGGTCAGTCCCGGGCTTGTTGCGCCGTTGAAGTACGTTTCGATAACGTACCCTCCGGCTCCCAGGTCCACCGCCGCTCCGGTGGCGTTGTAGATCTCCAGCGCCTTGTTGTTGCCGGTGCCCTCCACGTACTCGGACATAAAGAGGTCCGGGGCGGCCTGGCAGCGGGCCCGGGTCGACAGCGCGGCACCGGTGACCGCGAGCAACGAGACAAGAAGCGCAACGACTGATATCCTTCGGGCCGAATTCATGACCACTACCTCCCGGAGAAGAACACCTGTTACCGCTAAGTTCCAAGCATATTGGACACCAGGAGTTCCGGCCAGTCAGCTATATTAGCGCGCGAGGTAGCGAAGCCGCGGCGCAAGGGAACGAAGGGGCCCTCCGGGGCAACGGAAACCCGGCCCTCTCCACGCCCACCGAGGGATGATTTCACCGGTTGACAGGTTTGGCGCAATTTCCGGCGGCCACGGTCTTCGAGTTTCTTCTCGGCTGCAGATTGCAGGGGAAGCGGCCGGCGACTACCCGCGAGTGGCTCGAGGTGCCACCCTGTCATGCACTATGTTCGACCAGGTTTCGGCCCCGCTGGCCAGCAACCGCGGATGCCCCCGGGGAGCGCTGCGCGTGAAGAGAGAATCATGTACAAGGACGATGCCTATCTGAACACCAGTCGCATGATTCGGTCCAGCTTTTTTCCATATGGAGGATAGAACGTGTCGGCCGGGATAGGGCTCCAGCCTTTCCTGTAGACCGATCTCTGGTTCGAGAAGGTCTTGAAACCTTCTGTTCCGGAGTATCTTCCGATGCCGCTGCCTCCCACCCCTCCGAACGGCATCGAAGGTTGCATCACCTGCTCTTCGATGGCGTTGAAGCAGACGCCGCCGGAACAGGTTCCTTTCAGGATGCGATCCGCGATGCTCTTGTCCTTCGTGTAACAGTAGACAGCCAGGGGTCTTTCGTGGGTATTGACGTAAGACAGGACATCGTCGAGGTCGCCGTACGTCATTACGGGTATTATCGGGCCGAATACCTCGTTGTTCATCACATTCATGTCGTCTGTGACGTCCAGCACCAGCGTGAACGGCACCTTGCGTTGCGCGCGGTTCACTGCTTCATCGTTCGGGTACAACTGCACCAGGCGAGCGCCCCGCCGCTCCGCGTCCTCCAGGTATGACACCAGGCGGTCCACGTGTCTCTGGTTGATGATGCCGGTGCACTGCGGGCTTTCCACGTAACAAGGAAACATTTCAGGCATAACCCTGCGACAGAGAGACAGGAAAGCCTCCAGCCTGCCTCGAGGAACGAACACGTAGTCGGGAGCAATACAGGCCTGGCCGTTCTTCAATGCCTTCATCGCGATGAACGCCTTCACGCTTCTCTCGTTCACGTTGTCCTCATCGAGAACCAGGGGGCACTTGCCTCCCAGCTCGAGCGTTACCGGGGTCAGGTTCTCGCTCGCGGCCTTCATCACCAGTTTCCCTACAGCGGGATTGCCCGTATAAAGCAGGTGGTCCCAGGGCAGCCGGGCGAACTCCTCCGCAACGGCCGCGCCCCCGGTTACGACGGCCACATGGTCTTCCGGGAACGCCTCGGACACCATTTCCTCGAGCAGCGAGGAACACGTCGGAGTCACCTCTGAGGGTTTTATCATCACCCGGTTGCCCGCCGAAAGCATGTCTACGAGTGGGGCCAGGGAAGCGAGGAATGGAATGTTCCACGGAGACATGTTCCCCACTACCCCCAGTGGCTGATAGACGACGGAGCCTCTGCTCAAGCCCCAGGGAAAAAAGTCTATCCTTCTCGGGTCCGGTCTCATCCATTTCTTCAGGTTCTTCGTGGTGTACTTGATCCTGTTCAGGACGAGCAGCAGTTCGACCAGCGCGGCAAGCTGCCTTGGATGAACGCCGAAGTCTTCCTCGAGGGCGTCTGCAATATCACCGTGGTGCTCCAACATCATCAACTTCACCGCTTGTAGAGCTTCCAGGCGGTCGCTCAGGGAGGGATAAGGGTCTCCATTGAATGCGTCCTTCTGTTTCTGAAACACAGCGCGCAGACCGGTTGCTTCCGGGGAATTGTCGTAACGATGATTTCTATCTACCGTGCCCATCATGGGCCACCTCGACTGCGTCGGGAATCAGTTGTTGTCACCCTCATGTCAACCCTCGGCCACGCCGTGCTTGCCTTCCTTCACAGAAACGGCTTGAGAATCCGTTCGGCGTGCACCGGGCGCGCGAACGTCGGCGTCGTTGAGTTGCCTGTCAGGCATACTTCATGCCTTTGTCGTCCAGCACCTCGACTACGGGAACGAATTCGTAGTCGGCCAGGTTGCTCCAGGCGGTTGCCCACTGGAGAAGCGCCATGACGTCATCGGTCTCGATCAGCGCCCAGACCCGGCCTCCGGCTGCCTCCATCCACTCGCTCAGGAGCCTGGCGTTCTCGGGCAACATCCTTCCTTTCTCCATCCTCTGCTTGTACATGTCGTTCCTCTGTCCGGACGTCCAGGTCCCTGTTACCATGAAACGCATCGTCCCAACCCCCTTAATCCCAGGCGCTCGACCTCGTACCTGTACCCGGATACGCGGTGGGTCTCTACCCACCTGATGAACACTGTTGCTCCTGCCGGACAACATTCCTCAAGGTATGCCTTACTGCGCCGTGCCATCCCCGGTAATCGCGACCGCCCCCGGTAATCGCGACCCCGCAAACGATCGAATTCTCCGGCAGCCTCGGGTGTCCTGCCACTTTTCTTGACGCCCTCGAATGCGATTTTCACCTCCCCCTCGAGAGCGGGGGAGTTCTTGGAACCCATGGTCTCGACCATGGCACGAGCCGCCGAAGGCCGTTGCACTCCGGCTCGCCTACGGCTCGCTCCGTTCGACGGCTTCAAGCCTCAGCGTGGGGATTCCCGTCGTCGAAAAACGTACATCTTGATCCGCCGAAAAGCGGACAGATTAGGCCGACGTTGACATGTTCAGCCGTCTCCTGATACCGACCGGCGAGAAGTCCGGAGGGAGAGGGAACCGGCCCGCATCAGAGAGGATGGCAATCGGGAACAACAGAATGAAAAGCGATGGGAAAGAGCGTAGGATTGACGTGATATGAGGAGCATATGCGGAAATGACGGCGTGATTGTCATGTTGGCACTCTCGGTCAGGTCGGCTAGAACCGGGTGGGGCATTCCCGGTCGCCGTGCATCTGACCACACCAGTGTTCCCTTGTGGGAAGCGTGTCGGAGGACCGACCCGTCTTAACCCCCACGGGATTGAAGGGACGATCACGCTACAACAGGATGGGTTAGAGTGAATTCATTAATTCGTCGGCAGAAACGCCGGCTTGTCGAAGAATGCCTCGAAGGGCGCCTACCGCAATTTCAGTGTGGAGCGGGACTACACAACCGATCGAACCCGATGACGTTGCCCTCTTCATTACAACATGGCTGCCCCGCTGAGGCACCTGGACGAATCCGGGCTTTTCCAATGCCTTGATGGTTTTGGTACCGGGTACGCGCCGGAGCTTAAGCATAGGTTGTTTCGACGGTGGCGAAGAGAGGAAGGGATGTTTCGGGTCAGCGACGCCTCCGTGCTCAGGAGATGGTACAAGGGTTTCGGTTTGTCGAAAAGGAGACCCGCAGCGTCGCAGGCCTTCCGTTCGCGTCTGCTACATGGAACAGAAGCTCGATGGTCAGGAGTGCGCCAGGGAATGAGGAGTGACGGGGAAATCGGGGTCGTGATCGCTTCAAGGGATGTCCAGGCGTGTCCAGGATACTTCTGATAAACCCTCCTAGGGAGGCCCCGCTGCTGGACTGGGCGACGCGTTACCCTCCGCTCGGCCTGATGTCCATCGCCGCCGTGCTCGACGAGCACGACGTCGAGATTGTGGACACGAAGCTGGAGAAGGGGGGCAACCGCCGGCTCGCGGAGATGATGCGGTCCGCCGACATAGTGGGGATAACCACCCTGACCCCTTCGCTCGATTCGGCGCTCCAACTCTGCCGCATCGCCAGGGAGTCAGGCACGCTCACGGTCCTGGGGGGCGTACACCCTTCGCTGATGCCCGGGGTGGCAACCTATCCAGAGGTCGATATTGCGGTGCGCGGTGAGGGGGAACTCACGTTCAGGGAGATCGCCGGGGGCAGGCCGCTTTCCTCTATTCAGGGGATAAGCTACAAGAGCGGCGGTACCGTAGCTCACAACCCGGACAGGGCTCCCGCCGACCTCGAGGCGTTGCCGCCCCCCGGGCGTGACCTGGTGAGCAAGTACCAGGGTCGATACCGCGCGTTCGGTAAAAGGCTGGACGCGGTGAGCACCACCAGGGGATGCCCGTACAGGTGCAGCTTCTGCTGCGTACCAGTTGTATGGCAGGGTTACAGGGAGCTCTCGCCGCAGCGGGTGATAGACGAGATAAAGAGGACTGGCGACGTCGAGATAGTGAGCATAGTGGACGACAACTTCTGCCACGACATGGAAAGGGTCGAGCTGATATGCGACCTGATTGTCCGGGAAGGCCTCGACGACCGTATGTACTCGGTGTTCTCAAGGGTAGATTCGGTAGTCCGCTACCCGGACGTTGTCCGCAAGATGGCCAGAGCCAACATGCGGGTGGTGTTCATCGGCATAGAGGCGGCCAGCCAGGAAGGCCTCGACCGGATGAACAAACGTACCCGGATGGAGGACATCTACAGGGCGTGCGAGATACTCGAGGAGAACGGTGTGCTCATTTGGGCGGGGCATATCATCGGGAACCTGGAGGACACCTACGAGGACGTCAATGCGCTCATCGACCTTGGGAAGCGACTTCCCATCGACATAGCCCAGTACACGGTGGTCACCCCGTACCCGGGGACCGAACTGTACAGGCTCGGCGTAGAAAGGGGCCTGATAGACGATTTCGACTTCGCTGACTACTGCGAATGCGAGCCGCACATGCATACCCGGTACCTCTCCACGATGGAGATCATGGAACTGGAGATGAAGGCATACCTGAAGTTCTACAGCCTCAGGTCCGTGCTGAAGCGGTCGAACCGGTGGTCCCGCAACGAGAAGAAGACGTGGATAAACCGGGACATCAAGGGGATATGGTCTTTCGGAAACTTCAGGAACAGGTGCGCCTTCTACTTCTGGGGAGCATACAAGGAGACGGTCGGCAGGACCCAGAACACCCGGGTACGCAAGTACAGCCCGCTGGTCTCCACCCCGGTGCTCTACTCGATCGCAGCCGCGGTCGTCTCGGGGCTGGTGACACTGCTGGTGACGGCGTACCTGGGCAGGTATTACGGCGAATACGCGTCCAGGGCTTCCGCCTACATCGTGGCCGACCTGCTCTTCGCGGCCGTGTTCGTGGCGGCCGTCAACGCGCTGGCCTGCACCCCGCTGGGCATCCGGTCGTACAGGAAGGGGTGGATACTATCGCTGCGCCGCCGAAAACCGGCGAAACGGGGGCTCTCGGTCGCCGCGAGGACGGTGCTATACGCGGGCGCGTTCTCGGCGGCTGCCACCCTGCTCACGGCAGGGCTGCTGCTGGTGCGGTCGGTGTGGGGGGTCCCGGCCGAACTGACCTACACCGTGAGACTCGTGGTGGTCACCGTCACCGCTTTCCTGAAGGCAGGCCTCGTCTCGTACCTGTCGATCAGGGCTGTGAGGAACGGGGGGGTAACGCCCGGATGAGGGCGCGCCCGGCAAGTTCGGCGGACGGTCTTGTCTTACGCGTCCTCTGAAGCGACCGGCGTCCCACTTCTTGTCCCACAGCATCTTCCCGGGGAAGAGCACCGAAGACACTCTCATCGTAGACAGGTTAGAAGAAGACTTGAGCTTGACCGCCTCTCGAGCACTTGCCCCGTCCAGGCAGTAGTCCGGCTCGGGGAAGAACCGGGCCAGCTTTTCCGCCTTGTGTTCGTCAAGGACAACAACGATGTCGATATCGTGTGTCATCCTGGGTATCCCTTGCATTGACGATACAAGGGCCCCGGTCAGCATGAACGGAACCTCGATGGAATCGAGGACATCCAGGACTTTCTTCAGAAGTTCAAGTTGTGACATCTGTCCAGCAGCCCCAGGTACATCCTGTGGATCTCGTCTTCCGTAGCCTCGGGGTTCCGGTTCCGCAGTCCATGCATTGCCAGTTCTCTACCCAGATCCTGCATCTCGAACACCTTGAGCAGTTTCTCTTCGGCTGACAGGGAACACATGACCTCGATATATTTCGCATGCGCCTTATCGGCTGACTCGCCCACTGGCCAGCGGCCTCCTGTTCTCTCCCTCCGATAAATAGTAGCAGGTGACACCGACAGTTGGTCGCTATGCTACCCCGGCCCCTTCATCCCCTCGGTTATCCCGTTGGCGATGATGAGCCCCTGGTTGCGGTCCTGCCACATCCGACGATCTCAGGCAGAAAAAGGGAGGAGTCCCTATCCGCGCCGCCGTTGCCGATGTTGATGTACCGGGCGCAGAAGAAGCTGTTGGTACTGGACAACGAAGACCCAATCGGCTACGTGGTTGGTCGGTAGTATAATTCTAAAGAGAGACACAACTGGCGAGGATACGACAGAGGAGCAGGAATGAAATTCCCGATCACGGTTTTCCAGGATGAAGACGGAGTCTACATCTCCGAATGCCCCGTGATCCCCGGGTGCATCAGCCAGGGAAAGACCGAAGACGAAGCCATTGCGAATATAGGGGACGCTATCAAGGACTGCCTCGAGGTCAGGGCCGAGAAGAAGCTGCCTCTGACGATCCCGATCCGAGAGGTTGAGGTTGCTGTCCAGTGAGCCAGCCCGTCCCCTTACTCAAGCCCGGCGAAGTGGTGAAGGCGTTCGGGCGTCTGGGTTGGGAAGTGGCACGCCAGCGAGGTTCGCATATTATCCTCACCAAAGAAGGCAGCCTTGCTACCTTGTCCATACCGAACCATCCGGAAGTCGCCAGGGGTACACTGAGAGCCCTCATCGGCCGTGCTGGGATCACTGTTGATGAATTCATCGAGACCCTGAAGTAGAGTTGCTTCATGCGGTTGGTCAACATCAGCGCAATCTAAGCATCGGCACCGGAACACCACGCTAGCCGAGCGACTTCATCCCCTCGGTTATCCCGTTGGCGAGGCCTATCCTGTATGCTTCCTGGGCCGGGACGCGCTCCCCGGTCATGCACATCTCCGCGGCCCTTCCCCATCCGACTATCTCAGGCAGAAAGAAACTGGAGCCCATGTCCGCGCCGCCGGTGCCGATGTTGATGTACTGGGCGCAGAAGAAGCTGTCGTAACCTCATTCGATACCCTGCTCATTGATTATTGCCTGTTCGTCGATCGTCTGGCTCCTCCCCATGATGATTCTTCCCCATGCTATCATTCCTGTATAACGATGTGCGTTCACAAACATTGGAATGTGAGACAGCCGTGTTCGATCATCTGTTGACCGAAAAGCGCGAAGAGATCCTCCGTATCGCCGAGAAGTACGGGGCGAAAAACGTGCGCGTTTTCGGTTCGGTTGCACGCGGCGAGTCGGACGAGCATAGCGATATAGATTTCCTTGTCGAGATGGAGCGAGGGAGGTCGCTGCTGGACCTCGGGGGCCTTCAATGCGAACTCGAGACCCTGCTTGACCGACCCGTTGATGTTGTTACAGCCCCCGGGTTGAAGGCAAGGATCCGCGACCATGTCCTCCGGGAGGCAATTCCCGTACGAGGGACCCGAGAGAACGAGTAATAGACGTGCTCGAAGCCATTGCGGCCATCGAGCGTTATCAGGACCGCGACAAAGCCTCTTTCGAGCGTGACGAGCTGCTGCAGACCTGGTTCCTGAGGCACCTTCTCATCATTGGTGAAGCCGCCAGGGCACTGCCCGACGACGTGCGAGCCATGGCCCCCGAGATTCCATGGACCAAGATTATCGGCATGCGGAACGTATTGGTCCACGACTACTTCGATATCGATACCGATATTGTCTGGGACGCGGCAACCCGAGACGTGCCGCAACTGAGGCCCGAACTGGAGGAGCATCTTCTCGACGCACTGGATGAATGCACATGACGACGCGCCTGGCGCAGTTGGATTGACAGAATCTGGCGCGGAGATGATCCCTGGTGAAGCCCGGCGTGGACAAATCTCACTTGCCCAGCCCCTTCATCCCCTCGGTTATCCCGTTGGCGATGATCAGCGCCTGGTTGCGGTCCTCCATGCGGTTGGCGTCCTCCAGCGACGAGCCGTTGAGGGCGGCGTTGAAGGCGTCCTTGGTGAGGCGCAGGCCCAGGGGGTTCTTCGAGCACATGGTCGCGGCCATGGCGCGGGCCGCCGGGAGCAGGTCCTCGCGCGGCAGCACCTGGTTGGCGAGGCCTATCCGGTAAGCCTCGTCTGCCGGTACCCGCATCCCCGTCAGGCACATCTCCGCGGCCCTGCCCCATCCGACTATCTTAGGCAGAAAGAAACTGGAGCCCAGGTCCGCCGCCCCGGTGCCGATGTTGATGTACTGGGCGTTAAAAAAGGAATTGGTACTGGCAAGTCTTATGTCCGAAGCGAGGGAAATAGACATTCCTGCCCCCATAGCAGGACCGTGTACTGCTGCTATTATCGGTTGTGGCGAAGTTCTCATCAACCTCATTATGTTTGAGAACCGTATCTGCCCGTTGTAGGTACTCTCTGCCGTAGGCTTCCCGTCCTCTGGTACGAACTCCGTGGCAACGGCTTTCATATCAAGCCCCGAACAGAAACCTTTATCGCCTGCCCCCGTTACGATAATCACCCTTGTCTTGTAGTCTGTCTGACGTTCCTGCCAGAAGGCGTTAAGTTCCTCAAGCATTTCCTTGTTGATAGCATTAATGACTTGGGGACGGTTCAGAGTAAGTATGCCAACTTCCCCGTCAACTTCGTAAATCAAGGTGTTGTACATTTCTCCTCCCATTGGCGAAATTAGTTCGGGGCAACCTTATGGACAAACCTTCTTGACAGTTTATCATTAAGGTAACGAAGTATGCCGATACACAGTCGGTATGATTATCTCCCACGACGCTTCGAGTGATAGCCCCACCCTACGGCTAATCTCACTCCTTTCAGCTAACTCCTGCAACCTAGCGTCGTGGGGAAAACTTCGCCACCGAAAAGGGGCTTAACCGATATGTCCATCCACTACCAGATAACCAACCATACGCTTTGGGACGACGAAGTAGAGGTTCGGGTTGACGTTGTTGACGACTCGGACGCACTGCTTGACGAACAGGGTATGCCGAAGGTGCTGGAAACCTTCGACCTTACTTTCCCGATAAACACGACCCCCGAAGCAATTGACCTTGCTATCAAAGGGAAGGTCAAACAGGTCGCAGGGAAAGCACCCCTGATTGTCTGGTTGGACGAACATAGGGACACGTCTGAATTCGTAATGGACTCCCCCTTTGACGAAAAGGCTGAAGCCGAGAAGGACTAACCCTTGAGTACCGTCACCCTAAAGGACTCCGACGGTGACCCTATTAACCTTACGGGAAGCACGGTTCAAGAAGCCAAGGCGGACGTTGCCGAGTTGAAGCAGGCAAAGGACAAGCCCGTTGAAGATATGTCCGTTTCTCTCGAATAAGGCGATTGTGGTTGTTTACAACAGCCCCGAAGAAGTTTTTATCGAAGCTCCTTGCCTCAAGAGCAAATGTGAAATGTGGGACGGACACAACAACAGGTGTCACCTAGTTTCTATCAGCAGGGGAGTTGTACCCGCTCGTGGACGACCAAGAAAAGCCCAAGAAAAAGAGTAAGAACCCGACGGTCGAAATCGAGCAAGTAGAGGAATATCCAGAGTTCCCGAACTCACCGTCCTACACGATTACCGACGAAGACCTTGCCTGCATTCCGACAGAGTACAAAGGTCAACAGTCAACCAACAAGTACGTAAGGGACAGGGTACGGGCAATACTTGAAGCAATCTCCCACGGGGTTCCTTACAAGTACGCTGCTCAAATCGGGGGCATCTCCGACAGGACGTTTGGTAACTGGCGTGAACAGCACCCAGAGTTTGACGCTTTGGTTCGCAAGGCAGACGGTGACTTTATCCTCTACCACTTGAAGATTATCGCCAAGGCAGCACCGTCCGACTGGCGTGCTTCAAGGGACATTCTCAAAATGCGTTTCCCCGAACACTTCTCCGAACACGACAAGGGGCAACGGCTTCGTGTCCAGATTGAGGGACGCATTGAACACGACCACGAGCTTACGGCTAAAGACCTTCAGAAGGCTTTGAACAAATATGCAGGCGCAATCGAGAACGCACTTGAAGCAGGAAGAGCGATTGACGGAGACGCCGACGACGTTGTTGACGGCGAAATTGTTGAAGACGGTTCTCCTAAATCCCTATATCCCGCACGAACCGACGACGAAGCAAGCTGAATTCCTTGTTCTCGATAACCGCGAAGCGTTCTATGGGGGTGCTGCAAGGGGGGGCAAGACCGACGCCCTGCTAATGGCAGCGTTGCAGTATGTAGACGTTCCGGGCTACTCGGCATTGATACTGCGTCGGACGCTGACAAGTATGAAGCTCTCGCAAGAGGGCATTATGTCACGCCTTCGGGGTTGGCTTGAGAAGACCGATGCCTACTGGAACGGCGAAGATAAGGTTTGGTATTTCCCTGCCGGGTCGTCTATCAAGCTCGGGTACTGCGAACACGAAGAGGACGTTTACCAGTATCAGGGTGCAGGCTTCCAGTTCATAGGGTTTGACGAACTCACGCAGTTCAGCGAGACGCAGTACCGTTACCTTATCTCTCGTCTATCGGGACCGAACGCCGAACAGGAACCCGACAACCCATTGCTTATGGTTCCCCAACGGATACGGGCCGCAAGCAACCCCGGTGGTCGTGGACACGTCTGGGTCAAGCAAAGATTTATAAGCAACCCGAACTACCAAGACCTTGAAGGGAATTGGCAACGCCGACCCTTCATACCTGCGAAGTTGGACGACAACCCGTTTGTTGACCAGAGGCAGTATCGAGAAAGCCTTATGCAGTTAGACCCCGTGCGAAGGGCTCAACTGCTTGAGGGTGACTGGGACGTGTCGGACTTGGGAGGCAAGTTCCAGCGTGACTGGTTTGACATAGTACCCCAATCGGCTGTACCCCAACGCCTACGCCGTGTCCGTGTATGGGACTTGGCAAGCACCGTTCAGCACAAGGGAAACCGAGACCCCGACTGGACGGTTGGGCTTCTTCTCGGAGTTCAGGGCGAGAACTTCTACGTACTCGATGTGGTAAGAACTCGAAGCACTCCGAAAGAAGTTGAACGCCTGATATACGAAACGGCAAGGCGTGACGGGATAGCCGTTCAGATACATATGGAACAGGAACCCGGTGCTTCGGGCAAGGCACTCGTTGACCATTACCGTCACGACATTCTCAGAGGGTTCCCGTTCTATGCCCGACGTTCAACAGGCTCAAAAGAAGCGCGTTCCAACCCCGTCGCTGCTATGGCAGAGGCAGGACACGTCAAGTTGCTTGAAGCCAACTGGAACGGCGACTTCCTTGACGAACTGGTTCTCTTTCCTGCGGGAAGCCACGACGACCAAGTTGACACACTCTCAAGTGGGTACTTGGTGCTGACAGGCAAACGAGTGACAAGGGACTCTATTCAATGGGTTTACTAGACCTGCTCACAAGGCGGGGCGATAACCACAACACGGAACAGCCTGAACAAAAAGAACTAATGAAGTTCGTTCCCGTACAGGGCGGGACATTGGGGAACGTATCCCCCATCACGAAAACAGAGGACTACATAAACGCTTATACGGGTTGGGTATTCGACTGCGTAAGCGTTATTTCCTCAAGCCTTGCACGGCTGTCTTATGGACTTTGGAACGGCACGACCGAGATAGAAGAACACCTTTTTCTTGAGGTCCTGAAGAAGCCCAACCAACTGTTGACGGGCGAGGAATTCCGTGAACTGTCTCATATCTACGTCGACCTTGCCGGTGAAGTCTTCTGGATAATCGAGAGAAACGGGGTAGGAGCCCCCGCAGAATTGTGGATAGCTCCCCCACAACAGGTGACTATCCTAACGTCCAAAACAGGTTTGATAACTGCCTACCGTATGCAGAATGAGTCGGGGCAGATAGACGTTCCCTTTGAAGACGTTATTCACCACAAGCAACCGAACCCGAAGAACCAGTATCGGGGTATGTCAACGGTAGAGGCAATAGCACTCACCTACGACAACGACAGGTACGCACAGGTTTACAACAGGTCGTTCTATGAGAACTCTGCTGTAGACCCCTGCGTTATAGGATTCTAAACCAAGAAAGGAAACACCTCCGTCAGCAGACCTGCGAGAGTTAATAACTCCTCCCTGTACCCAAAAAACATAAATAGTCGCTTGGTTCATTGCGACTACCTGAATACTTGAAGGACTAGCACCGCCTATATATTCCGTAGTCCAATTTAATCCATTATTGATTGACCTGGCATAATGAACATTATTATCAGCAGATTTGTATGCCATGTGCAGAGTACTCCCGTAAGAGTCTGTATCGAAGACTGTGTCAGTAGTCCTCCCCGTGCTTTTGTCAGCAGACCATCCTGTAGGATACGCCGACGCTGTAGTAACAAAGATTGCCAACATTAAAGCAGCAATCACGGTTACTGACAAAATACCTGCTAGTAACCTCTTCATATTCCTTACCTCCCCATAGGGTTGCCTCAAGACTAAATTATTTTTGGAAAAGGAAGAATTATTGCCAAACTGAAAACCAGCCATTCTTTACCCTCCTTCTCCTTGCTTACATTTATTTGAGGGTTCCCAGGCTGGTAAAAAAGTGTTGGAAGGGGGTTTTTTCACACAGCCCACATACCCCTCTGAACAGCAGGATTTTACCCGCTGTTAAAACTCGATTTTATAAAGGTATTCAGTAGCCTCCAGTCTCCCATATTCTTTTCTATAGCGGACCCGTTTTTCTTGGACCACGGATAAGGGTTAATCTTCAGTCCAGG
>CAZEJS010000040.1:0-12270 GCA_964512645.1 uncultured Acidimicrobiales bacterium
GGAGACGTAGATGTCTTTCTCCGAAGCCAGGTAACCGGACGTTCGGAGGAAACCGTAGCCGTCCGAAAGGATGTCCAGGATGCCGCTGCCGATGCCCTCCTCTTCCTCTTCCTCCTCGATCTCGATCGGCGCGGCGGCCGCTTCCCGGAGTTCCCCGGCCTCCGCGGACGGCTCCTGCCCGTCCCCGTTGGGCGCCGCCCCGGCCTCCTGCAGGATCGCGTCTATCAGATCCTTCTTTCGCAGCTTCTTCACTCCATCGATGTCCAGCGCCATCCCGATCTGCTGGAGTTCGGGCAGAAGCTTGGCTTCCAGCACTCCCCTGTCGGCAACTTCCATTGTTTCGCGTACCTCCTTGAATGGCGCGTCGCGCGCCGCCGTTCTCTACAGGTCTTTTATCTTCTCCCAGTCGGCCAGGAACCGGTCTATCCCGATATCCGTGAGCGGGTGGGCGACCATCTGCTTGAAGACCGCGTAAGGGATGGTCGCGATGTGCGCCCCGGCCAGCGCCGAACCGATCACGTGTTGCGGGTGCCTGAGCGAGGCGGATATCACCTCGGTGATCTGACCGTAATACTCGAAGATCTCCACTATCTCGGCCAGTACCCTCATCCCGTCGTTGCCTATGTCGTCCAGCCGTCCCAGGAACGGGCTTACGAACGTCGCTCCGGCGGCCGCCGCCAGCATCGCCTGGTTCGCCGAGAACACCAGGGTGCAATTGGTCTTTACGCCCTCGGACGAAAGCGCCTTGATCGCTTTCAGCCCCTCGGGGCACATCGGCACCTTCACGTTCACGTTCCCCGCTATGGCGGCGAGCTCGCGCGCTTCGGCGACGATCCCTGCCGCCTCGAGCGAGACCGCCTCGGCGCTCACCGGGCCATCCACTATGGAGGCTATCTCCGCGACGCATTCGCGGTAGTTCCGGTTCTCCTTGCACGCCAACGAGGGGTTGGTGGTGACTCCACCGAGCACCCCCCAGTCGTTTATCTCGCGAATGTGCTCGACGTTGGCCGTGTCGATGAACAGCCTCAATTCAACCCTCCTTCTCGGCCTGGCGGGCGCCGCCGCCTGCCGCCTCCGCCGCGGCGCAGGCTTCCGCCCCGCCGTCCACCGCCCGCTCCATGTCGCCCGCGGAGCACTCGACGAACACCTGGTTAATCACGTAGTCGAGAACGTCGCTTATCGTCGCGTCCATGCTGTAGCAGGGGAAGACGGGCACCTTCTTTTCCGCCGCGAGACCCAGGACGTACTCCTGTATCTTCCTGATGCTTTCGAAGTTGCTCAGGTAGCGCCGGAACGGCCTCGCTCCCTCGGTCTCGACCTCCCTGATCTCGAAGTGGCTGCGGTGCTGGCGCTCGTCGTCGACCGACAGCACGAGTTGCACTACGAAAGCGTCCTTGAAGAACTCCGCATCGACGATGCCCGGCACCACGTGGGCCCCCTCGATGATGAAATTGGTGCGCTCGAGCACCGCCCGCTCGATCAGCGCCCGTATCCCCACCCATACCATTGCCGCCTGCTCCAGGAAGCCCACTATCACCTTGTCGGTATCCTCGGGGAGGGGCATCTCCCCCAGTGCCTCGAAGGCGCTGAACGAGGAGTTATAGAGCACCGGCATGAGCTGCGGCGCGAACATCGATCGCATGACCTGCCTGATGACGTCGGTAGAGACCTGCCGGGTTATCCCCAGCCGGGCCCCCAGCATCGTCGCCACGGTCGACTTGCCGACCCCGGTCGCTCCGCCCATCAGTATTATGACCGGCTTGTTGACCTTGCCGATAGCCTGCCACTTGCGATAGACGTCCACGAAGCGCTCGCCCACCTCGCGCTCCAATATCCGCTCGGTGGTGCAGCGGACGTGCTCCATGGTCACCGCGGGATTTCCCTCGCGGCGCAGCTCGTCCTGGACCGTGGCCGCAATCGAATAGGCCAGGTCCGGCGCGAGCCCGGTGGCCATGATGGACACCGCCATGAGGCCCTTGGAGTAAGGCAGGTGGTGCTCCTCGTCCACCAGTATGATCTTCTGCAACTGTTCCGGCATCCGACTCAACCTTGTGACGCGCGCTCCGTGCCATCGCCAGGCGCCCTCCGGCGGAGCCCGGCTTTCCGGGTCCCGGGGCACCCGCTCGTCGGACCTCCTGGGATGCGCGCTGGGAACTGCTTCCGAGATTCTCTTAAGGGGTTACGTACGCCGCGAGTGCCGCTTCACCTGTCCGCGGACCTCGCCCTCGCCGTCGCTTCCAGCCGGTCTATCTCTTCCTCGAGGTCCCCGCCGACTGCCACCGGCCGGTTCTCGAGGTAAACGATCTCCTTGTCGTTCCGGGCGGCGAACAGGGACACCACGTCCACCCCCGCGGCCTTGAGCTCCGTGACCATCACCCGCGCTCCCCGGGCGGCCTCGAGGTCGGCCTCCAGGCGCCTCCTGTCGGCGAGGTTGGAGCTCGTTCCCACGACCACCGCCTTGTATTCCTCCTCCAGGTGGGCCGCCTGGCGCCGGGCCGCTTCGGGCGGCGCCGTGCTCGCCAGGAACACTTCGCGCTCACGCAGTTCGCCTAGGGGTCGGGGCCTGAAAACGGTCTTTACGACCTTGACCTCGGGATTGATGGAACCTATGCCATCCATGAGCTTACGAAGCTTATCGCTTGATACCAGGAATTCTTCACACATTGTAACGACTACCAGGTCCGAGCGCAATAGGCGGTAAGGGCCCAGGTAGCCGAGCAGGCACTCGGGGGCCTGCAGGGCTGAGGTCACCAGCATCACGGCGTCGACCCCCACCGGAGGGACCGCCGCGCCGCTGCCCTCGAAGAGGACGATGTCGGCGTCCTGCCGGCAGGCGAGCAGCGCCCCCGGCCCCACGTTCGAGAAGAACGGCGCGCCGGCCATTCCACCGCCGCAGCGCCTGCACCCCACCGTGACAATCCCGCCCATCATCGCGTCCTCGAAGTGGTCGCTCGCGGCGTGGCAGCCGGCCTCGACCCGTGCGCGCAGGTAATCGTCGGTGACTTGCGCCGGAGCGGCCAGCAGCTCCGGCTCGGGCGGCCCTCCCCTGCCCATGGTGCAAACGCACGGGCGCGAGCCGCCGCGGGCGATATTCCGCGCCGCGTGCCCGGCGAGCGCCGTCTTTCCGACCCTCTTGCCGGTGCCCCACACTCCGATCGACGGCTTGTCGCAGAGGTAGGGCATCTCCGGAGCCTCGAAGGTGAAATCGGCGCCATGATAGCCTGCGCCCCGGGCAAGCGCCTCGCTGATGAGCCGGAACCGTTCGGCGTACCCGACCACCGGTTCGTCGGAAAGGTCTATCACCAGCGATGGGCGCAGCTCCAGAAGGGCGCGGCGCAGAACGGTCACCTGGTCGCCCCCGTGGTACACCGGCAGGTCCCGGTACTCTATGCCGCGCGGGTCGCGCACCTTCTCGGTGCCGCCCAGGAACACCAGCCCGGTGAGCTCGAGCTCCAGCTCCTGCTCGACGTATCGCAGCGCCGCCAGCACCACCTCCGGGTAGTGCTCCCCGTCTATGAGGGCGACGGCCCGGCGGGCCGGCCGCGAGGTGGGCCCGGCGGCAAGGGGTGTGTGGTCCATCTCGGCACCTGGGGGCGTCACATAACGAGCCGGTCCGGCCGGTCGATCATCCGCCCGCCCCGGGTCTTGTTCTCTATCGGAAAGGTCACGATTTGCACCTCTTCCCCGAAGGGGTACTTCCTGGTTATCCTGCACCGGCCCGGGTCGAGGTAGACCATGCTGTAGCACGGCCTGGCGTAACCCCTCACCCGCAGCGAGGAGACGGTGCCGGCGTTGCTGACGTACAGGTCCTCGAAGTGCCAGGTGTGGGGAACGTGCTTGTGGCCCGAGAGGACCAGGTCAACGCCCTCGTAAACGAGCTGCTCGAGGAAATCGCCGGCGTCCTCGATGATGTTGCGCTCGCGGCCGGTGCCGGGCAGGGGCAGCAGGTGGTGGTGCAGGGCCACTATCTTGAAGTCGTTCTCGCGCTCGAAGTGCTCGACCATCCAGCGGTAGTTCTGACGGCCCAGGCGGCCCTCGTTGAGGTCGGGCTGGGACGAGTCCAGCGCTACCATCGTGACGCCGGGCAGGGTGGTGACGCTGGTGCGGTTGCCGAACATGTCCTCGAAGTGCACGTACCCGACGTTGCGCGAGTCGTGGTTCCCGGGGATGACCACCATGTGGTCCGCCTTGATGTTGTCGAGGTACGCGCGGACCGCGGCGTACTCCTGGCGGAAGCCGTCGTTGGTAAGGTCGCCCGATACGAGCACGAGGTCCGGCTGCGCCTCGTTGATCTCGGTAATCGCCCTGTTCAGCAAGTTCGAGACGAAGTGGTTCGAGCCGACGTGAATGTCCGATATGTGAGCGATCTTCACCGGCTCCGCCGGTCCGCGCGCGTTCATTCGCCCCTCCCGTTCGACTCCCGGTTCACTCCAGTCTCTCCCCGAGGCGTCCCCGGTCCACCGCGCCGCTGCTCCTGACCAGCTTATCGAGGTTGTCTCCGATCTCCTTCAACGAGTCGAGCAGGCCCGAGAAGACACCGAACGGGCCGCCGCGCTTCAACGGTATGGCGCGGACCTCGCCCTTGATGCCCCCGAGACGGCCGGCCTTCGTAAGCGCGTCCCGGTAGTTACCGATCTCGTCGATGAGGCCGAGCTCCTTGGCCTGTATTCCCGGGAAGGTGATGCCGGTCGCCAGCCGCCTGACCGCGGCCTCGTCCATGCGCCTTCCGCTGGCGACGTCCCTGATGAAGTGGTCGTAGGCCACCTTCATCTGTTCCTGGAGAATGGCCTGCTCCTCCGGTGTCGGAGCGCGGTAGGGGCTGCCTATGTCCTTGTACTGGCCCTGGGTGAAGACGTACCAGCGCATGCCGATCTTCTCGTTCAGTCCCTCGATGTTGGGTATCTGCAGGATAACGCCGATGCTCCCCACCTCGGAGTCGGGCATCGCGTAGATGAAGTTCGCCGCGCTGGAGAGGTAGTAGGCGGCGGAGGCGCCGAGGTCACCTATGGAAACCACCACCGGCTTGGAGCGGGCGGTGCGCGCGACCTCCTGGTATATCTCTTCGGCCGCGGCGGGAGTCCCGCCGGGGCTGTCCACTCTCAGCAGCACCGCCTTGACGTTCCTGCTCTTTACCGCCGCGTGCAGCCGCTCGACCACCGACTGGGAGGTGGTCACCCCTCCGAAGCCGGAGCCGTTCGAGGCCAGTACCCCGTCGATCTCGATCAGGCCGACCCCGGCCCCGGAGTACCCCGAGTGCCTGAACGCCGCGCTCATCAGAAAGCAGGTGCCGCAGAAGAACACCATGACCAGCAGCACCAGGCACAGCGCCACGCCTCCGATGATCCACCCCGCGATCGCGCCTTTACCGGACCTCCCGGCGGCCTGCGGCGGGGGAGCGGGGGGAGACGGCGCGTTCGGTTTCTCTATCCCGGGCTCAATATCCATCGTGTCCCTCCAGTCTGGCTCGTCACTCAATTATACGAGGTAGGCCGCACGGGGAGTCGCCCGTCACCACGCATCGGGGCTTATAAGCTTCCCCATGAGCGTCCATCCCTCCTCGATGCGGGGCCCTCGAGCGGCGGCCTTCTCGTTGAAACCCGCCGCGCCCGATGCCGGCACCCCGTACCCGCAAACGGCGAACGGGACCGCCCCGGCGTCGTGCGTCCTCGTCCTCGTAAGCGTAGGATGATCGGGCGCCGCCAGCAGGCGGTACGCGCGGCCCGCGCCCGCAAGGTGCTCGAACAGCGGCCCGGCCACCGACTCGTCGAAACGCTCCAGGGCCAGCACCTTCTCCTCGACGTCCCCGGTGTGTGAAGCCTCGTCCGGCGCCTCGACGTGCACGAACACGAAGTCGCCGCTTTTCATCGCCTCCACCGCCGCGCGGCCCTTCGCGGCGTAATCGGTGTCCAGGTAACCGGTCGCCCCGGGGACGTCGACAGGCTCCAGGCCGGCCAGCCTTCCGATGCCGCATACCAGGTCCACCGCGCTTATCACTTTCCCGGTCACGTCGTACAGCGAGGCGAACGACTCGAGCTCCATTCGCCGCCCCTGGCTCCACGGCCAGATCGTGTCCGCGGGCATACCCTCCAGCCCGGCGAGCACGCCCCGTGACAGCCTCATCAGCTCGAGCACCCGCCCCGACCCCTCACCCCGCGGCAGGTACGGCTCCGTCTCCCGCCCGGTTATGTCGTGGGGCGGGGTGCACTCGACGGAGTCGAAGTCGCCCTCGAGGATGAGTATGTTCCGGTAGGACTTGCCGGGGAAGAACCGCGTCCCGGCGTCCCCCAGCGCGTCCTGGAGCGCCTCGATCGCGCGTTCAGATTCCTCCTGGGTGATGTGCCCGGCGCTGTAGTCGATCATGCGCCCTCCGCCTGTGGCGACCAGGTTGCACCTGAAGGCGGTCCACCCGTCCGGTATGTCGATGCCGAGGTTGGCCGCTTCCACCGGGGCACGCCCGCCGTAATGGGTACGGGGGTCGTACCCCATGAGGGAGAGGTTGGCGACGTCGCTTCCCGGCGTCATGCCAGGCGGGACGGTCACCGCGGTGCCGGTTACGCCGGAGGAAGCTATGCGGTCCATGTTGGGGGTGCTCGCGGCTTCCAGCGGCGTGCGCCCCCCGAGCTCGGGCCTGGGTTCGTCCGCCGCGCCGTCGGGGACTATCACCGCCACCTGGAGCTTCTCCATGTCATCTCCGGAGAGCCGTGATCGCGTTCAGTATCGCCTCGGGGGTCGGTTCGACCAGCGGGGGCTGTTCCGACTCGGCGATCGCCCGGTCGGGGTCCTTGAGGCCGTGGCCGGTGAGTATGCACACCGCGGTGAGGCCGGGGCCCACCTCCCCACTCTTGCGTGATTTCACAAGCCCGGCGACCGAGGCCGCGGAGGCCGGCTCTACAAAGACACCCTCGCCTTCGGCGAGCAGGTGGTATGCGTCGAGTATTTCCCGGTCGGTCACCATGCCGATGTTCCCGCCGCTCTCTTCCGCCGCCGCCACGGCCTGCTTCCAGGAAGCGGGGTTCCCTATCCTGATAGCCGTGGCGATGGTCTCGGGCTTCTCCACCGGGCGGCCGAGCACGATCGGCGCCGCCCCGGCGGCCTGGAACCCCAGCATCCTGGGGGCGCGCTCGATGGCGCCTGAGTCGAGGTATTCGCGGTACCCTTTCCAGTAGGCGGTGATATTGCCGGCGTTTCCCACCGGGATGGCGTGCACGTCGGGGGCCCTGCCCAGGACGTCGCATATCTCGAAGGCACCGGTCTTCTGTCCCTCGATCCTGTACGGGTTCAGGCTGTTGACCAGAACGATGGGATGTTCGTCGGCAATCCGGCGCACGACCCGCAGCGCGTCGTCGAAGTTGCCGTTCACCGCCAGCACCTGCGCCCCGTGCATCAGGGCCTGGGTGAGCTTTCCCAGGGCGATCGCGCCGGAGGGGATGAGCACTATGCAGCGTATCCCGGCCCGGGCGGCGTAGGCCGCGGCCGAGGCGCTGGTGTTACCGGTGGAGGCGCAGATGACCGTATCGGCGCCTTCTTCCACCGCCTTGCTGATGGCCATGGTCATGCCGCGGTCCTTGAAGGAACCGGTGGGGTTCGCGCCCTCGTACTTGAGATAAACCTCCATCTCCAGCATCGAGGACAGCGAACGCGCCCTCACCAGGGGCGTATTGCCCTCCAGCAGGGTCACGACGGGAGTCGCGCTCGTGACCGGCAGCCATTCGCGATACTCCTCGACGACCCCCCGCCAGGGCCTGTTCTCCACTGTCACGTCGGTCCCCTCTCTTAGAACGCGCCGGCGGGACCGTGCCCGGGCCCCGGGCGCCGCGGGCATGCCTGCCCGTCAGGCGCCTTCCACGCGGATAACGCTGGGGATCTCCTCCACCTCCGCAAGCACGGCGAGCCCCTCGCGCGCCGCGCGGAAATCCTTCTCCAGGACCACGTGGGTTATGAGGACTATTTCGGCACGGTCGCCGATGCCCTTCTGCATTACCCTCTCGAGGCTCACGTTGCAGTCGCCGAACACCCCGGCGATCTTCGCCAGCACCCCCGGGCGGTCGACCACCTTCAACACCATGTAGAACCTGGTGGCGACGTCTTCCACCGGGACGACCGCGCCCTCCCTGGACCAGTACGAACGCCTCACCGGCGGCGGGTTGCCGAGGTTCCTGGCCACGTTCACCACGTCACCGAGGATGGCGGTGGCCGTGGGCAGCGAACCGGCGCCCTGCCCGTAGAACATCAGGTCGCCGACGGACTCGCCGATGACGAACACCGCGTTGAAGTTGCCGGCGATGTTCGACAGCGGGTGGTCCACCGGCAGCATCGTAGGGTGCACCCTGGCGCTGATCCCGCCGTCGTCGCGCTCTGCGATGGCCAGGAGCTTGACCGCGTAACCCAGCTCGCGGGCGTTCTCGAGGTCCTCCGGCCTTATCCCGGTTATCCCCTCCCGGAACACCTGTCCGGCGGTGATCCCGGTGTGGAAAGCGATCGAACACAGTATCGCCAGCTTGCTGGCGGCGTCCGAGCCCTCGACGTCGGCCTCGGGGTCGGCTTCCGCGTAGCCGAGGGACTGCGCTTCGGCCAGAGCCTCGGCGTACGTGCTGCCCTCGGTGCTCATGCGGGTGAGGATGTAGTTGGTGGTGCCGTTGACGATGCCCATCATCTTGACGACGTTGTCCCCACCGAGGGACTCCTCCAGGGGCCTGACGAACGGGATGCCTCCCCCCACCGCCGCCTCGAAGCGCACGGTGGCGCCGCTGGCGGCGGCGGTCTCCATGATCTCGCGGCCGCACTCCGCGATGAGTTCCTTGTTGGCGGTAACGACGGACCTGCCCCGCCTCAGCGCACGCAGCACGAAATCCCTGGCGGGCTCGACGCCCCCCATCACCTCGACGTAGAGGTCTATGTCCGGGTCGGCCAGCACTTCGTCGGGGTCCGTGGTCATGAGCGAACGGTCGGCCTCGAACGGCCTGGGCTCGTCGAACTCCCTGACCAGCACGCGCTTGACCTCGAGCGGCCTGCGCGCGGCCTCCGCCAGGCCCCCGGCGTTCTTTTCCAGGAGGTGGAACACCCCGGAACCTATGGTGCCGCAGCCCAGCAATCCTATCCTCACCGGTTCTGTCGAGACAGCCATCCCCGCTCCCTGTTCTCGTCTCACGCCACGCAGTAATGATACCGCATCGGAGGTCGGGGCCGGCGCACCCGCCTACGGCGCGGTTCCCCTGGCCGTGAAGTAGTAGGAGAGGGATACGTAGGCGAGGCCCAGCACCACCAGGTAGAGTCCGCAGAATATGCAGAACACGACGAGATTGTTCGAGCCGGCCCCTGCCGCGCCGGCGCCTCCGCGCGGGTCAACCCCCCGTGCGAGCGTGCGCGCGCCGTCGCCACGTACCGACCCCCGACCTCCGGACAATGCGCGTTTTCCAGTGAACGCCTCGCCATCGCTCGAAAGGGCGGCGCCTTCGGCGGTTTCGCCCGGGTCCGAGTCTCCCCGGACTGTCTCGCCCTCGTCGGCCCCGCGCGTCACGTTGCCGGCGGTGTTCGAAGGCGGGGTGGTCGTCCGGGTCGGGGCGGCCTCGGGCCGGAGCGGGTAAGCTTTCCCGGAGATCGCCGGCAGGGCCTCGGCGGTCATCCACGCCGCGTTGGCGTCGGACGACTTCATGTAACGGAAGTGGCCGTCGGACTGCTGGGTGGAAGCCATGTAGTCCAGCGGGGTCTTTCCCGAGCGCGTCCAGTCGGGCCCCCCGGGGTCCTGTCCGGCGGCGACGATGCCCTGCACCGCCCACGCCGTCGAGGCGACGTTGGACTGGTCCGCGTTGTAGGTGAACCCGGCGTCGGGCGCCTGGCAGAAGTGCAGGTAGGAGATGGCGCGCTTCACCGCGCTGCCGGCCGGGTCCTCCCCCGCCGCGATGAGCGCCTGCAGCGCCGCGCCGGTATTGTCGGGGTCGCTCCCGGTGCCCGCCCCGTATCCGAAGCCGCCGTCGAGGTTCTGGTTGGCGGCCAGCCACGCCCGCGCGCCGTCGGGGACGGTCTCCCCCGCGGCCTTCAGGGCGATTATCCCCCAGCAGTGCTCGTTGACCAGCCCGCCGATGCGCCCGTCCGGGGCCATCCTCGACTTGATCTGCGCGACCAGGTCCCTCCCCCCGAAAGAGCGGGGGTTCCCTCCCGCGCAGCAGACGGCCAGGCACCCCTTCTCGACGTCCGTCAGCATCTCCAGCTTCGAGGCGCCCGCGGCCAGGAATTCGATGGGCGATTTACCCCCCTTTCGCCACGAGCCGACATCCTGGCCGACGGAAGCCAGCCCGCACACGACCCACATCGTGAGCTGTTCGGAGGAGGACCTGCCGGGCTCGGCGAAACCCCCGTCGGAGAGCTGCCTGCCCTTGAGGTAATCCACCGCTCTTTTCACCGACGCTCCGCTCCCCTGCGCTTCGGCCTGCACGGTCGTCCCGGACGGCATGGACGCTGCCGCCAGGCTTTCGACACAGGCCGCCGGCGAGACCAGCAGCACCACGAGGGCCGCTACCAGGTAGAGCGAGGCAAGGCCTGCCTTAGTCACGCCCTTGCCTCCTTCTCGAACCCCGCGGGCGAAGCCGGCGGATCCGGGGCGACGGGCGCGGGCGCGGTGAACCCCGCGGGCGAAACGGGCTCGGGCTCGGCTGGCGCCCGCCCGCCTTGTTCCCCCTCCTCGAAGAAGAACCGCGCGCGGTACCGCCGGAGCATCGCGATGAGCGCCGGCCCCAGCAGGAAGGCGAAGAGGAAGTTCGACGCCGCGTGCAGCCCGTCGAACCACAGCGAGGCGGTGCAGGCGGCGAGGAAAGCGCGCCACCCCGCCGGGTGCACGAACCCTATCACGAAGTAGACGTTCATGATCCAGCCGAAAAGCATGCCCCAGGCGGCGCAGTAGAGCGCCAGCCTCCAGCGCCCTTCCAGCAGACGCTTCGGCCCCAGCAGACCGGCTACGAAACCTGCGAGCCCCCAGGCGAGCATCTGCCACACCGTCCACGGCCCCTGCCCGAAGAAGACGTTCGAGACCAGCGCCGTGGTCGCCCCCACCATGAACCCCGGGAGCGGTCCGAAGACGTACCCGGTCACAATGACCACGAACGTCGATGGCTTGAAGCTCGGCACCGCGGCGAACAGGCACCGTCCAGCGACCGCCAGCGCCGCCAGCGTCGCCACGATGCCGATCTCCTTGGAGTCGCTCTTCTTCTCTTCGTAGCGCGCGTAGTAGTAGAGGACCACCAGCGCCGCGGCGAGCAGGCTCATGAGCGCCATGTTTTCAAGCGGCCTCACACCGAGTGCTTCTCCCGCCGCCCACGCTCCCAGGACCGCCAGCAGGGCCACGAGGACTACCGACGACTTCTTCATCTCATCGCCTCCAGGACGGCGGCCGCCTCCTCGCGGGTTACGACGCCCGGCGCCGCGTCCCTGAAACACTTGTTGTACTGGGTGGTGAAGAACAGGGAGTCCGACAGCACCAGGTGCTTGTCACCGTCGGCCAGCACCTGTCCGCTTCCCATCAGCAGGACGCGCGCGCAGCACCCTGCGGCGAACTCCATGTCGTGGGTCACCACCACCACGGTATTCCCCGCTTCATTGTACGCCCGCAGGTGGGCGGCGAGCCTGTCCTTGGTTCCCTGGTCGACCCCCCTGGTCGGCTCGTCGAGCACCAGCAGCTCGGGCCCGTACACCAGCACGGAAGCCAGGGCGATGCGCTCCCGCTCGCCGCAGGAGAGGTCCCGGGGGTCCGCCTGGCGCAGCGCCGTCAACTCCAGCATCTCCAGCGTCTCCTCGACGAGCGCGGCCCACTCTTCGGGCGGGACCCCCATCGCCCGCAGGCTCGTCTCCAGCTCCCCGGCGGTGGACTCGGCCACGAGCTGGAGGTTGGGGTCCTGGCCCAGCATCCCGCACTTCCGGGCGAGGCCGGCCACCTGCCGGGCGCCGGTGTCCTCGCCGAAAAGGGACACCGCGCCCCTTGTCGGCCGGAGCAGGCCGTTGAAGTGCCGGACCAGCGTGGTCTTGCCGGAGCCGTTCTCGCCGATGACGCCGACGAACTCGCCCGGCTCGATCTCCAGGTCCACCCCCCGCAGCGCCTCGGTCCCGTCGGGGTAGATGTGCCAGAGCCCGTTCACCCGGACGGCGGGCGCCCTCTCGCGGTCCCCTCCCCTCACGGCACGCCCCTTCCGCCTTCGTTTTCCCCGGCCGGCCGATACTCCCTGCGCGGCGCCCGCGTCCCCGGCCCGCGCGTCCCCGTCGGCCCGGCCGCCCGCCGCCCCC
>CAZEJS010000041.1:0-10268 GCA_964512645.1 uncultured Acidimicrobiales bacterium
GCCAGGCTAACCCTTGCTTTCCCACTCGCGAAGACAGTCCAGGGTATCCGCCCGGGCAGGTCTCCTGGCTTGGTTCAACGCTTCCCGCCCTTCCCGGCTCTCGCCAGTGGCTCACGGGTCGCTCCCCATCACAGTGGCGCGTCCGCGTCGGATTCTCACCGACTTCCCTATCAAGGCCGAATGCCACCACGAGCGGCATGTTATGCGATTGCCGTTGATTTTATCAGAAATCCGGCGTAGCGTGGGGCAAGCGTCCGGCAGGGAAGCGCCCGGCGGAACCCGTGGAGCGGCCGCGGACCGGCTCGCCGGCTTAACAAGGAGGCGTTATGGATAAGGACTTCTCGATAGACGACGCCGTCGGCTACGGCTGGGACTGCATGAAAAACAACCTGAAGTTCTTCATCCCCGCGGTCCTCCTGATGTGGGTGGCCGCGGGGATACCTTCGGGGTTCCAGTCCGCCTCATCGTTCTTCAACTGGAAGGTCGCGATCGTCTTCGGCACCGTCTTCGGGCTGGTATCGTTCTTGGTCGGCATATTCATTTCCATCGCGGGGGTGAAGATAGGGCTCGGCTTCGTTGACGGCAGGCCCGGAGACCTGTCCGACCTGTACAACGGCTATCCCCTGTTCTGGAAGATGCTGGGGACGTGGATACTGTACATGCTGCTGGTGCTGGCGGGCCTGATACTGCTTATCGTCCCGGGCATCTACTGGGCGGTACGCTACCGCTTCAGCATGTACGCGGTGGTGGACGAGGGGCTGGGCCCCGTAGAGGCGATGAAGCGCAGCGGCGAGCTTACCCGCGGGGCCTGGTGGCACCTGGCGTTCTTCTACCTGGCAATGGTCGGCATCAACATCCTGGGCTCATGCCTGTGCCTGGTGGGCCTCCTGTTCGCGGTCCCGGTGGTGATAGTAGCCGAGGCGTACGTGTTCCGGTCGCTCAAGGGCCAGCTCGCGGTAGGCACGAAGCCGGTGCCGCCGCAGCCCGCGGCCTGAGGGCGAAGAGCGCGCTACCGGTCCGAAGGAGAGACGCAAACCGTGTTGCTGGTGGCCAGAACCCTTGCGCCGTCAAGGGCGACCACCTGGTAGTAGAAGGGGCCGGGGAAGGCATCGTCAGTGAAAGAGCGGGCCGAAGTGGGGAGATTGAACGAGGCGGCGCCGGAAAAGTCCGACCCGCTGCTCGATTTGTACACGGTGTAACCCGTAATCTGCGGGGCAAGGCCCCCGAAAGACACGCTCCATCCGAGCAGAGCATGTGAACCCCGCACCTCGGAAACCAGCGAGAGGTCAACGCTGGAGCTGGCGGTGGCTCTCAACACACCGCTGTACGCCACCGGCGCGCCGTTCTTCACAACCACTACCCGGTAGCAGTACGAGCGTCCCCCGACGACCGTGCTGTCGACGAAACTCGTGCCTGACTGCTCCTGAGAGATGCAGTCGGCCGGGTACGTCGGTTCCACGCCCGAAGGCGCGCGAAGCACCACCACGCCGTCCCATGAGGCGCCGGCGCCCGCGGTGAAACTCCAGCTCAGAGAGATCCCGCTGCCGGTAAGGGTGTAGTAGGCAAGGTTGACGCCCGGCGGCTCCTGTTGTTGAGGGGCGGCGTTCCGCTCCCCCCTGGGTCCCAGGGGTTCGGCCGCCTTCTCCGCCGCGGACTCCCCGTCCGGCTCCGGCGCCCCGCGCCGGCCTGCCGGCGCGGCCCTCCTCGCGGCGGCGGATACCGACGATTCCGTCTGCTCCAGGGCCCTGAGAAGACGCGCGGCGGCCTCGTGGGTCCTTGCGGCCGGATGTGCGGGGGGGTGCTTCACCGCGACCCGGGTCCTGCCGCCCCGCATCGAAAGCGCGACGAAGAGGCCGAGGCCCAGCAGCAGCGCGAGGCCTGTCGCCAGCCCCGCCTGGAAGACGACCCTGGCCCTGGTCCGGGCCGGCCTGGCCGCGCCGAGCGCCTCGATTCGACCGCCTTTTGCCGCCAGCTCGTCGAAGCGCCCGGCCAGGAAGTCCCTGTTCTTCCTGAAAACGCCCTCCTCATGCAGTACCTCCACCGGGGCGACGGATTCGAGCAGCGTTTCAGGATCGCGCGCCGCGCCCGGCGCCAGTTCGTCGAACCGTTCCACCAGTTGCGCCAGCGCGGCCCGGAAGCGCGCCTCGTCGTGCCGGACCCGCGCCGGTCGCACGTCACGCAGCAGCCCTTCGATCTCCTGGAGGCCCCGCCGCCGGGGGGAACCGCCCACCTCAAACACCCCCCCTGGCTCCCGTTGGGTAGCCCTCTTCCCTCATAACCTTGCGCAGCGATTTGAGCGCGCGGGTCACGCGCATGGAGACGGCCTTCCTGGAGCACTCCAGCACCTCGGCCATCTGCTCCTGGCCCATCCCCTCGAAGTACTTGAGCACCAGGACGACCTGATGCCCGCGGTCCAACCTGGCGATGAGGTTGGTGACATCGACGAACGACTGTACCGCCGCCGCGCTGTCTTCGCCCTGGAAGACGAGCGCCCCGGCAAGTTCGTCCAGGGAAACGCGCGTCGGAAGCCCGGGCTTCAACTGGTCGTTCGACACGTTGATGGCTATCTTGTAGAGCCAGCTCGAGAAACTGCCCTTGCCCGGGTCGAACGAATCGATGCAGCGCAGCGCCTTCTCGAAAGTCCTCGAGGTGGCGTCCTCGGAATCGGCGACGTTGCCAAGGCGCTTCAAGATGAAGGAGTAGATCCTCGGGTAGTAAGAAGTGTACAGCCTGCAGAAGGCGTCCTTGTCCCGGGCCGCCTCGCGGGCCAGCGCGCTGTCGCGATCGGCGGTCCCGGCCCCGCCGATCGCGAACTCCATGCTTTTTGCGTCACTGCCCAATTCGACCCCCGCCAGGAGCGTGGCGCGCCCGCCGAGACGGGCGCGCCCCCGCGCCTGCTCTCCTTACATCCCCATCACGTCGTGTCCGCCGTTCCAGCCCGGGCCGTAGTCGAAGTACATCGGTCTCTCGACTACTATCCCCGCGTTGGAGCTCACCCTCGTCGATACGTTGTGGGTCAGCCCGACGTCGGCGATGACGTTGACGGTCGTCCGCGACCGCGCCTGGACCTTGAGCGTCTTGTGGATCGTCTTCCCGGTCTCGAGCATGTAATCCATCGCGACGGAGACTTCCCGGTCGTTGGGGTTGGCGATGCATATCCATTCGTTGAAGTTGTAGTACGTGCATCCCTCGGCGAAGTACCATGTAGACTTCGGGTAAGGCGCGCCGACGACGTCGTGCCCGCCCGTCCAGTTGGGTCCATAACTGAAGTACATCGGCCTCTCCGCCACCACCGGCAGCGTGCTCTCGATACGCACCGCCGAATCGACGCCGACGCCGAGCTTGTCGCGCACGTTCAGGGTCCAGCGCGAGTTCGCCGGCACCTGTTCGTTCCCCACCGTCTCGGTGCCGTCAGTCTTCAGGAAACGGATTGTAAGGCCCGCCGCGGTCGGGTTCATGTTCGACACCGCCAGGTACTCGTCGAAGCCGGGCCTCGTGGTGCCCTCGGCGAAGTGCCATGTCGTGGCGGGTCCGCTCACTCCTGCGACGCAGTGACCTCCCGTCCAGACACCGTTGTAGTTGAAGTACATCGGGCGCTCGGCGACGATCGGCGTGTCGCTGTGGACGCGAGCAGAGATGTCCTGCCCCGGCCCCACGTCGCCGTTGACGAACACCGAGAGCCTGGATTGTTTCGCCACCACGTACTTCCTCTGTACGGTGTAGGCGCCGGCGAATATGTAATCGATCGTCACCTGGGTGTCGAAGCCGCCAGGGTTCTGGAGGCAGATCCACTCCTCGAAGCCGTCGCGAGTGGTGCCCTCGGCGAAGAGCCAGTCCCTGGAAGCCTGGCGTACGCCGGTGACGCACGATCCGCCGGTCCACCCGAAACCCGGAGATGACATCTTGTAGTTGAAGTACATCGGCCGCTCGGCGTAGAACTGGCTCGGGCAGGTGAGGCTCACCGCGACGTCCTTGCCCGGCCCGACCTCGTCGTTGACCTTGACCGAGAGACGCGACGTCGGCGCCAGGCGGTAGCTCTTTTTCACCGGCTCCGCGCCGAAGAGCATGTAGGTCGCGTCCACCTGGATCTGCGCCTTGCCCGGGTTCATCAGGCACAGCCACTCTTCGAAGCCCTCGCGGGTCGTCCCCTCGGCGAAGTAGTAGTTGTACTCGCCGGGGTTGTCGTAGAAGAGGACTGGACTGCCCGCGCCGCCGGCTATCCAGACGTACTTGCCCCCGGCCGCGCAGGCGCTGGCCAGGTGGTCGCCCGAGCCGGTCGCCTGCGACGTCCAGGTGCTGCCGTCGTAGAACCCGACGGTCCCGAGGTCGCCCGCGGCGTAGACGTGCTGGTTGTCCAGCGCGGCGACAGACCAGAGGGCCAGGTGGTTGTTTCCGCTTTCGTCCTTGATTATCGCCTGCGTCGTCCAGCCGGTCCCGTTGAAGAACATCACCGTGCCCCTGCCGCTCAGGCTGGTTGCTCCAACCGCCCATACGTGCGCGGCGTCGAGCCCGGCGACGGAGCGGAGGTGCTCGGTGGTGCCGCTCGCCTGGGCCGCCCACGACGTCCCGTTGAAGAAACGGATCCGCCCGTTATGGCCCACCGCCCAGACGTGGTTGGCGTCCAGCGCGTAGACTCCCAGCAGGCCGGGCCCGCCGGCGGCGCTGTCGGAGACGTGCCAGCCCGCCCCGTCGCGGTTCATCACGCAGTAACCCTCGTCGGGGTTGTCTCCGGCGACCGCCCAGGCGTGCGTCGTGTCGTATGCGCTTATCGCACGGACGGGCAGCGTGGTCAGCCCCGGGCTCTGGTTCACCCAGGAGCTCCCGTTGAAGAAATAGATGCTGCCGTTCTCGCCCCCGGCCCACACGTGCGTCGCGTCGGCGGCGGCCATGGACAGGGCGCTGAAAGCGCTCTGCCTGCTCCAGGTCGATCCGTCGTTGAAATAGATCCCTTGAGAGCTGCCGATCCAGACGTGAGCCGGATCCGTTCCCGCGACGCATGAGATCCCCGTGCCGATATCCGGTGGAGCGATGCTCGTCCACGCGAAGCTCGCCGGAGACGCCGCCAGCACCAGCAGGCCCGCCGCTACGAGGACCGCCAGTGCCGCGGCCAGGAACCTCCGCATGTTCTGACTGGTGTTTCCCGGTGCCTTCATGGATACCCCCCTTCTCTGTGCCATCCGTTTCGAGGAAGAAGTGCCGGCTGCTTTCCCCACTCCTGATACCGGCGTAACGGCGGAATGGCAACGCCCCGCATCACTTTTTCTTATCGGTATCGCCGGGGCATATCCTCAAGACTGCCCGGAAACGCCGGGGAACCCGGCGGCGGGCCGGTCCGCCCGGAGCGCCGGGCATCGGGTAGAATGAACCGGACCGAAGCAGGAGGAAGCCGCATGATGAGCGATAGCACGGTGCCGACTGTCAGCTGCGTAATACCGGCCTTCAACGAGGAAGCGCGGCTGGGCAAGTGCCTTTCCAGCGTAAGGTCCCAGCGCTACCCCGCGGAGAAGGTCGAGGTCATAGTGGTGGATGACGACAGCCGGGACGGCACGGTGCGCATCGCCCGGGAGCACGGCGCGCGCGTCGCGACGAACGGCGAGCACAACATCGAGCGTGGGAAGTCGATAGGCGTCGGCATTGCCGGGGGGGATTACATCCTGCTCATGGACGCCGATAACGCGCTGGTCGGCCCCGACTGGCTGGAGAAGGCGGTCCGCGCACTGGCCGAGAACCCGCGGGCGGCCGGGGCGCAATCGGCGTGGTTCGAATACAACAGGTCCGACCCCGCGGCCAACCGGTACTGCTCCCTGATGGGGATCAACGACCCGTTCGCTTACTATCTCAAGAAGCGCGACAAGCTCACCTGGTTCGAGCGGGAGTGGTCAATCGCCGGCGAGGTGCTCAGGAGTGAGGACGATTACTTCCTGGTCCGTTTCCAGGAGCGGAACATGCCTACTATCGGGTCGCAGGGCTACCTCATATCGCGTCGGCACATCCTCGCCACCGACTACTCCCCTTATCTCTTCCACATGGAGATGAACCTGGAGCTGCTGCGATCGGGACTGAATGAGTTCGTGATGCTCAGGAGTTGCGTCACCCACGACCACTGCAGGACACTCCGTGAGCTGCTCGCCAAACTGCGCCGTAACTTCTCGTTGTTCCTGAGACAGAGACAGATGAGGACTTACAGGTGGGAAACCACGCTCCGGGAGCGGTTCGTCGCCCTCGTCTCCATGGTCACGGTGCTCAGGCCGGCGGTTGACGGCATCAGGGGGTACGTCGCCGTGAGGGACCCGGCATGGCTGCTGCACCCCGTGGTGTGCTTCGCAGTGCCGTTCATGTACGCCTGGATATACCTGAAGTGGCTCACCGGCGGCAGGAAGTGAGAAGCGGCTATCGAGAAGCGCCTATGCGGGATACCCCTCCGGGTGGGTTGAATGCCACTGCCAGGCGGTGGAGACGATTCCGTCGAGTTCGGTATATGACGGGCGCCAGCCCAGCCCGGCCTTGATCCTGTCCGGGGAGGCCACCAGCCTTGGAGGGTCGCCCTCGCGGCGGCTTTCTTCGATCACCGTGAAATCAACCCCGGACACCCGCTTGACCGACTCGACGACCTCGCGGACCGAGAAGCCCCTTCCGATCCCCACGTTGAACACCAGCCCGCGAGCCCCGGCGTTAAGCTCCTCCATCGCGCGAAGATGGGCGTCGCAGAGGTCCACGATGTGGACGTAGTCCCTCACGCAGGTGCCGTCCGGCGTGGGGTAATCGGTTCCGAATATCCGCACGGCGGGGACCTTCCCCAGTGCCGCGGAGACCACCCGGGGGATCAGGTGCGTTTCCGGAGTGTGGTCCTCGCCCAGGCCGCGGACCGTGTCTGCTCCCGCGGCGTTGAAATATCTCAACGAGGCGAAAACGAGTCTTCCGCGTTTCTCGAGCTCAACAAGCATGCGCTCGAAGAGCAGCTTGGAAAGCCCGTAAGGGTTGATCGGGTCGGTGGGCGTGTCCTCCGAAATCAGCTCGACCGAGGGGACCCCGAATATCGAGCACGATGACGAGAATATGAGCGCACGGCAGTCGGCTCGTTCCAGGCCCTGAAGAAGGTTCAGGCCCATGGCGAGGTTCTCACGCAGGTACTTGAGCGGGTTCGATACGGATTCGTCGACAAGGCTGTGCCCCGCGAAATGCATGGCGACACCGGGTCGGAAACCCAGGCAGGCGGCCGTCACCGCCGGGGCGTCCAGCAGGTCTATCTCCTCGAGGGGGATGTCCTCGAGGGCCTTCCGGTGTCCGCGGGAGAGGTTGTCGATGACCAGAACCTCGTGCCCCCGGTCTGCAAGCATCCCCGACATCACCGAGCCAATGTACCCGGCACCGCCGGTAACCAGCACTTTCATCGCAACGGCCCTTCCTGCCGCGGGCGAGTGGCCCGGTGACGGGTACCCGCATCCAACCGCCGTCCGGTGTCCGGGGTCGAACGCGCGGGCCCGTCATCCATCAATCCGCACGGGCCACCTTTCGTTTTCCGCTTATTCTAGCGGCTTCTCCCGGCCCCGGCCAAGCCGCGGGCTCGCTCCCTCGAAGTATGTGTCGCATCGGGTCTTCGCTAGTTCTGCCCGTTTTCGCATAGGCCCGCGTTCTTCAACCAGTTGCCGGGTTTCCACTGATGTCCGGGCATTTCCGATTTCCAGCAGTCTCGGAAGGCTCACTACAGCGATCGCGGTTTTCTCAGGTGCTCCCCCGGAGGGAGAGAAGCAGTCCAACATGTAGTCCAACATGGCTCCAAAATACGGGGGCTCCGGAAGCCGAATTTCGGGCTTACATATCCTGCAGAACTCAAGAAACATAGCCTATCGACCTGTAGCCGCGCATCCTCTTTTCGAACATGCCGCGGAGCACGCCGACATTGACGTCAACGTAGTCGTAGATACGGATTTCCTTCTTGCCGGGGTAGATGCGCTCGAGCCTGCCCGAGTACTGGATCAGCGTGCCCCTGTTGGAGAAGGGCATTGCCAGCACAAGGGTGTCGAGCCGCGCGTCATCAAATCCCTCCCCGATAATCCTTCCGGTCGCGACGATCGCTCTGGGCTCGCGGGCTGGAACCGCGGCAAGCTTCTCCATGGCCACCCTTCTCTGCCTGGGAGTCAGCCCACCATGGAGCACGATCAGGTTGTCGATCCCGTCGGCGATCATTTCCACGAGCGTATCCAGGTGGCGCCGACGCTCGGTGAGCAGAATCGGGGATCGCCCCTCGCGCACCGAAGATACAAGGTCGTCCACGATTATCCTGTTACGCGGGTCGTCGGCCGTGAGTTCCGAGTACACATCCTGAATTCGCAGGTCACCTTCTTGCGGCGTCAGCCTGAAAGACGTTTCCCTGACGATGAGACGCTTGAAGAACTCGCCCGCGCCGCCACGAGCGGCGCCTTCTCTCTCGAGCACATGTCTGACCGGGCCACACTGCATGAGAATGATCGGGTGGTGGCCATCGCGGCGGTTCGGTGTCGCGGTCAGACCATAGACATATCTTCCTTTAGCCTCGCGAAGAACCTTCTCGAAGCTCCAGGCTGGAACGTGATGGCACTCGTCCACGATGACCAGACCGTATTCCGTCACGAGGTCCTTGACCTTACCTTTCCTTACGAGGCTCTGGAACGTCCCGATATCAATCCGGCCGGTCCTTCTCTCCTTGTCACCGCCAATAAGCCCTGCCTCATTGCCGCCGGTGTCCAGAAATTCAGAGAGGCGGTCCTGCCACTGCGCCATGAGCGTAAGGGTGTGCACGAGGATCAGGGCGTTCGTACCCCTGGAGGCAAGCGCCTTGATCGCCATGAGCGTCTTGCCAGCACCTGGGGGCGCTACCAGAACGCCGGTGTCGTGCTCCAGCAGGGCCTCCACGGCGCGTTCCTGCTCCGGTGATAGCTCACCGAGGAAGTCGGCCTCGATCCCGCCCCCCGTGAACCTTTCATCAATAGTCATCATTTGTATCCCCAGTTCACCGAGTAGTGCCTCGAGGTCTCCCAGGCAGCCTCTGGGGATTGCAAGGTGGTCGGAGAAGTCCTCCGAGCAGCAGATCATCCTGGGAGTGAAGGCGGTCGACAACCGGAGTCTCTGTTTCTTGAAAAACTCGGGATTCTGAAACGCGGCGAGCCTCCGGATTCGATCCAGCAGCGCATCCGGCAGCCCTTTTTTTTCGACGTAGACGAGGTTGCCGAGGACCACGCGGGCTGTCTTCGCCCGGAGTCCCTCTATGGGAGGCGGGAGGTGGCGCCTGGAAGGGATTGTTAGCCACGGGCTGTCCGCATCGTCCGCGAAACGGCTGCCGACCCCCAACGCCTCGCCCCGCGCTATCCTACGACCGAGGTCATCAAGTGAGCGCTGGCTCAGCCGCTCGATGGACCGGATATATCCCCACTGGTCGTCGTACGGCTCGAAATCCGAATTCAGGAAGCAGGTGTTTCCGTTCGCGAGGGCTTCCTTCTGAAGAGGGAGCGCAATCAGGTTCCCGAAGCCGCCCCTGGGCATGTTGTCCTGGCTCGGGAAAAGTCTATCGTACGTGGACATCGATATCTCATAGCGGCGCGCCATCGCCTTGGTGAGAAGAAAGGAGCCCAGGTGTCTGGCGAGGCTTGCCTTGACGGCCCCCTCGAAGAATATCCACAGGTGGCCGCCGATGCCAGAGCGGCTCCGTTCAACCGCGGGCTTGATACCGTGCTCAGCGCATACGGCAAGGAAAGCCGAGGCGTCTTCACACCACGCCGCGCCATCGAAATCGATTGCCAGGAAGCAGCAGTCGCCCGGGGGCAGGAGCGGGTAGACTCCCACGACGTGCCGGCCGGCAAGGTGGTCTATGATCACCTGGTCGGTGAACTGGCTGAAGATGCGGTTCGGGCAATCCGCACACTTCACCTCGCGCCCCTTTTTCCTGCAGAGGCCATCGGCCCACTCGTTCTCGCAGGCCGGGCTCCAACCGGTCCGTCCCCTGGCGCTCGTCCACATGCGGGCGAACACGTCTTCGCGTCCGCGGAAAAGGGAACGGAAGAGCGCCGGATCCGCAGGTTCCTTCTCCGGCCGAGGAATAATGTCGGGTTCGGTGCTGGCCTCGTAGGAATCGGTTAGCTCTGCGAGGAGCGTCGGATCGGCGATGGCACGGTCGCGGCCCGCGAGCTGTCTCCTCAGGTCGCCAATTTCTCTCCTCAGGTGGTCCTGGTCCTCCATCAGACTCAAGTTGAACACTTGATTTTGAGAAACCCTTTCAGACCGGGCTTTTCCAG
>CAZEJS010000042.1:0-9948 GCA_964512645.1 uncultured Acidimicrobiales bacterium
GGCGGCAGTCGGTGCCGTCACAAACTAGGGTGTCAACAGAAACGGGGCAACATCACACTGGGACAGGACCTTCGAGGTGCCTGTTGGGGGTGGCAACGTAAGGATTTGTGCCCGTTGCTCCGGGGTTGTTCTTGGGGTGCTGTCAGCTTCACTGCTCGCGCTGCTCGGCCTGCCACACCTAGCCCCGGTTGTCGGCGTAGCAGCCGTTTTGGTACTTGCTTTTCCGATGATACTCGATTTCCACTTGCAGTTGATGGGGCACTTCCATTCGACGAATGCGCGAAGAATGATTACAGGTTTCACGTTTGCTTCGGCTCTTGTGTTGTCGATTGCCTGTGCCTTCAGTGTGAGTCTGCTGACGGTGCTCGTTGTGCCTGCCTTGCTGGCGTCTTACTGTGTCTACCTTGCGTCGAGTCCTGTTCGCAGGGACCGTCTGTTCGACCACCTGGAACTCTATGTTGATTACTACGACAGGTGTCGGGTCGAGGACATTCGTGCCAGGGTCTCCTCACTGCCGGATTTCGAAACTCACAACGGTGAAGGAGGGTACTGAAATGTTGAGCGGAAAAGCCAGGATCGGGCCGGCAATCCTCATGGCTGTCATATTCTTGCTGGTGGCCGTTCTGACCATAACGGCATTCCTTGCCTTTGGCGAACCGATTCTAAGCGAGCGGGGGAGTGGGTTTTACATCTGGATGACTGTTGTGTGTGCGGCTGAATTGGTCCTGTTTGCCTGGACCGCGAACTGGTATTTCTCGAGCCAATCGTCGAAAAAAGTATCGGGTGCTGTGGTAATTATTATCCATGTGATGATAGTCATCTGGGTAATAGGCACGATATATACTGCGTCCGCCATGACCAGCCGGAAGACGATAGAGAAGTTCACAAAAGGAGTCGTGGACATAGTCGAAGAACACCTTCCTTACGGAGTGGCAGGACAGAAGACGGACGAGTCGGATGCAAACCGCTTCAACGACCCTATTGCTTTTCTTTACATGGGTTTCACGCTCATCTTCTTCATCGGTGCGGTTTTCCTGTACACGGCGGACATGGCCCACCAGGAGAAAGACTATATTACACAGACCGAGAGAAAGAACGTGAGCGTGCGAGTCCCAGATACCGAGTTTGCATCCTCAACATTGAAGAAAGCCTGCGCGGTTTATCCTGATAGCGCGGTCAGGATAGACAGGCTTGCAAAACGAATAGAGGGGATAAGCACAAGCCTTCATTATGCGCCTCCCGCAAAACCTGGAACTCGCGAGGAGCAGGGTGGAGTCTCTGTGGCTGATATCAATCTTGAGATAAACAACGAGGTGACCTTGCTCATGCAAAGCTTGAGCCGCTTCAACAACGATGCGGCCGGCACAGATAGTGCATGCGCAGAGGTGGACGCGATTGTCAGCCGCCTCGAACTGCTGGTTCAGCGGCGCCAGGACCGTCTTCTGAGTTAGGGAGGGAATCGACAATGTTCTTTGACGTAGTTGAGCACCTTGATCCGACGGGCGAGGTCATGGTGGCCCGGGTGCCTCAGGAAGGTAGTGGGGATTTCACCCTGGGGTCACAGTGCGTGGTTCAGGATAGCCAGGTTGCAGTTTTTTACACTGACGGGAAGATGGCGGACCAGTTTACAGCAGGGCGCTATACCTTGAGTACGATGAACCTCCCAATACTCAAGGGCCTTTCCAAGATCGCGTTCAAAGGCAAGAGTCCTTTCCGTGCTTACGTCTACTTCGTCAACCTCAAGCGGTTCATCGATATGGGCTGGGGGACCCCGGAGCCCATATTGTTCCGTGATTCCGAGCTCAAGATGGTCAACCTGCGCGCCTACGGCACGTTCACCGTTCGCATAGTTGACCACGTACGTTTCCTCAACACCATTGTGGGAACACAGGGGATGGAGAGTACCACCGATATAAACCATTACCTGCGCGGAATCGTGGTTTCCAGATTTGCACGCGTGCTTCCGGACCAGTTAACCACAGTGATTGACCTCGCATCCGAGTACCAGAATATCGAGGTCGCGGTCAAGGACGCTACCAGGGAGGATTTTTCGCAGTACGGGCTTGAGCTCACAGACCTGTTTGTGAAGAGCATAACCCTGCCCCCGGAGGTACAGCAGATAATTGACAGAGCCGCCGGCACGCGTTCCATGGCATCCGATGAGATCCTCGCCTACCAGCAGGTTTCCGCTGCGGACGCCCTGCGCGAGGCGGCGGCCAGTGGCGGCGGCGGTGAGCTGGCGGGTGGACTGGGCATTGGTGCCGGACTGGCCATGGGGACCCAGTTTGCGGCTCATATGCAGCCAACAACGCATCCCCAGGGGGGTGCGCCGCAGGGAGGACCTCCGCCCCTTCCGGGCTCGCAGCAGCAAGCAACATGGTATGCAGGAGTAGGGGGGGAGCGCGTAGGCCCCTTCACGGCAGGAGATCTGAAAGATCAGATACATTCGGCCAAGATAACCGAAGATACACTGATGTGGCGGGAGGGCATGGCTGACTGGGTTCCGGCGAAGGACGTTCCCGAAATAGCCGGGCTCTTTGGAGCTGTGCCCCCGCCACTGCCGCCGCAGGCCACATAAATAGCTCAATTCCGGCCGCGAGGGCGGACCTGTGGTACACGGGCATCCTTCCGTTCCTGTATTCTGCCGGGGCCATTGCATGGCTCGTGGAGCGCCCGGGGCGCGGCGGCGGACCTTCAACCCCGCCATTCTCGGTGAGTTAGCCGAGGTGGATCGTTCTGCTATCGTCCTCTGCCGGACCCCGGGACTTGGGAGGCCCGTCAATCGAGGCGCCGCCGGGCGCGCTCAGAGCCTGGAGAGTTCCCCCCGCACGACATAGCCGACGTTGTTGCCCAGGTCGCCGATGCGCTCGAGGTTGGTGAGGAGGTCCAGGAACACCACCGCGGCTTCTGGATCGATCATGCCGTTGTTGAGCCTTATGATGTTGTTGTTCCTGAACCGGCTGGCCATCTCGTCGACCCCGTGTTCGAGGTGCTGGTACTCCCGGGCCCGCTCCGGGTCGTCCTCCTCGAACGCTTCGATGACCCCGCGGAACATCTCGCTCACCTCGGTGGAGATGGTCGTGAGTTCCTCGTTGGAGGTTTCGGGGAACACAAGCCGCTTCTCCGCCTTGGCCTGGGCGAGATACATGATGTTCTCGGCGTGGTCGCCGACCCGCTCGATGTCGTTGACCGCGTGCATCAGCGAGACAAGCCGCCTTGACTCGCGGTCGTCGAGGACCTCCCGCGACAGCTTCGAGAGGTAAGCGGTTATAGAGTGGGCGGTGTTGTCGACGATCCTCTCCCGCTGGATCAAGTCCTGCTTGCCCGCGCGGTTCATCTTGCCGATGAGGGCGACGGACTGGTCGACCATCTCCGAGGCCATTCTGCCCATGTAAGCCAGCTCGTTGGAGGCGGCCATGAGCGCGAGCCACGGGCTGTGCAGGATATGGGGGTCTATGGCCAGAGAATCCCGGTGAACCGGCGGTTCGTCTCCCCTCACCACGAACTTCACGAGCCTGATGAACGGGTTGATGAGCGGAAGCCCGATCAGCATGATGATCACCGAGAAGGTGGTGTGCGCCATGGCGATCTGCCGCGCCAGCGGGAGGCTGCCGAAGGCCCAGTAAACGAACTTTTCGAACCAGGGCAGGAACGGCAGGACCAGTATCACGCCCAGCGTCTTGAAGAGGACGTTGGCCACGGCCGTCCGTTTGGCCGGCCTGCTGGCGCCGATCGAAGCGAGCACGGCGGTGATGGTCGTGCCGATGTTGGCTCCCAGGACGAACGGGATGGCGATTTCCAGGCCCGCCTTGCCGCCCGGGAGGATGCCCGACAGCGCCATCGCCACCATCATGCCGGTCGTCGCCGAGCTGCTCTGGACGATCGCCGTCGAGATGATACCGATCAGTATGCCCAGGGCGGGGTTGTGCCTCGCCGCCCCGAGCAGGCTCTGGAACCAGGCCATGTCCTTGAGCGGCGCGACGGCGTCCTTCATGAGAACCAGCCCGAGGAAGACCAGTCCCAGGCCCAGCAGGCTTTCGCCGATGAACTTGTACCTGCGGCCGCTTGAGAAGAAGTAGAGGCCGAACCCGAAGATGATCATCAGGAAGGCCCAGTTGCCGATGTCGAACGCCACAATCTGGGCGGTCACGGTAGTCCCGACCGCCGCCCCCATGGTCACCGCCACCGAGGAGGAGAACGTCATCAACCCGGCGTTGACGAAACCGACCATCATTGTTGTGGTGACGGCGCTGCTCTGGATGACGCCGGTGACGCCCAGCCCGAGAAGGGCGCCCGTCCAGCGGTTGCTGGTGAGCTTCTCCAGCGTCCTCTGGAAGGTGCCCCCGGCGAGGGTCTGCAGGCCCTCGCTCATCAGGGTCATCCCGAAGATGAAGACGGCCAGGCCGCCCAGAATCTTAACCGCGGTCCACACTCTAGGTTTCAAACCTCCAGGTGAGAAGGATCAGGACGGTCGTTACAGATCGTCCGCGGATAATCTACAGGTGAGCAGGGGTCTTATCCAATCCGCTACCCCGGCGGCCCGGCCGCCGTGCCGGTCAGGGGCCGTATTCCTCCAGAACCCTCTCGGCGCATCTCATCCCCGACTGTGCCGCGCTGTTGAGGGCGAGGCCGCGGCCGCGGTAGCAGTCACCGGCGAAGAACAGCCCCCGGACGCCGGGGGCGGCGAGGTCCGGTTTGAAGGCGCCCACCGACCCGGGTTTCCGCGAGAGCCCGTCGCACCCCATGCACTTGTAGGCGAACTTCCACTCGACCTTCTCGCCGATGCCGGGGAACATCTCCTCGAGGTCCCTCCACAGCGCGTCAAGCAGCCGCTCCAGCTCGAACTTGTCCAGGATCTCGCCGGGCTCCACCACGCAGTCGGTCTGCAGCAGCGACTTGCCCGCGGGGGCGACCCCGGGGTCGAACGCCGATGGCACCATGCCCTGAAACGGCCTGCCGGTGTGTTTCATCTTTATCGAAGACAGGACGTTGGGCTTGTCGTAAACGGGCTCGGTGAGGGCCACCGTGTAGCCGATGAGCCCGGTCGTCTCGTACTTGAGCTCCCCGAACCTCCGCGTCCACCATTCGGGGAGCACCGAGGTCTCCGGGTTCATATCGAGGATCGCGTCAAGGTGCCACAGGGGCAGGGCGCAGACCACCGCGGACGCCTCGAACACCGCCAGGTCGTCCATGTGGAACCACCCGGTGTAGGGGGAGAGGCTCTTCTTCCTGACCGCGACCCCCTTGACCTTCCGGCCGTCGAAGAGCACCGAGTCGACCTCGGTGTTCAGCATGAGCGTACCACCCGCTTCCTCGAAAGCCTCCCGCAGCGGGTCGATGACCCCGCGCATCCCCCCTTTCGGGTAGGCGGCCGTGAGCACGTTCTTCCGTTTGGCGAGGTTGTCCCTGGAGATGTAGAGGATCTCGCCGGCGGACATCTCGTAGACGTGCGGCACGGTGGTCATGATCATGCCGTTGTTCTCCAGGAACTCGCGCGTGACGCCGGAGACCCCGTTCGCGTCCAGCCAGTCGCCCCAGGACACCAGGTCGTTGGCGGCGATCTCTTCGTCGCTGACTTTGAACAGCCGTTTCATGGTGTTCTTGAGCTCCTCGAGCTGTTCGGGAGGTGCGGCGAGCAGCATGTCGGCGGCGGAGCGCCACCTGCCCTCCTGGTACAGCTCCCCCGACTCGACCCAGTTCGCCCACTCGACTTCCCTGCCCGCGGCCCTCACCAGCTCGGCGGCGGGGGAGGACTCTCCCAGCTCGACCTGGTGGAAGCCGATGTCCAGGCGCCAGCCGCCCTCCAGGTCGTAACCCTGCATGCGCCCCCCCGCGCGGTCGTCTTTCTCGACGCAGAGGGTCTTCATGCCCGCCTTCTGCAGCAGCGCCGCGGCGCCGATCCCGGCAATGCCCGCCCCGACAACGATAGCGTCATATTTCTCAGACAACTTTCTCCTCCGCTCCACTCGTTTCCCCGCCGCCCCGACAGAGTAACCGTATCCCGTCATCGAATCAAAGGGGGGAAGGTGGGCGGCGCCGTTAACTTTCAACCTGGTCCACTTATTCCGCCACGGGGGCGCATGCGGCCGCCGGGCTGTTCGCTTTCCGTTTACGAAGGCCCCGGCGGCAGTGCCGGGGCCTGTATTATGATTGCATGGTGATGACAGCCGGAGTCCCCCGCCGTCGGAAATCCGGGCACTGCCGGCCGGGGCTGTCCCCGGCGGAGGGCGGGAACCCGGACCGTGCCGGCGCCCCCGGAGCGAACCGGGCGAACCCGCACGGACCCGGAGGCCACCACGGGAGGTACCGCAACCGTGAAGAAAGACGAAAAGAGCGGGAACCGCGCGCCGACGAGGAAGGAGCTCCTCCTGGACATGATCGACGCCGGGGAACTCCCCCGCGTCCTGCGGGAAAAGCAGGATGTCAGGGTTGCCTTCCGCGTGATCAAACCGCTGTTCGACTGCGTTCACTGCGGTGAGTCGCACCAGTCGTGCATCATGTTCTACGACCCCGGGGGACGGTTCGTGGTGAGCAACGCGCACGTCAACAGGGTGCGGGCCGCGGGTCCGGGCAAGAGGCTCGGATCGGTGGAGCTGCTCGAGTTGTTGAACGGCGTCGAGGCCCTCTGCCAGAACTGCTATCGCAAGCGTTACCACACCGACAGGCGCCGGTTCTCCAGGGAGCAGAAGGACCTTCTCCGGGAGATAGCGCGGATCAAGCGCGGGCGGGGTTGCACGAGCTGCGACGAGCGCGACCCGTCCTGCCTGGACTTCCACCACAGGGCGGGCGAGGAGAAATCTTTCAACATCCACTGCGCGGTGAAGACGGCGAAGAGAGACGAGGTAATGCTGGAGGTCGACAAGTGCGACGTGCAATGCGCCAACTGCCACTGCAAAATACACTGGGAAGGAGACCCAAATTTCCTTGTTAGTTGCCAGTAATTGTCAACTTGCCGACGGGACTGTGTTGTCTATGCAATGCCGAGACACCAGATTCGACCAAACTAACGTAGACCTCTGTCATTCGCGTTGATGAATGGCCCAAAATATAACCATCAGGTAGTGAGAGTCACCACTGTTCAGTGTGCTTCATGTCGGGCTCGATTCAATTGATGGGCTCGAAGGCATGCGGGTCTGGAAACATCAAGCAGATTAGGAGATCGGATTTCTGGTGGCCTTGTTGTCCCTTACCGAAATCACCGAATCGTCACTTACGAGGTTGGAGCCGCGCCACTTTTTTCATATCAGACATCGGGGTGTCTGACTTGGACAGGATTTTCACCCCGGGCTAATCTGTATAAAAAGGGTTCAGGCCAAAACCACTCAAAAGGATTTGAGTGTCTCGAGCTTCTCCTCGTTGCTGAGTTCGTTGGCAAAAGCCCCGAGTTGATAGGTGAAGCCTGATTCCCACCACTCGAAGAGGTAGATACTGCCTGCCAGGTCGGGCCAGACACCGACGGTTTTACCTTCCAGCGTTATAACGTACGGTAGTTGTGCGGCCTGGGGGATCGGGGCGTCGCCTTGAAGCTCTTTCATGCTCGGGTCCTCGGCCAAGGCTTTCGCACGTTCTTCGTTTTCCTTCTTGATCATCTCGACCGTCGACGCGTAGTCGACCGCCTCACTGGGCCATTTTGCGAGACTATAGCCGTCGAAATGACACCCAAGCTCCTTCGTGCCGATCCGGCTCGTGCCCACAAACACCGATCTGACCTGAGCGCCCGCTTTCTTATCAGGAAGGGAGGCTTGATACCCGGCTGCATCCTCTGCCTCCTTCACGCTGTCGTACTTCGTGTAACCAAATTCCTCCGGGTCGAAGTTGTACTGATTCACGAGCTCTCCACTGCGCGTAGTCAAAGGAGCGACGGAAACGTCAGAGCGCTGCGTCTTACTTGATCTGAAGCTCGTCTTCGCGGCGCCACCGCATCCGGCGAGCAGCCCGACCAGAAGCAACGTTAGAGCCAGGGCCGGCAAATTCTTCCTGATAGCCATGACGCCTCCTTTCGTTTCAAACACTCACAAGTGATATACCTCGACGTCATAGTTGCGATTGGCCGGCGGGGTTTTCCTGAAGCCGTAACCCGGGTCGTTCGACATATACGACCAGGAGACGGCATTGCTCCACATCGCCCAACTCCCATCAGAATACCTTCTCTGAAGATCTGTGAAGCGGCCGTAATTCGTTTCATCAAGGCGGTTCCGCTCGCATCCTATGTGGCCCCATCCGTCGACAAGATAGCAATTTTTAATCGCTATTGTCGAATCGTCTATGAAGAAGTGCCAGCGCTGCATCCCGCCTACCTGCCCGGTGTGCGCCACCTGGTACCGGTGGTTCGTTCCGGCTCCCAGGTTGTTCCACACTCCGTCCCAGTAGTTTGTCCCCGGGATTACGTTGTTGTAGTAGATGTTGACGCCGTACACCCATAGGCCCCTTGCGTACGACCAGGTGCTCCATCTGAGCCAGCCAACTTCCACGAAGTTCCGGTACCCGTTGCTGCTTACGTGATCAACGTAGTAAGAACTGACATGCTTTTCCGCTACCGGTTGCGAGTAACAGGATGTCTTTCCGTATGTGCCGCGACATAGATAGTTGGGGTCAGGGGGGTAAAGGTGGCCATTCCCACCCACTTCGCTATAATTGGAAGCTAACGCAGGGCCAACGAGAAAAAGAGCGACTGCGAGCAGGTAAACCCCAAAACAAACAAGGCACTTCTTCATTTGTAGACCTCAGTTGCCACCATTGTCTGAAAGAATTATAGCATTCGAGACGGTGAAAAGTAAACCCACGAAGTTCTGTAATTTTCCATATCCGCCTCCTGACATCGTGATTTAAACATCGTCAGGTTCGATATCACGCTCCAGGCACCGATTACCGCAAATGGGAGGTCGCCACCTCGCACCTCGTTCGCAGAACAACGCGCCTCGCTGGTTTCTGAAGATGGCTGACCGCCAGCAGCTTATCAATTTAATCCACCCACTCATCGTCAGGTCGGAACGGCGGCGTGGCAATGTACACGTTCCAGAAGAGCGGCGAACAGCTCTTCAGAGACCGCCACTCGACGCACTGGAAGATCGTCCTCCTGGCGTGGTTGACCACTTTCGCGCAAATCTTGATTAGCTTGAGCTGGACGCTTCTCAGCGACCAGTGTGACACCTTGCTCGGTAGGGCAAGCCGGCGGAGGAAGTTTCCGAGGTTGTACGCGAGGACGAACAAAGAAAGGCGAACCTGGTTGGCGGCAAAGCTACAAAGCGGCAAAGCGGCAGAGCGGGTGCAGGACTACCTCGTCCAGTTGAGGGCGTACTTACCCTCTTTTGTCCACTGCTTGCAGTTCCCGAGCCCGTTGTAGAAGCGGATGATATTTTCCGATTTCCGCTGCAGGTTGGTGACGATGAATCCGATCCCAGGGAACAGTTCCCCTGGAGCCATTCCACCTTGGCAACCACCCTCCTTGATTTCGGTCATGATGCGGCCCGATACGAGAGCGAATGGCAGAAGACTCGTGGCTTTCCTGGTGGCCTTCCCACCGGGCGGGTGAAGAGGTGCTCTATTTCGCGGTAGAGGTTATTGTTGGCCCTTGAGTCTGATGGTGTAGAGGATTTCGTTGTCTTCCAGACACTCCTAGCTATCTGGGGACGCGAAGGCGGCATCTCCCCGAAAGCAGAGCTTCTTGTTTGTGCCCTTGTACCTCCCGACAATAGGCTCCAGGAGGTCTATCCATCTGTCGGCCGGGTGGACGCTGCCGGGACGGAGAACCGCACCCTCGCAGTCGCCTGTCTGGTTGAACACGAGCAGCGGGTGATAGCAGCGCGAGCAGAAATGCCCATTCTAAGCAGAGCCCTCCTGGTTTCCGTGTACCGGAACCCGGATGAATCCATGTCGAGGATTGCCTTTTTGTACGGCCACGCCCGTCAAGGTGGTGTAAGTCCTCACCGTACCAACCTTCTCATGTCG
>CAZEJS010000043.1:0-9662 GCA_964512645.1 uncultured Acidimicrobiales bacterium
GTGCCGCTGTGGGCGAAGGCGCTCCTGGTCCTCCTGACGCTCTGCGTCGGGTTCGCGGCCGGCTGGGGTCTGGGCGCGCTGTTCATGGGCAACGACCGGGTGAAGAGGACGCCGCCCGACTCCCGCAGCGGTCCCGCGGAAGGGAGCGGCCCGCGGGGCACGCAGCCCTCGAGCAGGGGGCCCGCCGAGGGCAACGGTTTCGCGGAGGGCCAGACGGTGGTAGTGTCCGTTACCAGCGGCACGTGCTCGCTCCGCAGCACCCCCGACACTTCCACGCAGCCGCTCGCGCAACTGGCGAACGGCTGCAGGCTGAAGGTGCTGTCGGCGATAGCGAAAAAAGACCCCGGCGGCATGCAGTGGTACAACGTTCGGGTAGTTGACAGCGCTTCGGCATACCGGGACAGGGAGGGGTACGTTGCCGCCCGGTATCTGAAGGAGCCGTGAGGAGGGACTCGCTTGTTCGATAGGCAGCCTGCGGGGGATTTCCCGCTTCTTGTGACTCAGGGCATATGCAAGGTGTACCGCATGGGCGACTCCGAGGTCCACGCCCTCAGGGAAGCCTCGATGACGGTGAGGCCGGGTGAGTTCCTGGCGATCATGGGGACGTCGGGGAGCGGCAAGTCCACCCTTCTGCAGATCCTGGGCTGCCTGGACCGCCCTTCCTCGGGCAGGATCTTCATAGAGGGGCAGGACATAGCCACACTCTCGGATCTCGAGCTGGCGCGCGTCCGCAACCGCAAGCTGGGGTTCATCTTCCAGGCGTTCAACCTGATGCCCCAGGAGACGGCCGCGAACAACGTGGAGGTGCCGCTGCAGTATGCGGGAGTGGGGAAGAAACAGCGCAGGCGGATGGCGGTTGAGGCTTTGATGTCCGTCGGCCTGGCGGACAGGGTCGACCACCGCCCGGCGGAGCTCTCGGGCGGCCAGCGGCAGCGGGTGGCCATCGCCAGGGCCATCGTCAACAAGCCCCTGGTCATCCTCGCCGACGAGCCCACGGGGGCCCTCGACTCGAGGTCCGGCATAGAGGTCATGGCGATCCTGCAGCAGCTCAACGACCAGGGCGCGACCATAGTCATGGTAACCCACGACTACAACATCGCCCAGCACGCCCATCGCGTCATCAAGCTCTCGGACGGGTCGATCATCGAGGACCGTGTCATCGAGGACCGGAAGAGGGCCGGGGGGGCGCCTGTGGAGGCGGTCCCGGCGCAGGAGGTGGAGCGGCGGGCCCCGGGCCCCCCCGCGGCCGCGCCGGTGCTCCCCGCCGAATCGTTCGAGCCGGTCGTGGTAGAGAGCCCGCAGAGGCGCCGGGCCGTGCGGCCGGCAGGACATGAGGCGGGGGCCTGGGAGGAGCCCAGGATTTGCGCGCGGTGCAGCAGCGAGAACAGGCCGCAGGGCAGGCACTGCCGGGAATGCGGTTTTCCGTTGAACCAGACGGACCTCGGCCTGGACAACCTCCGCGCGAGGATCGCCGGAGGCACCGTGAGGTGCGAATCGTGCGGAAGTCCGAACAGGGCCGTCGCCAGGTTCTGCAGCAGTTGCGGCTCGTCGATGGAAAGGGCGTATTCCGGTGTACAGGGGTGAGCGCGCATGAACTTATCCGAGCTGCTGAGGACCGCGCTCCACTCGCTGCGCATCAACCTCATACGCTCGACGCTGGCGATCCTCGGGGTCGTGGTCGGTGTCGGTGCGGTAATAGTGCTCATATCGATGGGACAGGGAGTCAAGACGCAGATATCCGACCAGGTCCGCGGAATGGGCACGGACCTGGTGATCGTCAGACCGGGCAAGGAGATCGCCCCAGAAGACCAGGAGATAAGCGCCCAGACGTCGAGCATGGCGCTCGCGGCCAGCACCCTCAGCGAAAAAGACGCCGGTAAGGCGCGGGAAGAGAAAGAACTGGTCCTGGCGGCGACGGGGGTTATCGAGCAGCAGGCCAGGGTAGAATCGCCGAAAGCGATGGCCGTCAGGGTGGTGGCCGGCGACCCCGACCTCGGGAAGGTGCGCGACCTGGAATACACCGCCGCCGATAAGGGATGGACCCACGAAGGCGGGGCGCGGGGCGACTGCGCCATAGGCCAGGCGGTCAAGTCCGCGCTCTTCGAGGAGAAGGCGGGCGACCGGGAGGCCATCGGGAAAAAGCTGGTTATCGGGAACAGGGAGTTCACGGTGAAAGCCGTTATGGTGCCCAGGGAAAAATCCCTCATCGCGGACCCCAACCGCCAGGTAGTGATCGGTCTCGAGGACGCGCGCGACCTGTTCGGGGCGCCTGGTACCGACAGGGTGCTGGAAGTGCACGTCAAGGCCAGGGAAGCCAGCAAGGTCAAGGAAACGAAGGCCGCGTTGAAGGCGAGACTGGAGAAGGTCCACGACGAATCCACTCCGTTCTACGTCTCCACCCAGGACGACCTCGTGGCGTCCTTCGACAAGATATTCAGCATCCTGACCGCCCTGGTTTTCGGCGTCGCCCTGGTCTCGCTGTCGGAGAGCGCGATAGGGGTCTCCAACATCATGTACATCGCGGTCAGGGAAAGGACGCGCGAGATAGGGGTGCGCCTGGCGCAGGGCGCCTCCACGCGCGCCATACTCATGCAGTTCCTGTTAGAGTCCGTGACCCTGTGCGTCATCGGCGCGGCCGTAGGCATCCCCCTCGGATACGGGGTCTCTTTCCTGATCAACAGGTACTCGGTGCTGCCGGCCCTGACGCCGCTGTGGTCCGTCCTGGTGGCGCTCACGGCGGGGGTCGTGGTGGGCGTGGCGGCCGGCGTCTACCCCGCGTGGAAAGCCACCAAGTCCGATATCGCCGAAGTCCTGCGGGCGGAATGACGGGAGGTCGAAGTGAAGTTCTGTGGCCACTGCGGAGAAGAGAACCTCGACGACGCGAAGTTCTGCGACAGTTGCGGCAAGCAGTTCGCCGAAGCGCCCGTGAAACAGCCCACGATAAACGTCAAAGCCAGGACGGCGGTCTTGAGCTCTATCGAGACCGGGAAGACCTACGAGCTCCATCCCGACCGGGACACACTGATAGGGCGGGGGGATTCCGAACGTGGGATCGAGCCGCAGGTGCTGCTGGACGATGCCGCGGCGCTGGAGGACGGGGTGTCGAGGGTGCACGCCAAGATAATCTGCGAGGGGAACCAGTACTACCTGATCGACCTCGACAGCACCAACTCGACTTACCTGAACAAGCGCAAGCTGCAGCCCCAGACACACAACAAGCTGAACGACGGCGACGAGATACAGATGGGGCGGTACCTCATGCGCCTGAACCTGATGTAAGGGCCGTGTAATCTTCCGGCGGCCGGCCCCTCTCAGGGTCGAGGACGTACGACTGGAGCGTGATTCGATGGGGGAAGACAGGGTCCGAGACGAAGAGGAGCGCACGGGTGACGAGGGTGCAGAGCCCACCCCGGGCACGCGGCTGCTGAAAGACCGGCGCCGCGGCGCCGCGCCGGGGGCCTTCAAGACGATCCTCGTATCCTCCTCGGCGAAAGCGCGGGCGAAGATAAGGAAATGCGAGGAGTGCGGGCACGACAACGTCCCGGAAGCCGTCTACTGCGAGGGCTGCGGCTCCAACCTCGACGACCAGGAGAAGAAGAAGGAGTTCGAGGAATCCATGAGGCGCCTCGACGAGTACACGGAGAAGGTCGCCGGCGCAAGGTCGAAAAGAGAAGGCGGGACCATCCTCCGCAGGAGGAAGGCCCCGGTGATGCAGCCCGCGGCGGACGTCGAGAAAAAGAGCTACCACTCGCAGTACATGCCCGGAGGAGCCGACCGGGTTCAGCAGTACGACCAATCCGGTTTCAGGTCCGACGTGGCGGCGCCGGTCCGGCAGGGGTACGGGCCGCCCGCGTACCAGCAGCCGGGGGCGGTACAGCCGGTGATGCCCCAGTACGTGGCGGTGCCGGTGAACTACGCCGTCCCGGCACAACCGAAGACGAGGTCGACCGCTTTCATCGTCGGCGTGGTCCTGCTGGCGTTCCTGGCCGTTGTCCTCATTGGACTGGTCATAACCATAGTGATCCTGGTGTAGCGAAACGCGACCGGAGCCGCGGGACGGGAGGAAGGCGACATGACTCAGAATGGATTGGGAGGGGCGGCGCTCACCGTTGACACGGGTCCACTCGCGGGAATCAGGTTTCTCCTGGACCGGCCGCTGGTAACCATAGGCAGGACGGGGGAGAACGACATCAGCCTCGATGACCCGATGGTGTCGAAGAACCACTGCCGCATCATCACCCAGGGAGACAACTACCTGGTGGAAGACATGGGCAGCTCGAACGGGACCGTGGTGAACGGCCAGCAGGTCAACACCTACATGCTGCAGGACGGGGACAAGCTGTTCCTGGGCGAGACCACGCTCACCTTCAACAGGCAAACGGCCGCCGCCGGGGCCGCGACGGATGGGCCGGCGGCCGGGGAGGCCGGCGGCCGGAAGTGGCTGTGGGCCACCCTGGGGATCGTGGCCGGGCTGGTGGTGGTCGCCACCGCCGTCGTGCTTATCCTTATCTTCGTCGTCCTGCCCGAGCGCGATTCGATAGCGCCGACCGTGTCGTTCAACAGGCCGGCGCCCGGCGACGCGTTCCTGATATCGATGCCCGTCCCCAACGGAACGGACATCCCCGTGGAGGTCACCGCGTCCGACGACAAAGGCCTCGATCGCGTGGACATCCTCGCCGGCGAGGGCACTACCCCGGTGAAGACCTTCAAGGCCTCGTCGTCCCGGCGGGAGTCGGGCGGAAAGGGGCAGAAGACCGAGAAGTTCACCATGGTATGGCATGCCAAAGACGTCGGCGAGCAAACCCTCAAGGTCAAGGCGTACGACTGGAGGGGGAACGTCTCCGGCACGGAGTCGGTGCAGGTCAAGGTGGACCTCAACGCCGACGTCAACAACGCGCACGCATACTGCCAGCAGATAGACCAGAAGATCGCCGAATACAACGTCTTCAAGGGGAAGTTTTCCAGCGCCTACGGGGGCGCTTCCAGAAACACCACTTCCGCGGAGTGGGTCCAGACGGACGCGGTGTTCACCGAGATCCTCCGGGAAAGGCGGTCCCTGCTCGAGCGCCTCAACGCCATGAACCCGCCCCCGCAGTTCGCCGAGTCCCATAACGCTTTCAAGGCGACAGTCGAGAGCGCGATCAGCGCGGACGAGGCGGCGATCCGGTGGGCGGGAGCGATGTACTACGCCAGCGACCCCTACTACAGAGTGTACTACCCCGAATCGGTTTCGGCGGCGAACGGCTACAAGAAACAGGTGGAGAGCTACAGCGCCGCGGCGCAGGGCAACGCCGCTGCCTTCAACAGGGTCAACACGGCAGCCAGGCAGGGCCAACTGGGAATTACGGGACCGATTGCGCGGCTGCAGTAGCGGTAGAACTCACGGAACGGGAGGTATGCGTTGAACTGCGCCGGATGCGGCAGGCCGGTTGGGGACGGGAAATACTGTCCGTTCTGCGGGATGGAGAAACAGGACTCACTCGAAGGCGGCTCCCCCGTCCCCCGACCCACCCCTCCCACCGTGGTCCGGGGGCCCGAGACCCCCGGTACGGTGCACCTGTCTGGGGGCGGGGTACCCGAGGCCCCCGCGGCCTTCGGGCGTTACCGCGTCCTGCGCCGGGTGGGCAGGGGTGCCATGGGCATCGTCTACCTTGCCCGCGACGACAAGATAGGCCGCAACGTAGCCATCAAGGCGCTGGACATAGACGAGCGCCTTCCCGAGGACGAGAAAGAGGAGATACGCCAGCGCTTCGAGCGCGAGGCCAGGGCCGCCGGCATGCTCTCGCACCCGAACATAGTCACCGTCTACGACGTGGGCGAAGAGGGCGGCGTCCCCTACATCGCCATGGAGTACCTGGAGGGCGCGACCCTTACCGAGGCCGCCCACCAGAGCCCGCTGTCCATACCCCAGGCCAGGAGCGTGGCCGCCCAGGTCCTCTCGGCCCTGGCGTACGCGCACTCCCACGACGTCGTCCACCGGGACATCAAGCCCGACAACATCTTCCTGCTCCCCGACGGCAGGGTGAAGGTGGCGGACTTCGGGATCGCCCGCATATCCTCGTCTGCCACCATGACCCAGGTGGGACAGGTGATGGGGACCCCGGGCTACATGAGCCCCGAACAGGTCAAGGGAGAGACGGTCGGGCCGGCCAGCGACATCTTCTCCACCGGCGTCCTCCTCTACGAGCTGCTCACCGGAGTCGCCCCTTTCTCCTCGACCTCTCCCACCAGCATCATGTACAAGATAGTCCACGAGGAGCCCAGGCCGGCCCACCTGCTGAACCCCGGGGTCCCGCCCACGCTGGAGGCGGTGATAGCCAGGGCTACCGCCAAGAGCCCTTCAGCGCGCTACTCCGACGCCTCCGAGATGAAGAAGGACATCGAGACGGACAGCGCGCCCCTTCCCGCGCAGCCCGCGGTGGATGAAGGCACCCTCCTGCGCGCGGCCCCCGTACAGCAGGTGATGCCCCCGGCGGCCGCGGTCCCCGCCCCCGCGGCGGCACAGCCGAAGAAGAAGAACGCCGCCATCCTCATCGGGGTGGGCGCGGGAGCGCTCATGGTGGCCGCCGCCGTCGCGGTCGTCCTGGTCCTGGTCCTCAAGGGCGGGGCGGGCCTGACCATCCAGAGCCCGAAGGTCGGGGAGTCGGTGGGAAACCCCATGAAGGTCTCCATCTCGGTGAAGAACCCCTCCAGGGTGGACAGGGTCTCCCTCTCCGTGGACGGGACCGAGCAGAAGTCCCTGTCCGGCTCCACCTACGAGGCGGAGCTCGACCCCGGCGGGGAAGGGGAGCACGAGCTGAGGGCTTCGGCGTATTCGGCGACGGGGCAACTGCTCCACGACACGGCGGTGAAGTACAGGTCACGCGGCGGCGCTTCGGCCGGCGGCGCGAAAGGCTTCGAGCAGGGCCTTGCCGCCAGGATCGGTGAAGCCGGCGGCATCGACGCCACACTGGTCCGTTACGCGGACCAGATCAACAACGATTACCTCGACAACAACTACATGCCGCCCGGTTTCCTCGAGGAAACCAGGGCGCTCGCGGCGCAGGCCGGCGCGCTCGTGCAGTCGGTCGGCTCCATGAGCCCTCCCGCCGGCATGCAGGACCTCCAGGCCGACCTGCTGAGGTTGTGCGGCTACCTCCAGACCAGGGCCGACGCCATAGTCGGCGGGTGCCAGTCCTTCGCCACTTACGGCAAGAGGGGCGATTTCGTCCAGCGGTTCAAAGCGGGACAGCCCGGCAAGGAGGCTTTCCGCGCGGAGTGGCCGCCTTTCCTGGACAGGTGCAGGGCGAGGGGGCTGGGAGTCTGAGCGGATAGCGAGAAGGGGCCAGATGGCGAACAGGGCAGACAGGAAGCTGATCGCCGGCGTGCGAAAGGGGCAGCCGGAATCGTTCGATGCGCTCTACGAGCTCTACAAGCTGCCGATATTCAACTTCGTATACCAGATGGTCGGGGACGTAGAGGAGGCGAAGGACCTGACCCAGGACACTTTCGTCGCGATCTACCAGGTCCTCCTGGAGGACAGGAAGATCGAGAACCTCAAGGCCTACACCTACGCGGTAGCCAGGAACAAGGTGCTGGAGCGGATGAAGCTCCGGGCCAGGGAGACCCCCGCCGAGGAGTTCCTGGCGCAGGTGCCCGACGAGAGCTACTACTCCGACCCGGCCAGGGCCGCGCGCAACAGGAAGCAGCAGGCCGACATAATCAAGGCCCTGCAGGGGATGCCCGAGCGCTACCGGGAAGTGCTGGTGCTGCGCGAGCAGGCCGGGTTCAGCTACGAGCAGATAGCGGCGATGCTGGACACGAACAAGACGAACGTGGGCGTGATGATCTACAGGGCGCGGTCGAAGTTCAGGGAGATGTACAGGATGCTGCAGATAACCGAAAAACCCGGGTCCGAGGAGTGCGAGAGGATGCTGCCACTGATATGCGGCTGGCTCGACGGCGAACTCAAGGACAGGCAGGAGAGGGAGGTCCAGGCTCACATGAAGGACTGCCCGTTCTGCAGGCTGGCTTCCGAGCAGATGGCGGAGGCCAGCAGCACGTTCCACGGCCTGGTACCGCTGCTGGTCCCGCTGTCGGTCAAAGCGGCCGTGATGTCTGAAGTGGGGATGGCGGGGGCCGTGCCCGTATCCATCGCCGGGGGCGCCGCGGGCGCCGCGGGCGCCGGGGCGGGAAGCGCCCTGGCGGGTGGCTCTGTCGCGGCTTCAGCGCCCGGCGCGGCGGCTTCGGCTTCCACCTTCGGCGCCGGAACCGGGGCGGGCGCGGGCGCCGCGGCCGCCGGGGGCTTGAGCGGAAAGGCGGTGGGGATCGCCGTAGCCGCGATAATCGCCGCCGCGGCGGCAGGCGGTGGGACTTACGTGGGAATCAGGGAAGCACGCAGGAAACCGGCGGCGACGGCGCAGAGCCTGCGAGCGCAGATACGGGAGTTCCTGGGAGGAAAGCTCACGTATGTGGATATCCCCGCCGCCTTGAGGCGGCGGGCCTCCGACCTCGAGACCGCGGCCAGGCGGTTCATCGAGGAAGAGATGCCGGGATGCTCTTACCAGGAGATAGTGAAGGCCGAACAGGCAGGGCCGGTATCCACGCTTGGTGTCTCAGGGCTCCAGGGGGCACAGACCCCACGGCCGGTGGACTGCTACCTGCAGGTGGTGAAGGACGGCGAGGATTTCCAGGTCCGGAAGATGACGCGCGAGCCGTGAAAGCGCCGCCGGCAGCATCCCTCCGGGCCACCGCCTTCCCTGGCTCGTTTCCCTTCCCCGCAGGCCGGCCCTGAGCGGTGGCGGAGCGACCTAGCCGTCCCGGTCGGTACCCATGCGCTTCATAAGCTCTTCCATCCAGCCCGCCAGCTTCACGTCGCCCGGCGCGTCGAACCGCGGGTGGTGGGGCTTGATGTCGACGACCGGGCTGCCGTCAACGGCGTCCAGCCCCTGGACCTTCAGGACGTTTCCCCGACGCTCGAGGAGCCTGACGGTGGTCGAGCACAGCGGGTTGGGCCTCACCGGCGACCTCGTCGCGAACACTCCCACCAGCGGCATGTCTTTCTGTCCCGCGGGGTGGACTTTTCGCACATCCCGGGCCCCTTCTTTCGCAAGATGGGGCCAGTAGAGGATGATAAGGTGAGAGAAATCCTCCAGGCCTTCGACGCAGTCGGAGTACTCGTCGTAAACGATGACTTCGGAAACCCCGTCGCCCGGCGCCTTCGCCGGCGGGTCTGAGGAGTCCGTGCGCAGGTCGCCGTTCTCGAACCGGAGTGACGGGTCTTTACGGGGGCTCCTGACTTCTCCCACGGGGTAGACGTTCATGTCCCCGGTGTCTTCTTCGATATTCAATTAGCAGACCTCCTGACACGAAGTGCCTCACGGGCGCCCCGGCCCGAAGCCGGGACACTGACAGCATACCGCGCCGGGCGCGATCCGGGCAGATCCCCATGACGCCCGGGGTGCCTGTAAGATTTTTCTCTCATCCCGGTCATACACACAAGAGAAAAGCCAGGATGGAGGTTAAGGCAATTGCGCGCTTATGCCGATAATGACTGCGGCAATAGGCAACGGATCACAAAAAGCGGCAATGCGGTATTTCCTTTCGAGGGATATTTCACACCCGAAGCGGTGGAGTTGACCCGCTTTCATTGACACCTCCGTATGAGAGACACTAGGTCTCTG
>CAZEJS010000044.1:0-2409 GCA_964512645.1 uncultured Acidimicrobiales bacterium
CGCGTGGGCCGCCGCGTGGGACGCCGCGTGGGACGCCGCGCGGGACGCCGCGCGGGACGCCGCGTGGGACGCCGCGAGGGACGCCGCGTGGGACGCCGCGTGGGCAGTGCAGGCCGCCCTCTTACGCGACGTCGTCGGCAACCCGTTCCGGCCGGTGGCATCCCCCTACGAGCGGGTGCCCAGCCGGTGGGGAGGCGAGTACGAGTTCCGCGTCGCCTGGCTGACCCCCACCGTCCTGGCCGTCGCCCGCGCGGCCTACGAGGAGCGGCCGGGGCGGGAGTGCGGGAAGTGCCAGGGCACCGGCAAGGAGCTAAGTCCGGTGTACGGGGCTGAGGCTTATGGCGGCACTGCGGCCCGGGTTGTCAGGTACTCGCCAATCAACAACACGCGATGTTCTGACTGCCACGCCGCCGGCCGCGTCGCCGACGGCGCCCTGGACCCGACCAACCTCCTGGTCCTGGCCGACGCCCTGGAGGACGCCGGGTGCGACGGCGGGGAGTTGCTGGGGCACTTGAGGTCACCCGGGCCGCACGTCAGAGGGTGTTGGGCCTTGGACCTTGTACTTGGAAAGGGGTGACGAATGGCCGAGCAGTACCAGCCCAACGTGGGGCACCTGTGCGACGAAAACGCGATGCGGGACGCCGTCCACTTCGCGGTGGCTCCGGTGGAGTGCGTCCACGGCGTGGACCCGGGAACCCACCTCGGGATGACGGCGGACGGGCGGGTGGCCGCCGCCGGGGCGGGCGTGGACAAGCTGATCGGAATAGCCGACCCGTTTTACACCCGCCGCATTCCTGCGGGCAAGAAGTTCTGGCTCTTCCTCTACCCGAACACCATCACCGGGCTGCGCCACGTCTGGACGCACCCGGCGTTCAAGCCGAAGGCGGTGGCGCCGTGAACCAGGAGGCCAGGGAGCTGTACCGACTCCTCACCTACGTCCGCGACAACCCCGCCGACATGGTCGCCCGCCGGGTGTACGCCGACTGGCTCGACGACCACGACGAGCCGGAGTTGGCGGCCGAGCAGCGGGAGGTCTGCGACAGGCACGGGCCGGCGGTCGCCGACGCCGAGGCTCGGCTCAAGGACGTCGCGGACCAACTCGCGGGCGGGGACTACGCCGGCATGCTCAAGGGCGCCGTCGAGGGCGGGTACACGTTCTCTGACGAATCCTGGAGCTACGAAATTGACTGGCGGCAGTTCTGGGACGACGTCGCGACCGTGACCGGCAAGGCGCCGGAGCGGTCCACCGACGGCTTCCGCTGCGCCTGCTAGGGGGTGGCCCGTGAACCAAGCCTTCGAGGCCGCCCTGGCGGCCGACCGCTACGACCGCGTGACCCGCCTGGCCTACGCGGACTGGCTGGAGGAGCACGGCTACGACGACGAGGCGGCCGAGATGCGCCGCCGGGCCACCCCCGCGTGGGAGGAGGCCGACCGCTGGATGCACGACTTCGCCGACCGCTGCGGCGGGACGTGCGAGAACTACGGCGAGGACTGGAAGCGTAACTTGGTCACCGGGCGGTACGAAAAGACGGGCGTCGAAATACGGTGGCGGAAAGTCACCTACGGCGACGTGGTCGAGGCGGGGCGTCAATACGTCGCGACGTGTAACGACGAGCGGGGCTTCTGGGAGGGGGACGTGTTCATCCAGAGCGGCAGCGAGACGGCCCGGAATTTGTTTGAGGGCGACGGCGGCGAGGAGACCAAGACATTGTTCTGGAAGCACTGGCAAACGGTCACCGGAATTTCGGTCGGGCCGGAGAGGCAAGGCGTACCGTTCTCGTGCAGCTGTTAAGTGGAGAGGAGGCGTAGAAAAATGAACGCATTTGGCTACACGTTGTCCGCCATGTGTACCCTGGTCGTGCTCACCGTCGTGTGCCACGCCTCGGCGGCGGTGACCCTGTGGGTAGACCGCCGGGAGTCAGAAGTGGTGGTTTCCCACGCCTCCGTGTGTCCTCACCTGGAAAGGTGGAACAAGAAGCCATGACACGGGATTACGTTGTACTGTCGAACGACCTGGACGACCTGGGCATAAGGGACCACGCTTGTGCCCTGTGCTGGGACGACGATGCGGAACCGTTTTCGGTTCCCGTCCGGCCGGGACTTGACTTGACCGTACCCATTTGCCTGCCTTGCGCCGAGTACGTCATGCGATCTGAACACGTCCTTCGGGACATACCCTTCTTCCGGGAACTGTACATTGAACACTCGTGGGGACTTACGGTTGCGACCCGTCCGGAGCAGGGTGGACTCCCTCCTGGCGGACCTGCGGTACGCCAGGAGGAGGCTGGGAGAGGTCAACCAGCGCCTGGCGGTCCTTGAGGACCGCCACCGAGACCTTATGGAAGCCAGGGCCATCCTCCAGCAGGTCGCCGAGGAAGTCCAGACCCACTCCCACCGGGCCGTGGCGGG
>CAZEJS010000044.1:2509-5419 GCA_964512645.1 uncultured Acidimicrobiales bacterium
GCCGACGAGTGCGGCGTTCAAATCGTGTTCGTGACCCATTCCGACGAAATGGCCTGTGGGAAGGTGGTGGACCTGTGAGCTTGCAAGAAGTGAAGGTAGGAGACATCGTCGTCCGGAAAATATCATCGGACGAGGTTCTTATGCAACTGAAGGTGACCCACGTCACCGAGGACAAGGTTGTCTGTGGCGCCTGGGAGTTTGATAGAGAGACGGGGGTGGAGATCGACGAGGACCTGCACTGGGGGCCGAAGTACGGCAGAACGGGGAGTTACATCCAACCTCAAGACACAAACTCGTCCACCCAGCGATAGGGCTCGGCAGGCTTGCGGTGGAGGTGCCTGTTTCCCTTACCCCGAACCCTCACGTTACTCCAGACCCAGTCCCCCTTGGACCCCGCCAGGACGAAGTCCATGGCCTCGTGGGAGTTGATCGACTTGTACCGCCACTGGTCCCCGTTTATGTAGGCGACGTACAGGGTCATCTCCTCCCAGTCGTACCTCGCGGCGGAGACGTTGGAGGAGATGACGTACATGGTAAACTTGTGGTGGAGAAACTTGGAGACCGGGTCGTCGGCGTACCGGGGGACATCCCTTTCCTTGGTCCGCCACTTCGAGACGACCCGGACGACCTTTTCCAGTTTGTCGGAAATGAATTCCAGCACGGCGTCACTCCAGCAGACTCATGTACCCCTGCGTCAGGTCGGTGTAGAACCCCGAGTCGATCCGGCGGATGGTGTAGGCGTAGATCCCGGCATCCATGCCGGACGTGTCCCGGCTCTGGACGGTGAACGAGAACTGCCCCTGGCCGGAGTTCACGATGTTCATGCCACTGACGCCGTAGTAGCCCGACGCCATGGACTTCAAGATGTGGCCGGACGTCGAGCCGAACCGCTTGCTCAACTGCATCTGGACCGACCAGCCGCCGATGGCCGTCTCCGGGACGAGGGGGACGGTGATGTCGGCGTCTTCCAACTTGTGCAGGGAAAAGTCGCAGTATTCCACAGGTCACCCCTCGGAGTTTGATTTCTTGGCTGCCTGCCTCCGAACGGCCTCGTCGAGGAGGCCGGAGGCCGGGTCGGTCGGGTCCAGGGAGAACGCGATGCCGTTAATTACCGACAGGGCCACGGCCTTCATGGTATCAACCCAGCCCAATTTCCCGGCCTGGGACCGCAGGTGCCGCAGGATCTCCTCCCTGTGCTCCCCGGAATACCCCTCCACCCCCCACTTGTTCATCCGCACTTCCCACGACTGATGCCCCATGCACGCCTTCAGTCCCAGGGGGCTTTGCACATTTTATCACAACGACTTGCGAATAAATGTGCAGCTCGGACAATAAATGTGCAGGCTTCACCGCGCCCTCCTTGGCATCGGGATCACGTCTCGCGGCCCGCCCCCAAAGGTCCGCCCAACAGATGGTAGTCGCGGGGGAGATTTAGACCCCGCCGGCGAACACCCGCCCGGCCGCCGGGCAGGCGACCGGCTTGCCCGCAACCCGGGCGATGGCCTGGGCTTGCGCCGGGTCGCTCTCGACGAACAGGGCGCAGGGCGAGTCGCGGAAGGCCAGCCCCTTGTGCGCGGCCGCGTCGAACACGCGGAGCGGCTCGGCCGAGGGGTGCATGACCAGCCGGCCGACCCGGACGCCCCACCGGGCGCACCAGGCCAGCGTCGCCGCGCGGTGGCACTCCCGGCGGAAGGTCACGACCAGCGGCACCGGCAGCCGCCGGGGCAGTTGTAGGGGCCGGGCGTCGGCCAGCCAGGCGGCGTAGCCGGCGGGGTCGGCGGCCTCGTCAACGCCGGGTGGCAGGTCCTCGCAGAGGACGCCGTCGAAGTCGCAGGCGACCCCGCCACGCAGGGCGGGGTTGATGGCGTGGCCGGCTAGGATGCCCGAGTTGAACAAGTTCCACTCTAGAAGGTGCGGCGAGGGGAGTGTCTCCCCGTGGACGTCCACCGCGTCGGCCGCCTCGGGGCGGGCGTAGACGGCCGCGAAGACGTGGCCGGCGCCCCCCAGCCGGTGACGCAGGCCGCGCATCGCCGCGCCGGAATAGACCGTGTCGTCCACGATTACCAGCCGCCCGCCCCGGGAGAGGGCGCCTCGGCTGCCCGGGGACAAGGGCGTCGGGTCGCCCTGGTGCTGGGAGACCGACCACAGCGGCAGGTGTAGGTGGGCGGCCAGCGCGGCCGCGGGGAGCATCCCCGAGCGGGTCACCCCGCAGACGCCGGCCAGGTCGTCGGGGAGCTTGGGCAGAAGGCCCGTCACGGCGGCGGAGATCATCTCGGCCGTCGAGACCCACCGCCAGGGCGCCTCCGGCGGGGCCTTGGCCTTCGCCCGACGGGCCGCCTCGTCAAAAAGGCCTGCCGTCGTCAGGGGCAGCCCGCCCAGGACGGCCAACGCGCCGGCCTTGGCCTTCTCCCACCAACCCAACTTCGCCGCCTGCTGGTCCAGCCAATCGAGGATCTCGGCCCGGCGTGCCTTGCAGCCGGCCAGGCCCCAGGCGTCCATCCGGGCGGCCCGGTCGTCGCAGCCGCAGCCCTGCTGGCCGGTAATTCCCAGGGAGGCCAACAGGGCCTTCAGCTCGGTCCCCATCCCGCCGGCCGCACGGCGGGAACCCGCCTTGAACGTGGCGACGGGCCGGGGCGGCCGCGGCGGGCCGACGAAGTCTGCCGCGGCCGCCCGGATCGGCCGAACGGCCGGGGCCGGCCCGCCCGGCCCGGCGAGCATGGGGGCGCCGGCGCAGGCCGCCCGGGTCATGGTCAGCGAGTAGGTGCCGTAGCACAGCGCGCCGGCCCCGGAGGTCTGGTACTCCGCCCCGAAGGGGAGGTTGTCCCAGGTGACACTCAATCCGCCGCCGGAGCAGCTGCCCGAGGCGGGCTCGCGGGGGTAGGGCGGTGGCGTGGCGGTGTCCCAATCCCC
>CAZEJS010000045.1:0-3336 GCA_964512645.1 uncultured Acidimicrobiales bacterium
GCCAGCCGGGCAACCGCCGCGCGCCCTTCCTTGACGGTGAGGGGCACCCCGTTGCGGGAACCGCCGGCGAAAAGCCTGGTGATCGGCGGCAGGGGAACCCAGGCCCGGTGCGCGCACCACCGCGCCATCTCCCGCGGAGCGCCCGCGAACGCAAGCCTGCCCCCTTCGAGGACCAGGACACGGTCCGCGAGGTGGAAGCAGCGCTCCACCCTGTGCTCGGCCAGCAGCACCACCAGGCCCAGCTCGTCGTTGAGCGACTTCAACGTCGAGAGGAACTCCTCGGCGCTCACCGGGTCGAGCTGGCTGGTGGGCTCGTCGAGGACGATCACCTTCGGGTGCATCGCCAGCACGCTCGCCAGCGCCAGCTTCTGCTTCTGCCCCCCGGACAGCTCGTTAACGGTCTTGTCGCGCAGGGCGCTCAGCGACAGGGAGGCCAGCACCTCCTCGACCCGCTTGCGCATCTGCAGCGGCTCGAGTCCCATGTTCTCCAGACCGAACGCGACCTCGGAAACCGGGTTGTCGGTCACCATCTGATTTTCCGGGTCCTGGAACACCATGCCGACGGTCCTCGCCAGGTCGCTCACCCCGGTCGAGCGCGTGTCAACCCCGCCTATTCTCACGCTCCCCGATATCCTCCCCCCGTGGAAGTGGGGCACCAACCCGTTGAGCGCCCGGCAGAGAGTGGACTTCCCCGAGCCTGAGGCGCCGGCGAGCAGCACGAACTCGCCGGGGGGTATCCCCAGCGTGATCCCCTCGAGCGCGGGTGCGCCGGCGCCCGGGTACGTGTAGCTCAGGTTCTCGATCTCAACCAGTTCGATCTTCTCCATGACCACGAGAGCGCCGCCAGCAGCGCGGCCGCCATGACCGGAACCAGGACCAGGACGGCGGTCCAGGCGCCCCTCGCCGCGGACAGTGCGGGGTAGTAAGTGAACGATAGTTTCCCGGTGGCGAGCCCGGCCGCGGATGCCGCGAGCATCAGGGCCGCGGTGGCCAGCGCGGCTGCGTCCCCGGCGCCGAACCGCCTCCTTGCGTAACTGGTGCGCTTTCCGGAGCCGTAGGCGCGGGACTCCATCGCCTCGGCAAGCCCCATGCCCCGGTCGAGCGACGTGCCCAGGGCCTTCTTCACCAGGGGCATCCTGCTCTTCAGGACCGCCCACCAGCCGCCCTCGTCGAGCGCGAGCCCCCGGGAACGCTGGGCGTCGAGGAGCCCCCGCGCGTCGCGCATCGTCGCCGGCACCATCTTCAGCGACAGCGCGCTCACCAGCGCCGAGCGCGAGCCGCGCCCGCGGAGCATCCCCAGCACACTGTCGGGGTCGACCGCCAGCGTCAGCAGGGCGAACGCCCAGATGACCGCGGCCAGGCGCAGGCCCATCCCCGCGCCGTAGGCGATCGCCTCGGCGGTTACCTCGAGGCCCCCGAACACCGGCAGGTGAGGACCGCGCCACAGGACGTGGACTCCCTCGCGCGACACCAGCGGGTTGATTATCATCGTGGCGAGGCCGACCACCGCGCAAACCTTCCACCAGGAGAACCACTCCCGGAGGACCTCCGCGGCCAGCGCCAGGAGCGCCGCGGCGGCGATGAGCGCGATCTGCACGAAGGGACTGTCGGTCATGAGCGCAACCACCATCATCGCCAGCACCAGCGCCAGCATCGAGGCCGGGTGGAGCCTGTGCATGAGGTTTTCCTTCCTGCGGTACGCCTGTATCATCTCGGCACCCGGCTCACCTTTCCGGCCCGGTCGACAATCGCTCCCATCCTGTCGCGGAGGCCGCCCCGCCCGGAGGTCAGGAGCTTCTCCGCCAGGCCCGCGTCCTCCACACGGGCACACAGGACGAACCACACCGGCGCCTCGTCACCCATGCCCTTCGCGGTGCTGACCACGGCGCACGCGAGCGGCTTCGCCGAGGGCACCGGCCGTGCTGCAGCGTCGAGCGCCACCAGCCCGTCGCCTTCGACGGCCACGAACGCTCCCCTCCGCGGGTCGAGCATGGCGGATACGCCCTCCGTCGATCTCGCCTGCCCGCAGGTCATGAACGCCATTGTAGGTCCCTCCGGCCTGGACAGCGCGTTGGCGGTAAGGGCCGCAACGTCCACGTCGGCGCCGCGCCCGGCCAGGAAAGCCCCGACGGCTTCGGCGGCCGCTTCCATCCCCGGCGCGTAGAGCACCTTCGCCTCAGGCTTCGCGCCACCCGGGCCCCTGGTGAACGGGGCGGGATACGCGCCGACAGCAGCCGGGGCGTATCCGTCGCCGTGCCATTCCCGGTAGTCCCACCATACGCGGTCACCCGGCGTCACCCGGACATCCTGCGCGCCGGCGGCGGGCATTATGCCGTTGAGGTAGTAGAACCAGTCGCTGCGCGAAGAACCGGAGGTGCTGGCGATGCCCTCGATGCGGGACACGAACCCGCCGCCGTACTCCGTTTCCACCCCGGCAAACGACTGCAGCGCCTCCATCACCGAGGCCCCGTCGGGAATCGACACCCGGCCCTCCTTCACCTTTGCCCCACCGTAGTCACAGGTGACGGCGATGCGCACCGTCCCGGAGCCGCCCCGGCTCCTGTTCCAGGGCATGGCCGTGCACCCCCGGAGCCCGGCGAACACCACGACCGCGGCGATGACCGTCAGCGCGAACCATATTGCCGTCTTCCTGGCCAACTTCCACCTCGAAAGGAGGGGCCGGCGCTCCTCCGGCCCCACCCGTCCGTTCGTTCAGGGGGCGCCGGGCAGCCCCAGCGACACCCCTCCGTCAGTGTATCCATCGAAGCTGAAGTACATCGGGCGTTCCACCACGATGGGGGCCGCACAGGTCAGCGTCGCGGAGACGTCCACGCCCGCTCCCACTTCGTCGTTGACGACCACGGTCTTGCGGCTGTTCGCCGCGACCGTCACCTCGCTGCTCTTTTTCTCCCTGCGTCCGTCCGGCCCGGTCACGAAGTAGTCGATGGTTACCTTCTGCCCGGCGGCGCCGGGGTTGGCGATGCACAGGTAAGTGATGAAACCCTCGCGGGTGCACCCTTCGGCGAACTCCCACTTGTACGCGGAGTAGACCGCCCCGGTCGAATTGTGCCCGCCCTTCCAGAAGGCGCCCGTCCCGGGCTGGAACTGGAAGTACATCGGGCGCTCGGCGACGATGGGCTCGTCCGAGGTCACCAGCACCGATACGTCCTGGTCCGGTCCCACCTCCGCGTTGACGTCTATGGTGGTGCGCGAGTCGGCCTCCAGCGTTTTCCGGACCTCCACGGCCGGGCCCGACGCCTTCATGTACCGGACGGTGACCTCGGCCTCGCGGCCGGTCGGGTTCATCAGGCAGAGCCACTGCTGGAAGTTGCCCCG
>CAZEJS010000046.1:0-2967 GCA_964512645.1 uncultured Acidimicrobiales bacterium
AGCAGGATGCTGTTGACGCCCATGCCGAGCGCGCTGTTGATCTGGGTGTCCATGTGGGTCCAGTCGAACGCCCCCTTGCGCTGTCTCTCGATGAGCTTCCACTGGCAGAAGATCCTCACGTTCCTGATGTGCCGCCTCTCGGAGGCGGGGATCCTGGAGCCCATGCTGACGGGTACGTCCTCGCTGAACAGGCCCAGGAGCTGCCTGTCCGCAGGGCCATGAGAGCCGGGCTGTCCCACGCGGAAAGCGGCCGGAACTTCGGGAGACGGGAGGCAGCGGGCGGGCGGGCCGATCTGCGGCAGCAACGCCACGGCGAACAGCGCGCACGCCGCCGCGAGAACGACCGGGGCTGAGATCCGGGAAGCGCCCGGCGCGCGCCGCCCCGCCCCCGCGGTCCTTCCGGCGCAACATCGCCGCTCCGTCACCTCTCCCCCTTCAACGTTACGTAGTAGAAGGACAGGGCGTGCTCCTGCCGGGCAACCTCCCGCGGGAACGCGGCGGAAGACGAGGGAACTACGTGCGGGTAATCTATCCCCACGGAAAACGCCGGGTCGAAGCTCACAAGGTTGTTGATGTCCCTGGTGAGCCTGATGTTGGGCGCGTGCATGTCGTTGGTGTCGATGACGACCCTGCGTCCCTCCTCGTTGTATTTCCTGACCATGGACGCGAACCCCTGGGGCGAGCGCAGCACGAACACCTTGCGCGCGTCGATCCCGTGCTGGTATCTCAACGGGACCCCGAACACCTCCGCGTTGTAAGGATCGACCATCACCACGACATCTCCTCCGAACTTCGACGCGAGCGCGGATAACTGGCGGTCGATTCCCTGATACTCCACGTGCCTCAGAATCGGCCGATCGTTGCGAAGGAAAAGGACCAGGACCAGCGCCGTACCCCCAATCACCGCTACCTTCAGCACGGCGTTACCGTGCCTGAAGAGAAAGCTAACCAGGTAGCCGAAGCCTACCAGCAATAGCGGGACCGTCACCGTCATGTAACGGCGTGAGTCCCAGGGGTAGAGGCCCAGCGCCAGTGAGGACTCCTGGACCCCGATGCTCAACAACACCACCAGCGAACACGCTACGAAGGAGAACGAGAGCTCGTCCGCGAGCAGGATGGCCAGGCACAAGCCGGCCACGAACACGGCCACCACTCCACCGAAGAGCTCCGACGTGCGGGTGAACATCTGCTGGGGGGCGCTGGCCGTAGAAACGCCCCGGTACATGTTCAGCAGGTAGGCGAACGCCGCCAGCACCACCAGGGCCGCCAGCCCCTTGAAAGCCCTGTCGGCGATTCGTGCCCTGTCCTCCCCGATCCTCGAGCGCACGGCGCTGCCCATGCGGGAGGCGAGCCTCCCGATCGGACGGAAGTTGAACGCTACCGCCGCGAGGACGAGCAGCGCGGCGGAGGCCCGGAGAAAGACGCTCATGTTCGCGTGGCTACCGAATACGTGGAGGACCTTGCCGAAGTTGCCGCTCACGTAGTTAAACTCGGCGAACCGTATGTAGGCGAGAACGCAGGCCGCTCCCACAAGGAGGCCGTTGGCCGCCGCGTAATCCGCCCGGCGGAACGGGCGTACGAACAGCCTGGCCAGCATCACCAGCAGCAGCGGAACGAAGAGAAGCGCCGCCTCGGGGCGGGCGCAGGCGGCGCACGTCGCCGCCAGCGCGCAGCCCACTGCCATCATCGCATTGCCGCTCCCCGGATACCCAACGAAGAACAGCACGGAGGAGAGCGCGAAGAAGGCGCCCATCGTTTCGGACAGAGGTATGCGCGCGAACCAGACCGAGAGTGTGAAGGTGGCGCCGAGCAGCCCCGCCGCACCGGCGGCCAGCGGACCGCCGAGCCTCCGGGCCAGGGCGTAGATCGCCAACAGCCCCAGCAGGGCGAACAGGGGGGTCACCCAGAGCCCCCCGAACGGGCCGAACAGCATGATGAAAATACCGATCCAGGCCGGGAGCAGGTGGTACAGGAGAGGCTGGAGCCGTCCGGCGGCCCTGTCCCTCAACTGGAAGGCGTCGAACTGGGCGATGTCGTTCACATAGAATGTCGAGATCTCGTAGTCGGACAGGGCGGGCACGGATCCGTCGTGGACGTTCATCTCCCCGCTGTGAGCGAGGTGGTACCCGATGTTGTAGTAGTAGCTGGGGTCTCCCTCGCCGGCAACGAACTCCGCTGGCCTTGCGAACATCACCACCGCCACGAGGAGGATTGCCGCAACCGCCAGAAGCTCCCGGCGTCGCGGGCGGGGGAAGAATACCGCCCTGCGGGTATCGCCGAAAGCGATGAAAGCGAGGAGGGTGACCGCGGCAAGCACCAGGTCCAGGAGCCAGATCCTCAGGTATCCGGCCTCGGCCATCAGCAGGGCCAGCAACGACGAGATGCCGGCGCTGGTTCCGACTACGAACAGCAGTCTCTCCGCCCATGAATCGCCCACGCCGCAGTAGAGCCTACCGCGCAGCAGCGCCAGTCCAGGAAGCAAGAGGAGCAGCGGGAGGGAGACCACAGCGCCGATTATCTTAGGGATCACCCGTCCACCGTCCGTTTCCCGTCACGCCCCGGTCTTACCGCGCCCCGCCGTGGGCGGGCCGCGCACCCGTCACCTGCGGCGTCTTACCTGTCAAGCTGTCCTTGAGCGCCGCCTGCCAGACAGCTACCACAGGTGGCCGGGCTTGTTCCCGTAGTCGGGCAGGATTCCCTGCCAGCGCTTGTACTCGTTCCAGGCGGGCCGTGCTCTTCCGTAGTAATCGAACAGACCGTAGTAATCGCCGTTCTTCGAAGAGCCCGGCGCGGCGTCCACATCCTGGAAGTACCATATCTTGCGGCAGCCGACGCCCCAGAGGGACCCGACGCCCTTGTTCCCGGCGGCCTCGGCCTGGCCCGCGACGCTGAACTCCTGGTTCACGCCCCAGGGCCACCCGATCTCGGTCACCGTCAGCTCCTTGCCCTCGTAGCCCATCGAGGCCT
>CAZEJS010000047.1:0-2258 GCA_964512645.1 uncultured Acidimicrobiales bacterium
CCGGGCGGATACCCTGGACTGTCTTCGCGAGTGGGAAAGCAAGGGTTAGCCTGGCGATTCGCCGCCCCCAAGACAGGGGGCGGTTTTTTCATGCCGGTTCGGGCGGCCCGGTCGTGCGGAAGGGGGTGTCGACGGGTCATTTCCCATGCACCCGCAGAGGCGCCGGGGCGGAAGAGCAGGACCGGATTCGAAAGGAGAACAGCGCAAGATGAGAAGGACAATCGTACTGGCGGCGCTGGCCGCCATGCTGATCACCATGCTCCCGGCCGTCGCCCTGGCGCGGGGCGCCGACGAGTGGGGCCAGTACCAGAAAGACGCCGGCCACGGGGGGGCGATAGACATCGCGCTTCCCTTAACGGGCAAGGTGATGCGCCGGACCGCGGCGCTGAACGCGGTGGACGGAAGCCAGCCCGTGGTCGCCGGCGACAGGGCCTATTTCCTGGCCGGGACCGCGGGGGCGGACGGCAGGACATACTGCTTCGACCTGCGCACGGGCAGGCAGGTCTGGACCAGGGCGGTGGAGCCCGGCTCCGCCAACATGAGCTGGTCTTCGCCGTCGGTCGTCAACGGCGTGGTGTACGTGGCTTCCGGCTCGAAGGTCCAGGCGCTGGACGGCTCCACCGGCGCGCTCCTCTGGACGAAAGACCTGGGTACGATCAAGGCCAACGCGGACGTGGTGAACAGTTCTCCGGCCATCGACGGCAACCGGTTGATAATCGGCGACTTCGCCAACGGATGCTACCACTGCCTGGACATAAGCCGGGGCGGTAAGCACCTGTGGACTTTCTCTCTCGATGCCAACACCATGGCGATGGGAACCGCCGCGATCGAGGGCGGGAAGGTCTACGTCGTCCAGGCGGCGGCATGGGGCGCCCCGGTGTTCCCCAACGGCAAGGTATGGTGCGTCGATGAGGCCACCGGGAAAGCCGTCACCTCCTGGGGCGCGGGCGGCTCGTTTTCCACCGTGAACAGGATCGATGTCGTCGGGACGCCCGCCGTTTTCGGGGACTACCTCTACTTCACCGACTTCATCTACGCGACCGACCCCCATTTCGACGCGTCGAAGCCATCATGCCACCTCTACTGCCTGGACAAGCGCACCGGGGCACAGGCGTGGAAAATCAAGACGTACGGCACCCAGGGGACGCCCGCGGTGACCGACGGCCTCGTCGTCGTGACCGGGCAGCAGCCGGCGGGATGGCCCGACCCGGGGACCAATACGACGGTGGCCTTCAGCGCGGACACCGGGCTCGGGAAGTCGCCCTTGCTGCGCTGGCTCAGGACCGGCATCGGCGGCCCCAACATGTCGCCGTGCATTGGGAAGGACGGCATGATAGCGGTGGGGAACAACGGCTCTACCGGGTGGCCCCCCGTGGTCAGCACCGACACCTTCGTGCTGGGGGCGGCCGACGGCAAGACGGTATGGCAGAGCGCCGAGGGCGGCGGCCCGGCCGTCGCCACCGGGTACGGCCTGCTGAGCATCGCCGACGGGAGGATGGTCACCTTCGGCTCGGGGGGACTGCCCGCGGGCGAGTTCTACTTCGCCGAGGGGACCACCCGCGCCGGATACCAGGAGTGGATTTGCCTGGTGAACCCCACCGCGCAGCGGCAGGCCTGCAGGATCGAGTACATGATAAACGGCGGTGGCAACAGGGAGCAGGACGTCGTTCTCGCCCCGAACTCGCGCACCACGGTGGACGTGAACCTGTTCCTCGGGCCGGGGCTGGATGTCTCGGCGCGGGTGACCGGCAGCGGGCACTTCGTCGCCGAGCGCTCGATGTACTTCACCGCCGGCGGCCTCGACGGGGGCGAGCAGGTGCTGGGCAGGGCCGGCACTTCCACGCGCTTCCTCTTCGCCGAGGGGACCACCCGCTCCGGCTTCCAGACCTGGCTCGCGCTGCAGAACCCCGGGGATGCCGAGGCCAACGTCCTGGTGACTTACGTCTACGCCGACGGGACGCCGCCGGTGCCTCAGAACGTCGTGGTCCCGGCAAAGAGCCGCCTGACAGTGGACGTCAATTCGGGGGCGGGCGCGGAGAAGGACGTGAGCATGGCGGTGAACTCCACCAGGCGAATAGTCGCCGAGCGGGTGATGTACTTCGCCTGCCCGACGCCGATACTGGGGTCAAGGCCCAGCGGGGTCCACAACTGCACCGGGGCGGACGAGGGGGCGACGAGCTGGTACTTCGCCGAGGGGACCACCCGGGGCAACTTCCAGCAGTGGCTCTGCCTGATGAACCCGACCGGCCGCGAGGCCG
>CAZEJS010000048.1:0-2041 GCA_964512645.1 uncultured Acidimicrobiales bacterium
TGGAGGCTGCGGCATGAGCCGCAAAGGTTGGTCCAAGGAACCGGGTGCGGTACAAAGGGAAGACGGCAGAATGTCACTGTAATCGATCCCAACGGTATCCACCGCCCCCGCCTGGCGGGCTTTGGCAGGGGTCCACCGACACCGGGCAGCGGGCAGCCTCGCCCCATGCATGATCAAATCCTCTATTCCGTTCAACTAACGGTTCCTGCATCTCTACCTCTTCCAAGCGCTTTCTGGACAAACCTCGTCCTGAGAAGAGAAACAACGGTTGCCGGCCTCTGGGACAACAAGAGGTCCAAGAGTATGCGCGGCCGCGAGTAGAACAGGAACGCCGCCTTCTTCTGGAGCCTGTCCAGCTCTTCGGAGCTCACTTCGGACATCTGGACCACATCGTCACCGCAGGTGTCGAGCGCACGCCATTCAAGGCTGCCGATGTTCCTGTTGCGCAGGTACACTTCGAACAACTCCGACCCAGGATACGGCGCCAGGATGTTGAACCACGCGCGCTTGAGCGGAAGCTCCCTCGAAAACCTCATCGTCTTCTCTATGGTTTCCCGGGTATCCCCGGGCAACCCTAGCACAAAGAAACCGACGGCGGTAATGCCGGCCCTGTCGATCTCCTGACAAACACGCGGGACAATGGAGAGATCCAGGCGTTTCCTGGCCATGTCGAGGACCCCCTGGTCCCCCGACTCGATCCCCAACCCGACCAGATGGCACCCCGACCTCTTCATCAGGGCCAGCAAATCGGGGTTCAGCGAATCGACCCTCACCCCGTTTGGACATGCCCATGGAACCTTGACTTCTCGGCGCATCAATTCCTCGCAGATATCGGTAGCGTGGGAGGTCCGGAGGTTGAAATTATCGTCCCCCATGAATATCTCCCTGACACCGAAATCCCTTATGAGCATCTCGATCTCATCGACCACGGGAGCGGCCTGCCTGAACCGGTAGGTCTTGCCCCAGATGGACTTCCCGGCGCAGAAAGTACAGTCAAACGGGCAGCCGCGGCTGGTGACTACGGGAGCGATCGGGAACGCCTTCGCCGAACTGAGAATCGGCGCGATCCGGTAACTGCGGGGATTGACGAGGCTCCAGTCGGGCACTGGGAGAGTGTCCAGGTCCTCAACCATAGGCCGTGGTGCGTTCTGCAGGTACTCACCATCGACCATATAGCCAAGCCCTCGCACCCCGCCCAGGTCCAACGCTGAACCGAGCGCGGCCACGAGTTCCGATGTGGTAACCTCCCCCTCACCAATGACCACATAATCCGCACCTGTGAAACGAAGTGAATGCTCCGGCAGGGCCGAAGCCTGGGCGCCCCCCAGCACTACCGGCGTGCCGGCGAACCTCTTAACTGTATCCACGATGTCACGAACCTGGTCCATCCCTGTGCACATCAACGGCACGCCCACCAGATCGGGACGGTATTCCCGCAACCTCTCCGCGATATTACGCCTGGTGGCCGCAGACACGTTGAGATCGAGCAGCGAGACGTCGTGGCCCTCCCTCTTGAGGTAACTCGAGATGTACCCGATGCCCATCGGGGGAGATACGACGTGAGTCACGTACGGTGGATGTATGAACAGTACCCTGGCACCCATCTCAATCTCCGTAAGGGCCGCTTGTCATATTATGCGGTCAATCACCAATCACAAGCGGGCGAACCTCGATTTCCAAGCCTGAAAAGCGGCCCGGGACTTCATCCTTCCTCGCCAGGAAGCCAATCCCGTATCGAATGAGGTTACCGTTTGATTGGAACATCTCAATCTTTCTCCTCAAATGAGCTCTCGACAGCCTCCATGATCTTCACCGTCTCCAGGCCCGGCGTCCGTCACATCCGTGATCGGATTCTCCTCCGTAGCACTCTTTTCGATGATCTCCACGGTCTCGAGACAGTCGAGGCCACTGACAACCGCGCGTCGATCGCTCACTACTGCAGTCACCCGCCGCTCCCTGTTGATGCTATGGCATCGGCCAGGACTCCAGGCCACGTCCCGTCAAGTGGTGTCCCAAGTCCCACCGTACCTTCCTTCTCTCG
>CAZEJS010000049.1:0-1950 GCA_964512645.1 uncultured Acidimicrobiales bacterium
CGCCCGTTATCACGGTAGGACGGCCGGTTGCCCGACCGCCCCCGTACAGATCCCGGCGTGCGGAACTACCGCACCGGGCTCTTCGAAGTTACTCGCTTCGCACATGACGACTCCGACGGTTACTCAGAAGTTGTGGCAGATGTATGGTCGTTCGAGCTTGAAGACCCTGATCAGCTCAGTAAAGCCTTTCCAGTTATAGCTGCGCCGCTGGCTGCGGCGGTTCAACTGGCGGAACAGCATACGGGTGATCTGATAATAGAAGTCATTCAGGCTCTTGGAGTTGCCGCGGACACCATAGTAGTGGTAGTGCCCGCGCAGCTTCGCGTTGAGGTCGGCGAAGAGCCGGTCCGTGCGCCGCTGACCGTGCTGACGACACCAGGTGTGGAAACTCGCCAGCGCGGCACGGTACTTCCGCCGGGAGGTCCGGCGCTTCAGCATCGGCTTCCCCCAGCGACCATGCGCCCAGCGGAACTCGAATCCCAGGAATTCGAACGTCCCGTTTCTCGCTACGTCCTGGCGTGAGAACCGCAGCAGCTGCGTCTTCTCGGGTGCGACTTCCAGGCCGAACGTCGCCAGGCGTGCTCCCAGCACGCGGTAGAAGCGCTCGGCATCGGTGGCACACTCGAAAGCGCACACGAAGTCGTCCGCATACCGACAGAGGAACGCCTGGCCTTTGCAGTGCGCCTTGACCGTATCCTCGAACCATACATCCAGGGCATAGTGAAGATAGACGTTGGCGAGGACCGGTGAGACGATCCCGCCTTGCGGTGACCCCTGTTCCGGGTGCTGCACCGTGCCATCCGGCTCCAATATGCCCGCTTTCAGCCATTTTTGGATCAGCCGCAGGAACCGCTCGTCGGCAATCCGTTGCCGTAACAGCGTGACCAGCCGGTCGTGGTCGATCCGGTCGAAAAAGCGGCGGATGTCCGCCTCGACCAGAACGTGATATCGCCCACTCCGCAACGCCGCGCTCAGGTCTCGCACGGCGTCCAGGGCACCGACGTGGGGTCGGTAGCCATAACTGCAGCCGCGAAAGTCCTGCTCGTAGATCTCCTCCAGGATCTTGGTCACGCCCATCTGCAGCACCTTATCCGCGATGGCGGGTATCCCCAAGGGCCTCATTTTTCCATTGAGCTTGGGGATATATCTTCTGAGCACCAGCTTGGCCCGATACCATCCTCCTTTGAGTGCCGCCACCAGTCCTTCGACGTTTTCTCGCAGGTTGGCCTCATAGTGCCGCGCGTCCTGACGGTCCACGCCGCAGGCCGCGCGCTTGTTGATCAGCCTCCAGCAGGCCAGTAGATAACCCACGGTCAGCAGTTGCATGAGGTTCTGGAATCGATGGGCCTTGTCCGATGCCGCTTTCTTCGCTATTCCCAACAGGGAGGTTTGCTTCATGGTTCAGCTCGACAGGTCTGGATGAAGTTGCCTTTGTTGGTTACGTAACTTCGCCGACCCCTTCCCGCCAACCACGGCTCCCCCGGGCGTGCAGTACTATGAGCCGGTCTGACTCCCCATCCACTACCAGCGCCCCTCCCTTCTCGGTCGGTGACGCTTCCCCGGTCGGCGGGCTGTAGGCTTCGGTCTAACACCGTGTCCGGGTTTCCCCTGCTGTGTCTCACGAACCGCATGCCTTACCTTCGCCGCCGGGAGCCGATGGGGCCTCCCAAGTTCTCAGCGCTTCTCTTCCCGCATGCCAGGCGCTCACACCCCGACAGACCCTCGGGAATCTCGCCGTGACCAGACCTTAGGGCAAGGTTTGTTTTCTCTGTTGTCTGCCTGGTTTCCCGGCAGTGCCACATGATTTTGCCCATCGTCCGCTCGATCGATTCCTCTGTGCTGGCTTCCAGGTCTGCGACCCTGTCGCCGTCTGTATTTATAATTAACGAGGCTGAAATCGCTTCAGGGTGGTGCGGCCACCCCTCTGGCCTACGGGATTCTCTGTGTACG
>CAZEJS010000050.1:0-1885 GCA_964512645.1 uncultured Acidimicrobiales bacterium
CTGAAGTTCCTGCCTTCTGCTGCACTAAATGGCTAAGAAAAGCATAGGGTTATCGGGAGATTGGCGTGCATTATGTTGACATGTATGATATAAATAATGCTTGACTTGGTTAATAATTGACGTAATATGTTGGCATGTATATCGCCACCGTCCCGAATCGCGGGTCCCGGCCGGCCATCCTGCTGCGGGAAGGCTACCGGGAGGGGGGCCAGGTCAAGAACCGCACCCTGGCCAATCTGAGCGCGTGGCCGCCCGCCAAGGTCGAGCTGCTGCGCCGCGTGTTGCGGGACGAACGCCTGGCCCCCGTCGACCAGCTCTTCGACGTGGTGGCCTCCCCGCATCACGGCCACGTGCAGGCCGTCCGCACCGCGATGCGGCGCCTGGGCTTCGAGGCGCTCCTCGCGGCCCGTCCCTCGCGGGAGCGGGCCCTCGTGGTGGCGATGGTGGTCGCCCGGATCCTGGCGCCCGAGAGCAAGCTGGCCACCACCCGCTGGTGGCACACCACCACCCTCCCCGCCGACCTCGGGGTGGCCGGCGCGGATGAGGACGCCTGCTACGCGGCGCTGGACTGGCTGCTTGCCCGGCAAGCCCGGATCGAGCAGAAGCTGGCGGCCCGGCACCTCCGGGCGGGCGGCCTGGTGCTCTACGATCTCACGTCGAGTTACTTCGAGGGGACCACGTGTCCGCTGGCTGCCTTCGGCCATGACCGGGACGGCAAGAAGGGGAAGCTCCAGGTCAACTACGGCCTGCTCAGCGACGCCCGCGGCTGCCCGGTCGCGGTCTCCGTCGTCCCGGGGAACACGGGCGACCCGACGACCCTGCTGCCCGAGGTCACGCGGGTGCGGACCGCCTTCGGGATCGAGCAGCTGGTGCTGGTGGGCGACCGCGGCATGATCTCGCAGACGCAGATCACCGCGCTGCAGCAACTCCCGGGCGTGGACTGGATCACGGCGCTCAAGACCGGCGCGATCCGGGACCTCGTCGCGGGGGGCCACCTGCAGCTCGGGCTCTTCGACGAGCGGAACCTGTTCGAGCTCACAGCCCCGGAGTTCCCCGGCGAGCGGCTGGTGGCGTGTCGCAACCCGGAGTTGGCCACATTGCGGGCCCGCAAGCGGCAGGCGCTGCTGGCGGCGACCACCCAGGAACTGGAGCGCGTCCGCGGCATGGTCGCCCGCGGCCGGCTCACCGGACAGGACGCCATCGGGGTCCGGGTGGGCAAGGTCGTGAACAAGTACAAGGTCGCCAAACACTTCCGGCTGGACATCCGGGCGGACGGCTTCGACTTCGCCATCGACGACCGGCAGGTGGCCGCCGAGGCGGCGCTGGACGGCCTCTACGTGCTCCGGACGAGCGTCCCGGCGGCGCGGCTGGGGACGGCGGACGCCGTGCGCAGCTACAAGCAGCTCAGCCAGGTGGAGCGCGCCTTCCGCACGCTGAAGACGATCGATCTCGAAGTGCGGCCCATCCATCACCGACTGGCGGACCGGGTCCGGGCCCACATCTTCCTCTGCCTGCTGGCCTACTACGTCGAGTGGCACATGCGCGCGGCGTGGCGCCCGCTTCTCTTCGCCGATGAGGACCAAGCCGCCAAGACCACCCGGGACCCCGTGGCGCCGGCGGCGCGCTCCGCGGCCGCCCTGCGCAAGGTCCACACGAAGGTCCTCGACGACGGCACGCCGGTGCACAGCTTCCGGACCCTGCTCACGGAGCTGAGCGGCATCGTCCGGAACGTGTGCCGGCGGCAGGGCGCCGCGGCCGACGAGCCGACCTTTACCCTCCTCACCACGCCCAACGCCACGCAGCACCGTGCCTACGCTCTCCTGGAGACGATCACGGTGTAGACAGTACCGTGCAGGCTGCTCGTGAGCTATCTACGTGACTCTAG
>CAZEJS010000051.1:0-1768 GCA_964512645.1 uncultured Acidimicrobiales bacterium
CTAACGAAGCTCCGCCTCAAACCGACGAGGTAAAAGAAAAGCGTCCGTGAGACCACGGAACGATTCCGCTTCCCCCGGACGCCCGTTGGGTGGTAGCTCTTCCGAGATCGCCAAACCGCGGAGGAGGCCATGCCCAACGTCGCCGAGCTTATCACGGAGCACGTGACCTTGACAGTCGATTGCGTGGACCGGCTCTACCTGAATGCCTACGTGCCCCGGCTGCAGAGCGAGGGCGGGGTGGTCGCCTTCCTGCGGCACCGGGGCCACCCGATCCCGTCCCCGGTGTGCTTCGGTCAGATCACCGACGCCTTCAAGACCGGGCTCCGCGCGTGGGCCGCCCGCCTCGGCATCCCGTGGATCGAGTTCCAGAAAGGGGAGCGGAAGGACGACGTGGTCCAGCGGTACCGGGACCGGTTCCACGGCACGCAGGGGGTGATCTGCGTGGGCGTGGCCCAGGAGCGCGCCAAGGCCTGGACCGCCACGAAGCAGGTGCAGGGGCGCCACCTCCACTTCGCGTACCGGTGGAAGACGGTCTGCGTCAACCACTACTACCTCTACTTCGTGGACCGGGACTGGGGCCCCGGGTTCCTGAAGGTCTGCGGATACGCTCCCTACACCATGAAGTGCTGCCTCAACGGGCACGAGTGGGCCAAGCGGCAATTGACTCGGCGTCGCGTCCCCTTCACGCCGCTGGATAACGGCTTCCAGGCGTGTTCCCGGCCGGCCGTCCTCCACACCGTCTGCGAATCGTTGAGCGCCGCCGATGTCCAGGCCGTCTTCGACCGCTGGGTCGCGCGGCTCCCGCTGCCCGTGACGGTCGCCGATCGCGCCGCCGGCTTCGGCTACCGCCTCTCCCTCCTCCAGCTGGAGGTGAGCCGGACCCAGGTCTTCGACCGCCCGCTCCGCGGCCGGGAGTTCTTCGAGGAGGTGCTCCGGGACCAGTTGGACCTCGGCCGGCCCAGTCGGATGCAGCTCCTCTTCGACCGGAAGATCACCCGGGCCACGCCGGGGCGCTTCCGGACCCGGGTCATCACCGACGGCGTGGTCCCCAGTCTCCACGTCGAGTACAAGCGCTGCCACATCAAGCAATACTTCAAGGAGGGGCGCGCCCTGCGCACCGAGACCACCTTCAACGACACCTACGACTTCGGCGTCAAGAGGGGTCTGAGTAACTTCGCCTACCTCCGCACGCTCGGGCAGCGCATCAACACTCGGCTCCTCCAAGCGGAGCGGGTGGCCCAGGACTGCGGGCTCGGGGAGCCGCGGTTCGCGGAGCTGGTTCTCCCGGGCCGGACCGTGGACGGCCAGCCCGCCCCCGGCCTCAAGTTCGGCCAGCCGCGGGTCATGGCCCTGCTCGCGGCGCTGTGCCTCTTCGGCCTCACCCCCGCGGGCATCACCAACCGGCGACTCCGGCCGCAGGTCGCCCAGCTCCTCGGAACCGACGCGGCGTACACCCCCCGGCAAATGGGCTACGACCTGCGGCGCCTCGCCCGCAAGGGGCTCATTCAGCGGATCGATGGCAAGCTCTGCTATACCCTGACACCGCACGGCCGGCGCGTCGCCCTCTTTCTGACCAAGCTCTACGCCCGCGTCCTCCGGCCGGGGTTCCAGGCGCTCGACCACCGCATCGCCTCGCAGGCACCGCCCCCGCTCCGCACGGCCCTCGCCGCCGTAGATGTGGCGACGGACCGCCTGCTCCAGGAGGCGCGACTTGTTGCGTAACATCTCTGACACGTTCATGCAGACTATGGTCCTACAAGACGGCTAG
>CAZEJS010000052.1:0-1551 GCA_964512645.1 uncultured Acidimicrobiales bacterium
GGGCGCTTCCGAGGCGCGGAAAGAGGCGCTGGACGCTTCCCGGGTCCTGCGCGCCGAACGCTCGTGGGACGCGGTCGCGGCGACGATGATCGAGAGGCTGGATAGGATTGCCCGGGGATAGCGAGCTCGACGGGGGGACCTGCCAGGGGCCGCCGCGGCGAGAAAGGGCGCTCGCCTTCGCGAAGGCCCACTGGCACGTGCTGATGCTGGTGGCGGTCATGGCCGCCGCGTTCTTCCTGAGGATGTATTACCTGTCCAGGCACACGGAGTACACGGCCGACAGCTACTACTTCCTGATACTGGCGCGCTCCATAAGGGACACCTTCACCTACACCGTCAGGGGCGTGGCGCACACCAAGTACCTGCCCGGCTACCCGATTTTCATCTGGCTGGGCGGGTTCCTCACCGGGGGCCTCGAGCGGTCGGCGAACCTGCTGGCGGTGCTGGGGGCGACCATGACGGTGTGGGCGACCTACGGGATCGGCAGGGAACTGTTCGACAGGTGGGCGGGGCTCGCCGCGGCGTTCGTCGTGGCGTTCCAGCCGACGTTCCTGAAGTGGACGGTGCTGCCGATGACCGAGGGGCTGTTTACGCTCCTGTTCGCCCTGGGGACGTGGCTGGCCCTGACCGGCTGCAAGCGGGCGTCCCCGGCCCGCAGGGCGCTGGCGGCGATGGCCGGAGGGCTCTGCTTCCTGGTCAGGTGGGAGGGCCTGCTGTTCCTGCCGCTCCTGGCGCTGATCCTCGTTGCCTATTACCGGGGCTCCGGTTTCCGGCCGTGGGAGCCGGCGGTGATGCTGCTGGCGTTCGGCCTCCCAATGGGGGTGTACGTCGTGAGGAACATCATTGTCACCGGGAAGATCACCTCCTACGTCGGGGAGTTCAAGGAGTACAGCATGGAGGTGACTTTCCCGGTGCTCAAACACCGGGCGAAGGTGTACGTCTGGAACGGCATGTCCGACGCTCTCTTCTCGGCCCTGTTCATGCTGGGGTCGCTCTGGCTGCTCCTGCGCGGGAAATGGAAGCCCTTCGGCGTGGCGGTCGGCTGGTTCGCGCTGTTCGCGGGCTTCCACCTGTTCTGGTACTACGCCTACGAACGGTTCATGGCCCCCGCGGTGCCCGCCGTGGCACTGGTGATAGGCTTCATGTTTGTAGACCTCCTGGCCCTCTCCCGGGCGTTCTTCTCGCCGGGCGGGGCGTTCGCGCGCAGGGTGCTGAGGGTCCCGGGCGGGGCCCGGGCCGGCGGCGACGGCTCGCCCACGCTCTCGACCGCGGCCGTTGACGAGGTTCACCGCCCGGGGACGGCCGGGGCGGACCCGGAGGGCGCGCCGGGCCCCGGCAGCAGGCTCGAGCGGCGCGCCGGGCGCCTCACGCCGGCCCGGCGGTCCGCCTTGAAGGCCCTCAGGGCGGCGTGCGCGGTTATCCTCGCCGTCCTTTTCGCGCTGATGACCTGGCATGGCCTCGCCAGGGCCGACAGGGGCATCGCGGAGAACTCCAAGGCGTTCAGCGACGACCACGGCGGGGTATCGGGGATGAAGAAAGCGGCGGGGTGGC